>JAISXW010000031.1 GCA_031270325.1 Streptococcaceae bacterium
AAATAATACCAGAACAATACTAAAAACAGATTAATAAAAAGAATTTCAAAACTAAATCGTCTTGAAATTCTTTTTTCTTTGATTCTATTTTTAAAATGAGCTACTTTTTCAGCAGGCTCAAAGCTGCCGATGTGTTCACAATGCCCCACGATCAACTCGGTCAACTCGTAGATTCTGGTGTGATTCAAGAAATTCCTGAACAATATGTCAGCAAAATTACTAGCGAAGACGCAGAAAATGCGGTATCTGGTGCTGAATACAAAGGTAAAATGTATGCCTTCCCTTACGGGATTGAATCACAAGTTCTCTACTATAACAAAGAAAAATTATCTGATGCTGACATCAAATCATACGAAGGCATCACTTCAAAAGCAACATTTGGCGCTAACTTAAAAGCTGTCAATGCTTACCATATCGCACCTTTGTTTATGTCAGTCGGCGATACCCTTTTCGGTGCTAATGGCGAAACAGTTGATGGCACAGATTGGAACAATGAAGCCGGTGTGAATGTCCTCAAATGGATTGCTGATCAAAAAAATAATAAAGGCTTTGTCAATGTTGGCGACGATACCTTATCAAAATTTGCAGCAGGTACAATCGCTTCATTTGAATCTGGTCCGTGGGACAAAGACAAGGCTGTCGAAGCCATTGGTAAAGATAACCTCGGCATTGCTGTTTATCCTACAATCAACATTGGTGGCCAAGATGTTCAACAAAAATCATTCCTCGGTGTTAAACTTTATGCCGTTAACCAAGCAGCCGCTAACAATAATCCTAAACAAATCGCTGCAGCTTACAAACTAGCTGATTACTTATCAAGCGAAAAAGTTCAAGAGCTACAATTTAAAGACAAAACACGTAACATCATCCCAGCTAACAAAAAAATTCAAGAAGCTGATTATGTGAAATCAGATACATTAGCACAAGCCGTTGTTACAATGAGTGAGCCTAATTACAGTGTCGTAATGCCTAAGATTCCACAAATGACTAACTTCTGGACTTCTTCTGCTGCTGTCCTGTCAGATGCTTATAATGGTAAAATCCAGCCTGATCAATACCAAGCTAAACTTGACCAACTCGTAAAAGACATCTCAGGTGTTAAATAAAACATATCATTCTAAAATAAGGGGATAACCCTTATTTTATGGCATTATTTCCTATTTCTATCTTTAAAAAAGAAAGGAGCAAGAATGGAAAATCTAATACTTGAAGCACAATATTCGATGAAAGATGTCTTTCTAAAAGGCGATCTTATCACCAAACTGTCCTTTCTATTCAGTGGTTTAAATAATCTTCGCAACAAACAATTCATTAAAGGCTTTGCCTTTCTCATTGCTGAGATTCTTTTCCTTCTTACTTTTGTCGTTCAGGTCATCCCAGCAGTTGGGGGCTTGATTTCACTCGGTACGCAAACACAAGGCATCAAGACCATCACACATGACGGCATTCAAATGCAGGTCGCAACTAAAGGTGATAACTCGATGTTGATGATGATTTTTGGGCTCGCCTCTCTCATCTTTGTTGCTGTCTACTGCTACGTTTTCTGGTGTGGACTCAAATCCAACCGGAAACTCTTTGCCATGCAGGTCTTACACCTCAAACCTGCGACTTTCATCGAAGATTTCAAAACATTGGCAGACGGTCGTTTCCATATGACCCTTATGTCAATCCCTCTAATCGGTGTCCTCATCTTTACAGTATTACCGCTGATTTATATGATTTTGTTGGCATTCACCAATTACGACCACAATCACCTGCCGCCCAAACACTTATTTAGCTGGGTGGGACTCAGTACCTTTGCTGACATTTTCAGCGGTCGCATGGCAGGTACTTTCTTACCGCTTTTGACTTGGACGTTGATCTGGGCTGTCGCTGCAACGGTGACTAACTTCTTCTTCGGCATCATCTTGGCTCTGTTAATCAATACAAAAGGCTTGAAATTCAAAAAAGTTTGGCGGACCCTGTTTGTCATTACGATGGCAGTGCCACAATTCGTCTCTCTTTTAACCATGAAGAATTTGCTAAGCGACTGGGGACCTGTCAATCAACTGCTACAAAATTGGGGTATCATTTCTCAACCGCTGCCTTTCCTCACTGATGGGATCTGGGCTAAGTTCTCGATTATCTTTGTCAACATGTGGGTCGGGATTCCCGTGACCATGCTAATTTCGACAGGTATCATCTTAAACCTGCCTGCTGAACAGATTGAGGCGGCAGAGATTGACGGTGCTAATAAACTACAAATCTTCAAATCAATCACATTCCCACAGATTTTATTGATCATGACACCAACACTTATCCAACAGTTTATTGGGAATATCAATAACTTCAACGTCATTTACTTGCTGACAGGTGGGGCGCCGACTAACAGTAGCTATTATCAAGCTGGCGAAACAGACTTACTCGTGACTTGGCTCTACAAATTAACCGTAGAGGCTGCGGATTATAATCTCGCCTCGGTCATTGGGATTATCATCTTCGCCCTCTCAGCTGTCTTTAGCTTACTGGCTTACACTCGGACCAAATCTTACAAGGAAGGTGGTGCAATCTAATGAAAAGACAAAAAACACTCAATTTAGCGATTGTCTATGTCCTCCTTGCCGTCCTTGCGATTGTCTGGCTTTTCCCAATTTTCTGGATTGTGATGACAAGTTTTCGTGGCGAGGGCGCTATGGCAGTGCCTTATATCATTCCCAAACACCTCACGCTGGCAAACTATGCCAAACTCTTTACCAATGAGTCCTTCCCCTTTGCCAGATGGTTTGGTAATACCTTGATTGTGGCCATCTTTACCACGATCATCTCGACCTTCATCACGGTTGCCATGGCTTACTCACTGAGCCGTATCAAATTCAAGTTTCGGAATCGCTTCTTGAAACTCGCACTCGTCCTCAATATGTTCCCTGGGTTCATGAGCATGATTGCCATCTATTATATTTTAAAAGCGATGGGACTGGATCAAACCTTGACCGCCTTGGTGATTGTCTACTCAGCAGGTGCTGCGCTCGGCTTCTATATTGCCAAAGGGTTCTTTGATACGATTCCCTATTCGCTTGATGAATCTGCCATGATTGATGGTGCGACACGGGCAGAGATCTTCTTCAAGATTACCCTGCCCCTTTCTAAACCGATTATTGTCTATACGGCGCTGATGGCTTTCATGGCACCCTGGATGGACTTCATCTTTGCCAAAGTCATTCTCGGCGACCAAACACAAAAGTACACGGTTGCCATCGGTCTCTTTTCAATGACAAGCGTTGATAAAATCAATAATTGGTTTATGACCTTTACTGCAGGCTGTGTGCTCATCGCCATTCCAATTACGATCCTCTTCATCTTCATGCAAAAATATTATGTAGAAGGTGTCACAGCCGGTGGGGTCAAGGGTTAAGCAATCCCTGAACAATACGACCATTATTGACAACATCACCGTCACGCCAGACTGGAAGGCAACGGCAACCACAGACTCTCAACCAAAAGACGATTGATTCAAACTAGAATCAATCGTCTTTTTCAGTGTGGCCTCACATCAACGCTAGCCCCTAGAAATTTTAACGCTAGCTCCTAGCGTTTTTAACGCTAGCCCCTAGAGATTTTAGCGCTAGCTCCTAGCGTTTTCAGCGCTAGCTCCTAGAGATTTTAGCGCTAGCTCCTAGCGTTTTTAGCGCTAGCCCCTAGAAATTTTAACGCTAGCTCCTAGCGTTTTCAGCGCTAGCGCCTAGCGTTTTCAGCGCTAGCCCCTAGAGATTTTAGCGCTAGCCCCTAGCGTTTTCAGCGCTAGCCCCTAGCGTTTTTTACGCTAGCGCCTAGAGATTGCCTTTTAACCTAACAAGTCTTTCAGCTTAGCCTGATACTTATTAAAATCGATTTGCAGGCCCAGACCGCCATATTGGTCATAGGCATCATCCCAGTCTCCTAATTCAGGGACGGTGTAGCTTTCGATCCCTTTGGCAGCATCTAAAGCCAACCCCGGTGCATGAGTCAAGATAAACAAATCACTGACATCGGTTGAGGTCACACCTTTGATTGTCCCAAGTGCCGAACTACCCGTGAACAAGGTCAAAGGATTCTTAACCCCTGACATAATCGCCTGCATTACCTGTTGTTGCCGCTTGGTTCGACCGAAGTCCCCCTCGTCATCTTTGCGGAAACGGGCATAGTTGAGCAAGGTTCTGCCGTCCATCCGCTGCTTACCCGTTTTGATTGTCTGAACCGGATCTTGATGCTCAGGTGTCCAATTCAAATCATCCGGCACATCAACTGAACTGACTTTCTGATGATTAATCGTTGAAAACTTAGCATCTATCTTGACCCCCATCGGATACAAGGAATCAATCACGGTCGCAAAGCTATTGAAATTGACCAAGACATAGTAGCGGATATCAATATTAAAGTTCTCTTTTAGGACTTGGCGCATGTACTCCGCACCTTGATGATGGTCTTGTTCGCCGATATTGTAAGCAACATTGATCTTGGTATCTGCGCCATATTGACTGACACCCGGCTGATAAACCAAGGTATCGCGCATAAAGCTGACCAGCTTGACTTTCTTGTCCTTACTGCCAATCTGCATGACCATAATCGAGTCACTACGCGCATCACCCGTCGTTTGAAAATCGCGCTGATCCGTGCCCAGTATGAGAATGTTGGTCGCCCCTGAGGCTGACTTGACACCGTTAAAGGTCTCAGTCTTCAAGCCTTCCGGTGCCTTACTTTTACCACGATGATAGCCATAAATGAAAAAACCAATCATCAGAACAAGCACTAACACTAGCAGGCGGCCTAATTTCTTCCAAAAGCCGACTTTCTTGCCTTTCTTCTTTTTAGTCGCTTTGGTCGCTTGCTGTTTCGGCTGCTTGCTCTTCGCCTTCTTGGACTTCTTGCCATGACGTGCTTGCTTTTTGGCATAGACTGTATCATCACTAGCACGACTTTGATTTGACTCGGTTTGATAAGTCTGTTGCGCTTGTCGCTGCTCCTGATTCTGATGCGTCAACCGTTGCCCAGTTAGTCGATTGTATTCAGCTAACTCAGCGTCATTGAGATACTTGAGATTGGTACGTAAATAGTCAATTCTTAGTTTTATTCGTTGATCCATTCCCTAAGTTTAACAAATTTGCTATAAAATGTAAAAAAAAATCTGAACCGAGGCTCAAACTTCTTTAGCATAACTTTCAATCTTAGCTACGACTGCCGCAATGCCTATCCCAGTCGTATCGAGCAAGATGGCATCATCAGCTTGTTTCAAGGGACTCACTTGACGAGTTGAATCCTTGCGATCACGCTCAGCAATCTCGACCTTTAATTGCTCAAAATCCGTTTCAATCCCTTTTTGCAAATTCTCTTTAAAGCGCCGTTCAGCACGTTCTTCGACAGAGGCAACGAGAAAGATTTTAAGCTCCGCATCTGGCAAGACGACCGTTCCAATGTCCCGACCATCCATGACAATTCCGCCATGACTAGCAATTTGACGTTGGGCGTCAACTAAATACTCCCGAATCTCAGGTATCGCTGAAATTCCAGACACGGCATTGGTCACATCGTTTTGACGAATGGCGTGTGTCACATCGACTTCTCCCGTATAAACCAACTGTCCTTCAGAAGATGTCCCAAATGAAATCGGGTTCTCTTTCAAGAGGGCAATGAGTTGAGCCGCATCATCCCCCAGATTATTTGATAAGGCGATATAAGTTGCCGCACGGTACATTGCGCCGGTGTCAAGATAGATAAGATCAAAATCTTTGGCAATGAGTTTGGCAACGGTTGATTTCCCACTTGATGCTGGCCCGTCAATGGCGATTCGAATGTCTTTTAAGTTCATTTTAGTTTAATCACATCTCCCGGATTGGCATACCAATTTTGGACGGTCATGCCGTTAGCTTTGGCAATTGTTTCAGCAGCTACGCCAGTTCTAGCAGCGATAGAATAAAGTCCCTCTCCTGCGATAACCGTTGTCGTCTCTCCTGTTGCAGTCGAGCTGGCGACAGAAGTTGATGATTCAGCCGGTTTCTCTGACGTGGCAGCGCTGCTGGACACTGTTGATTTGGCAAGGCTCGACTTGCTCGTGTAAAAGCTGGTTGAAATCTTAGTATTATCGACCAATCGATTATTCCAGACAATCATCACCACTATACCGCCGATAATCACAAATAAAAGGACAACCAAAAAAGTTAAAAAATTCGTTGATGCCTCAGCCTCTTTGCCCGCACGTCTAGGTGGCAAGTCGTTCCGCGATTCTTGCATGGCACCGTAAATTTCATTATTCCATGGTTCGTTTTTCTTAGCCATGATGTCCTTTCTTTGCTATACTGATAATATGATAATTCAAATTTATCCCCAACACTGTATTGCCTGTGGCCTTTGCCACACCTACAACACACTTTTTGATTATGATGAAGATGGCTTAGTTTGCTTCGAAGGTGGCGGCACTCAACGCACGCTACCAACTGACGCTAGTCTCCTACAAGCTGCCAAAGAATGCCCAACCAAAGCGATTCAACTCACAGCCTCTCAAGATCAAGACTAAAACAAGGCGACAACTGTTCAAGAGGATACGTGGTCCTCTTGTCAAACTAAGGGCAGCTCTCATCACTCATAATCCGATGCCTCGTCTAAAGTCGTGAAACGCCTCAGCCTATGAACGATATAGGGTGTGTCGCTTGCCTATTCAGACGAAAATCCAGTTATTAGAGGCGCCCTTAACAAAGATGCAAGCCGCATCTTTTTATATTTGGCTGAGTTTGCTCTTTTTATCTTCCGAGTAAATCTCGAAATAATGATCAATATGACCAATCAAGACCACTTCTCCTTGAAAATATTGATTGGTCACCAAGGCATCTACAAAATATTTTTTAGGCCATTTCCGCATATAAAATATCTTCCCCTTGGGATTACGTTCGCTATAAATGATAAGCCCTCGCTTGCTGATAGCAATCTTAGAAATGGTTGAAATCACAGTTTTACCCGCATAACCCGGTACTACTCCTCGTGAAATCAATAAATCCTGATCCTCAGAAATCTCAAAGTACCGCTGAAAGCCAAACCAAACCAAGACAATAAAGATAATAAACGATGAAAACGAAGAAGAGGAGATATTCGTGTTCTCATACAACAATGCCAAGCTGATAAAAACCGGAGAAATCGCCAGACACCAATAAATGATTGCGAAAGACAACTCTGGTTGCCAATGATAGCGCAACTTACCAAATACTTTAATCACAGCTCAACACCTCATCTCTCTTCATACTCTGTTTCAATTTTATCATATTTTCTCAAATAAACCATATCAAAAACCAGAAAGACTGGACAAAGGCATGAAGCAAACACGAGGTATCAGTGACTTTAAAAGGATCAAGCTATCCTGACAACTTAGATGCCGTTCCAATCTTTATCTCAAAACAAGGTGGTCACACGCTCTCCAAAAATAAGTTTAAAACTGTGACAAGGATGGACTTGCCGAGGAAACGAAGCGCCGCTTTTCCAGCTAACTGCCGAGCCTATGGTCTCGCTCTTGTCTATACACCACAGTCGTTTTGAGCTACCCCTCTCCACTGCACAACAAATTCGTCTTACTGAGAGGGGGCGGCGTGTGGTTAAGTTTTAGTAAGGATGGTCTCACTTTTTGTGAGGATGGTTCTATTATTTGTAGAACACGTTCTATTTTTTGTAGAACTCGTTCTATTTTTTATAGAACTGGTTCTATTTTTTGTAGAACTCGTTCTATTATTTGCAGAACTCGTTCTATTATTTATAGAACTCATTCTATTTTTTATAGAACTCGTTCTATTATTTATAGAACTCGTTCTATTATTTATAGAACTCATTCTATTATTTATAGAACTCGTGCCGCTTTTGTAGAACTGGTTTCAGCTTTAGAACACCTCAAACAACTGGATCTTTGCTCTGTGAGACAGATTTTTTGTCTGACCGCTCAACGCCTAAACGGCAAGTCCAAAGCCATATCCTACATGGGACGAGAAATCTGACCGCAGGCGGTTCATGAGTGATTAGGGGTGCCCTTAGGTTCATCATTGCGCTTCGGAAGTCCGTATTGTAAGGATTTTGTTCAGACTGTGCAATGTGTCACGTTAACTTTCAGCTCTGATAGCAGATGAAAACGCTCAATCTTTGCTGGGGTTCTTTAGTTTTTCGATTTGCTTGTTGGGGATAACCCAGAGCAAAAATGAACAGCCATTGACAATGAGACCGCCAGTCGGAAAGCAAAAAGCGAAAATCATAGCCAGCACATTGAGCCCTAAGGTCAGGTAGGATTTTTTATAATCTCCCAAAATTTCGCTAACCTCTGGCTTGTGACCATTGACTTTGACCAAATTTTTCACCATCAATAACCACATCATGTTGATCAATAAAAACAAGGTGGCATAAAGGATTTCCGGATCCCGCGCCCAGATACTATCCCCCAGCCAACTCGTTGCAAAAGGTAACAAGGTAATCAAAAAAATAAAAGCGTTATTCAGCCAAAGCGTTTGACCATTGACGATATCAATCAGCTGAAAGATATGATGATGGTTGTGCCAGTAAATGACCAAAAAGATAAAGCTCATGACATAAGCTAAAAAAATCTCTTTCATGACAAGTAAATCTGCAAACGTATGACCATGAATTTTTGGAAAGTCCAAGACCAAAATGGTCATCACAATTGCGATAACTGCATCTGTAAAAGCTTCCGTCCGTGATTTATTCATTTCTTCCTTCATTTCTAGTCAGCATCGGCTGACTTGCTCAGTAATGACTTGCCCTTACGCCACCTCTCATCACCGCTTTCCCTGTCTCAACACGACAAGCGCATGAAGCAATCACGAGATAGCAGTGGCTTTCAAAGGGGCAAACTTTTCTGACAACCTAGGTTCTCAAGATAGTTTCAGGCATTTATCGTGCTGTCTCAAAGTGCGACATTCGCTTTTAATTCTTTCAAAAAACGCTGACCCAGATCAGACAGTAGGCCTTTTTTATGCGTGATATAGCCAATCTCAATCGTCTCGTCAACAGTCAAAGGCACACTGACAATCTCATCGCCATTCAAGTCACTGTTTAAAATCCCTGTTGAAATGGTGTAGCCATCCAGTCCAATCAAGAGATTAAACAAGGTCGCACGATCTGATACAACGATCGATTTATCATGTCTGACCGTAGATAAAATCTCCTCTGAAAAATAAAATGAATTGCGCTCCCCCTGTTCATAGCTTAAATAAGGAAAGACTGCCATTTCCTCAAAACTGACCGACTTTTGATGAGCCAGAGGATGTTGTTTGGAGATAAAGACATGGGGTGTCGTCTTGAATAATGAGGTAAATTCAAGTTGATTGTCCACAAAAAGTTTGGTCAGGACTTCACGGTTAAACTCATTAAGGTATAAGACTCCGATTTCTGAGCGAAACTCTCGCACATCATCAATCACTTCGTGTGTTCGGGTTTCTCGCAAGATTAATTCATAATTTCTCATATCATGCTCGTGTAAAATACTGGCAAAGCTTTCGACAACAAAAGCATAATGCTGCGATGATACTGCAAATAATTCCCGTTTTTCTCTATTATATTTGTACCGTGCTTCCAAAAGTTCTGTCTGCTCGACAATCTGTCTGGCATAGGACAAAAACTCTGCTCCATCAGAGGTCAAGGTAATCCCCCGACTTGAGCGGATGAAAATTTTGATGCCCATCTCTTCTTCTAATTCACGAATCGCGTGAGATAAAGAAGGCTGCGACACAAATAAATGCTTGGCGGCCTCATTCATTGACCCCGTTTCAACGATTTTAATCATATAGTTTAATTGCTGAATTCTCATAAATGCCTTTCTAACTGTCTTGCTCAACTCAACGATCTCAACTACTTGATCGCCTAAGGGAGAAAAATGATGATAGTTATATTCTATAACAATTTCTCCAATATTCCCATCGCATTTTAAAAAATAAACCCCACCGTTTGCTCTGTCGGCTTAACTGTTGACCAACCGACTTGGTGACAGTCTAAGATTCTTGCTAATAATCAAGAATTTTCAATGTCAGGTGTCGCTTCCTTTTTCAGCTTCATCAAGCTGTCCTATCAAACAAATAACGAAACAGAAAAACCGCCGTAACGCAGATAACAACAGGAATCCTACACCTTTTGATTCTGGGCGTCCAACGCAAGCCATGCCAGTTAAAATATAAAACGTTTTCTGAAATCGGTGCTATTTTTTATGAAATCGTTTTATTTTTCCTTGCATTATTCAAAATATAAGTGTAAAATGGCGGAGTAATCATTTTTACACCCACTATTTTTAAGGAGGAACTCAATTTGAGTATCGGAATCGTAATTGCGAGCCACGGTGAATTCGCTGAAGGAATCCATCAATCAGGCTCAATGATTTTCGGTGAGCAAGAAAAAGTCCAAACGGTCGCTTTCTTACCCAACGAAGGTCCTGATGACTTGCGCGCCAAGCTCGACGCAGCCATCGCAACGTTTGATGCTGATGATGACGTTTTAGTTCTTGCTGATTTATGGAGCGGTTCGCCGTTTAATCAAGCAAGTGCTATTTTAGGTGAAAACCCTGATCGCAACATTGCTATCATCACTGGTTTGAATTTGCCAATGCTAATTCAAGCCTACACCGAACGTATGATGGATGCAACTGCTGGTGTCGAACAAGTTGTTGCCAACATTTTGAAAGAAGCTAAAGATGGCATCAAAGTCTTGCCAGAAGCGCTTCAGCCAGCAGAAACTGCACCCCAACCAGCTGCGGCAGCTGCCGCAGCTACGGCTATTCCTGAAGGAACAGTCCTCGGGGATGGTAAGCTCAAAATCAATCTTGCCCGTCTTGACTCACGTCTACTTCACGGTCAAGTCGCAACAGCTTGGACACCAGACTCAAAAGCGGATCGCATCATCGTCGTTTCTGATGCAGTAGCTGCTGACGATATGCGTAAAAAGCTAATCGAACAAGCTGCCCCTGGTAATGTTAAGGCAAATGTTGTGCCAATTGACAAAATGATTGAAGTGGCTAAGGATCCTCGATTCGGAAACACGCATGCCCTTCTCTTATTTGAAACACCTGATGATGTCCTTCGTGCCGTCCAAGGTGGTGTGCCAATTCAAACTCTTAACGTTGGTTCAATGAGCCACTCAACTGGTAAAACAATGATCAACAAAGTCTTGTCGGTAGACAAGAAAGACATTGAGACTTTTGAGCAATTAAAAGCACTCGGTCTCGAATTTGATGTTCGTAAAGTACCAAACGACTCAAAAGCTGACTTATTTGACTTAATCAAAAAAGCTGACGTGAAATAATTTCACACGACTGTGTATCCTAACTATTAAAATTTGAAAGGGACTAATAAAAATGTCTATTATTTCTATTATCTTGGTCCTCGTCGTAGCCTTCCTCGCAGGTTTGGATGGTATCCTCGATGAGTTTCAATTTCATCAACCCCTTGTTGCGTGTACTTTGATCGGTCTCGTAACAGGTAACTTAGAAGCTGGTATCATTCTTGGGGGATCACTCCAAATGATCGCACTTGGTTGGGCAAATATCGGTGCTGCTGTGGCACCCGATGCTGCCCTTGCCTCTGTCGCTTCTGCTATCGTCCTTGTCCTCGGCGGTAAGGGAAAAGCTGGTGTTTCTGATGCCATTGCTATTGCCCTACCACTTGCCGTAGCTGGTCTTTTCTTAACAATGCTTGTCCGGACTATCTCTGTTGGTATCGTTCACGGTGCGGATGCTGAAGCCGCTAAAGGTAATATGGCTGGCGTTCAACTCTTCCACTTTATCGCACTTGGGCTTCAAGGTCTGCGGATTGCAATCCCTGCTGGTCTGATTCTTGCAATTGGTACAGATCGTGTGACATCTATCCTAAACGCTATGCCTGCTTGGTTATCACAAGGTATGGCAATTGGTGGTGGTATGGTCGTAGCCGTTGGTTATGCGCTTGTCATTAATATGATGGCAACGCGTGAAGTTTGGCCTTTCTTCTTCATCGGTTTTGCGCTTGCTGCTGTCTCATCATTAACATTGATCGCCCTCGGTATGATCGGTCTTGCACTTGCTTTCATCTACCTCAACCTCTCTAAACAAGGTGGCTCTGGTAATGGTAATGCAGGTTCTAGTGATCCTATCGGCGACATCTTGAACGACTACTAAGAAAGGAAACGTGACAATGTCTGAAAAAATTACATTAACAAAATCTGACCGTTTGGCAGTTGCATGGCGTTCTACTTTCCTTCAAGGTTCATGGAACTACGAACGGATGCAAAACTTGGGCTGGGCATTTGCCATGATCCCAGCAATCAAAAAACTTTACAAATCTAAAGAAGAACGTACTGAAGCCTTGAAACGCCACCTTGAGTTCTTCAATACGCACCCTTATGTGGCTTCTCCAATCCTCGGCGTAACACTCGCTCTGGAAGAAGACAAAGCCAATGGTGCGCCCGTTGAAGACGTGGCAATCCAAGGGGTTAAAGTCGGTATGATGGGACCTCTTGCTGGTATCGGTGACCCAGTGTTCTGGTTTACAGCACGTCCTATCCTCGGTGCTCTCGGTGCTTCACTTGCCTTATCTGGTAATATCTTAGGACCAATCATCTTCTTCCTAGCGTGGAACTTGCTCCGTTGGGCCTTCATGTATTACACACAAGAATTTGGCTACAAAGCTGGTGCTGCGATCACTAAAGACCTCTCAGGCGGTCTCCTCAAAGACATCACTAAAGGCGCTTCAATCCTCGGGATGTTCGTCTTAGGCTCACTCGTGGCCCGTTGGGTATCCATCACCTGGACGCCTATCGTTTCAAAGGTAACACTGGACAAAGGTGCTTACATTGACTGGGGTAACCTCGGCACAGGTTCAAAAGCTATCCAATCAGCTCTTCAACAACACGTTGCGGGCCTCTCATTAACACCTGAAAAAGTCACTACTTTACAAAACAACTTGGATTCCCTAGTGCCTGGTCTCTCCGCACTTGGTCTGACATTCCTTTGTATGTGGCTCCTCAAGAAAAAAATATCACCAATCGTGATTATCATCGCTACCTTCATCGTAGGTATCGTCTTCCATCTTCTTAATTTGATGTAAGCAGCACCAAAAGACGTGGTTGCCATTAGGCACCATGTTTTTTTTGTCTGCTGAGACACTAGAACTGTCTTTAAACGCTAGCCAACCACTAGCGTGATCACATGGGTGCCATTGTAATGTTTGTCCCCTAAACGCAGAAGCTCCAGTTTATCAAACATTGCCGGCAAATTTGATGCTTTGCCCTAGTGCTGATACAGCTCTCGCCCCTATATTTTCCGATACTATGGTATAATAAACACATGGCTAATTCACTTAATACACAGGTTACACTGACTTCTCATGCGATTTCTTTTCTTTCATCTATTGCCGGAAATTACGGGCAAGTGCTGGTCGGCGATCAGGCTTTCGAGTTTTTCAATGACAAGAACGTGGAAGATTTTATTCAGATTCCATGGACTGAAGTCCGCTATGTCGAAGGACAGGTGCTCTTTGGCAAGATTGGTCGCCAGTTTGTCTTTCATACAAGCGCTGGTAGATTCCGCTTTGCCTCAAAAGATGCCGGACAAATTCTCAAAGTCGTCCGCCAACAACTCGGCAACGATAAGGTCGTCAAGGCCGCAAGTTTTTGGTCGACCATCCGCAAACCTTTTCGCAAAAAGAAAAAATAAGGCAACCCATTCAAACAACCACCCCACTAGCACACTCAGCTGCTAGTGGGGTTTTCTCTAGTCGGCTGTCGCTTGGGCAAGTGCTGGGCAGTACTTTGGTAAATGCAGGCCTACACTTTGCTAAATGCAGGCCTACACTTTGGTAAATGCAGGCCTACACTTTGGTAAGTCACGGTCAACACTTGGACAAGTCACGAGCATGACTTCGGTCGGGTGAGGTTGGGGTGGACGAGCGTTTCGTTCTGGGCTTGGTCTCAAAACTGCGTAGCGACACGCTCTCCAATCTGTGATTTCCGAGCTAACTGGCGTTCCTGAGTCTCGCAGCTTAGTCGGAAAAGCGAAGCTTTGGAGGCGGGTCCCCACGCTCTTTTGAGACAACCCTCGCAATGCAACGGTTAAGCCACACTATTTTCAGCCAAAGCACGCAAGAAAACGGTTCAGCACACAGCAAGAATTGGGCCAAAACTCCCCTGCCTTTTGGCAACTTCCAAATAGCCTGTCGACTTTTGTCACGCCCCATGCCATTCCAGTTGCTTATTGTCGGCCGACTTGTTATAATGTAACTAACGGATAAGTAAGTTGACTTAATGTTTAGAAAGGTTGCGGGTGTTGCAAGCAACTCTTTGAGTCATCTGAAATTCTACCGTGATTAACAATGCAAACAAGTAAATGAGATACCGTCAAGGTAAAGTAGGTGGAACCGTGCATGAGGCGCCCTACTCTACTTTGATGGTATTTTTAGGAGGAACGATTATGTTAGACATTAAACAAATTCGCACCAACTTTGACGAGGTCTCAACCAAACTCAAGACACGGGGTGTCGCAGCTGAGAAACTCTATGAACTTCGTGATTTCGATATCAAAAGACGTGAGCTGATTATTGAGACAGAAGCCCTGAAAAAGCAACGCAATCAAGCGTCAGAAGCTATTGGCCTTGCCAAACGGCAAAAAGAAGACGCCAGTCACGCTATTGCTCAAATGCAAGAAGTGTCCAGTCAGATCAAGGCATTGGATGCTGAACTGGCTGTGTTTGACGACAAGGTCACAGGCATTCTCGAGACCTTGCCCAATCTCCCAGCAGCTGATGTGCCGATCGGTGCTGATGAAGCAGACAATGTCGAAGTCAAACGTGTTGGGACGGTGCCGACCTTTGACTTTGAACCGCAAGCCCACTGGGACTTAGGCGAAAAACTAGGGATTTTAGACTGGGAACGCGGTGCTAAGGTGACGGGGTCACGCTTCTTGTTTTACAAGGGACTCGGTGCTCGTCTGGAGCGCGCCCTCTATAACTTCATGCTCGATGAACACGCCAAAGAAGGCTATACGGAAATGATCACACCCTACATGGTCAACCACGACTCCATGTATGGCACGGGGCAATACCCTAAATTCAAAGAAGATACCTTTGAACTGGCTGATAGCGACTTTGTCCTCATTCCGACTGCTGAAGTCCCCTTGACCAACTACTATCGGGATGAGATTATTGACGGTGCTGACTTGCCGATTTATTTCACTGCCATGAGTCCGTCATTCCGATCGGAAGCGGGTTCTGCCGGCCGTGACACTCGTGGGCTGATTCGCCTGCACCAGTTCCACAAGGTTGAAATGGTCAAATTTGCCAAACCAGAGGAATCTTATCAAGAACTTGAAAAGATGGTCGAAAACGCTGGCAACATCCTCGAAAAACTTGGCCTTGCCTATCGCATTGTCGCTTTATCAACCGGAGACATGGGCTTTTCGGCAGCCAAAACCTATGACTTGGAAGTCTGGATACCAGCCCAAGACACCTACCGTGAAATCTCTAGTTGCTCCAATACCGAAGATTTCCAAGCCCGCCGCGCCCAAATCCGTTATCGTGACGAAGCGGGTAAAACGCAGCTCCTCCACACCTTAAACGGATCAGGTTTAGCTGTCGGCAGAACTGTTGCCGCCATCCTAGAAAACTATCAAAACGCTGATGGCTCTGTCACGATTCCAGAAGTCCTCCGCCCCTATCTTGGCGGTGTGACTGTGATTCAATAAATCAGAGACTAGCCTGCGACTTGTCTCATTTCCCGTGTTTTGAAAACCAAAATGCAGTCGATGCCCGTTGACATCGACTGCCTTTTGATTGAGCTTCCCTGATCATGCGGCCATAAGCAATTACGCCACCTAGCATTGGTCTTCAAAGCTTCTTCTCCATCCAATAATCTGTCAAAAGAAAGCTGCCTAAAGGTGTATCAACAGCTTGAATGATCTCAAATCCTAGCTGTTGATAGATTGCCACCGCTTTCGTATTATCACGATTGACATGCAGCTGAAGTTTGTCTTTATCGTGGGCAAGGGCAATATTTGTCAACCACTTAAAGACTTGTCGTGAAATCCCTCGGCCACGCCACGCCTTTAAGAGATAGACCTTGCTAATGAATAATTGCTGGTCTTGAGGTTCATAAGCCAGATAACCACAGACCTGACCATCAGATTCAATCAGATAATAGGCAACACCTGCCGCAATCTCTTCCTGTATTTTGTCGATTGATTGATAGTTCTCAAGCATATAAGCCACCTGTGCCTGCCCAATAATCGGAATAAATACTTCCGGCCAGATGACCTGAATCATCTTAAATAATTGCTCAACCTCTACTTCTGTTTTAATCGCTTGATAGTTTATTGTCATCTCCGCCTCCTATCCCTAAGCTTCATCTTCAGTGTAAAATAAGAAGCCATCTCATTCGGATGGCTTCTTTCAGTTCATAGCGCCTAACGCTTAATCACGATCTTCGCCGATACCAACCAGTCTCAAAATCGAGATAAAGAGGTTGATAAAGTCTAAATAAAGACTTAAGGCCATGCTGACAGCCCAGCCGTCAGACACATTGCCATTGGCTTGACGATAAATCATTTCGATTTTTTTGTTATCCCAAGCAATCAAGCCTGAGAAAACAATCACTGAAAGAATCGAAATCATAAAGTCCATACCCGAAGACCCGACAAATAGGTTGACAACACTGGCAATCACAATCCCTATCAAGCCCGCAAACATTGCTTTCCCCATACCTGATAAATCACGGTTGGTCGTCTTACCAAAAAGCGATAGCCCAAAGAACATTCCCGCTGTAATCGCAAAAGCAAGCGCAATGCTAGACAGATTGAAGTAAGCCAAGGTAAAGGTCAAGGTAAAGCCATTCAATGCTGAAAAAGCAAGAAAGGCTGGCAAGACCATCGGTGAATTTTTCATTGCCATCGGTGTGACAGCAACGACTAGCACCATCTCTAAAATCCAAGAGACGATTAAAACCCACGGGCTACTTGTCAAAATCGTTGCAATATTATCTGCAAACATGGTCAAGGTCAGAAAGGCAACTACTGCACTCACTGCAATGCCCATGCCGACAAGTGCATAAATTCGTGCAAAGAAGTCTGCAAGCGAAAATCGACCTGTCTGCTGATTCGTTTCAAAAATTTGATTGTTCATACCATTTTCCTTTATTAAATTGAGTTGTCGCATCTGCTAGACTAGTAGCTAAAAGTCAATTATCACCTGTCTAATCGTCTATTTTCACTGACTCTTGCAATGGTGGCTGAACCAATACAATGGCATCTGCCACACGTTCATCATGGCGCACAATTTCGATATTGATTGTAATCAAATCTTTATTGGTATCAATTTTGATGATTTCAAAATTGAAACTTAGCAAGTCATTTCGAAAAATCTTTTCAATTAGATTGAGATTGACATTGACCACATGGCTACCCGGTCCCGGCAAATGCTTGTTAATCGTTGATGTGATGATACCAAAAATTAACGCTGTCGGAACAACTGGTTTGGTCAGCCCGAGTTCCTTGACATAATCATACTGCGAATAAAGGGGATTGTCATCATTCGTAAGACCGAGATAGAGCAAAATTTCTTGATTTTTAATCGTTTCTGACAGGCTAAACGTTTCACCCTCGACTAATTGTTCAATTGTTTTACCAATTTTGATGTCTTGATTTTTCAATTTCATTGACTCATTTTTTCTTTTCTATGTAGTCTGCTGTGTTTCCACTTCATCTTCATCAGCTGTGACCATTCCTTGATCGCCACATAATCATCCACAAATGTCACAACAAAACTTTCCTTGTAACGTGGTGGCGCAAGCGTTGCGCCCCACATATGCTTGATGATAATATCTTTTTCCAACTTAGAAATCGTGGTCAACTTTTTAGCATTTTGATAGGCAATCCTCGGATGAACGTAGGCATGACTGCCTTCATCAAACTTCGTCTCACGCCAATCATAATAAAACAGATCGTGCAGTAATCCAGCACGAGCTGTTGCTTTTTTCTTCCAACCTAATTTTTTAGAAATTTTGTAAGCGGTGTAACTGACATTGAGAGAATGCAGCAAACGCGTTGAGATGTAATGATGTGTAAACTCACCTAATTTTTGAACTTCTGGTGTGTCTAATAGCCCGCCCACGTAGGACATGTACTCGGCATCATAAAGCCATGGGAAATCTTTTTTTGTCATAAATGTATTATACCACTATTTTTTAAACGAAACTAGATTATTTCGCAGTTGCTGAAAAATATCATTGTTTTCTTCTGTTGAATAACTGTTCGCACCACTAGCTAGGGGATGACCACCGCCCGCATGCAACTTGGCAATTTCATTGATTGGGGCTTGTTTAGAACGCATCCTGACCCGATAATGGCCATCTGCTTGCTCAACAAATATCGCCCAAGATTGAATTGCTTTGATTTTCCCCGGTGCTGAAACAATGGCAGACGTTTCTGAATCAGAAATTTGATAAGCCTTCATGATTGCTTGCGAAATCACAACACGCGCCACACCTTCTGATGAAATCTCTAAGTTTTCATAGACATAGCCCTGCAATCTTGCGATTTTGATGTCAAAACTATCCATCTCACGCATCAAACCCGTCCGGTCAAAATGATACGCCGCTAACTTAGCAGCGGTATAGAGTGTTTTGGCAGTCGTTGCAGGGTAAAGAAACCGGCCTGTATCGCCAACAATCCCCGCATATAAAAACCTTGCGGCTGTGTCCGAAAGCTGTAACCCATGTTCAAAAGCAAAATTCGCAATCATCTCTGATGCCGAACTCGCTGTCGGGTCGACATCACGCAAATCCCCATAAGGATCATCATTCGGATGATGATCAATTTTAATCAAAAAGTCCCCCGTTTGATAGCGGTCATCATCAATCCGAGCTGTATTGGCAGTATCTGTCACAATGACTAGCTTGCCTTTAAAGGTCTCATCTGGCAAATGATCCATCTGCCCAATAAAAGCTAGACTCGGTTCATCATAGCCAACGGCTGAAATCGTTTTGTCCGGAAAATTATATCGGAGTATGTCACGCAAACCCAGTTGACTACCGAGGGCATCAGGGTCGGGGTTTTTGTGGCGATGAATGACAATCTCATCATAGGCGATAATTTTTTGCAGCATCTCAGGCATGTCTGACTTCCTTTTCTTAATTGATTTGTACGGTGACTAAAATCTTGCTGATGATCTGATAATCCAAGTAAAACTCAAAATCAATCGTTGCGCCTAAGCGGGTCTCGCTAATAATCTTAGGATAGACTTCAAGCTCATCATCAATGGCAACAGCCCCCATAAAATAAATGGCCATAGATTCAATGATAATATTTTTATTCTTCGTTTTCGTCATCACACGATCCGCAATATTGCTAACGATTTCAACCATCATCCCATTGGCAATATTCCCGACATTATTCATCATAAAGGGTTCGACCGTAAAGGTATAATACGACTGAACTTCTTTGACCGACCGCGCGACGTCATCTGTCAAGGTATGTGAAAATTGGCTCTGCTCAGAGGAGGCTTGCATACTCCGCAACATATCAGATTTACTGACGATACCGGCATAGGTACTGTCCGAATTGACCACAGGCATCATATCATAGCCATCAAAAATCATCTTCTGACTGGTCGAGGCAACCGTCATCTCAAACTTGGCAAGCTTTGGATGACGTGTCATGACCTTGTCAATCGTTGTACTATTTTTTTTACCCGTGACATCTCGCATACTGACAACACCGACGACCAACTTGTGTTGGTTAATCACGGCAAATCTGGATTCATTCGTCTTTTTGACCAAATCCAAATAGTCTTTAACCGTTGACACTTCAAAAAGCGTTGGGGCTTGACTCTGATAGACATCTGCAACTGTTGTGATTTCCTTTTTGATCAGCTCATTTGAAAGGGCGCGATTGATCCGACTGGCAACGGTAAAGGTATCAAAGTCAGTCCTAAGGACTGGAATATTATGTTGGTTGGCGTAGTCCAACACCTCCCATGAAATGTCGACACCACCCGTAATCAAAACCGCATTGCCCTCGTGGAGCGCAAGTAACTGAATATCGGTCCGATCTCCAACAATGACCAAGCCACCGTGCGTCAAGTATTTCAGAATGTTTTCCTTGGTCATGGCCGCAATCGCAAATTTGCTGAAGGCACGTGATAGACCGGTTTCGCCTGCCACGACTTCCGCACTGGCAATTTTGGCAATCTCCCCGAAGGTCAACGTCTCAATCACCCGCTGCTCTTGAGTCGCAATCCGTGTCGTCCCAGAACGGTCGTTAATTGAGACCAAACCTCGTGCCTGAGCTTCTTTGATGGCACGATAAGCTGTCCCATCTGAGACCTTGAGCCGATTGGCAAGGCCACGGACACTGACTTTTTTGCCAACTTCCAAGTCATCAATGTAATCCAATAAATCTTGATGTTTCGTCATCTTTTACCTTTCTGCGAGATGACTTTGTCATCTCTTGAAACTTGACCTACGCTGACGCTGCGTCCAAGCGGGGTCATGAACGACCTGTGCCCGTTCAAAGTCTTTCGATAGCGTTTAAATTTCCTGAGAACTTTAGTGTAAGGATTGAGCGCCTTATAGCTTTCCTGCAATCTGAACCCTGATTTTTCAGCCACTTGTTGCGAGCCAATATTGTCAACATCCACAACAATGTCAACTTGATACAAACCGAAGGTCGTCAGGCTCATCTCTGCCAAAGTTCTAACCGCCTCGGTCATCAGCCCCTGACCCCAATACATTTGGTTCAAGACATAGCCGATTTCGACAGCCCTTTTTTTGTCGTCTCGTTTCCCAAACCCAATCGTGCCAATCATGCGACCATCCGCCTTATGCTCGATCGCCCATTTGCCTAAAGGTGCCTTCATAAATAAGGTCGCAATAGCTGTTCTCGTTTCTGCCAAAGTTTGATGGGCTGGAAAGACATAGACCAAATTCTCAGGACGACTGGCATAGGCAAACATATCTGGTGCATCTGTCATTAAAAACGGTCGTAAAAGCAACCGTTCCGTTTCAATTATATTAAAAGTTGCAAGTTGTTCATCAAGTGTCATAATTGTATTATAGCACAAAAGACAGCGGCCGCAGCCAAACTGAACTCATTTCCCGATAAGATAACGACATTTTGTGCTAGAATAAAGTTATGAGCGATTTAGAAAACAGGCTTGACCGCGCCTCAAGTGGTGAATATCGACTAAACCCTGACCAACAAAAATTGTACCTGAACACCTTTCGAGAACGTGTCCTACTCGCCATCACCTTTTCTGATGCTGAGAACAGGCAGCTCAAAACCCATTTTGATGCCATTTTAGCCACTTTTGACGGACAGTATGATCACGTCTTTGTCAAAATTTGTGGTGACTTGCCCAGTGACTTGATTGGTTTTTACCTCAAACACACCACCGACCATCACTTTGACGGGCAAATTTTAACAGAAGGTATCCCAGAGGTCTATGGCATCGTGATTCATACTGATCATGCCATCAACCTTGAACAGATCGAACTCGCTGATGTCTTCCCAGAAATCAACCTAACAGACACTGCCAGCCAAGACACTCACAAAAAGGGATTCTTAGCCAAACTCTTTGACTAAGCAACTCACTAACCGACCCTTTCATAAAAAAGCAATTCGCACATTGGCGAGTTGCTTTTTTAGCTGCTTATTATGAGAGCGCGTAAGAAAACAGCCCGAGTTTCCTCCGACTGTCTGTCCTCCCTTTTAATCGAAACCTTTGGCATAGGTACTATTAGGGTCATACGTATTGCCATCAAACACAGCTACTTTCACGCCATCATTATAAACAATGTTCCCATCCTTATTTTGCATGAAACGATTCGCATATGGGAAATCCTCCACGAAAGTCGTGTCTTTAGCAAGGAGAGGAGCCTCCTCACTGCTGCTATCGCTATCATGACGAGGTAAATGGCATGAACTCGCAAAGTAGACTCGCCCATTAATCGCCGTTATCTCCCAGTCCCCATGCCCTTCACTCTTCTTGCTGTGAATAAAAGATTCCATCTCATCTGATAAAGGACCTAGCTTTTCTAAATCACTCTGCTTGATCGTGACGCCATGGGTAAGTGCCGTCACTTTAAGCTTATTTACCGCTGCATTAACATTAGAGTCCTTTCCTAATGGATAATTGGCTGTTTCAAAGCTTGTATTGGGTTGCCAATAGCTCATCACGCCCAAGGTCGTGGCTTTATTGTTCCGTTGATAAGTATCCGTCCAAGTACTTCCAGATCGTGACGCGTGCAACTCTTTGTTTTCCGCCACTTTATTGAGACTAGGGGCATCATTATTATCTGCCAAAGACGTATCATACAAATCAATTTCCCCTTTACCTACACCTCCAATATCATCCCGACGTCCTTGACCTGTCCATAATTCATCATAGCTATCCAGATTAAAACCAGCATCTGTTAGATCAGTCCGGAGTTTTCGCTGCCATATAGATGAAAACGATCCTAGGTTAGAAAGTTCTCCCGGCGTCACCTTATGATGCACAGCATCCGATTGTTCTGAGGTCAATGAAGGGAAAGTCTTCTCTTCCCCTTTATCAATGTTGTAACTAAATACTGTCCGCATCAGACTTGGGGCAGGAGCAGCCACAATGTGTTTATTGAGGGCTGTTGGACCTTGCCCACCGCTTGCGTTATAGGCTAAAATTTTCCCTTCTTTTAGAGAATCAACCATTTCTATTTTGACTTGCTTATACTCTTGTTGCAAGACGTGTTCGACTCTTCGCTGCATGACCACCACGGAATTAACGGGATCCGTCTCACTGAGTCGCACCTTGTCTAAGTCGATATTCGCCGTTGCTTCAGCAATATTCCCCTGTGCCTCAGCTCGAGTGAAGACCTTATCCTGAACCATTTTTTCCAAACTCGCCTTATAGGTCTCATTTTTCGCTAAATCATAAGCGATAGTCTCTTGAAGGATTGAAAAAAGAGAGGTCACACTGTCATCAATGGATTGATAAAATGCCAGTTTCAGATCAAATAAAGATTTCCCACCCAGCTTTGATGTATTGAAACTTGCTTTTGAGGCACAATATTCATCAAATAATTTAGTAATGGTCGCTTGACCGCCATTGCTATTCGTTTGCAAACAAATATCATTTGTTAGCGTGATAAAATCTGATACCAAGTCTTCATTTGCTTTTCCTCCGTTGATCTTATTTGTTAAATCACTTGGCTGATAATTCCCAGCAGGAAAACGCGGCACAGCTCTTGTCGCATATTCATCTTGCAACAAACTATCCAAACGTGCAAATTCACTTTGATATTGCATTGTCCCAGTCTGAAGTTGATTCAATGCGGTTAAAATATTTTTAAACGAGCTATAATACTTCGTATGCATTGCAAGCAACTTTTGCTTCATATTTGTAATGTTACTTAAATAGCTACGCACATCGCTGACCAAATTTCCTGTGCCAACCAAATTAGTCACGCTAGCTTGAAAAGAAGAAACCTGAGTTGTCAACGCATCCAGTTTCTCCATTACCGGATCTTTTTCGGGGGCCTTAAACAAGTCAAAGAGGAAAAAAATTGTTGGGCAAATAGAGCCACCCATACGCAAGAAATTCGCTGCACGGTGTTTCTTGCCCTCTCCGTCTTCTTTAAACCAGTCTGAAGCTGTCTTAAAGGCATTTGTCACAAAATTATCAACAAACGTTTCCACTGCCGACTTATTGTCTTGTTGAAACTGCGTAGAAAAAACATCTATTTTTCCCTGTACTTGTCCTGGGATAGTAGCAGTTCCTGCTCCTATTGCTGCTCCTATTTTTGTTCCTGTTTCTTCTTGTGCCTGTTCTGATGGCGTCGCTACTGTTGGCGAGGCTGTTAACAATTCCGATTGTTGTTTTGTCTGATTAGACACCGACAATGCCAACACTTTCGTAAGTCCAACATTTCCAAAAATCATACTGACCAAAACAAGCAAGGTCATTCCTTTTTTAAACATTTCTTTTTTCTCCTTAGTTGATCTCAAAATAATCATCAAAAAGTTCAATGGTTTTTGTACCGTATTCAGTTTAACATGGATTAAAGTCCTGAAATGTAAAAGTTTTGTCAGTATTTTGTAAATCTTTTGTAAAGCCCACAAGCCTGACACGCATCATTTTTAAATACCAGTGGCATGAAATAGCGCGTAAGAAAAAAACAGTGGCGACATGACTGCCCCCCTATTGATGAGTTCAAAAAACAAAACAAAAAAGGCACATAGCACGCTGACTTAGGGCTGCTTGCTTCCGCACCTGACCCACTTCATTAGCTTACTATTGCCTCGTCTATTAGTATATCACAAAATCTACTGTTTGCGCCGGTTTTTAAAAAAATTTTGCATCATGTCGGCACATTCTCTTTCTAAAATCCCTGATTCAACATGGAGGCGATGATTGAGCCGCTCATCTTGAAGGATTTGATAGAGGGAAACAGCCCCACCAAACTTAGGATTGGCCGCGCCAAAATAAACCTGAGAGAGACGCGCCAAGGAAATCGCACCCGAACACATGACACAAGGCTCAATCGTCACAAATAGCGCACACTCAAGCAAGCGCCAATTGCCGACGACCTCATTTGCCTGATCAATGGCACAAATTTCGGCATGGTGCGTCGCCTTGTGATGTGCTTCTCTGGCATTAAAGCCCCGCCCAATAATCTGCCCATCTTTGACAACGACAGCACCAATCGGCACTTCATCATGATCGGCTGCTTTTTGCGCTTCGATCAGCGCCTGCCTCATGTAATAGGCTTTTTCTGCTTCTGTAAATGTCATCACAATAGATTAAAATCCCACTGTTGATGAGGCACTGCAAGCTCCGTTGGAATGTCCTGTGCCTCAGATTCTGCCTCTTGTCGCAACTGTTCCAAGTCTCCAAATTGTGGCAAGTGGGTCAGCAGCAATCTTTTGACAGCTGCTTGTCTGGCGATGCGACCGGCTTCCACGCTTGACAAATGATTGGGCATCTGTGACTTATCGGCAAAGAAGTAAACATCTGCCAAGAACATATCCGCCCCTTGGGCAAAGTCGCCCAATCCCTCAAACCAGCCCGTATCCCCTGTAAAGACTAGGGTCTGCCCCGTCTTTCGCTCCGTGATCCGCATGGCATAGCAGATTACTGGATGAACTGTCCGCTGGAAAGTCACGTCAAAGGGACCAATCTTCTGCACGCCAGTCACATCATAGGCGATACCTTGCGAGACCCCCTCAAGCGTCAACTTTGCAAAGGCCTCGGGGTCTTCGTCATGACCGTAAATTTTCAGCACGGCACTATCCCAGTCGGGATCATCCTTTGGCCAGAGCTGCCGATACTGGCGCAAGACACCTAAGTCTGCGATATGATCTTCGTGATAATGACTGACGATGACCGCATCCAGACAAAGTGGCGATAGCTCATGCTCCAACTCCGTCACCGCACGACTGCCAGCTTCAATCAACAGATTGAAGCCAGAATTACTGGTCAATAAATACGCTGTCGTCCCCGCATCACGATAGGGATAGCCTCCCCAAACACCCAAAGCTGTTAATTTCATAGTCTTCCTTTCTTTTGACAACACTTTCTTACTGCCATTTTAACACAATTCCTGACAGTTTACTTTGCGGACTTTGGCAAGCACGAGATAGCCGTGCTTTCAAAGGGGCAAACTCTCCTGATAACGGAAGTTCCGTTCCGAGCTTTGTCTCAAAACGGCGACACGCTTTCAAAGCTCTCCCCTGCACAACAAATTCAGTTAAATCAAAATAAACGTAGCATCTCCGGTTTGTCAAACGTTGTCTGTCAGCCTGACGGCAACAACATTGGTTCTCAGACAAGGAACGTTAGGTCTTAAAGCACTAACATTATCTCTCGGACAAGTAACGTTGCCTATAAAAGTACTAACGTTAGTACTCGGACAAGGAACGTTAGGTCTAAAACTACTAACGTTACCTCTCGGACAAGTAACGTTGATTCTAAAAGTCCTAACGTTTCTTCTCGGACAAGGAACGTTACTTCTAAAACAAGTAACATCAGTTCTAAAAGTCTTAACGTTTCTTCTCAGACAAGGAAGGTTACCTATAAAAGTAATGCCCTTTCGTCTCAAACAGGCATCATGACTGCTCAGACAGGGAAAATTAGCACCCTCAAAGGACTAACGTTACTGCTCAGACAGGGAACGTTACTTCTTAAAGCAGTAACGTTACCCTTAATACAAGTCACGTTACTGCTCGGACAGGCAAAATTGGCAGGCTCGGAGCAGTAACGAGCGCTCTTAAACGAGTAATGTCCGCTCTCAAAGTAGTAATGCGCGCTTTCAGACAAGTAACGTCCGCTCTCAAACTAGTAATGCGCGCGCTTAGACAAGTAACGTCCGCTCTCAAAGTAGTAACGTTCACGCTCTGAGCTCCGATGTTCTCGCTCCGAGATCGGAGAGTTCTGCTCCGAGCCCGAGTAATCCTGCTCTAACCTCCGATGTTCCTCCTCCGAGCTCGAGTAATCCTGCTCTGACCTCCGATAGGCCCGCTCCAAGCTCGAGTAATCCTGCTCCGACCCCCGATAGGCCCGCTCCAAGCTCGAGTAGGCCTGCTCTGACCCCCGATAGGCCTGCTCCGAGATCGAGTAATCCTGCTCTGACCTCCGTTAGGCCTGCTCCGAGATCGAGTAATCCTGCTCTGACCTCCGATAGGCCTCCTCCGAGCTCGAGTAATCCTGCTCTGACCTCCGATAGGCCCGCTCCGAGATCGAGTAATCCTGCTCTGAGCTCCGATAATCCTGCTCTGAGCTCCGATAATCCCGCTCTGAGCTCCGATAATCCCGCTCCGAGCTCCGATAGCCCTGCTCTGAGCTCCCTTGTCGCACCAGTAACATCAAAAAGAAAGCATACAAAAACCCATAGGACTGAACCGTCTCTATGGGTTTTCAAATGAGTGATAACAGTCGCGTAGGGCGATAGGCTTTTTTGATGGTCGAGCGTGAGGGTTCTTGGCTTGAGGGTTACCCTTTACGCCGCCTGCTCCTTTGAGCACTTGCCTGTCACTCTAGCGGGTGACTGTTTCATGCGCTTACGATATATTGACAGCAGGGTCAACCGTGAAAGTTAGCGTGCCTTCGTACGTGCCTGCCAGTTTTGGTGCGCCAGTTTTAATAAAGAGATTTTGCGTTTGATTAGTCGTCTCACCAGTGACTGCTTCAACAAAGGCACCGCTTGATGGTGTCACTTGGTCTCCTGAATCAGCCGAATAGGCAGTTCCCTTATTAACCGTGTAGTTCAAGCCAGTGCCAGTGTCTGAACCGTCTGCAACATCTCCAGTTGTTCCCAACTCTAAAAATGTACCAGTCTTGATAGCAACCGTCAACTTCTTGGCATTTGGAAGTTTCAAGGCATCGCTCGCTGCATTGATTGTGACAGCAAAACCACCATCCCCATAGGCACCAGATTGATTCGTTAACGTAATCACGTCCGGAATGACCACGGTGTATTTTTGACCGACATCATACGTCACATCTGAGTAACCTTCTGTATTAGGTGATTCAATCTCTTTGGGGCCCGCTGCAAAGATTGTCCCCCCCCCCCACAAGTAGCGTGGCAGAAAATACCACGGCGCTTAATAGTCTTTTTTTCATAACATTTTCCTTTCTTGTTTGTGCGCGATTTGTTCGTTACCTTTGTTCATTTACAAGGGAGTTTGTTTGCCCTTGGTCTTAGCCCGTCAGTCCTCTTAGGCGCTGATGAGCCGAGTCGTTGATTTGATGCTGACTGGCACCACCTCCTGAAAAGGTTGAGACGACTGCTAAGACCCGTCGCCAGTTAGGGATTATGCCTAAGTGTGCGCAACCCTTTAGCACGTCCCGAGTGCAGTGGCGCAGGTTGGCGCTTAGCAGGATTTGCCCGTCCGCACCTGAGTCCTCGTGCGAGTGACTCGCACCTTATTTGACCACTATTTTTGTCTTCAAGTCTGCACCATTCATGGCGACATGTGGTTCTGCTAGGCTGAGCGTTCGGACTTCAAAAACGGCATTGTATTCGCCAGGTTCTAGGCCGCGGCTAAGGGTTTCGGCATTGACCGTCTTGCCGGGTGGGATGTCCTCTGAGGTATAGAGGACTTCGCCGGTATCAACCAGCTTCAGCGTGTACTTGAAGTAACACGGGTTGCTGGCTGGATTTTCCAATGGCACTTCGACCGTCGTGGCACCTGCTGGGAAATGCAGCTCAGGATAGCCCGGAATCTCGATCCCCTTGCTGGCAGCCTCGTTCGCCTTTTTCTTCTTATCGCCCGCATTGGGATCGACCTTGACTGATCGACCACCTGTCATCGGCAAGATGAAGTCTTCTGTCAGTTTGTAAGCGCCGAATAATAGGATCAGGCCGCCTCCAGCTAGTACAAAAAACCAAATCCAGAATTTACGCTTTTTCTTCTTCTCTTCTTCTTCAACTGCTGTCGTTTCGGCGACATCTACCGTTTTTTCTTCTTCGATGATACTCATCTCCTTTCTCTGTGTCCAATAGGTTGACTAACCAAGCCCTCTCAGCCTCCGTGGGCGCTTGGTTGCTTGCTCATTTATCGTGATGATTGGCACCACCTCCTTTAAAGTCAGATCTTTGCTGCTGAGCAGCGAGGGTTTTCGTGTCGTTTTTGGCAAACTGCCTTTGTGTGCTGCGCCCAATCTCAAGCGGTACATAGGTGGGCGTATCGGTAAGGGAAACCCCATTTTGCTCCCAATTGGGACAGCACCTCCGCTATCTTGTGATTGCGCCATGCCTTTGTCGCTTAGCGTTTAAAGGTAATTCTGGCGTGGCCGTTGCCGGCGTTACCGGTCACCTGTGTCCCAGCGATTTGCCAGCTAGGGATCGTGGCGTTACCGGCAATCATGCTGGTGCTAGTGAAGACATAGTCACGGCCACCAAGCGTCATCACACTGCTATTATCACCTGTTTTGTGTGTCCGTGGATTAGCAGTGTCATTGCTAGGATCGGCGATCGCCACACAGCCTGAATAACCAGAGATGAAGGACGATCCACCACCACCGGTCGTGACAGCGCCGGTGCCACTCGTACGTGCGCCACTTGAGCCGCCGTACCAGCCGCCACCACCACCTGAGACGTTGGCGTTAGTCGCAATACCACCTGTGCCAAAAGCGCCTGCCGTAGAAGTATTGACAGTTGCGTAAGTGGTCGTGACAGCAGCACCACCAGCAGTTTGCCCCCCCCCAAGACCAGCAACTCCAGCTCCAGTTTTATTGGTATCTTCATAGTAGCTCCCGTTGATACCCGTCAGTCCACCACCGGCACCACCGATGATTTCGGAAACAGTCGCATTCGTCGAACCATCGTAGGCACTACCGCCGCCGCCGCCTGCCACCATGATTCTGGAATTGAGCGACAGGTTTTTGTTCCAGTCAGCAGTATTATCACCTTGAGTTATGCGGAAGTCAGTCGCACCGCCACCGGCAGTCCAACGGTCTGTATTGGAGCCAGTCGTACCCGTCGCGCCACCATTAAAAGCGACACGTTTCTCAGCCGTGGATTCGCCGACATAGATGTAGACGATTTGACCTGCCTCCAGAGTGATCTCACCTTTGGTGTAGGCACCTTTACTTCTCTTTTCTGAGTTATTCAAGTACTGAGCGCCTGCGCCCCATGCCTCGAACTGATAGGTCCCCGCCCGCAGTGCGGTAAAGGACTGCACCTCGCCGGTGTAGTAGAAGTCCTGCTCTATATCTGATGTGCCGGGCATGACAACATCATCAACAGCAAAGTTAAAGTTGAGGGTGCCAGTATAGGCGCCTGATTTCGTTGGTGTTGTGGTCGCTCGATTGATGGTCAGCTTGGCGACATCCTCGACATCGGTATCGAGCGTAAAGCTGGTCGCACTCGCGCCGTCTGCCCCTTTGCTGTCAAAGCTCGTAGCGAGCTCAAGCGTTTCACCGCTATTCGTGACGGCGACCTTGTCGGCAGTCGAGACTGTGAGTGATCTCTCGTTTTCCGGCATATACTCGGTTTTGACCGTGATATCCGCCTTGGTGCTGGCGTCATAATGACTAGCGGTAATCGACTCGGGGATCGTGACCGTGTAGGCCGGCAGATGAACCCACTTGACCCCATACCTGATGACCCCGTCAGATGGATCGACATAGTCTTTCATTCGGTCTTGTGACAGGTCAGCGGCAATCAAGAGACCTGTTTCAAGGGTCGTGGTCGCGGTCCCGCTCGTGTGTGTCAAGAAGCCACGATAGAGGCTCCGTTGCGGACCCGTATTGGCATAAGTCGCGGGGGCGCTACTCGATTGTACTCGGCTATATCTGGAGCCGTTCTGGGTCCAGACTCCTGTCGCCCCTGGCATCGTCACCTGTTCACCGTCTGTATCGCCGACATCAACTTCGATCATATAGCCTCCGAACTCGACTACCACATCTTTTGAGAGAGAGGCAAACTGGTCCGCTGTTGGTATTTTGCGGACAGTGTACTCCCCACTTGCGAGGTTATTAGCCTCGTGTCCATGATTGGCTGGGATGGCAACACTTGAACCTTTGACCGCAATATCAATCGCCTCAGTGTCGCCAGTGTTTGTGATGATACCGTCTGATGTGCTTTGGTAGGCAGTCGCTGGCGTCGTAGTTAGGGTCGGTACCCCTCGGCGATACATGTTCGTGCCACGTTCATTTGTACTTCCTTCAGTATCTTGTTGTGTCTGAAATGTCGCACTGGCTGGGATGATGACGATCCCACTTCCATCTGTGTAGGCATTATGGGTCAATTTGATTGCAATGCCCCAGCGGACATTATCATTCAAGAGCTCTGTCAAACTACCGCTTGAGTTCATAGCTGTAAAGGTATTACCATTATTTTTGCCGGGTTCAGCGATTTGGAAAGTATAGCCGCCATTCTCAGTCGGCAGATCATAGATCTCCGTCACATAGTTGATCCGGAGGTCACTAAAGTCCGGGGTCTTGAAGCGGGTGTAGTAGGTATTGCTGACGATCGTCGAGACGTGGTGATTCTGGTCTGCAGCGACTCTGACCTCGACCAGTTCTGAACTGGCAGGGTGAAGGTCGGTCAAGGCGAGGGTTGACGTCCCAATGGTAACTGCCCCGAGTGTCGTCCACGCGCTGTTATTGAGCCGATATTCCAGATTTGCCCCTGTTAGCTGGGTATAGTTAGTCAGGGTCAGGGTCAGGGTCAGGGTCGTGTCGGTCACGCTACCAGCCGTACCAGCTTCAACATTGGCTTTGGTCGGTAGGGTAACAGGATTCTCCCCCCAAGTCGCTAGCCCGATCGTTGTTTTCATCATTGCAGTGGCTTTGTATTCCGTTGTGGTGTCGTCACCTACTTTATAGGTGACTTGCAAGTTCGCGGTATAGGCACCAGCATCGAGGGCACCATTGCTCCACACCGTAAAGTTTTTACTCTCACCAGCGGCGAGACTATCTGATCCAGTGGATAAACCACTGTTAGAAAAGGCGGTGGAAGTGTCGTTAATAATGTTAATACCACCTTGATTAGCTGCTTGAGTCGTACTCCGGTTGACGAGTATGATCTTTCCCATACCACCCTGATTACTAGTCTGATCAGTCTGGCCATAGATCGCAGTCATGTTTTCAACCCATTGGACCGAGATGATCCCACCTTCCTCGGTCATCCGCATGCTCGCTGGTGCATTGTCTGTGGCTTTCTCACGGATATAGTAGCTGTTACCTTTGACAAAGGGGTTAATCGTGGCAGTTCCGCCACTTGCAACAGTCAGAGAATACCAGGTGCCCGTACCGTTTATCTGGTATTCGTAGTTTCCTGAGACGAGGGTATCGCCACGTTTGATGGTCGTCAGATTGAGCTTCTGACCACCGTCACCTACATCTATGACCTCAACACCCCCGATCGTCACCGCTTCGGCTTTGGCCACGATTGTATAGGCTGTTTTGGCTGAGGTAAAGGCAGTGTCACTGGCTTTGATACCGAACTCGACCGCATGGGATTTGATTTCCTGCCAACCGATTCTGGTATCATTGAGCTTTGTCGTACCAGTCGGTAAGTCGTGTTTCTCACTACCGACAGTGTTGACCGTGAGGTCATCCCTCGCTGTCGTCAGTTGCTCGTTTGGATAGTCGATCTTAACATCTGGACTACCTGTTGTTAAGACTGTCGGTCCAGCAGGTCGTGCTGGGACGACCAGTGTGCTGACTTCGCCGACTGCTGTGGCGTGGTCGAAGTGCTTGGTGTAGTGGAAGGTTCGTGCTGTCTCGCTCGGACTTGTATTCAAGAGCGCCGTCAGGCTGTAGGGTTGCACACCAGTCCCTTGTTCAAAGGTTGTGCCGTTGCCCATGTGATAGTCAATGTCCGTTGGGATGACCTTTAGGGTATTTTCCCCTTCCTGACGCGTTGTGTAGATTATTTCATTGCCATAATCGATCAACAGAGTTTCTGGTGCGGCATAGGCATTGACTGCCTTGGCGACATTATCATAGGCAGATAGGCAGACGACGAGGTCATGGCCTTGGTTCGCAGTCGGGATCGTCAGGGTGTAGATATTGCTTGACCCCTTAGTCGCCGCTCCGAGATGCTGACCAGTGATCAGGTCATAGATGTCGACCTTGCCCTTGCCATGATCCGTGTTCGTTAGCGGCTTGTCGAGGGTGATCTTCATCTGATTACTTGTCCGCACGACTTGATTAGCCTTGATCTCCCAGCTGGAGTTGCTCGGAGTTTCTTGATTGAAAGGATTGATGAAGCTGACCTTGACTCCAGAAGCGATGGCATCTTGGTAAGTGATCTCGGTATAGGGCGCGGGTCTTGACACGACCAGATAGTCGGTCGGATCGCTGCCGAGCGAGAGGTTGAGTTCGTCCCATTTGATACTATGGTTGTCGACTGAGCCAGTCATCCAGTCTTTCACGGGGGTAGTGGTATCCCATTTGCCATCTGTTTTCTTGAGGAGGGCGTACTGGGTATTGGGTTCACACTTGTCGATTTCGATCTGACCGGTTGCTGATGATTCGCCGACCTTGACCCCACTGGTGATCGTCCCAAGGGTCGTGCTGGTGGTCAGCGTGCCAGCTGGGATCGTCAGGTCTTTGTAGTTGGCATCATCTAGGACGAGGGTTGGCGAGTCATTGGTGCCGAAAGCTTTGGAGATAACGCCGACCGGCACGGAGACGACACGGTAGGTCTTCCCGCTCTCGAGGCCGTTAAAGCTCAGCTCACCGGCACTGTTGGGATAGAACCATGTGCCATCACCTAGGGTGGCATAGGTCGGATCGTCAGCATTGGTCGTATTGGCAGGGATCGGTGTGATCTGGCTGCCCGCAAAGGTCGTCTGATTGAGCAGATCTGATGCTAGGTTGGTCACAATCGTCCCACGGACTTCGGCTAAGGCATAGGCACGGCCCGCCTGAGCCTGAATTTTGATGTGCTTGGCACCTGAGTAGTCGAGGGTCGGAGAGACCTCCAGTTCTGGCGAGGAGGTCACACTAAAGCCACCGACATTGGCACTGCCTCCTTGCGCTGCAACCGTCGTAACACCGACAATCGTCCGCCCCTGTCCCTCAGGGATCGTACCGCTCCCGCTATGCGCCGCAAAAGCAGTCCCAGTACTAGCCGTGAGTGCCACACTGTAAGTATGACCGAGATAGGTCACGGCAAACTGTCGATCATTCAGCGCTGCCCATGCGTCGTAGTCGGTATCAGATACACTATCGCCCGTGGTTGCCGTGAGCCCATTGTCCGTTTTCAGCTGGTCGATAATCTTGCTAAAGGTATTGTCCTGAGTGGTCAATGCCTCAGCCGGATGAGCTGGATCGTCACTGCCATCTACTCCGTACGGCCAGATGGTCGTCGTATCGACACTGGCTGGCCCGATAATCACGGCGCAGATGTTCTTGGCACTGCTAGCAGTGCCACCTTGTTGGAACTGCCAGTTATAGATTCTACCCGGTTGGGTTGCGACTTCTTGGTAGATCGTCGTATTGGCGATTGTCGCATAGCCGAGGGTAGACCCACTGCCTTTTGTGATGGTCAGCATTTTGATGTCATCAGACCCCACTGCCCCACGTGTCGTATCCCAGTAAGCTACCGTATTGCTTGCCCCAGCCTTTCTGGCGTATGAATTTCCCGTTGTGCCGCTCTCAAAGTTCCCATTGAGCAGGGTCGGATAGAGTTGGTTAAATGCTTTTGTACCATTATAGTATTGGAGATCATCAGCAGTGTAGGCAGTCCCGTTGGTTTTTTTACCATTACTTGTATCATAGGTCGCCGCCGCGATTTCATCAATGACTGTGACACTTGTTTCTGCGGTGTAGACATGGGCAGAGTTGCCACTCAGCGTGTTGGTCACTTTACACCGATAGCTGTAGGTGCCGACTTGCTCAGGGGTAAAGACTTTATTGAGGATCGCTGTTTTACCGATCGTGTCATCATCACTGCCCACAGCACCATCTGGCTCATCAGCGACATCACGCCATTCAGTCTCTGAGGCTGCCTTAGTCTCCCATTGATAGGTCAAATGCCCCGCATCATCGGAATGCGCCTGCACAATGAGCCGCAAGGGCGCACCCTTGGCGAAAGTCCCACCAACTGGTTGGTGATCGATGACTGGACTTTGAACCTCTGTCGCCGCCACGATCCGATCAGGAAAGAGCAGCAAAAGCGGCACAGCAGCCGTCAACAGCTGACCAGCCACCAGCAAAAAGATACTCGCCAAAGCCAAGACCCGACTGCGAATGCGTTTTTTATGTTCATGTGTGTTGTTTTGATCTCTCATGACACTACCTCTTGTTTCACAAAGGCACAACCGGCCCTCTGTGACTGTCGTCTGCACGGCAGATACGCTACCGCCCCAACGACACCTCCCTTGTAAAAATTGATCGCCAGCTCCTGCTTCTTCATTGCTAACAAAGCCAACAAGCTGAACCCAAACCAAACGTCGCCTTCTGCCTCAGCAAGTTCGGTTTTCGATCACTTACCCAGCGAACAAGCTTACCATTGTCTGTCTGTCTGTCTGTCTGTCTGTCT
>JAISXW010000038.1 GCA_031270325.1 Streptococcaceae bacterium
GAAAGAAGTGAAAGAAGTGAAAGAAGTGAAAGAAGTGAAAGAAGTGAAAGAAGTGGTGGGTGCTGATTTGGCGCAACCTTCTTTTGCCTACCTTTTAATCAAACGGACGTTTGACATCACTGCAGCAGGCTTGGGCTTGATCATCCTTTCACCATTATTAGCGGTGGTGGCGCTCTTGATCTACCTAGAAGACAAGCACAGCCCAATCTTCAAACAGAAACGTGTCGGTTATAAAGGGAAAGTTTTTGAAATCTATAAGTTTCGGAGCATGATCCCAAATGCTGAGCAAGAAATTCATAAGCTCCAGCACCTCAATGAAATTAAAGGTGCCATGTTCAAGATGAGCAAGGATCCGCGCGTGACCAAGGTTGGTCACTTTATCCGAAAGACCAGCATTGACGAGCTGCCACAGTTTTGGAATGTGGTCAAAGGGGATATGAGCTTGATTGGGCCGAGACCAGCATTGGAGCGTGAGGTTGCAGTCTACTCGGAGCGGGACAAACTACGCCTCAACTGTATCCCCGGCGCATCAGGTCTCTGGCAAATCTCAGGTCGGAGCAACCTATCTTTTGAGGATATGGTCAATCTCGACCTCTACTATATCGAGCATCAGAGCCTCTGGCTAGACTTCAAGATTTTCTGCAAGACGATCTTCATCGTCGTCAGTAGTATCATCAGCGGTCTACTCAAACGTAGCTCGAAGCATGGGGCGTATTAAGCGGACACTCTTTTAAGTGTCTAATACATAGGAGGCAAGACAGTCAATTGAAAAGTAAAAAAGTATGCCTAGTCGGTTCGTCAGGTGGACATCTGACACATCTCTATCTCCTCAAGGACTTTTGGCAGACACAGGAACGTTTTTGGGTGACGTTTGATAAGCCAGATGCTCAGGCGTTATTGAAAGATGAGCAGGTTTATCATTGTCATTATCCGACTAACCGCAATCTCAAAAACGCTATTCGGAATACTTTTTTGGCATTCAAAGTGTTGAGAAAAGAAAAGCCAGATTTGATCATCTCATCAGGTGCGGCAGTTGCGGTGCCTTTCTTTTGGCTAGGAAAATTATTCGGTGCTAAGACGGTCTATATCGAAGTTTTTGATCGGATCGATGCGCCAACACTGACAGGCAAACTCGTCTATCCCGTGACGGATAAATTCATCGTCCAATGGGAAAGCATGAAAAAGGTTTACCCTAAAGCCATCAATCTAGGAGGGATCTTCTGATGATTTTTGTGACAGTAGGCACGCATGAACAAGCCTTTGATCGCTTGATTCAAGGCGTGGATGAGTTGATTGCCGATGGGACGATTACAGAAGATGTCCTGATGCAGATCGGCTACTCGACCTATGAACCCAAACATGCCAAATGGACGAAAGTCATCGGCTATGAGGAGATGCGAGACTTGGAGGAAAAAGCCACGACGATCATCACTCACGGTGGACCCGCGACAATCATGGCGGCTATCTCATCAGGCAAAAGCCCAATCGTTGTCCCTAGACAGCTCCAGTATGCCGAACACGTCAATGACCATCAGATTGACTTTGCTCTGAAAGTTCAGGCAGCAGGCTACCCAATCCGCCTGGCTAAGACGATCTCAGAACTTAAGGCGCTACTCCAAGCACCAGCCGTTAGTGCCGAAGTCTCAGACTTCCAGCATAATCAGGAGTTTATGGCTGGGTTTGAGCGGATTATTTCAGAGTTGTAGAAAGGCAGATAATGACAAAAAAAGTAGGCATTTTATCAATGCACCGTATCTATAACTACGGCTCGTTTTTACAAGGCTATTCACTTAAAAAAATGATCGAGGCGACAGACGCTGATGTTGCCGTTGAATTTTTAGATTATCGACCTGGTCAGGTGCTTGTCAAGGAGACAGCGGATTCCTCATCAAAACTGAAACGCATTTTAGACAAACTAAAAGCTTATAATGCGGTTGATGCCAAACTGTCGGACAAGATTAGATTTTTTAATCATAAGCGCACCTATGGCAAACGATTTTTCCCCATGTTGGGTCTGTCACCTGAGCCAAACTACAATACAGCAGTTGATGTAGAAGTGATCGGCAGTGACGAAGTTTTTAACGCCGTGCAAGCCAATACAAATGTTGGCTATTCACGTGATCTATTTGGCCATGACTCACAAGCCAAAAAAGTGATTACTTATGCCGGATCATTTGGCAATACAACATATAAAAAAATCGAAGATTTTGGGATCCAAGCAGATCTCGTGGCTGATTTTTCACAGATGGCTGCGATTTCTGTTCGTGATGCTAATTCCAAAGCAATCATCACAGCCTTGACAGGTGAAACGCCAGAGGTTAATGTCGACCCTGTACTTGCCTACGATTTGATGACATTGGAAACAAAGATTCCAAAAGAACGCTTGTACAAAGGGCAATACCTCATCGCCTATGGCTATTCTGGACGACTAACGCATGAAGAAAACGAAGTTGTCAAAGCCTACGCTAAAAAGCATGACTTAAAAGTCTTGTGTTTCGGTGGTGTGCAAGAGTGTTGTGATCTCTTTATTGACTGTACGCCTTTTGAGCTTTTGGCTTATTTCCGAGATGCAGCAGCAGTGGTGACAGATACCTTTCACGGCACGATTTTTTCGATTATCAATCAAGTCCCCTTTGCCACTCTAATTCGCAAAAGTACGGGACTTAAATACGGTAATGAAGAAAAACTCGGCTACCTCTTGGAAATGTTTGACTTGTCTGGGCAGCGAGTGGATGAGGCAGCGCAGATTGATCAAGTGTTAGGCAACATGATTAATTGGGCAGAAGTGACAGTACGGTTAGATGAGGAGCGGTTGAAGAGCGCAAATTATTTAGACAATCATATTACCAGTTAAAAAGAAAGAAGAATTCATGTACACGGAAGTAAAAAGTTATCAAATTATTATCGCACTACTAAAAGAATATGGTATTAAGCATTTGGTATTATCTGCTGGTAGTAGAAATGTTCCCTTTGTCCACTCGGTAGAAGAAGATCCATATTTTACCTGTTACTCTGTTGTTGATGAACGTAGTGCGGCTTATTTTGCTTTAGGACTCTCTCAAGAGTTGAATCAACCTGTCGTGATTTCGTGTACATCGTCAACTGCAACAGCTAACTATTGGCCAGCGGTGGCAGAGGCGTTTTACCAAGAAGTTCCGTTAGTGGTACTGACGAGTGATAGAAATCCAGCAATGCTCGGGCAACTTGAGGATCAAATGATTGATCAAGTAGGCATGTATGATCGGCATGTCAAAAAGTCGGTGAATTTGCCAGTCGTTGAGGATAGCGAAGATTTTTATCACTGTCAACGGTTGGTAAACGAGGCTTTCTTAGAGCTTGATCATCGTGGCAAAGGACCTGTACATATCAATGTACCTACTAAGAAGTATAATAATTCCTTTAGCGTGAAACAGTTACCAAAGGTTAAAAAAATTATCAGACTAGAATCCTTAAAACAGGAAAGGCTGTGGCAAGAAAAGTTTAAACAATTAAGTGAATCTAAACGCATATTGGTAATTGCAGGTCAGGATAGCCATCCTACAGAAGCTTTGCAATCAACAGTTGCCAAGTTTTTTAAAAAATTTAATTGCAGTATTACTGCTGAATATATGTCGAATATCGAAGGGGATGGAGTTTTGAATGGCACACTCCCCTTTGAGTATCGATATATCACAATGAAAAAGTTCAAAGAATTTTTACCTGATATTGTCATCTCCTTTGGCGGTAATCACCAAACGGGTATCAAGGATTGTCTCAGATATTTTGCAGGAGATTTTGAACACTGGTCGATTAAAGAAGATGGTATGGTGCAAGATGCCTATAAGAGTTTATCGACTATTTTCGAAACAAGTGCAGATTACTTTTTTGACTATATGAACAAGGCTGCTTCTGATGAACAGTGTAATACGTTAGCCTATCATCAAGCTATTGCGGACTATTCTGGAAAAGCAGTAATCTCAGATTTGCCTTATTCCAATATCAAAGCAATCAAAGCAGTTGTAGAAAATGTCCCATCACACTCAAATCTTCATCTGGCAATTAATACCGCTATTCGTGTAACTAATTTCTTCCCACTCAATCCGGGTGTGAAAACCTATGCTAATATCGGAACGCACGGCATAGATGGCTGTCTGTCTAGTTTTCTAGGTCAGGCTTCTGTGGGAGAAAAGCTAAATTATTTAATCATTGGTGATTTATCATTCTTTTATGACATGAATGCTTTAAGAATCCGACATATTGGCAATAATGTCCGCATTCTGATGATCAACAATAATGGTGGAGAAGAGTTTTATTACAACAAAATGTATAAAAACGAGGCATCTGACCTACATACGACAGCTAGACATAGCACAACTGCAAAAGGATGGGTGGAGAGCACGCAATTTAAGTATTTGTCGGCAACTGATGATGCCTCTTTAAAAGAAGCGCTGCAAGCATTTATGACAATAGAATCAGATGCGCCCATCTTTTTGGAAGTTTTTACGGAGATGAAGACTGACTCTGAACTGCTATATCAAATCTATGACCAGACACGGCCGAGAGATATTAAGTCTGAAACGATAAGGAAAACAAAAGAATTGATCAAAAAACATATTGGTCAAGAAAAAGCGCAAAAAATGGCATCAATCTTTAAAAAATAAAAATGAGGTATAAGGTATGGGAAAAGTAAGCAGGTTGAAACAAGAATTTAAGAAATATTTTTTACCGAGAACAAAAGCAGTTACTGTACCAGTTTCAGAAGATAAGTTGCTAGAGGGAATGGTAACTTTAATAACTGGTGGGGCGAGTGGTATAGGATTTGCGATTGCAAATCGGTTTGTTCAATCAGGTAGTAAAGTCATCATTACTGGACGCAACGAAGCCAAACTGAAATCCGCTGTTGAAAAATTAGGAAGCGAGGTTTCCAGTTATATAATCATGGATATGATTGATGTTTCTGACATTGAGACAAAGGTCGCGCTAGCATTTCAAATTTATGGCGGTGTGGATATATTGATCAATAACGCAGGAGTCATGTCAACCTCTCGGTTTGGTCAGACGACAGAAGAAGAATTTGATCAAGTGCTGTCTACAAACCTAAAAGGGACTTACTTTGTTTCACAAGAAGTATCTAATGTTTGGATTAAACATAAAATCGAAGGAAAAATTTTAAATATTTCCTCTGCTTCTCAATATAGGCCGGGCACTCATCCGTATCCAATCTCTAAGGCAGCGTTAGCGTCTCTCATGAAAGGAATGGCTTATCAGTTGATTCCGTATGGGATTAAAGTCAACGCAATTGCCCCGGGACCTGTCGCAACTGCCATGCAAAAAACAGATGATGACGATTCGATATTTAATTTTTCAAATCCAAGTCACAGAATGGCAATGCCGGATGAAGTAGCAAATTTAGCACTATTTATTTGCAGCGCCAAGGGAGACTTGATGGTAGGCTCAACCTATGATTTGACCGGTGGTGGTGGGACGATTTCACTTAATCGATAAGCTAGAAAGAAAATAACATGATTCCTAAAAAAATACACTACTGTTGGTTTGGTGGCAATCCCATGCCCGAAAAAATAAAAAAATGTTTGGCTTCTTGGCGTCAATACTGTCCAGACTATGAGATTATCGAATGGAATGAAACGACTTACGATATTAATAAAAATACCTATCTAAGAGCCGCCTATGATGCTAAGATGTGGGCTTTTGTGTCTGATTTTGCAAGATTGGATGTGGTCCATGAATTTGGTGGTATCTATCTGGATTCAGATGTAGAATTGATTCGATCCTTAGATACCTTGCTAGATAATCAATGTTTTTTAGCGATGGAAAATTTGTACGGTTGGGTACAAATTTCAACAGGCTTAGGATTCGGTGCTGAAAAAGGTCATGCATTTGTGAAAGAAAATATGGCTTTGTATCTTAGTGAAGATTCAGAAAAAAAATTAATCACTGGTCATAAGACCAATGTAGAATATACGCAGGAACTTTTAGAAACAAAAGGCTACTTTGTTAACGAAGACAAGTACCAGAAATTTGAGGGGGTTCTAATCCTACCAACTGACTGTTTCAATCCGTATGATCCCACGATTGGGGCTATAAATACCACAGAGCGTACTTATGGTATCCACTGGTATGAAACGACTTGGAAAAATGACAATAAAGTTTCTAAGTGGATAAGAAGAAGATTAGTTGTGCCAGCTAAAAAGAAAATACAAAAACTTGTTGGCGATGATGTCTATCAGAGATTGAAGTATTGGAGAAAAAGGTAAGAAGAGATGGGTTTGAAATCGAAAAGAATTGGCAATCTAGCATTTTACAGCATTAAAGCTCTAGCTTTAATCTGTCGAGTTGTTCCGACAGTCGCTTTAAAAAAGTTTTTTAGGCGTTATCATCAAAAGTTGATATTGGCTGTTTTGAGGTACCATTTTTCTGAAGAAATAGACAAGTGGTCAACCCAACCCAACCCAACCCAACCCAACCCAACCCAACCCAACCCAACCCAACCCAACCCAACCCAACCCAACCCAACCCAACCAAGCATTCAAAGCATTCCGAAAATTATTTGGAATATGTGGTGGCAAGGTGAAGATGAGGCACCTGATATGGTTAAAATGTGTTGGCGTAGTATGCGAAAACAGGCAAATGATTTTGAATTAAGAATCATCACAAGAGAAAATTATCAAACTTATTTGGAGGTACCTGAGGAGATTATCCAGAATTTGGAGTCTGGGAAACTTACTTTTGCAGGATTTTCTGATTACATCCGAATATCTTTATTGGTAAAATATGGCGGATTATGGCTAGATAGCACGACTTATTTAAGCGGCAAAATTCCAGAAGATATGTTGCATAAGTCATTTATTAGCAGAAAAATTGCTCCAACTTATGTGGATTATCCGGATCATATTCATTTTCCAGGACATTTAAAGTTTGATTTATGGTTTTTAGGTGCACCACCTGAGACAATATTTATGAGATTTATACAAGAAGCGATGACTCTCTATCTGATGCAAAATAATCGTTTGATAAGTTATTTTTATTTTGGTTTTTTTATAGAATTAGCATATCAAGAAAATGTTGGTGCTTTTAAAGATATTTTGGATGATGTAAAAGCTAATAATCAGTATGCAAGAGGGGAGCTGTTAAAGATTTTAAATCATCCAATGAATCTAGTAGAGATTGGTAAAGTTGTAAATGAAGCCAATTGGTTACATAAACTAACTTATAAATGGGTGGAGGATGAAAGTCGGCAGGATAAGGTGATTGACTGGCTTAGGACACAGTAGTTGTTTATAAGCCTTGTATTAAATCATTAAGTAGAAAGGAAGGGACATGTGTGAATTAAAAATATTTACACCAACCTACAATCGTGCAAAAGAGCTTGTTAAACTAAAAGACTCTTTGGAGAAACAGACGGATCAGCGATTTGAATGGTTGATTATTGATGATGGATCGGTGGATGAGACTAAAGCAGTTGTTGAAGAGTGGATCAAGACTAGTTCCCTGAATATTCGCTATATTTATCAGAAAAACGGCGGCAAACATACCGCCTTTAACCGTGCGTTAGATGAAGTTGAAGACTATCTCAATGTCTGTGTGGATAGTGACGACTGGGTAACGGAGGATATGGTGGCTAGGGTATTGGCAGATGATGAAAGAAATTGGAATGATGAGACAATTTATGCCTATGCCTATGCCAATGCTTACGGGATACCATCGTTTTCAGTTGATAAATTCCCACAAGGAATCAAAACAAAAGAATTAAGTATGGGATTCTTGTTGCCGGGTGTCAAAGAAATTGTTCGGGTATATAAACCTAGAATTCTCAAGGGGATTCGATTTCCAGTTTATGCAGAGGAACCATTTATGCCAGAATCTGCACTTCTGCTTCAAGTAACTAATTTAGGTGATATATTATTTTTCTCAAAACCCATTGTGTTGGGAGAATATCTACCAAATGGTTTATCATCAAAATTTGCAAGTTTAATTTTATCTAGTCCCAAAGCTCACGATTATATTGTCTCAAAAAAAATGGAGAATGCGACATATAGTTTCAGAGGAATGTTTCAAACCTATTACCAAGGCGAGGCTTATAATATGAAACTAAAGCGTCCGTTATTTAAAGCATTAAGGTTTAATGGGTATGCAGTGCTGGCACTTCCTTTTGCGGTTTTATTTTATTTAAAAAAATATTTTGGGATAAATCGTTCTAATGAGTAGTTTGTGCTTAGTTTTGTAGTTAGGCGAAAGATTTGTTGCAATAAGTGGAAAAATAAGTAGACAAAAGAAATCAGAGGTTTATAATGGACAGACAGACAGACAGACAGACAGACAGACAGACAGACAGACAGAACCAATATCTGGCAGGAAGTTAAAATTCAGCCGGACTTTAACAGTAAGTTATTGATGTTGCTTTATCGTTTGGGACATAATGTTTCACTTTCAAAAGGAAATAAAGGTTGGCGAAAAACTAGACTGTTAATCATAGGTGGACTAAAGTGGTGGATAGTGAATCAGACTTTGAACTCTCAGATACCATTCTCTTGTCAAATTGGAGCAGGTACGATCATTGATCACCCGTATGGCATTATTCTCCATCCTGCTACAATTATCGGAAACAGCTGTATATTGCGGCAACAAGTGACAATTGGGAATAAAGGGACACCAAATTCAGGCGCACCGATTATTGGTAATCATGTTAATATTGGCGCTGGAGCTAAACTTATTGGTCCGATTAGTGTCGGAGACAACACAATGATTGGGGCCAATGCTGTTGTGACCAAATCGTTTGAAGCGGGTGCTGTGTTAGTGGGTGTTCCGGCTAAAAATATTCATAAAAAATCTGAACAAATCAATGTTTAAGGACGTTAAAATAGATTTGACATATAAAACTAAAGGAGTACAATCAGTGGCGAACGAAATGGGACAATTGATCTGTTTCGATTGTTCGCTAGCCTATGTGTAGTTGCGATTCATACATCATCATCTTTATTCACAGGTTCTTTGGCAACATTTGCCGTGCCGTTTTTTAT
>JAISXW010000013.1 GCA_031270325.1 Streptococcaceae bacterium
GCATCATATAAGGCTTTTAAGACCTCCAATGTGTGATCTGTTGACCCATCATTGACAAAGATATACTCAAATTCAAGCGCTAGTGCTTGCCTAATTTTTTCAGTTTCAGCAAAAAATATCGGAATAGCTTGTGCTTCGTTATAAGCTGGTACAACAATTGAGATCGCGGATGCTGCTTGAGATTCCTTGTGTTCATACGACTCTCCTCTACTCTCTAACTTAATCTTTTTTTCAAACGCTAGGACACTGTCTATTTTACTTATGATAAAACGCAAGGATCCAGCACAATCAGGTTTAAATTCCAGATGCCTGCACCATACACTATACTAGACACTTTCCAAAAAATCGCAAGTTTTAAATAAGTGCTGAGAAATTGATAGTGCATGGATAAAAACGGTAGCACTTTATTGATGTGCTACCGTTTTTATCAAGCTTACTGCTTATCCTAACAAGTCAGCTTTTATCGTTTAACGAATACCTAAGGCGATTCGGGCATATCGGCTCATTTTATCAACACTCCAAGCTGGATACCAAACCAGTTTAACTTCTGTTTCTGTTACTTCTGGTACTTCTTTGAGTGCCTCATGAATCTGATCTGTTAGCAGATCCGCAAGTGGACAGCCCATCGTTGTCAATGTCATTTGAATTTCAGTTCGACCTGTATCTTCAAATTCGATGGCATAGACGAGGCCAAGATTGATAATATCAACACCTAATTCAGGGTCAATGACACTTTCCAGTGCTGAAAGAATCCTATCTTTGATCTTTTCAACTTCTTCTGTGCTATATTTTGCCATGGCTTATTCAATACCCTTTCATCTCTAATGACCCTATTCTATCAAATTTAAATCAGTTTAACAAACATAATTAGCTTTTGAGATTGGGTTCAGCTAATCATCTGCTGTCTGATTTATTTGCGATACATCTTAAACTCTAGGAATAAATCATTGTAAATGCCCAAATACTTTGGTCCCAGATTACGATAAACTTCCAAGTGATCCATAGCTGTCGCATCAGGATAGAAAGCCTTGTCCGCCGTGACAGATCGAGGGAGCTGTCGCATAGCTGCCGTATTCGGCGTAGCGTAGCCGACATATTCTGCATTCTGCGCTGCATGTTCAGGCGTCAGCATAAAGTTGATAAAAGCATAGGCCGCATCGAAATTCTTGGCTGTTTTAGGGATGACGATATTATCAAACCAAAGATTCGAGCCTTCACTCGGCACGACATAATGCAAATGTTTGTTTTCTGATACCATTTCTGCTGCTTCTCCAGAAAAGGTCACCGCTACAGCCGCTTCATTATTGATCATATACTGCTTGATTTCATCCGCCACAATGGCTTTGACGTTGGGGGCAAGGCTTTTGAGATGCGTATAGGCCTTGTTCAACTGCCCCATATCTGTCGCATTCAGACTATCTCCTTGCTGATTCAAGGCCAAACCAATCACTTCACGCGCCCCATCAATCAGCATCAGATTGTTGCGATAGTCTGCTGACCACAGGTCAGACCAGTGTTGAGGTGGTGTCTTAACTAGCTGATCATTGTAAACAATGCCAAGTGTTCCCCAGAAATAAGGAATCGAATAGTTATTTTGGGGATCAAAAGCTTGGTGTAAAAACTTGGGATTAATATTGCTTAAGCCTTTAATTTTACTGTGATTCAGCTTAACCAAGAGATGTTCTGAGGTCATCTTATCAATCATGTATTCACTGGGAATGGCAATGTCATAAGTCGTACCGCCCTGTTTAATCTTGGTATACATGGCTTCATTAGAATCAAAGGTCACATAATTAACATGATACCCCGTCTGCTTCTCAAAGCTTTTCAATAACTTCTCATCAATATAATCGCCCCAGTTGTAAATCGTAAGCTGATTATTGATGGCAGAGCTGCCGCTATCTGCTGATAATTTAACAGCTAAAATGGCGAGAAGGCCAATAATGGCAAGAACCCCCCCCATAAAATAGACTAATCTTTTCATTTATTTACTATCACTACCAAAATTAACGGTCGGTGCCTCCTTAGCAGTATCACTAGCCTTGAAATAATCCTTTTTCTCAGCGCCACGCATTCCTGCCACAACTGAGGTTGGGAAAAGCGAAATCTTGGTATTATAAGTCTTGACCACGTCATTATAACGTGTCCGTGCCACAGCAATCCGATTTTCAGTCCCTGCTAACTCATCAGCCAACTGGGTAAATTGTTTATCAGCCTTGATGTCTGGATAAGTCACTTGGAGCCGTAATAAACCATTCAGCGCTGAAGTCATCTGATTGCTGGCTGCTGCCGTATCTGAAACAGATGAGGCTTTACTCATAGCATTTTGTGCCGTTGAGATATCCGCAAAGATTTTTTCTTCATGTGCCGCATAGCCCTTGACCGTTGCGACTAGGTTAGGGATCAAATCATTACGGCGTTGTAATTGGGTGTCAATATCTGCATAGGCTGAATCAACTTTGTTTGCTTCCTTAACAATCCCGTTACCTAGGCTAAAAAAGCCAACAATCACAATCACTAAAACTGCTATAAGTCCGACAATCACACTGTTTTTCTTGATAAATTCCATAAGTTTCTCTTTTCTATTTTCTTCAATCTCGCTAACATCCGCAAGATAACCACACAACACTAACGTCCGGCACCGCCACCCGAGGAGGAGCCGCCACCAAAACCACCGCCATCTGATGATGACCCACCACCATAACCGCCCGAGCCACCGCCGCCACGATTGTTGACAAGCGCAAAGATCAGCCACAAGAGCAGATCGCCATTGCCTGTCACAATCAGTCCGACGACAATGAGCACGACGACAACGAGCAGAATCAATGCGCCGACAGGCAGCCGCTGGGGTGCTTCGCTTTGCCTTGTATTGCTAGAATTGGGCTGAGTCGCCGTATCCTCACTCACTGACTGACCGGTTAAGACAGTCGAGATGGCACCAATCGTTTGCGACACTGCCCGATCATAATCATTTTTCGTGCGATAGGGGACAAAGTCCTCATCAAGAATCCGGCCAACTTTGCCATCATTCAGCTCGCCCTCCAGACCTTGACCGACCTCAATCCAGACCTTTTTCTCATCTTTGGCGATGAGCATGAGCAAACCATTGTCAGTCGTTTTGTCGCCAATACCAGTCTGATTGAAGACAGTATTGGCATAGGCTTGGATCGTATTCCCTTTCAAGTCGTCAACTGTTAAGACAATGACTTGCGCTTTTTTGCTGGTATCTAAAGTCGCTAAACTTTGATTTAACTTTGTCTCAGTCTCATCTGACAATAAATCAGCCCGATCGTAGACATAAGTATTGGGCTGCCAAGTGAGTTGCTCAATGGCTTGGCCGTCTTTCTGATGGCTTCGCCAATTGAAAAAGCCAATCATCCCCATCAATGCGACGAGGCCAATGGTAATCAAGACGAGTCGTTGCGTTAATTTATTTTGCTTCATCTGAACTCCTCATAATCATATAATACCCGATTACCAGCAAAATTGAAAGTATCAGCACGAGTGCGGACAAAGCATTGATCTCAAGTGAGATCCCCTGACGTGCGCGCGAGTAGATTTCGACTGATAAAGTCGAGAACCCATTGCCGGTAACAAAGAAAGTCACCGCAAAATCATCTAAGGAATAGGTAAAAGCCATGAAGAATCCCGCAATCACGCCGGGAGTCAAAAAAGGTAAGATGACTTCTAACATCGTTTGACGTTGTGTCGCCCCCAAATCATAGGCAGCGTGAATCATATCTTGATTCATTTCCTGTAAACGTGGCAAGACCATCAGCACGACAATCGGAATTGAAAAGGCAACATGAGCCAGTAAGACCGAAGCAAAGCCAAGTTTAAAGCCGATTGCCGTCAATAAAATCAGGAAACTCGCCCCAATCATCACATCAGGCGAGACCAATAACACATTGTTCAGGGACAAAAGTGTCTGTTGTCGACCTTTCTTGGCCTGATGAATGTAGATTGCCCCAAAGGTACCAATCACAGTCGCTATCAAGGCTGACAAGAAAGCCAACAAAAAAGTCTGGACAACGATTAGAATCAAGCGATGATCCGTCACTAATTCTCGAAAGTAAGCCAGCGTAAAGCCGGTAAACCCATTCATATTGCCATTTTTATTGAAAGCATAAAAGACCAGATAAAAGATGGGCAAATACAGCAAAGCAAAGACAAAAGTCAAATAAAGCTTGTCAAGTTTAAAACCTTGTCTCATCCTTTCGCCTCCCTTTCCCGCGTCAAGAACATGACGACAAACATTGTCATGATCAAGACCATGCCAATCGTCGCCCCCATGCCCCAGTTTTGTGTGACCAGAAAATGTTCTTCTATCGCAGTCCCTAGCGTAATCACACGGTTACCACCAATCAAACGTGTCAACATGAACAAGCTTAGACTGGGAATAAAGACAGCTTGCACCCCCGCTCTGACACCATTCATTGACAAGGGCAAGACAATTTGCCAAAAGTTCTGGAAGCGACTGGTTCCTAAATCATAGCCTGCCTGAATCAAGTTATCGTCAATGTCATCAATCGCATTGAAAATCGGCAAGATCATAAAAGGAAGTTCGATATAAGCAGCCACAAAAATAAAAGCAAAATCAGTAAACAAGAACTGCCGACTACCCAGACCGATGAAAGTCAAAAAGCCATTGACCGCACCAGAATGCCCAAAGATACCGATAAAGGCATAGGCTTTGAGCAAGAGATTGATCCAAGTCGGTAAAATAATCAGCATTAGCCAAAGTTGCTTATGCTTGAGTTTGGTCAAGAAATAAGCAGCTGGATAACTAATCAAAAGCGTTGCCAGTGTAATGATTGCCGCATAAACAATCGAATTAACTGACATTCTCAAATAAGTCCAGCTGGTCAGATAGGTGCTGTAATTGCTTAACGTCAGATGGCCAGCAGGATCAAAAAAGGACTTATAAACCAGTAGGACAATCGGTGCGATCACAAATAAGAACAGCCAAAGGGCATACGGTACAGCAGTAAGATGATATTTTTTAGTCATAAGTTTTTATTTTTCAGTCGTCTCGACAAGTTGAAGCTGTCGGCAAGCTGTTTGACTTGTCTAGTCTTTGATATTTTCTTCTTCAATGGCATTGATTAAACCGGCTTCAGCGTTGTCTTCTTCGACATATTCTTCGATTCGAGCGTCGAATTCTGCTTCTGTTTCATTCAGTCGCATGATGTGAATATCTTCTGGTTCAAAATCAAGTCCGATGACTTCCCCAACAATCGCTTGACGTGTCGAGTGAATCAACCACTCTTGTCCCAAGTCATCTTGGGCAATGATTTCATAATGTACCCCACGGAATAATTGCGTCTGCACCTTGACGATTAATTTCCCTTCGTCAGGTAACGTGAGGCGCAAGTCCTCCGGCCGAATCACGACTTCGACAGGTTCATTTTGTCTCATTCCACCGTCAACCGCTTCAAACTTCTTACCATTAAACTCGACTAAATAGTCCTGTCGCATGATACCTGAGATGATATTGGACTCACCAATAAAGGTCGCCACAAAACGATTGATGGGTTCATCATAAATATCAACAGGTGTCCCTGATTGGACAATTTGCCCATCATTGATGATAAAAATCCAATCACTCATAGCCAAGGCTTCTTCTTGGTCATGGGTCACAAAAACGAAGGTAATCCCAAGTTTCTGTTGCAAGGCACGCAGTTCATATTGCATCTCTGTCCGCAATTTCAAATCAAGGGCACTCAAAGGTTCATCAAGTAAGACGACCTTGGGTTGATTGATAATCGCTCTGGCAATGGCAACCCGTTGGCGTTGACCACCAGAGAGTTTCTGAATCCGACGATGTTCAAACCCTGTCAACCGAACCATTTTCAACGCTTCTCTGACACGTCTTTCAATCTGAGCTTTGTCAACCTTGCGGATTTTCAGCGGAAAAGCAATGTTATCAAAGACATTCTTGTGAGGTAAGAGGGCATAGTTTTGAAAGACGGTATGCACATCACGTTGGTGAGTTGGCACCTCATTGATCCGCTCGCCAGCCAGATAAATATCGCCACTTGTCGCCTCTGTTAGACCGGCAATGATATTCAAAATGGTTGATTTCCCCGAACCAGACGCCCCTAAGAGGGTATAGAACTTACCCGATTCCAACTCAAAGTTAATGTCATTCAAGACAAGTTGATCACTCTCATCAAATGATTTAGAAACGTTTTTAAAGGCAATGATAGGCTGAGTCGTCACTTTTTTTCTTCTCCTAAAATCCGAACTTCTGGTTCTAAGGTCACACCAGAAGTCTTTTGCACTTGTGCAATCACGTAGGCAATCAAGGCCTCGTAGTCACTTGCTGTACCCTTGTCGATATTGACCATGAAACCGGCATGCTTCTTGGAAACTGCGACACCACCGATTTGATGACCTTGCAGACCGGCATCCTGAATCAATTGCCCAGCGAAATAGCCAGCAGGTCGTTTAAAGACTGAGCCACAGCTTGGCAGCTCCAAGGGTTGTTTGAGTTGGCGCAACTGGGTCAGGCGATCCATTTCAGCCTTGATTTGCGCCACATCTCCCTGAGCTAAGGTAAACTTAGCCGATAAGGCGATATAATGATTGGTTTGCAGCATGGACTGGCGATAGCCGAACTGCATATCGGCTGCGGCAATTACCAGTATCTCTCCGGTCTGATCCATGACCTCCACACTAGCTAAGACCGCCGAAATCTCACCACCATAAGCACCCGCATTCATAAAGACAGCACCACCAACCGAACCCGGTATGCCACAAGCAAACTCAAAGCCGGTCAACGCATGAGCCAGTGCAAGCTCTGTCGTCTCAATCAAATTGGCACCAGCCTGAGCTTCAATCACATCACCGTTGACTCGGATCTCAGTCATCTTTTCAAGGAGAATCACAATTCCACGAATCCCACCGTCCCGTACAATCAGATTGCTGGCATTGCCCAGTACGATAAATGGCGTTTGGGTCTGATTAGCCAGACGAACAAGCCTTTGTAGCTGTTCTTTATCAGCCGGAAAGGCTAGGAAATCCGCTGGCCCACCAACTTTTGTGTAGGTATAATTGGCAAGGTCTTCGTTGGACTTAACGAGGACATCAGGTAATGCTGTCAATAGCTCTTTTTTTGTAATCATCTTTAGCTTATCTCATATCTCAATTGTTTTTGGCTTGGACATTGACTTGGAAAGGAGGCGATCAACTGGTCAAACCAGTCACTCAACTTCTCGCCGCCCCGTCATTGCCAAGTATCTCCTATTTTATCATATTTTTAGTCGTTTCATCAGAGGAACGTTGGACGCAGCGGATAAAGCTTGCGGGCGTTTTTCAAAATCCCCATGGGAGTTTGCTCAAGTTCCCATGGGAAGTTGCCAAAGTCTTGCCAACCAGCTAAAAAAACAAAGTGCGCCAACTGGTCACACCTTGTTTAGATTCTGGGTAAGCCTTAGTTTGCAACGCTGACACCGACCTTATCGACTGCTAAGGTTAAGAGTTGTCCCGACAAGTGTTCTGCGGCAATTTTAGCTTTGATGCCGGCTACCTTTTCTAAAGGTGCCATGATCATAATCGTCGGCCCAGCACCAGATAAGTAACTGGCATAGGCGCCTTGCGCATGCGCAAGCTCACGAATTTGAGCAAATTCCGGTACAAATTGCCCGCGATACCGCTCATGGAAACGATCTTTTTCCATCATTTGCCCAGCAAGTACCATGTCTCCCGTCAACAGTGCGGCAACTGCCACATTGGCGACCGCACTAGCAGCCACCGCCTCTTGATAGGCAAACTCAGTCGGCAAGACTTGACGAGACTCACTTGTTTTCAATTGGTAATCTGGCACAAAGACCAACAAACCTGTCTCTGGCAAGTCCGCTGCCACATAGCTCGTATCCCCATCATAGCTGTGAGCAATCACTAAACCGCCCAAGATAGCCGGCGCAATGTTATCTGGATGGCCTTCCATTTTAGTGGCAATGGCGAGTTTGTCAGCCACTGACAAGTGCAACTGCCCCAATTGATTGGCAAGTTCAATCCCTGCGACAATGACTGAACTCGAAGAACCCAAGCCACGCGCCAAAGGAATGTCACTGGTCATTTTGATTTGATGTGGTGTTAATTCTGGTGACACTTGCAAGGCTGTCGCAATCAGCATATTATCATGGTCAACAGGGACGTTGTCTCCCAACTCATGTTGAATCTCCCATTGCTGAGAAGGGGCTAATACCTCAATCGTCAGATAAAGATTCAGTGCAAGACCGACTGAATCGAATCCCGGACCAAGATTAGCTGACGTTGCAGGCACTGATATTTTCAAAGTCATATTCCTACCTTTAGATTACTTTTATTGTATTGCGCAACTTGAACCCATCAAGTGCTGAGATTTGCTCGACTAGGCTATCAAACTGATTCAAATCCATTCGATGCGAAATAATGGCGATACTTGCCCGATTTTCACCGATACTTTCTTGGAACACTTGTTCAAATGAGACCTGTTCAGCATCGAAAAGCTCAGCCAATCGCAACAACTGACCTGTCTTATCCTCTGTTTCAATCGCAAAGTAGTACTTATCTAGTAAATCTTCTTTTTGCGCATAGACGGTTTCTCGAACAAACGTATTAAATGGTGGGGCAGGGTAGTGCTCAGCGACACTCATGGCAAGGGCGATAAGATCAGAAACAACTGACGTTGCAGTCGGTTTTTGACCAGCACCCGGCCCATAAAACATCGCCTCACCGATACCGATAGACTCGACAAAGACCGCATTCATGACACCATTAACCTTAGCAAGCTGGTGATGTTGAGGGAGAAATGTCGGCACGACTTCGGCATAAATCCCTGACTCACGCTCAACAATCTCACCAACTAGTTTAATGACAAAACCTAATTTTTGTGCCAACTTGACATCTTCTGGCGTAATCTTGCGGATGCCTTCATGCCGAACCTTCTCAAAATCAATCGTCATGCCAAAGGCAAATTGACTGAGAAGGACCATTTTATAGGCCGCATCAATCCCATCCACATCATTGGTCGGGTCGGATTCTGCATAACCTAGCCGGCTTGCTTCTGCGAGTGCTTGGTCATAAGTCCAGCCTTCATCCACCATTTTGGTCATCATGAAGTTGCTCGTCCCATTAACAACACCGAGAATTTTAGTGATTTTATCCGCATTATAAGCATTAGCAAGCGTCCGAAGAATCGGAATCCCCCCAGCAACTGCTGCTTCATAATATAAGGCAACGCCGTTATCAGCCGCTACTTTGAGCAATTCTGCACCATGTATGGCCAGCAAATCCTTATTGGCCGTGACCACATGTTTGTGAGCTTGGAGCGCTTGCGTGATAAAGGTTTTAGCTGGTTCAATCCGCCCCATCAGTTCAACCACAATATCAATTGACGCATCTGTCAAGATATCAGCAATTGATGTCACAAACTGATAGTCATGTCCCTGTGCTAGCAGTGTTGATTTCTCTGCGTCATCTCTCACTAATACTTTCGAAATTTGAATATCAGTTCCGGTCGCAGCTGTGATCTTTTCGCCATTTTCTTTCAATAAAAATGGGACACCACTCGCTACTGTCCCAAAACCGAGTAAAGCTATATTGACTGTCATCTGTGTTTGTGCTCCTTTATCTTATTGTGACGACCAGAGACTCCTGTCCTTATCGCCACACTTCTTATTGCCATGCTTTCAATTATAACAGAATTTTCAGAACATTTCTATCCCGATTGCGCCAAAGTTCGTAAAAGCACCTCGCCTGTCGTAAGCATTTGAAGACTTTTAAAGCCATGCTGCTCTCGTTAGTGTGCTGTGAGCGCCTAGCCTTGTCAATCTACAAAGCCTTCAATCGTTCGCCAAGCTTCATCCAATCCTGTCTTATCAAAGCTCGAAAAGATGATAAAATCATCTTGACTATCAAATTGCAAGGCTTTTTTGATGACACTTTCGTGCTTATTCCACTTACTCCGCGGTATTTTATCAGCCTTTGTGGCCACCAACACAACCGGAATCTCATAGTATTTGAGAAATTCATACATTTGAACATCCTCTGCGGAAGGCGCATGCCGCAAATCAACTAAGCTGACAACGGCACGCAAATTAGACCGTGTCGTCAGATATTCTTCAATCATGCTACCCCATTTCTCACGTTCTTTTTTTGACACACGGGCATAGCCATACCCCGGTACATCCACAAAGTGCAAGGTATCATCAATATTAAAGAAGTTAAGCAGTTGTGTTTTCCCAGGTCGACCAGAAGTTCTTGCGAAATTCTTGCGATTCAAGAGTGTATTGATAAAACTAGATTTACCGACATTGGAGCGACCAGCTAAGGCAATCTCAGGCATATCCGTCTCTGGATACTGTCGACTTGAGGCAGCTGAGATGGTCAAGCTGACATTATGGATATTAAATTTCATGCGTCTCATTTCTATAAAAGCGAAAGCGCGCAAGTTTGCGTGCTTTTGTGAGGATTAAGCGCCTAAAATCAAGGGTTCTTCTGTCCCCCTGACGGCTTCTTCTGTGACGATGACCTTGGTGACTGTCGGCATACTAGGGACTTCAAACATGACATCCATCATCACTTCTTCGATAATTGAACGTAGGCCACGTGCACCCGTTTTGCGCTCGATGGCTTTTTCAGCAATCGCTGTCAGCGCACCCGTTTCAAATTCTAGTGCGACATTGTCAAAACTTAACAAACGTTGGTATTGTTTGACTAGCGCATTCTTCGGTTCGGTCAAGATATGAATCAAGTCATCTTCTGTCAACCGCTCCAGTGCTGCAACGACTGGTAAACGACCAATAAACTCAGGAATTAAACCAAACTTTTGAATATCTTCGGCCACAATCTCCTGCATATAAGAGTCATTTTCACCTAACGCTTTGTTATTAGCGCCAAAACCAATGATTTTTTCGCCCAAACGTTGCTTAACGATTTCTTCAATCCCATCAAAAGCACCCCCAACGATAAAGAGGATGTTCTTGGTATCTAATTGAATCATTTCTTGATTGGGGTGCTTACGCCCGCCTTGTGGTGGCACACTTGCGACCGTTCCTTCGATAATTTTAAGCAGGGCTTGTTGAACCCCCTCACCAGAGACGTCCCGTGTAATCGACACATTCTCTGATTTTTTGGCAATCTTATCAATCTCATCAACATAGATAATGCCACGTTCTGCCCGATCCACATTGTATTCGGCTGCTTGTAAGAGCTTCAGAAGAATGTTTTCGACGTCCTCCCCGACATAACCTGCTTCAGTCAGGCTCGTGGCATCAGCGATAGCAAATGGGACATTGAGCGAACGTGCCAGTGTCTGTGCCAAAAACGTTTTACCCGATCCAGTCGGGCCAATCATCAAAATATTAGACTTTTGCAGTTCAACGTCATCATTCTCCTTGCTAGCCGCAAAATTAATCCGTTTATAGTGATTATAGACAGCGACAGAAAGCGCCCGCTTGGCTTTATCCTGCCCAATGACATAGTCATTCAGAATCGTTAGCAGTTCTTTTGGTGTCTTGCTCTCCAAAATATCTGCATAACCATTAGTTTTAAATTCTTCTCGCAAGATGTCCATGGACAATTCAACACATTCATTACAAATAAAGACATCACTGCCCGCAATAATTTTCTTCACTTCGTCTTGTGATTTCCCACAAAACGAACAAAACACTTGATTAGTCGTCATCATTCTTAGTCATTTTTTCCTTTTATAAGCTCAGCCAGTCGCAATTAAAATAGTGTCTGATAGACCGCATGAATCGCATTAACTAGATTGGTAAAAGCACACAGCAGAAAAAGCAGGGCTAACCCAAACTTTTTCTTACGGAAACACTGTACCGCACACATTAAACAAATCCATGCTAAAACGGCCGTAAAGACACCAAATATCGTTTTTTCCATTATTTCTTACTCTCATAGGTTTTGATTGTAAACGCATAGGCGTTTTGTTCATCTGCCGGATGGACGCGACTAGCAACTTCTTCAAACTGTTCCAAGCGTAGCGCATCTTGAGGAAAATAAGTATCCCCCTCAAACTTCCCAGCCACAATCGTCCGATAAAGGCGGTCAAAGTGACCTTGAAAAGCCTTAAACATCTCTGCACCACCAATGATATACAAATCTTTTGCCTGATCGGCTGCCTGCGACTGATACCACGCCAACACATCATCTGGACTATTAAACAGGCGCACATCTGATGTCGCTGTCTGATAAGCAGGATCTCGTGTCAAGACAATTGTCGTCCGACCAGGCAAGACACGCTGGTGCATCCCATCAAAAGTCTTACGCCCCATGAGAATCGCCTGTCCCATCGTCGTCTTTTTAAAATGTTGAAGCTCAGCTGGCAGTGACCACGGCAAAGTCCCCTTGACACCAATCAAGCCTTGCTCATCCTCTGCCCAAATCCCTACAATCATTGGTCACCTCATCTTTTTGAATTATCTTATCCAATTATACCTTAAAAGACCTCATTTTGCCATTCTGGACTATACCATGACCACGACAAAGGTATGAAACAATCATGAGATAGCGGAGATGCTGTTGCGATGTTTGTCCTCAACTCCGCCTGCACTCTTTTTACTTACGCAGCACCCGTTGCCACTTCTCTTTTTTGGTTCAGCACAAAACAGGCGTGTCGCACAGGCAAAAGCAGAACAAAAAACGAAAGTAGCTATCCTGCTCAGGTACTGCTTTAGCGTTCGTTTGCAAGTCAGCATGACCTGAGAGACTCATTCCGGACTTCAGCTGGTCGATTGCGACCCTCCCAAGACCAATCTCGGTCTGACAACTTCGAGGGTTGCCAGAAACCCATTGCCTGCAGCCTTTTAACGCTCGACCATCGGAGCAAAATGCCCCGATGGTCGATATAAAAGACCTGATTATCGGTATAAAAGACCTGACATCAGATATCAATAACCTGATCGTCAGTATAAAAGACCCAACTTCAGATATAAAAGACCTGATAATCGGTATAAAAGACCCGACATCAGATATCAATAACCTGACCGTCGGTATAAAAGACCCGACATCAGATATCAATAACCTGATCGTCGGTATAAATTTCCCGATATCAGATATAAAAGACTCGACTTTGACATGAAAAGACTCAACCTTAGTAGCAAGTTTCTCGCTTGCCCAGTGAAGCGCTCGGAAAAGCTCAAGCATGACTCGGTGTTCGCAAGTGGTTGAACCGATCGCGTACATGACAAAAGCCTGACCTCATGGTGAGGGCAGGCTCACTAAAAGTGATCTTTGCAAGGGATAAGAGAATTGTGGCTATCTAGCGTTCAACAACCTTAAAAAGTAAAACAAAAGTCAGTGACTGCAAGTTTTTATCCGTAGTTTAGCGACAGCACCTTTGCGCTATCTTGACTTCACGCCTTCTCACTGAAAAATTGAAAGCCTGCACTGCTGGCTTGATGCGATCATGTCCGTGAGAGTGCCGTGCTCACACGGACACCCCTCAGTCAGACCGAGTTTATCATGTACCATGACGAGAACATTTTGACACAACCACCAGCCGGTAACCTTGGCCCTAATAAAAGAACTTGTCTTTCGAGTAAACATTCAAAAACAGCAGCTTAAATGCAGCGAAAGAGTTGATCAATCAGGTAATTAGAATCCTACGACCACAACTCTCTTAAAATGAATTTTACTTCAATAACTTTTGATTTACCAATAAAAAAATTGCTCTAAAAGCAGCAACTTTTCAAACTTGTATCTCACTCTTTTTAGACAATGATAGACCCTTTATCCTATGATGCACCATTTCTTCCTTCAATTTCGCTTTTTACGCCGTTTAATTACGACAATCCACCAGCATAGACCGACAATTACAACGACCATCACGGCAATTAGAATCCACCACCAACTAAAGTGACCTTGCACATTGAAAGCTGTACTTGTCGGATTGACGGATTTAGCGATTGTAAATGATTCATCCCAACGCCACTTTAACCCTTGCGCCGTGCTAGCTGTCACCTTTAATTGATAGGTACCAGAGGGGATTTTTTCTTCCGTCCGTAAAATCAGGTTAAAGGTTGAATTTGGCGCTACGGAACCATCCTCAATTGTTTTAGTCACAAGAGTTTTTTGAGTCTTCTGATTGATGACCGTCCCTGTGATTTTCAATTGACTGATGTTCATATGAGTTGGATTACTAAATTTAGCCATTACAGCGGGCTGATAATGAAAGGTACCGGCACTAACCGATTTAAACTGAATGTCCGGTATTACCACCTGATCATTTTGGCGAATCACAAGTCCTTTGACATACGCAAATTGATTGGTAATGCCACCTTTTTCCTGATCGTTCACTCGCTCGACACGAATCCCCCCAGCCATGATGCCAGCAAACTCAGTCTTTGGCATCTTAATCTGCACCGTAAAATTCTTTTGAGACTGTGCAGGCACCGTTAAAAGCTTAGTCGAAAGTGTCACAACCTGACTAATTTGGAGATTGGGCTGAGCCCCACCACCCTGGCCATCGCCTGCAAAAGTATAATCAATGATAATATTATCCGAAGTCAAAGCGGGATTAACAGCGATTTTAAACGCTTCCTCCTGATTGGTGGTATTCTTAATGCCGATTTCCAGAGTGGTGGCTTGCTCCGGCTGCATTTTCAAATCAAAGTAGGAATTGTTAGAGTTTTGCAGCGAGCTGGGCGTGGTGACAATTGAAAAGCCAGCTTCTTCTATCGCATCCGCCCGAACACTCATCATCGGGAGAACTAAAATCATTAAACTCGTCAGCAAACTCAAGATAAATTTTCTAATCATAGACCTGTCCTCATTCTGATCATTTTTTCAACCTAGCGAAAGTTAAATTCAAGTTAAGCCATCAATAATTGAATATGTGATTGTTCCCGTGTACGAGCCAACTTTGGCACTCGGTTCCACTTTAATCTTGCCTGTCGCCGTAGCAGTACGCCTGCCATTCGCACCAACATTACCAACCAAAATCTTACCTGCCGCTAAAATGTTCACGTCAGTATATGAGGTCAGCGGAGACGAAGCGGTCGTTGAAATTGTCATCATACTAATCGGCAATATTTTAACTCCATCTTTCATCTCTGAAGCTAGAGCCGTCACATGATAACTATTATCACCACCCCGAGCATCCATTACACTTAAATAACCTGTAGCCCCAATAATGCGTGGTGTTCCAGAAGCATCTGAGACCTTATGCGACCCCCAAGCAAAACTCGGCACCTGATCCAAGGTAAGCGCACTTGGGTCAGCCGTCAAAGCAATCGCCGTGGTTCCGGTTTTAGTATCCAATGGATCAGCCGCACTAACGGTCAATGGTAAAACCGGAACACTCACTAATACGGCTACGGTTGTCATTATGATAATCTGTTTCAATTTTTTCTTCATGATTTGTTTCCTTCTAAGTTGTTGCATCACATGACTACAAGAATAATGTGATGATGTCATTAAATAGTTACGAAATTAAACCTTTTAATTGACCGTTTATTATCTATTATTTAAGCTTGTACTTCGCTCGTTCCGATAATTTATTCAGTTTTCAAAGATTTATTTTATCCTCCTGACAAGATAACTCGTTAAAGTTTATCGAATTTCAAATTAATTTTTGGACGTCCTTTCTGTCTTATCATTCGACTCTATCTAGGAGGTACTATAATCTTAGCAAACATTATATCTAGTTTCAATAATTATGTCTCGCTTTTTTCTAGCTCGTTTTTATAAACAGTTGTGCCCAACTTCTTTTAATTCTGCATACCTTCTATCCCTAGTGTGCAAGGTATATTCGCCCGATCTTAGCGATAGACAGACCTATCTGAAGAGAGCGATTGATCACTATATATAAGCATATCCTTGCGAACCATTCTGAATTAGCCCAATACGTTATCAATGATCCGAGTTTAGGTGGGTTTAATGCTTACAACGGTCTAAATTGGTATTACGATAGCGGCACATGGTCTAATTATGATCAAGATACCCCCTTTAAAACAACGCTAGGCAAGCCTTTGACTTAAGCTATGGGATATTCACAATCACACGGTGATAGATGTGGATGTGTTTTGTCGGAGTAGAAACTACCCTTTGTTGTCAGTCAGGCGCTTGTCGCAGACCTTTTGTGTCAACACTCAAGTGCTTTTAAGCAGAGGAACTTAGCAGTTGACCAAAAAGTCAGTAAAAGATGATAAAATAAAACAATGAACTATCTGACACATACGATTGAACCGTGGATGCCGGTGGGCGCAACCAAGCCAAAAGACGATTTAGCAACAATTGCCCGCCAAGTTGGTTGGCAGATTTTAGAGATTGATCGTGCCACGCAGTCCGACACAGCGACAAATTTGAGCCGTGACTTAAAGGCAGGAGATTTAGTCGTCCATCAATTTCCTAGCTATCTGCCACTGACTTTTGAGGAAAATTTACAAGCCGCTACTCAAGCAAGAGGGGCAAGCTTTGTCATTTTCATCCATGACTTTGAACCCCTTCGCCTGACGGACCGCCAAGATGCCGAACGTGAATACGACCTCTTGCGGCAAGCTGACGGCCTAGTCGTCCACACGTCTGAGATGGCGGATGCGTTAGCAGTCCCTGTACCGACTTTCGTTTTGGGGCTTTTCGACTATTTAACTTGCAGCCCAATCCCTTTGCGACAGCCCGCTCAACAATTGATTTTTGCAGGCACGCTGTCCAAGGCGGAATGGCTCAAAGAATGGCAAGCACCAATCAAAGTTTTCGGCAAGCGATCAAGAAAGTGGTCGCAAGAAGCACTCAACCCAGCGATTGACATCCAAGCTATCTTGCCTCAAGACAGCGCACCCGCCCTCTTGCCTGACGGTATTGGCTTGGTTTGGGACAGTGACAGTACGACTAGCACCCGCTATCAAGCCTATCAAAAGCTCAACAGCCCCCATAAACTCAGCCTCTATCTAGCAGCAGAACTGCCCGTTATCCTGCCTAGCTTTTCGCCATTTGCAAGATTTATCACAGAAAACAAGCTCGGCGCAACAATCTCTAAGCTATCCGAACTGCCCATCGCTTTTGACTACGACAAGGCTAAAGGCCAAGAAATCGGGCAACAACTCAGAACTGGACACCAAAGCCAACAGCTACTCCAAACCTTAGCTCAATTTTATGACCATCAGACCTCAAAAACCACCTGACGACTATTGCGTACAGGTGGTTTTCTATGTGTTGAGACGCTATCTATTTTTTGATGCGCCGTTTCTTAGCGAATAGGGCGGAAATCGCCGCAATCAGTGCGACACCAATACCTGCTAAAATATTTCGATTGCCATCATGATCTGAATCAGAGGTACCCTTGACACTCTTAGCAGCAGAAGCACTCTTGGAAACACTGCCACTATCTGAATCTGAGGTAATGTCCGAAGCGGAAGCACTGTCTGAATCTGAAGCACGATCAGAATCGGAAACACTGTTAGAGTCAGAGACACTATTCAGGTCAGAAGCGCCAAATGTGAACGGAATATACGGATCAGATTCACTGTCTGAGTCTGCGTCACCATCTGAGTCCGCATCGCCATCTGAGTCTGCGTCGCCATCTGAATCTGCGTCACCATCTGAGTCTGCATCGCCATCTGAATCTGCGTCGCCATCTGAGTCCGCATCACCATCTGAATCTGCATCGCCATCTGAATCTGCGTCACCATCTGAATCTGCGTCACCATCTGAGTCTGCATCACCATCTGAGTCCGCGTCACCATCTGAGTCTGCGTCACCATCTGAGTCTGCATCGCCATCTGAGTCTGCGTCACCATCTGAGTCTGCGTCACCATCTGAGTCCGCGTCACCATCTGAGTCCGCATCGCCATCTGAGTCCGCATCACCATCTGAGTCTGCGTCGCCATCTGAGTCTGCGTCGCCATCTGAGTCTGCGTCACCATCTGAGTCTGCGTCGCCATCTGAGTCTGCGTCGCCATCTGAGTCTGCGTCGCCATCTGAGTCTGCGTCGCCATCTGAGTCTGCGTCGCCATCTGAGTCTGCGTCGCCATCTGAGT
>JAISXW010000025.1 GCA_031270325.1 Streptococcaceae bacterium
CCCTTAAGTAAATAGACTAACGGCTTAAGCTAAAAGACTAAACCCTTAAGCAAAAAGAAGAAACTTTTCGTCTTGGAAAGGCAATGTTGAGTATAAAAGATGAAAAGTTTCTTCTCAGAGAGGCAATGTTTGGAAAAAAAGATGAAACTTTTCTTTTCGGAAAGGCAATGTTGGGTAAAAAAGAAGGAAAGTTTCTTCTCAGAGAGGCAATGTTTGGTAAAAAAGAAGAAAAGTTTCTTCTCAGAAAGGCAATGTTGGGTAAAAAAGAAGAAAAGTTTCTTCTCAGAGAGGCAATTTTTGGTAAAAAAGAAGGAAAGTTTCTTCTCAGAAAGGCAATGTTGGGTATAAAAGAAGGAAAGTTTCTTCTCAGAGAGGCAATGTTTGGTAAAAAAGAAGAAACTTTTCTTTTCGGATAGGCAATGTTTGGTATAAGAGATGAAACTTTGCATCTCAAAAAGGCAATGTTTGGCAAAGCTAGTCCTGTTGTGAAGTGGGGGGCTTTGGCTCAAACTAGCTGTGGTGGCGAGACAAGCGTGAGCGCTTAGGCTTGCAACTTAGCTTGGGAATCGGAGATTGGGGGAATCATGTCGCCATGCAGTTTTGAGACAAGGCACAGAACGAAATGCCCGTCCACCCCAAGTCCCAATCAAAGTGTTAGCCTGTACTTGTCAAAGTGATGCTCAAGACGGTCTAATGTATAGAATTGAAGTTTTGTTTTTTTATGATAAAATGAAGTGGAGTTCATATTATCATAAAAACGAGGTGCCCTTAAAGATAAAATGAAATGGCGTTCATGATAGCTTAAAAAATATGTTTTAGAGACGGCGAACAGCGGTCTTTTTATGTCTGAAATTGGGGTTCTGTATGATCTGACTTTGTCTACAATCTGAGAATGCTGCCGAGCAAATGTGAGGGAATTGACTTGAAATCGGACTTATGGCTGATGGTTTTGAGTTTTAAAATGGTAGAATAAACACATGACTAAATTCAAGTTGTTTATTATTATTGAACTGATCCTTGTCGGCCTTCTCGGTGTCTCACTGGTTCGGAATCCTTTTTTTCTCGTGATGTTGGGGCTTGCGCTATTTTTGGGCTACCTCTCGACACGGGTCGACTCATGGACTGCACAAAAAACCTTGCAGCATTTTGCTATCGCCTTTGGCGTGGTGGCATTGATTCTGTTTCTGGTTAACGGCTATACTTGGCTCGTGTTACTTTTCCCGATTATCGTTGCCATTATCTTTTGGAAAGCTTCGGAGACGACCTATACCTCTGTCAAGGGTCAGCCCGACGATGACTACGAGGCTGAGCAAGATAGTTTTCAACATCGGGCGATTTTTGATACGCACTCGGACAATGCGGTCTCTCGTTTATCTGGCAATGATGTGATTGATTTGGCAGAGACGACCTTTCAGCCGATTGGCAATGAGTTGACGATCAAAAAGGCATCTGGCGATACTAAAATTATCGTGCCTGATGATGTCGCAGTGGTTTTGGACGTGACGACACTTTCAGGGTTGGTCAAAATTTTTGGCGACATTACCAAGGTCAATGCGGAGCATGTCCGCTATATGACTGAAGACTACGGCACGTCAGACAAACGGATTCGGATCGTGATCCATGTTGGTCGTGGCAATGTCGAAGTCGTCAAAGGATAGGATGTGATGCAGTTGAAACGTGATCTTGCGATTAACTTTGTGGCTTGGTTTTTGATGACACTTGGCGCTATGCTAGCCTTGTTGAGCTTGCTGAAGATCAATTTCTTTGATGTCAAGACGATTTGGCTGACGCTAACGGTTTCTGCGATTTTAACGCTGGCATATAGTCGATTTTTTTTCGTGCAACATCAGGAAGAAAAAGCAAGTCTGGCGCGAGACATTAGCAAAATCCTTGCCAATGAGCCGGCTCAATTGCCGCAACTTCAAGTCTTGTCAGCACGACTTCAAGCCATGTCCTCTGAACTTCAAAGCCTATCCTTAGCACAAAATAAGGAGCGGGCAGCCATTGTAGAAGCCGAGCGGATTCGGATTTCACGAGAGTTACATGATTCGGTCAGCCAAGAATTGTTTGCGGCAACGATGATTCTATCCTCCGTTGTCGATAATCCCAATCTCAGTACCAGTCAACTCACAAATCAAGCGACCTTGACCCTGAAAATTTTACATGAAGCTCAAGATGAGATGCGAGCCTTGTTACTCCATTTGCGCCCAGCAGAATTGGCAGATAAGACCTTGACCGAGGGCTTAAAAGCGCTGATAGATGAACTTCAAGCCAAGATATCGGCGACAATTACGGCGAACATTGCCGACATTCAGGCTGATAAAGAGATTGAGCACAACATCTTTAGGATGACCCAAGAGTTATTGTCCAACACCTTGCGACATGCGAAGGCGCAACATATTCACGTGTCATTCAGTCAGACACTGGGGACTTTGGTTTTGCTTGTCAAAGATGATGGCGTGGGCTTTGATGCGACAGTTGAAACAACAGCCAGTCAAGGCTTGAAAAATATTAAGGAGCGGGCGCTTTCTCTGGGTGGTACGGTTGAAATCAAAACAGCACGCGGCGCAGGTACAAGGGTTAAAATTATTATCCCAAAAGTAAACTGAGATAGGAATGAAATGAAAATGGAAAAAGTCACAATTATGTTGGTAGATGATCATCAGATGGTGCGGCTCGGTTTGTCAAGCTACCTCAATACGCAGGCGGATTTGACAGTGATTGCCGAAGGCACGACTGGTTTGGAGGGTGTCGAAAAAGCCAGAAAGTATCAGCCAGATGTTATTTTGATGGACTTGGTCATGGCAGAGATGGACGGTATCACAGCATCTAAACTAATTTTACAAGAAAACCCTGCTGCCAAGATTTTGATCTTGACTAGCTTTTTAGATGACGAAAAACTATTTCCGGCACTGGCATCTGGTGTCAAGGGGTATATCTTAAAGACGTCGCAAGCGCATGAAATTGCTGCAGCGATTCGTAAGATTGCGGCAGGAGAAGATGTGATTTCGGACAGTGTGCGGGCGAAAATCTATCAAAAAAATCATGCTCAGCCCGAGCTACATGACGATTTGACTGCTCGTGAACGTGAAGTCCTACAAGAGATTGCCAAAGGCCTGTCTAATCAAGAAATTGCCGCAGCCTTGTATATTTCCTTGAAAACAGTCAAAACACACGTCTCTAATATCTTGTCAAAATTACAAGTAGATGATCGGACACAGGCTGCGATTTATGCCATTAAACATAAAATTGCCTGAACATCATCTGAACATGATATAATGGCAATATGGAAAATTTAAAACAGAAGGCTGAAAAGATTAAAATCATCTTTTTTGATATTGATGATACCTTACGTGTCAAAAACACTGGTTTCATGCCAGACTCAATTCATCGTGTCTTTGAGACGCTACGTCAAAAGGGAATTATGACTGGTATTGCGACAGGTCGTAACTTTTACGGGATTGTGCCAGAAGTTCGGGCGCTTAATCCCGATTTCTTTGTCACAGCTAATGGGTCTTATGTGGTCGATCAAACGGAACAAGTGCTTTACAATCATCCTTTAGACAAGGCACTTGTAAAGGAGATTATCAGCTGGCTAAAGGCTGAGCAGGTCGACTATGTTTTTTATGGCAGAGATCAGGTGATTGCATCAGACTGGCATGATTTGATTGCTGAAGCGATTACCAAAGTCTACGGTCGTTTAAAGGTTGAGCCGGAGTATCATTTGACACATGATGTCTATCAAATACTGACCATGTCCGAGCGGGATGACCAGCTTGTCTTACCAGAAAAGTTGGCTTCGCAAATTCGGATGGTTCGTTGGCATCCACATTCCTCAGACATTGTTTCTTTGGCTGGGAGTAAGGCGGATGGCGTGTCACGTGTCTTAGATAAGTTAAATCTAAATCCAGAAAATGTGATGAACTTTGGTGACGAATTAAACGACCTTGAACTGTTTGAGCTGGGAGGGTTGTCGGTTGCGATGAAAGTCTCTCATCCCAAGATTTTGGCAAGGGCAGACTATGTGACGGATACTGTCGAAAATGACGGGATAGAAAAAGCTTTAAAAAGGTTAGGCATCTTATAAGTTGCTAAACGACTAAAACAGAATTGATAACTAATTATAGAAATAGAAGGAAACGCTCATGACACTTACTTATCCACAAACTGATCTCGCGACTTACACAGGCACACGTGCCACCATACAGACTAATCTCGGTGATTTGAAGGTTCAGTTATTTGATGACTTAGCACCGAAAACTGTTAAAAACTTTGTTGAATTGGCTGAAAAAGGCTATTATGACGGCGTGATTTTCCACCGTGTGATTCGTGATTTTATGATCCAAGGTGGCGATCCGACGGGCACAGGTATGGGCGGTGAGTCCATCTATGGCGAAAAATTTGAAGATGAATTCTCTGAAACTGTCTTCAATATTCGCGGTGCCTTGTCAATGGCAAATGCTGGACCGAATACCAATGGCAGTCAATTTTTTATTGTGCAAAATGAAAATCTGCCCTATGATAAGTCAGCCCTTGTCAAAGGTGGCTGGCCAGAAGAAATTGCTGAGCTTTACACAGCTGGCGGTACGCCACATTTAGATGGTCGTCATACTGTTTTTGGTCAACTCGCAGATGATGAAAGTTTTGAAACGCTTGATCGGATTGCCAAAGAACCGACCCTTGCCCAAGATAAACCGGAAAATGACGTAATTATTACGGGCATTACGCTAGAAAAAAAGTAAGATGATGACTGAACAAGCTATCAAAACGGGAGATATTCTCACAGTTGAAGTCACTGGCTTGCAGAAGTATGGGGCATTTGTCAAATTTGGTAAACGTCGGGGTTTGATTCATATTTCTGAAATCAAGTCTGGTTATGTGCCAGATATTCGTGAGGTGATTCAGGTTGGGCAAATTTGTCAGGCACAGGTCATTGACATTGATGCTTATAATGACAAAGTCTCGCTCAGCCTGAGAGCTTTGGAAAAAGCGCCACAGACGCACCACATACAGCGGAGATATCATTTTAACAATCCGACTAATAAAATTGGTTTTCAACCTTTTAATGATTTGTTAGAAGATTGGACAAAAGACCAGCTGACTTATTTGAAACAACTAAAGCATAAGACGCAAGCTTGAATCAGGGCATGGTGGTCTTAGGTTGCGAGTGTTTGCGTGTCGCTCAGCCTTTGCAAGCTCTAACTAGGATGGGAAAACAAGGATATGAATGAAAAGGTCTTAAAGATCATTCAGAGAATTTTTAATATCATCTCGATTTTGGGGATTATTGCCTGTTTATTTGGCGGTTATTATCTCTATCGGATTGGCATTCTTCAAGATCAGAAGGCATTGTCAGAGTTAGTGATGGCACACTATGTGCTTGGCCCCTTTATCTTTATCGGACTTCAAATCTTGCAGGTGGTTGTGCCGATCATTCCCGGAGGGGTGACGACGGCAGCGGGTGTCATGATGTTTGGACCCTATGAAGGCTTTCTTTATAACTATATTGGCATCGTCATTGGGTCGATTATCCTTTTTTACTTGGGACGGTTTTATGGTGCTGCTTTGATTAAGATATTCATCAAAGAAAAGAATTTTGAAAAATACATGAAGTGGGTCAGCAAAGGGCAAAAAAAATACGATTTAATCTTTTTTATTGCGATTCTCTTACCTGTTGCCCCAGATGATGCCCTTGTATTAGTCTCTAGTCAAACCAAAATGACTTGGCGATTCTTCCTATTTACGATTTTTGTCGGCAAACCCTTACCGATCTATCTTTATTCCTACCTAGTCATTCACGGCGGCGGTATTCTCGCCAATTGGTTGACTTAATCCAAAGACTTCTCAGGCGACTGGAAGTCTTTTTCTAGGTCGCTTTCTTGTGAGGCTAAAACAAAGAGCGGAACGTCACCTCCGCTATCTCGTGATTGCTTGCCCTGTTGTGAGTCTTGGGTCAAAACAGCTTTGCCCAATCTGTGACGAAATCTTAAAGCATTCGTAAACTATAACGGTTTTTTTTTGATATAATCTATAAGGTAGTATTTAGGAGAAAGTCAATTTTTGACCTGTCCTTTATCAGATAGAAAGAAAGTAGGTCTCTTTTGACTTTAACACATAGAAGAAAGACTCGCGCTGTCAAGGTTGGCGAGGGCGAACACGCGGTTATCATCGGAGGGCGGAACAAGGTCATCTTGCAGTCCATGTGTACGACTAAGACACAGGACGTGGCAGCAACTGTCGAACAAATCCTCCAGCTGGAAGAAAGCGGCTGCCAGATGGTGCGGGTGGCGGTGCCTGATATGGCAGCAGCGCTTGCCATCAAAGACATCAAGGCGCAGATTAACATTCCTCTGGTGGCTGATATTCACTTTGACTACCGCTTGGCGCTTCAAGCCATCGAGTCAGGTGTTGATAAGATTCGGATCAACCCTGGGAATATCGGGCGGAAAGACCGTGTGGCAAAGGTTGTCGAAGCCTGTCAAGTACATAACATTCCGATTCGTATCGGGGTCAATGCTGGGTCTTTGGAAAAGCAATTCTTACAAAAATACGGCTATCCGACTGCGCAAGGTATGCTAGAGTCAGCGATTGAACACGTGCAAATTTTGGAAGACTTGGATTTCCATGACATCATCATCTCGATGAAAGCATCAAATGTCGAGCTGGCATTAGAAGCTTATCGCTTGGCAGCCGAACGTTTTGACTATCCGCTCCATCTAGGGATTACAGAAGCAGGACCTTTGTTCTCAGGTTCTGTCAAATCAGCTGCCGGTATGGGGGCGCTCTTATCTCTCGGTATTGGTGACACCATGCGGATTTCCTTATCTGCTGATCCTCGGGAGGAGATCAAGGTCGGTCGTGAAGTACTCAAATCATTTGATCTGATTGATAATGCGGCAACGCTTGTGTCTTGTCCGACTTGTGGGCGGATTGAGATTGATTTGATTCCCATCGCTCAAGAGCTGGAAGCCTATATCGAGAAAATCAAAGCACCGATGACAGTCGCCATTCTCGGCTGTGGGGTGAATGGTCCTGGCGAAGCACGTGAAGCCGACATCGGTCTGGCAGGTGGTGCTGGCAAGGGCATGCTCTTCAAAAAAGGCAAGATTATCAAAACAGTTGATGAAGCCGTCATGTTAGATGAGTTTAAGGCTGAGATTGATGCCATGTATCAACGGTTTCAGGCAACAGGTAGTCTGCACGATACAGCAGATGAACTTGAGGCGACCACGGATCAAGGAGAAGTATAAGTCGTGTTAAATCCTTTTATTTTAGTCATGATCAGTAGTGGTGTGTTGACATTACTGGCTTTGATTTTATATCGGCGACAAATTAAAAGAGAGTTGCGGAGCTTAAAGCTCGGCTCGCATTTGATGTGGCTGGTCTTATTGGCCTATCTCACGCTCAATCTTTTGTTGGGCTATTTGGATTGGCGGTTGATCTTAATCGCTGAAGTTTTCTTGGTCTTGCTGCTGACGCTCCTTGGTGGTTTTGTTCTACTCTGTCTGTTGGTGATTGAGAGTATCAAGGTCTGGCGTTTGGAAAGCCATAGTATCGGCAACCTCCTTCTGCCCTTATCAGTCCTTGCCTATCTCATTATGGGGCGGTTGACTGATGCTTTGGTGAAGTTGCCGGCTGATTATGATTGGTTGAAGTACATCAGTATTTTTTATGGTCTATTCTTACCCTACGTGATTTGGCAATTTCTTGCTTTCTTAGTCTCAAGTCTCCTTTATGCTAAGAAAGCACCGTTGACGGCGGCGCATAGGAAGTACTTTGTTGTCTTGGGTGCAGGCTTGGTCAATGGGAATCAGGTCGGCAAATTGTTGGGTGCACGGATTGAAAAAGCGGTGGCTTTGGCGCAAGATGAGACAATCATCATCTTTTCTGGTGGGCAGGGGGCAGATGAAAAGGTATCAGAAGCCTATGCCATGCGACAATATGCGGTTGACGTGCTAGGCTTTCCAGAAGAACGAACGATGTTAGAAGATAAAAGTCGGACGACTTATGAAAATCTGACCCTGTCATCAGCGCTGATTCAAGGCCAACCCTTTTCCTTTTTTACATCAGATTATCATGTGCTAAGGGCCGCTATTTTTGCTAAATCACTCGGTTTGGACGCACAAGGTCACGGCGGCAAAACAGCTTTGTATTACAGGATACCGGCTTTTATCAGAGAATTTATCGCCATCATCAATAGCAAACGCAAGACCTATGCGCTTATTATCTTGCTGACGCTTGTCCTACCCATGATTTTATTGCTGATTTTGAGCAGCCAAAGAGGCTAATCAAGGTCAACCCTCTAGTGAAACGTGAGCCGATCACGTTTTTATTTTGCAAATCTGACCTAGTTGTTGCACAGGACTAGATTATGTTTTTAAAACGCCTCTTTAAAAATTGTTAAGGCAAACGCTTGAGTTGATAGGGTAGAATAGGCATAAGGCTGATGTCACGAACAAGATCAGCACTAGAAAAACGGAGGAACTGAGGCAAGAGATGACAACGATCAATTTTAAACACATCTTACAAGATCAAACGGTTCAGCGCTATTTCAGTGAGATGAGATTGGGACTGGAAAAGGAGAGTCAGCGTGTGACGCGAGAGGGCACATTGGCGACGACAGATCATCCCAAAATTTTTGGCAATCGCAGTTACCACCCCTATATCCAAACAGACTTCAGTGAGACACAGACAGAGTTGATCACCCCTGTCACGACTTCTGAACAGGAGGCTTTGGCTTATTTGGCGGCAATTCAAGACGTGACCTTGCGCTCGATGTCGCCTGATGAAAGACTTTGGCCGATGAGTCTGCCACCTGTTTTACCACGGGATGATCGGAAGATTCGGATCGCAAAGCTCGACAAGTTTGAGGAAGTCCTATATCGGCGCTATTTAGCCAAATCTTATGGCAAACGACGGCAGATGGTCAGTGGGATTCATTATAATTTTGAATTGACTCATGACTTTCTGGCGGCGGCTTTTGCCAAGCAAGCGCACTATGACAGTTATGAAGACTTTCGTGACCCTAAAAAGGCAAGGGTTGACAGTTGATCAGGTCTTGCCAGCGGGGACAATCGCCTACTTGCGTGATAACTCTAATATCTCAACAGGGGGAGATTCGATTGATGTGACCGATGACATCCCCGAAAGTTACAAGGATCAAGCGCAAGTGGCAGTGGCAGCCTTGGGTGCTGTGATTTGTGGGCTTGACCTGATTATCCCAGACCCGACACAACCTGCCCGTCTTGACCCACCCAACTTTACGATCATTGAAGCCAACTTTAACCCAGAAATGAAAATGCACATCTATCCCTTTGCAGGCAAAAGCCGGCGCCTGACCCAAGATGTCCTGCACCTCTTGTTTCCAGAAAAAGTACGCTGAGTTGATTGGACTTGTCCATTCGATGAACTTCCCATGGGTCTTTAGACAAACTCCCATGGGGATTTAGATAAACTCCCATGGGAACTTTGTCAAACTCCCATGAGGCTTTGGACAAACTCCCATGGGTCTTTAGACAAACTCCCATGGTAACTTAGTCAAATTCCCAAGACCTTTTGCTCACAAGCTCAAGCGCATTGCCCCAAAAGCGCAAGTCCTTTTGGCTGACAGTGCAGGATAGACTTGCGACCTGAGCTGTCAAATCCGAACAATCCCCCAGAATGCGCAGGTCAATCTGGGGGTTTTGCTATGTTTTCCCAAACAATCGGTGTAAAATAAAAGACATGAAACACTTCTCATCGTTAGCTTTAGCGCATGTAGAGGGGTAAAAAAGATAAAGAATGGTGTAAAATGACTTACGAAGTAAAATCACTTAATGAAGAATGTGGCTTATTTGGTGTTTGGGGCCACCCAGAAGCGACACGGTTGACCTATTTTGGCTTACACGCCTTGCAACATCGTGGCCAAGAGGGCGCTGGGATCGTCTCAAATGATCAGGGGCATCTGAAAGGTCACCGTGATCTAGGCCTCTTATCAGAAGTCTTTAAAGATGAGAAGAACCTCGAAAAACTGACCGGTAACGCTGCGATTGGCCATGTCCGCTATGCGACTGCTGGCTCGGCTTCGATTGATAACGTCCAACCCTTCTTGTTTAACTTCTATGATGGGCAGTTTGGCCTCTGTCACAATGGCAATCTGACCAACACTAGAACGTTAAAACGTGATTTAGAGTCAAAAGGTGCGATCTTCCATAGTAACTCCGATACAGAAATCCTCATGCACTTGATTCGCCGTGGCTTTTCGACCAATGTCATGGACAATGTCAAATCCGCACTGAATACAGTCAGAGGCGGCTTTGCCTACCTGTTGATGTTGGACGACAAGCTGATTGCTGCCCTCGATCCCAATGGTTTTCGCCCACTTGCCATCGGTCAACTCAGCAATGGTGCTTATGTCATTGCCAGTGAAACCTGTGCTTTGGACGTGGTCGGTGCGACTTTTGTCCAAGATGTCCTGCCGGGTCAGGTCGTCATCATTGATGATAAGGGGATCCAAGTCGATACCTATACAGAAGAGGTTGACCTCAAGATTTGTAGTATGGAGTTTATTTATTTCGCACGCCCTGATAGTAATATCAATGGTGTCAATGTGCATACGGCGCGCAAAAAGATGGGTCGGCTCTTAGCTCAGGAAAATCCCGAGATAGCAGCGGACATTGTCGTCGGTGTGCCCAATTCCTCCCTATCTGCTGCCTCCGGTTTTGCTGAAGAATCTGGTCTGCCTTATGAAATGGGTCTGGTCAAAAATCAATACATTCAACGGACCTTTATCCAACCGACACAGGAATTACGCGAACAAGGTGTGCGCATGAAGTTGTCAGGTGTGCGCAGTGTTGTTGAGGGGAAACGGGTCGTCATGGTCGATGACTCGATCGTCCGTGGGACAACGTCCAAACGGATTGTCAACTTGCTCAAGGAAGCGGGGGCAGCAGAAGTCCACGTTGTCATTGCTAGTCCGCCACTTGCTTATCCATGTTTCTATGGCATTGACATTCAAACACGCAAGGAATTGATTGCCGCCAACCATGACATTGCCGAAATCAACGAGATTATTGGGTCGGACAGCCTTCACTTTTTATCAATTGACGGGCTTAAAGCAGCAGTTGGTCTGGGCGATCAAATCTGCACGTCCTACTTTGACGGTATCTACCCGACACCTTTATATGACTATGAAGATGACTATAACCTCGGTTTGAAAGAAAAAGTATCGTTTTATTAATATAGTAGAAAGCGCAGTTGAGCGGAAGTTCAGCTGTGCTTTTGTGTGTTACGAGCTAGTGTTTTGAGACAACTATCGGAATGAAACTGAGGGTGTTATCTAGTTGGAGGTTTTTTTAGTCATTGCTATCTTGCGATTAGTCCATGCCTTTGTCCTGTCTTGAAAGCCGACTTATAGGCGGCTAGAAAGGGCTTGTGCTATAATAAGGCTATGCGTATTTTTCCAAATGATTTTAAGATTGGGGCGCGGACGATTAAGACAGTGATTGCGGCTACTTTAGCTATCACAGTCGCAAATTTACTAGGACTCGCCTATCCCACAGCCGCTGGCGTGATTGCCATTCTAAGCGTGAGTAATACCAAAAAGTCAACCTTTCAGCTCGGTAAGAACCGCCTGCTGAATTTTCTTGTTGCCATGATTTTATCGACATTCTTGTTTACTATTTTGGGTCATCATGTGCTTGTTTTTGGCCTTTTTTTACTTCTTTTTATTCCTTACTCGGCAGCTTGCGGGATGCCCGAGGGGATTGCACCCAATGCAGTCTTGGTGACGCATCTGCTCATCGCTTCGCAGATTACGCCACAACTGTTACTCAATGGTTTTCTGCTGAATCTCATTGCCATTTCTCTGGCTTTTTTGGTCAATCTTCGGATGCCGGACTATCAGAGCGAGTTGTCAGAGCGTGAAAAACGAGTAGAACACCATTTTCGTGATTTGTTTAAACGGCTCAGTTTCATTATCGAAAAGAAGGCTGAGCAAGAACATTTTTTGTACAAGGTCGAGGATTTAGAACGATATATTGCGGAAAGTCTTGCAGTGGCACGGATTCACATGGATAATAAATTTGGCAATACTGCTAGTCAGAGCTATGATTACTTTACCATGCGTGCCACGCAGGTTGAGATTTTTCATGAAATCGCAGAAATTTTGATTCAAATTGATGTCTCAGATCGAGATGCCCATCAATTGATAGCCTTGTCAACGCTTTTCAAGGCTATCGGAGCTAATTATGCGAAAGAGAACGATGGCAAACTTTTGATGAAGCAAGTGAAGGAGATTTTAGCCATTTACCGTGCCAGTGATTTACCCAAGACACGTCAAGAATTTGAAGTCCGCGCCCAACTTTTTCAGATCTTGCAGCTTGTTCAGACCTTTATCCAAATCAAACGAGATTATGTGTTGGAGCGCAGTGTCTAAGGTTTAGTCAAAAAAAGCTCTCGTCTACAACAGAGAGCATGGTTATTTATTTGACAAACATGGCATCACCAAAACTAAAGAAGCGGTAGTGGGCATCAATGGCGTGCTGATAAGCATCAAGTACAAATTCTCGACCGGCAAAGGCTGAGACGAGCATGACAAGGGTCGACTTGGGCAAGTGGAAATTAGTCGAAAAAGCATCAACGACTTGGAATTGATAACCGGGTTTGATAAAGATGTTGGTCCAATCACGATCTGCTTGAACCTGACCACCAAACTTTTGGGCAACGGATTCTAATGTTCGGATAGAAGTCGTGCCAACAGCCACCACCCGTTTACCAGCTGCTTTTGTTGCCTTGATCAGTTGGGCAGTTTCTTCCGGTAGGCTGTAAAATTCACTGTGCATCTCGTGGTCTTCGATATTGTCCACGCTAACGGGACGAAAAGTTCCTAGCCCAACGTGTAAGGTCACCCAAGCGATATGTACGCCCTTGGCTTTGATTTTGTCTAAAAGTTCATCTGTGAAATGAAGGCCTGCCGTTGGTGCAGCAGCTGATCCATTTTCCTTAGCGTAGACCGTTTGATAGCGGCCTTGATCTTTGAGCTTTTCATGGATATAAGGCGGCAAGGGCATCTCACCTAAACTTTCAAGCACTTCCAGAAAGATACCATCATAGTTGAAGGTAACGATGCGACCACCGTGATCAAGGGAATCATCGATTACCGTTGCTGACAAGCGCCCGTCTCCAAAGATAATCCGAGTGCCATTTTTGAGCTTTTTAGCAGGTTTGGCCAGTACTTCCCAAGCATCGTCAACGGTGTTTTTTAATAAAAGCAGCTCGATATGAGCACCAGTATCTGCTTTTTGGCCGTGGAGACGAGCCGGTAAAACGCGTGTGTTATTCAGCACTAGCGTATCGCCAGCATCTAACTCGTCAATCATATCGTAAAAATGTTGATCGGTCATTGTTTTGCTGACATGATCAAGCACCAGTAGGCGACTTTCAGCCCGATGTTCAAGGGGTGTTTGAGCAATCAAGGCTTCAGGGAGTTCAAAATTAAAATCTTCAATGTTCATGACACCAATTATAACATTTATGACATCATAAGTATCTAGAGTTTTACTTTTTTTTTTTTATTTTGTTTCATACTTACCTCGCCTCAGATATCCTAAATCAACTAAATAACGTTGATAGCAATTTTTTTAGAACATAAAATCAGTCGTTTGTCTCATTCACAAATGGCGATAAATGTTCTATCAGTCATTAACATCTTTATTTTTAATGCCAAGCACTGCGATTACTATGACAATCACACACAAATTATTGATCAAATACGTCCAATCTGCACCTATTTTAGCTGCTAAAAAGCCCGAATAACTTACACCGAGTGGTATGGAAAAACTAGAAATAAAACTTAAAAGACTAAATACGCGACCTTGATAACCAATTGGCACTGCACTTTGAAAATATGACGTCATCGGTACGTTAATCAAAATCGTGATAAACCCAATGACAAGCTCTAAAATCAGAAAAAACGCTAAAAAAATCGTTTGATTTCGTCCAGAAAATATAATTGACAAGGCACCCATTAACATCATCACAGTTGAGTTTGCAATAAACAAATTTTTAAGAAATTGACGGGAACTACCTTCTGATTTTTTAGCTAATAATAATCCTGCCATAACGACCCCTAATGTAAAACAAACCGGTACAAATCCAAATGTTTTTTCAGAAATATGATATTTTTGAATCAAAATCCCTGGATTAATAACCTCTTCTTGATTCGCTACAAAAAAATTTAATGCCGAAGCAAGCAAGTAGAAATTTCTAACCCCCTTATGTTCCTTGACAAATCGCAAGCCTTCTACCAAGTTTGATCTAAAGCTATTTTCTGGATTATCAACTAATTTATCCTGAGAAATATTTTGAGGTAACGTTGTCATTTTTGATAAAACAATACTGGCAATAAGATAACCTATTGCAACAATTGCAGCAACCATCTTAAAACCTAAAAACCCATAAATCAAAGTTGAAATCATAGGCGCACCAAAAGCAGCGATATTATCCCATACTGATTTCAAACCATTATACTTTTCCAACTCTTTTTCAGGCACAATCTCTGAAAATAAAATTTTAGTTGACAAGTCAATCACAGCAAAAAGCAGACTCATAGCAGCGGAAATAAATCCGAGGAAGGTAAGGGAAAGATAGCCAATTTGTAAAAGTAAGGCTTCTGTACCTGCCAGTAAACATAATACAACAAGGCTGATATTTGTGATACTTTTTTTAGATTTCTTCTCAATCCAGACACCAACAACAGGCATGAGTAATAATTGTGGCAACATCACGATTGTAAAAAATAAACCAGAAATTGCCAGTGAGCCTGATAGTTTCAAAATGAAAAGAGGCAAGACAACTGGATACATAGCTCCTGAAAATTCAGAGAAAACACGTGATAACAATAATATTTTTAAATTTTTCGACATGATATTTTCTACCCCTTCATTGTGAAGAATGATAAGTCATTATATCAAATAAAAAAATAAACCAAGAAAAATTGTCTAAAAAGACAACTTCGCTTAGTTACTGCAAAAAGTTTTAATTTGAAACATTCTTAAACTGATAGAAAGATATTTATAATTTATCAACACGGATAGTTTTTACCTACCTGATTGATGCCTCATTTTCGATATTAATTGATCTAAAAGTGGTGTTTGGTGACCAAGCAGATGAAGTCCCAACAAAATTTCATCATTTCTTGCGATATATTTTCTACTCGCATGATGTTGGTATTGCAATAAATTATCTAAAAACTCAAATATAGCCAACTCAATCAAAACATCTTTTGAAATTAATGGTTTTAAATAATCTCTAACAACTTCCGCAATCAAAAACTTTTGATTTTTTATCAGAATAGTTAAGGCATTGAGCGTCGTTGCTCTTATTAACGCTTTTCTACTAGGGATTTTTGAATAACTTTTATCATTTTTCAACAACTCTAATGTTAAAGGACCAATTAAGTCTGGTGCAAGCAAAGTAATTGAATTACTAAATAATGTAATCTCATATGTTGTCCACGTTTCTACACCAAATAAATAATCGGATAAAAATTGAACCTCCTGTTCAGAAACGATAATTGTGTCGTCTAATTCATTAGCTACGATTCGTAACATAGTTAAATTTAAAAGATGATAGACTGTTGACTCTTTTTCGGATTTTTCAAACTCGTCAATTAGTTCTCGGATTTTTTCCTTATCATCGTTTTGAAAATACATTACCATTCTATCTGTTAGTTGTTCAAAATCATTAAATCTAAAGTCACCAAATTCATAAAAGAATTCATTTGGGGTTAAATTCAATCGGTTGACCAAATAAAAAAATTTATCTGTCGCAATCATCTGTTCGCAGCGCTCAAATTTTGCAATTTGACCATAAGTTACTTTATCACTAGCTAAATCTTTTAAACTCAGCTTCTGAGACGTTCTAATTTCACGAAAACGTTCCCCTATTCTGCTATAATCCATCATATCATCCATATTAACACAATTAATCTAATTTAATCATTTCAAAAATATCTATATTTGTCGAATTGATCTTAGAAATTGTAGCGATCTAAAATTACTTATAATCGAACCTCGCTATTTATCTATGAATCCTTGTCTCCATATTATATAACATCACACGTATCTTCAAATTTAATCTGTTTTTCGTTTGAGGGAATAAATCTATCTAAGATTTTTCGACTCGGAAATTTTTAATCATTTTTGTTGACATTAGACCGTTGGTCTAGTAATATATGTTTATAGACCAACGGTCGAGAAAGGAGAAGCTAATGTCACATACGAAAGATTTTGATATGAAAAGAAACGAAATTTTAGATTGTGCAGAACAGTTATTTACCATAAGAGGTTATGAAGCAACAAATGTAAACGCTATTTTAAAAGAGGTTGGAATTGCAAAAGGAACATTCTACTATTACTTCACATCAAAAGAAGAAGTAATGGACGCAGTTATCATGAGAATTATTGATACTGAATTAGAATATGCAAAAACAGTGCTTAGCAATGAAAATTTGACACCAATAGAAAAACTAATTAGTTCTCTATTTAGGAAACCAGAATCAGATGAACAGAAAGTAATAATTGAAAGATTATATGAACCTAATAATGCGTTGATGAAACAAAGAGCTTTACAAAGAACACTCGAAGTTCTATGTCCAATCTACGCAGAAATGATTATTGAGGGAAATAAAAGACACGATTTTTCATCTGCTAATCCGCTTGCTGAAATTCAATTCCTTGTAGCAGGTATGCAAACGGTATATGACCTTAGTAGTATTTCAAATTCAAAGATAGAAGTAAGTATGGAAACTGTTTTAAATGTTTTCTTTCAAGTAATAAGGATTGATGAATCGAAAAATAGCAAAGAACAAATAAAACAATTATTATTTCAAAATATGTAAATAGGCTACCAATATGGTATAGGAGGAAAAGAAAATGAATTATAAAGACTTAGTAAATGAAGTGAAAAAACAAACAGGAGAAAAATACGAGGTGTGTTCAGATATTGTGAATGGATACGAAAAATACTGCGAAGATGAAATCAAACGTCCATTCAAAAAAGAAGTTGATGAACATATGATTGAGTGGGTAAGTTCTTATACAAAACATGATAATCAAACAGTAAGTAGTGTACTAACTGTTCTCATAACGCTAGTTAGAAAAGAAGTTAAAAGTAAAATCCCTTTTATGAAATAAATTTCAATTAGATGGAAATGGAAAAATAGCATTTGATGATTTTATATAGGAGGGGGTTGTTATAGAAGCAAATAGAAGCAACACGGTGTATCAAACACCATTTAACTTTATCAAGTTAGTAACAGGTCAAGCTGTTTCAGTTTTTGGAACATCATTACTTCGATTTGCTCTATCTTTATATGTTTTAGACATTACAGGGCGAGCGGATATTTATGCGACATTATTTGCAGTATCAAGTTTACCAATTTTATTTTCGCCAATTGCTGGAGCATTGGCTGATAGATTTAATCGAAAAACAATTATGATTGGTCTGGATTTAACGAACGGTTTACTTAGTTCATTATTGCTAATAGCATTCTTATTCAATCAGACGTCTATTGTTGTTATAGCAATTGCAATGATTCTGTTTGGTTTTGTCGGCGTAATGGATACGCCTGTTGTAACAGCAATTATCCCTAGTATTTTTTCAAGTGATAAATTAGAATCAGCAAATGGTATTTTACAAGGTATCCAATCTCTTTCAGGGACTGTAGCTCCTGTTTTAGGAGGCTTGCTTTATAGCCTAATCGGAATGAATAACATTCTTATTATCATAACAATTTTATTCTTCTTAACAGCAGTACTAGAAACACGTATATTAGTGCCAGAAAATAAAACGGAATATTTTGGAAATATCATAAGGGTATTGGCAAGTGATTTGAAAGAGGGTTTCCACTATACATTAACGCATAGTTTTATTCGTAAAACAATGTTGATAAGCGTAGGACTGAATTTCGCCCTTACCCCACTCTTTATCGTTGGTGTGCCATATATTTTAAGAGTGACAATGGACTTAAATACTGGGTTGTATGGAACGGGGATTGGTATTATCGAATTTGCAACAATTCTAGGAGCGCTCCTTGTAGGAGTTGTCTCAAAAAAAATAAAGGTATCAAATTTCTACATTTGGATATTATTTGTTGCAATGCTTCTGATTCCAATGGGGATTTCTACGATTCCGCTATTATTACAACAAGGAACATTTCCGTCATTCGCTTTATTTGTACTTAGTGGTGTTCCACTGTCGGCTTGCTTATCAATTGTATCTATCTTTGCAATAAGTAAAATTCAAAAGATTACACCCTCAAAGAACCTCGGGAAAGTAATGTCTATTATTATGGCAACCGCACAATGTGTTGCCCCTATCGGTCAAATTTTATATGGAATTGGTTTTGAAACTTTCCAAGACAGTGCATACATTCCAATCATCATTGCGTTTGGTGCCACCATAGTATTGTCGGTTTTAAGTAAGCTATTGTATCAAAACGAAAAGGGCATCTAGTAAATGACCGTACAAGAAAAATGAAAGCAATATCTGAAAACTTATGTATCGACAAAACAACATAAGATTCTTACGGACTTGTGTGAAGTAAAAAATGATTTAGTATATTACACTTCGATTTTATTAGAATGAAAGACGAATGGATTCAAAAGGCACGATGCGCATCTTCTTTTGAATTTGATATACATTATGCGTATTAAAATTAAAGGAGATAGTGAATGATGATACAACGATTATTAAAAAAGGACTTCAAGAAGAATAAAGTCATTGTTTTTACCCTTTTTACATTTATTTTATTATCGTCAATGCTGTTATCTAGTGCCTTGACGATCGTGACTGAATTAACAGGTTCTTTAGATAGTCTATTTGAAAAAGCAAAAGTACCTAGCTATGTACAAATGTACGCTGGTGATTTCTCACAAGATGAAATCAACGCATTTAGTGAGAAAAATGAACTTGTAAAAAACCAGCAAACCATGACCATGTTAAATATTGATGGCGAACATCTATTTCTTCAAGACAATGGTGAATCAGAAGTAAATAGTATTATTGAAAATAGTTTTGTAAAACAAAATAAAGCATTTGATTTCCTATTAGATACTAGAAATGAAATAGCTAATGTTGGTGATGGTGAGATAGGTGTTCCAGTTTACCATCAACAACTTTACAACTTAAAATTAGGGTCTAAAGTGCAAGTGCAAATAGGTGATTTTAATAAGACTTATACGGTTACTTCATTTATACGTGACGCACAGATGAATCCCTCTCTTGTTACTTCTAAAAGATTTCTAGTAAGTGATAATGATTGGAACGAATTAGAAACAAAGCTTAGTAGTCAAGAACATTTAATTGAGTTTGAATTGAACGATGATAGCTCGATTTCGGAATTTGAAAAGCAATATGAAGCTTCTAATCTTCCACAAAGCGGAACAGCACTTACGAAATCTCTATACCAAATATTAAACGCATTAACAGATGGAATTATTATCGCTATTATCATTCTTATTAGTTTATTGCTATTACTCATTGCTTCTTTATGCTTGCGATTTACTATCCTTACTGCTATTGAAGAAGATTATCGAGAAATTGGAATTATGAAAGCTACTGGTATTAGTAGTAAAAATATAAGAAAGCTGTATCTAACAAAATATATAACAATTGCTTTTGGTGCTTGTATCGGAGGTTATCTTGCTTCTCTAGCTGTTACGAATGTATTTACCAAATCCATGTCCGCTTACATGGGCTTAGCTCCTAAAACTGTGATTAGCTATGTTCTTCCATTTCTAGGTTCGCTTCTAGTGTTCTTGTTTGTTTATTTATTTTGTAAGCTTCTATTTAGACGTTTTAAAAAGATTTCAACTTATCAAGCATTACAAGTTGGAGAAACATCAGGGAATCGTAAAATTGCGCATAGAATGCAATTAAGTGGTAAGAAACATTGGATTGGAAACAAATCAATTTTTATCGGCATTCGAGAAGTGTTAACACAAATAAAAACGTATATATTGTTAATGTTGGTCTTTGCCATTAGTTTGTTTATGATGAGTGTTCCTTTCAATTTTTTACAAACGATTCAAGATGATAGTTTTATTTCTTATATGGGTGCTGGTGAAAGTGATTTACGAATTGATGTTCATCAGATGGATAAGTATAAGGAAGAAGCTGAAGAAGTATTCAACTATTTAACAAATGAAAATGTAAACAGCGATAGGATTGAAAAAGTTGCTTCTTATGAAACAGGTGCGTACCAGATGAAAAATGCTGATAATGAGCTTGTTACTATTAAAATTGAAAGCTCAAAAGATTATGATGTATTCCCACTTTATTATACGGTTGGCAAAGCGCCACAAAATGCGAAAGAGATTGCTTTATCCAGTATGAATGCAGATGAATTTAAAGCAAGTGTTGGAGATACAGTTATCATCATCTTAGATGGAAAAGAAGAAGGACTTACAGTAAGTGGGATTTATCAAGATGTAACCAATGGTGGTAAAACTGCCAAAGGAATGCTTAAAAGTGATGACGTATTATGGACTACTTATAATTTCAATGTCAAAGATAGTTCCAAAATAAATGAGATAAAAACGGAACTTGAACAAACCTTTACACATATTAAAATTACTGATATGGATAACTATATTAATCAGACATTAGGCGGAATTATTAAACAAGTAGCCAGCCTTAGTGTAGTAGCATTTGTTCTTTCCCTATTTATAGTTATTTTGATTACTTCTATGTTCTTCAAAATGATTCTTGCAAAAGAAGCGAAGAATATTGCAATTATGAAGAGTATCGGTATTTCATCAAAAATATTGCAACAACAATATATTGTACGAGCATTATTTACCTTACTAATTGGTATTATTGTTGGCGTGATATTAACAAATGTACTTGGAACACAAGTAGCCAGCCTATTATTATCTGGTGTATCAAAACTAACCTTTGTCACAAATCCTCTTATTAGCTATTTAATGATTCCTTTTTCATTGGTATTAGTAGTGAGTGTAAGTGTCTACATTGTTAGCGTATCTATCAAAAAAATAAATATCATGTTAATCGCTGAATAAAGGAGGAATCATCATGATTTTAAAAGCAACTGACTTATCAAAGAGTTTTCCAATTGAAAATATGAAACCTCAACATGTATTAAAAAATATTCAATTAATTATCAATAAAGGTGAATTTGTATCTGTTATGGGTGCAAGTGGTTCTGGTAAATCCACGCTACTTTATACGATTAGTGGAATGTTGCAACCAAATGCAGGAACTGTTGAATTTGCTGGCGAGCAATTAAATAAATTAACGGAAGAACAATTAACAAGTATTCGCTTAGATAAAATGGGGTTCGTTTTTCAACAAGCAAACTTATTAAAGAACTTTAACTTAAAAGACAATATTATTCTTTCTGCGTATCTTGGAAAAAAAGAATCGCAAAAAGAAATTGATAAACGTGCGGTTCAATTGATGAAACAAACTGGTGTCCATCAACTAGCCTTAAAAGATATTACACAAGCATCTGGCGGACAATTACAAAGAGTTTCAATTTGTCGTGCATTAATTAATGAACCAGAAATCATATTTGGTGACGAACCTACTGGAGCATTAAATTCAAAGTCTGCTTCTGAGATTATGATGCTTTTTAACGAAATAAATCAAAAAGGTACAACAATCATGTTGGTTACTCATGATCCTAAAGTAGCGTCAAAAACAGAACGTATTTTATTTATGGCAGATGGTGAAATTGTTTCAGAAAAGTATTTAGGTAAAATGAAAGACGAATCAACATTGAAAGAACGTGAAGAACAAGTAGCGGAGTGGTTGAATGGATTAGATTTTTAGAAATGTACTACTTGTAATAATAAAACTCGTAACAGAATTAGAACAGATACAGAATTGGTAAATGACGTCGTAATACTTGCTAAAGTTTCTCAAATGGTATACAATAGGTATATACCAATAAACCAACCCGATCATTAAAGGAGAGATTATGAAAGTCATTAAAGTAAACACGCAACTCGAAGGTGCTAAACTTGCACTTGAAATTTTGTCAGAAAAGATAGCAGCTGGCGCCCAAACATTTGGTTTGGCGACAGGTTCGACACCAGTTGAGTTTTACAATCAAATCATCAATAGCGATCTTGACTTTACAGATAAAACATCTATTAACTTGGATGAGTATGTTGGACTGGACGGTTCCGATGAACAATCTTACCGTCATTTTATGAATGAACATCTCTTCAATGAAAAACCATTTAAAGCAAACTTTTTGCCAAATGGGAAAGCGACTGACCTAGAAGCAGAAGCTAAAGCTTACGATGCCATCATTGAGGCACACCCAATTGATTTTCAAATTCTTGGTTTGGGTCAAAATGGTCATATCGGTTTTAATGAACCGGGGACACCATTTGATGAGACAACACATGTCGTGGACTTGACAGAAAGCACGATCAAAGCCAATTCACGTTACTTTGAAAGCGAAGCCGATGTACCCAAACAAGCGGTTTCGATGGGCATTGCCAGCATCATGAAATCTAAAACACTGCTTTTGATGGCTTGGGGCGATGCCAAAGCTGAGGCAGTCAAAGCAATGATTGAGGGCGATATCACTGAAAGTCTCCCTGCGTCCATCCTGCAAACACATGATGACGTGATCGTGATTGTAGATGAAGCTGCGGCTCAATTATTAAACTAAAAGCGCCATTGAAAGTGTTGTAATAACAGTGCTTTTGATGTCTTGTGTGTTGAAATACCCATAAGCTAAAGACTTATGGGTTTTCTGGTTAGTGATGTATAAAAGCGGTTATTGCTTAAACCGCTTTTTTGGGTTCTACCTACTGAGTTTATGATTTGGAAGCTACTTTTAAAGTTTTGGAAAATAATTTTTTTAAATTTCTTTGTTACATCTGACTATTTTTTATCGTATATAAGAGTGACCAGTAAAAAAGGTCTCATCGTGGCATGAGCCCGATGACGTATGCTATCAAAATCCAAAGGAGGATTAACATGAACGAACTGCATCACACTCAAATCCCAGCCGATGTGCTGGCGGACGCCCAGACCCTAGTCGAACAGGCCAAGCAGTTATTGAAGCCTTATGTGGTCGTTTTGACCGCTAGGGATCGCTCTAATTTGCTCAAGATGGGCAATAAAACGCTGAGCTTTGTTGCTAAAGCCCATGAACTTGCCAAACAGCATCCCGAAGTCGTACCGCCTTTCGTCAATCTAGATGATTTTACGAAAGACTTCAACGATGCGACTAGCTTGCTCCCTTTCATTGTTAGCTGTCAAGAGTTAGCCAACATTGCATCTGATACAGCTATGGTTGCAGGCAGTGAAGCATACACCTCATCGCTAGCCATCTATCAAACTGCGAAAACAGCTAGCAAGCTTCGGATTTCAGGTGCTCGGGAAGTTGCGGAAGAATTAAAGGAACGCTTCCCAAGTGGCAAACACCGCAAACCTGTCATCACGACAGAGGCAGATAGCCCAAGCGACCAATAACCGACCACTGCTCAGCAATAACACAGTAGGAAAGCCGTTCTCTTCAGGGGAGCGGCTTTTTTTTATTTAACTCGCAAGATCAGTTGCTAAATCATACTTGTCCGAAGGGCGATGTTATGACTTTCAGAAGTAGGATTACTTGTCTGATAAGTAACGTTAGGAGTTTTAGAAGTAGTATTACTTGTCTGATAAGTAACGTTAGGAGTTTTAGAAGTAACGTTACTTGTCCGAGAGGTAACGTTAGGAGTTTTAGAAGTAGCGTTACTTGTCCGATTGTGTAATGTTAGTAGTTTTAGAAGTAAAGTTACTTGTCCGAGAGGTAACGTTAGTAGTTTTAGAAGTAGCGTTACTTGTCCGATTGTGCAATGTTAGTAGTTTTAGAGGTAAAGTTACTTGTCCGAGAGGTAATGTTAGTAGTTTTAGAGGTAAAGTTACTTGTCCGATTGTGCAATGTTAGTAGTTTTAGAAGTAAAGTTACTTGTCTGAGAGGTAACGTTAGTAGTTTTAGAGGTAAGGTTACTTGTCCGAGAGGTAACGTTAGTAGTTTTAGATGTAACATTACTTGTCTGAGTGCTAACGTTACTACTTTTTAGAAGTAACATTACTTGTCTGAGTACTAACGTTACTACTTTTAGAGGTAACATTACTTGTCTGAGTACTAACGTTACTACTTTTAGAGGTAATATTAGTTGTCTGAGTACTAACGTTACTACTTTTAGAAGTAACATTGGTTGTCCGAGTGTTAACGTTAGTACCCGAAACTTAAAGCCCTAAGCATAAAGCTTGAATATAGGATGTTATTTTAGTTATAAGCACATGGTTTAAACTTTTGTACGATACGCTTTAAAGACTCATAGATGGAATTCTGGGCAAAAAAAAGCTAATTCGTGGTATTATAGGAGATAATCAATAAATTTAACTGATAATCATTGTATTGAAGGGGCAGGAATTTATGGACTGTCTAAACTAAGAAAGGATGACTGATTTGGAATTAAGTGAATCTATAACGAGGCTGAAAGCTTTAATCAATACTTCTTTACATTATTCTTCTGATAGCTATGATATTGAACGATTTATGGATATGAGAAAAATACTTGAAGAATTAATTGAAACCTATTCTAATGAGACTTCTGAAAAAGAAATAGCATTGTATTTTGATTCAGATGTAGGGTATGTCACACCTAAGGTTGATATACGGTCCGTGGTGTTTAATAACGAAGATAAGCTATTATTAGTTAAGGAAAAAAAAGAGGAGACTTGGTCTCTCCCGGGTGGTTGGGCTGACGTAGGATACTCTCCATCAGAAATTGCTAAGAAAGAAACATTAGAAGAATCAGGTCTAAATGTAACAGTGATGAATTTGTTTAAAGTTGTTGATAAAGCAAAACATCCCTATCCTAAAAGTTTAGAATATGTATACAAACTTTTCTTCTACTGTGTGGCGGATTCTTTTGATACAAAAACAGGATTAGAAACATCTGAGGTTAACTTTTTTTCCGAAGCAGAATTAATGTCATTGGGAAATATCTCTATTGATAGAAATACCCTAGAAGATTTATTAGATGCCTTTTCTTTTCATAAAAATTCATGGGAGGGAACTAAATTTGACTGAGTATAAATATGATGCAACAGTAAATAAATAGGGGTAAAGGTTTATGAGTAAAAAAAGCGGCAATGTTACCTAATTCATTTGATCATGCTGGATTTTGATAATGGTGTTCAACGTTACCTTCCTTCCCACTATATCATGCAATATGAGAATTCCTTTGCCGGTGTTGGTGCAGTGAGTAACGTTACTTGTCTGTGTATAAAGTGAGTACTATTTTGGTCAGCGTTTTGTCAATAAATGGAATATAAAATCTATCATTGCCTTTTACAATTGATTTGACTGATGAAATAGAGAATAACTGAGTTTTAAAGTTGCGTAAGACTGTTGGTGTTTTTGGGGAATGGCGTTTGAGTATGGATAAAGAAGATATCAAAATAATCCTGAATAGCCGCAGATTCGTTTTTATGATGATGGGGAATTGATTGGTATTTTTGATTTAAGAACACTTAAGATTCTATATGATAACGAGATGTCAATTGATGATATTAAGTTTGCGAAAAAACAAATCGGAAAAAATCAAGATAATTATTTGGAAACATGGCATGATTATGTAGCGGATACTGCACATACCTAATGAGTATTACGACAGTACAGGATCGAAATTAGAACAAATGAGCATAATCATAAAAAACAAGAAGCACATGTTCATATTTAGATGGACGGAGAAGAAGTTGCTTCTGTGTTTTTAGATGGCAGATTAAGAGATGGGGATATTCTTAATCGGCATTTGAAGAAAATTTCAAAGATTGTGAGTGAGAATAGGGAACAGTATCAAAATCTTTGGGATGAGTCTCAATCATCGGAATATTGACAGAAAAAAACACGCTTGACAGAAATTGTCAGGCGTGTTTGCTTTAAACGTTTAAGACCTTATTTAAGAAGTCCTTGAGTCGTGGATGTTGGGGGTGGTCAAAGAGTTGATCAGGGGTACTGTCTTCGAGGATTTGACCGCCATCAGTGAAGATGACACGGTTGGCGACTTTACGTGCGAAGCCCATCTCATGTGTGACGATGAGCATGGTCATGCCGTCTTTGGCAAGATCTTGCATGACTTGGAGGACATCGCCGACCATTTCTGGATCGAGTGCCGAGGTCGGTTCGTCAAAGAGCATGAGGTCGGGGTCCATAGCGAGTGCACGGGCGATGGCGACACGTTGTTTTTGACCACCAGACAGGCTTCTAGGCATAGCATCTGCCTTGTCAGACAGTCCAACTTTTTTGAGTAGGTCAAGGGCTTTAGTCCGAGCTTCCTCTTTGGTTAATTTCTTGAGCTCAAGTGGAGCATAGGTAATGTTGTCGAGCACAGTCATATTAGGGAAAAGATTGAATTGTTGGAAAACCATGCCGACTTCTTGGCGGACTTGGTTGAGATCGGTTTGTTTATTTGACAGGTCATAGCCGTCAATGATGACCGTACCAGAAGTAATCTCCTCCAAACCATTGAGTGTTCTGAGAAAGGTAGATTTACCTGAACCAGAAGGACCGATAATACAGACGACATCACCTTCATTAAATTTTGTGGTAATCCCTTTTAAGACTTCATTCGTACCATAAGATTTATGCAAATCTGTGACATCAATTTTGAGTTTAGCCATTATTTCATATTCCTTTCAAGTCGACGTGCAAATACTGTCAAAGATAGAATGACGATGAGATAGATAATCGCAATCAGACCGTAAACTTTAAATGATTGGAAGTTTCGAGCCACGATAATTTTACCTGTTTGCAGGAGTTCAATCAAGCCAATTGCTGAAATGATAGTGGTATCTTTCAATGAGATGATGAACTGATTAACCAAACTAGGAATCGTGATTTTGACAGCCTGTGGCAAGATAACCCGTTGCATTGTTTTGATGTAGGGCACTCCGAGTGAACGTGAGGCTTCCATTTGACCGACAGGCACGGAATTGACCCCACCACGGACGATTTCCGAGATGTAAGCTGAGGCATTCAGCGTCAGGGCGATAATCCCCGCTGTGTAGTCATTGAGTGGACTTGCGTGTCCGGTAATCGACTCTATCAAGTTAGGGATGCCGTAGAAGATGAAGATGGCGAGTACCATGAGTGGCACACCACGCACCAAGTCAACATAGATTTTAGTGAAACCACGGAGGAACTTGCTAGGTGAGACGCTAAAGAGACCAAAGATGACACCGATGATGAGTGCTAGGACAAAGGAAACCAAGGTCAAGGAGAGGGTATAGCCTAGACCTTGTGCCAATTGTTGCCAGTTGTTTTTGATAATGCCTAGCATGGTGGACTCGTCAACTTTGTTATCGCCAGTTGATTCATTGCCCATATATTTGGCGACGATTTTATCGTAGTCGCCGTTTGCCTTGATTTTAGCGAGACCAGCATTAAACATACTAATCAGCTCGGGGTTGCTGCCTTTTTTGACGGCAAAACCGTATTCACCGATTTTCTCTGGCTTGATCGGCATGGCAAACTTCTTGCCTTGTAAAACGGCGTATTTGATGACCGGTTCATCGTCCATGAAGGCATTGATAGAGCCGGTATTCAGACTTTCATACATGGTATCAGCGGCGTCAAAGACTTTGACTTTATAGCCGTATTTGGCCTTGTTTTTGTCGATGAAGGCTTGGGAAGCTGTTCCGTTTTTGACACCGACGGTCTTACCTTTGAGGTCTTTGTAACTTTTGATATTAGTTGTCGTGCTCTTGACTGCAAGGGTTGCATTGGCAGTAAAATAAGGATCAGAGAAGTCAAAGACTTTTTGACGTTCATCTGTGATTGACATCCCAGCAATCATCCCATCCGCATGGCCGGCTTGGGTCTGATCGACAGCGGTTTGGAAACCGACAAAATCCATGCTAATTGTGAAGTTTTGACTTTTAGCAATGGCGTTCATCAAGTCCACGTCAATTCCGACATATTTTTTGGCTGAATTTTGAAATTCAAATGGTGCAAAGAGAGAATCCGAGGCGATTTTATACTCTGCTTTCAGCGGTTGCACAGTGCTTTTGGCTTCTGCAGTGTATTTGGCGATGATGGCATCGTAGCCACCGTTTGCCTTGAGTTCCTTAAGGGCTTGGTTGAAGCCTGAAATCAGGTCAGCGTGTGTGCCTTTTTTGACGGCGAAGCCAAAATCACCAACTTTTTTGCCTGCCATATTAATGGCAAAGGGTTGTCCTTGGCTGATGGCATATTTGATAACAGGCTCATCGTCCATCATGGCATCTATGGCACCGACTTTGAGACTTTCGTACATTTGTGCGCCGTCATCGTAGGTTTTGATTTTGAAGTCGTATTTGCTTTTGTTTTTGGTCAGAAAGTCTTGAGAGGCTGTCCCGTTTTTAACGCCGACTGTCTTGCCTTTGAGCTGTTGATAAGCTGTGATTTTATTGCCTTTTTTAGTGGCAATCACGACTGATGAGCTGTAATAAGGATCAGAGAAGTCAAAGACTTTCTTCCGTTCATCAGTAATCGACATGCCGGCGATTACACCGTCTGCTTGGCCTGCATTGAGTTGATCCAGTGCGGCTTGGAATCCTGGAAAGGATTGACTCAGTTGCCAACCATTCATGTCAGAGATTTTCTGCATTAAGTCGACATCAATCCCGACGTAGTTTTTGGCGCTATCTTGAAACTCGAAGGGGGCGTAGGTCGAGTCACTCGCAATTTTGACTACTTTGTTTTCTGCATGAACAGCAGTTGCCGAAAAACAGGCAATGAAAAAAGTCAGTAGCATCAATAAATTCTTTTTCATCTTGTATTACCTTTCAAGTATGTTCTCTACGATTTTAGCATAAACTGGGCATAAAAGAAAGAATACAGGTCTAGCAGATGTGAGAAGAACTAACATCTGCTAGGCCTGCATTCTTGTTTAGGATAGGGATCTGAGAGTTGAGTCGGACGCTTGGAGGGGCTTAAAAGATCAACAAGTCTTTTGAGGTATGGGTCAGGCTTTTAGCACCGTTTTCAGTCACATAGAGACAATCTTCGACCCGAACACCGACTTGATTTGGGATATAAATCCCAGGTTCGATTGAAAAACACATCCCTTTTTCGATTGTGATGTCCTCGCTACCGCCAATAGAGGGAAACTCATGAACATCCATGCCAATGCCATGACCAGTGCGGTGGGTGAAGTAGTCGCCATAACCTGCTTTGGTAATGACATCACGTGCGACTTGGTCAATCTCAAAAGCCGTGACACCAGGCTTGACAAAATCAAAAGCAGCTTGTTGCGCTTGGCGGGTAATCTCATAGATTTGACGGTCAAAGTCACCGGGTTGACCGATTGCAATCGTCCGAGTCGCATCAGAGGCATAACCATTTGCCATGACACCGAGATCGAAAAGCAAGAGTTTGTTTGGTTCAATCGCAACAGCTTCAGGTACACCATGAGGATTTGCGGCGCGTGCACCAGTCAAAACCATGGTATCGAAACTCATTTCAGAGATACCAAGACGTTTCATCTCAAATTCAATTTTGGCGACAACGTCCATTTCGGTCACACCATTGCCAGATGCCGCAAAGTGAAAGCCAATCTCAAAACATTTGTCCGCATACTGACCGGCAATGATCATTTTGTCAATCTCATCAGCTGATTTAATCAACCGCATTTGATTGATGAAGGGGCTTAGATTGGCAAAGTTACTGTCAGCAAAGACAGATTTTAGACCATCAGATTTGCTGAGAATGAGATGATCAAATTCAACGGCAATCGTCTTGATAGAATAACCGGCTAACTGTGCGCCAATTTTTTGCCAAGGATTTTCGCTATCCGTATAGCCCACCACGTCAAAGTCAACCAGCGCCTTTGCCTTTTCGACTTCCAGCTCGGGTGTGAAAAGTAAGGGGCTTCTGTCAGGAAAAATCATCAAGCCTAAGATACGCTCATGAGGCTCCATAGCAAAACCAGTTAAATAATTAACAGTGGTTGGATTCGTGATAAAAGTCATCTCCCATTTTTGTTGGTCGAGATAGGTTGCAATTTTTTTTATTTTAGTCATAGTTCTATTCTGCCACTTTATCTTGGAAATTGCCATCTTTAATGTGGTCTGGGACATAAATGCAATTTTTTTGATTTTTTATGGAAAAAGATGTAAAAATTCTTGAAAACCTTTTCATAAAATGGTAAACTGTATGAAGATGAAATGAAAATGTTATGTCAATGACAAGTAGCTTGTATAAGGAGTGTAGTAAAAATGGACAATGAAACAATTACAATATACGATGTGGCGCGCGAAGCAGGTGTTTCCATGGCGACTGTTAGTCGTGTCATCAATCGCAACCAAAATGTGAAAGAAGCCACACGGCGTAAGGTTTTAGAAGTGATTGAACGCTTGGACTATCGCCCTAATGCAGTGGCACGTGGTCTTGCCTCCAAAAAAACGACAACCGTTGGTGTCGTGATTCCGGATATTTCTAATAGTTACTTTGCGAGTCTGGCACGTGGGATTGATGATATTGCGAGTATGTATAAGTACACCATCGTCATTGCCAACTCTGATGATGATGCGGACAAAGAAGTTCAAGTCGTCAATACCTTACTCTCCAAGCAAGTCGATGGTCTGGTCTTTTTAGGTCATGACTTGTCAGATGAGATTAGGTCAGAATTCTCGCGGACACGGACACCGATTGTTTTGTCAGGTACTGTGGATCATGAGAATCAACTCCCATCAGTTAATATTGATTATCGGCTGGCGACACATGAAGCGACAGTAGCACTTGCCAAAAATAACCAAAGAATCGCACTTGTTTTAGGCCCAATGATTGATGCGATTAACGGTAAAGATCGCTTGGCAGGTTATCAAGAAGCTTTGTCTGAGCATGGTCTAAGCTTTTCTGAGGGGCTTGTCTTTGAAACAAAATATAGTTACAAAGATGGTTTGAAATTAGCCGATCGGGTCAAATCATCTGGTGCGACAGCTGCTGTGGTTGCGGATGATGAGGTAGCAGTTGGGCTGCTCAATGGTTTGATCAACAACGGTGTGGCCATACCAGAAGACTTTGAGATTATCACAGCCAATAATTCTGAGATAACTGAATTTACCCGACCGGGTCTATCCTCAATCAAGCAACCTTTATATGATTTAGGGGCTGTGGCAATGCGCCTCTTAACCAAATTGATGAATAAAGAAGCAATCGACGACCAACATGTGATTTTACCCCATGACTTTGTTAAACGTGGCTCTACTAAATAAAGAAAACGCAAGCGACCGCTTGCGTTTTTTGTTTGTGGACAAAGTCAGGAGGAGCTGTCTGATAAGACACGACAAAATTAGTCTGACTGAGGGGCGGTGTGCTGAATTTTTGAATAGAATCAGTTCTATAAAAAATAGAACAAGTTCTATAAAAAATAGAACAAGTTTTACAAATAATAGAACCAGTTCCACAAAAAATAGAACGAGTTCCACAAATAATAGAACCAGTTCTATAAATAATAGAACGTGTTCTACAAAATATAGAACGAGTTCCGCAAATAATAGAATGAGTTCTATAAATAATAGAACCATCCCGCAAAAAGTGAGGACATCTTCACAAAAAGCGAGGATATCCTCTCCACTACACGCCAAACTCGATCTGACTGGGGGTTGTCCTAGCGCTAGTAGCGCCCGTGGTCTCACAGGCCAGCCTTTTATGGTATAATAGGCCTATGATGATTACGATTTTAATTATTGCGATTCTCGTCTGGGCTTATTTAATTGGGCGATCGCGTGGACTTGCGCTTCAGAGTTTTTACACACTTGGCTTACTGATTGCCTTTTTAACAGCACTCGAAGGCTATCAAGGTCTGGCGAAAAAAATCACGCTGTGGGTGCCTTTCGCCTCAGCGACTTCTGACAGTCATTTAGCTTTTTATTCGTCAAAATTACTGTTTGAGATAGATCACGTTTTTTATGCGATTCTCTCCTTTTTAGCGATTTATGTCGCCGTTTACGGTATTGTTCGGCTGATTGGTATCTTTCTGGGCGCTCTTGAAAATAAGATGGTGCTTGGCGATACAGGCAATCGAATTGCTGGTATCCTGTCCGTCCTTGTCGTCTATGTCATGTTGTCGATCGGCATGATGTTGTTATCAACGATTCCCCTGACCTTGATTCAAAATCAGCTTCATGCCAGTTGGCTGGTTCGTTTGATGATCAATCAAACCCCTCTGTTTTCAGCTTGGTTACAAGATATCTTTATTAAACAGATCACACATCTTACTTTATAAACAGACTTATGAATAAAAAAATACTAGAAGTCCTAGAGTTTGAACAGATAAAAGCACAGCTCGTGTCTTTTTTATCAACCGCTCAGGGACAGGCAGAATTGCAACACTTGTCCCCAGTCTCTGATAAAGGTCGGATTCAGAAATGGTTTGATGAATTATCAGAGTTTGCAGGGATTGTGCAGGAAAATGGCCCAGTGCCACTTGCCAATACGGCAGATTTAACAGAAATCCTCAGGCGGATTGAGCTAGAGGCGAGTCTTGCCAGTCAAGAATTTGCGAAAATCAAAAAAGTACTGCGTTTGGTTAATGAAACTCGGCGTTTTTTTGACCAAGCGGTTAATGTCAATTTTCCAGTTTTGAGCCAAACGACTGAGAAATTTGTAGATGTCGCCTATTTGCTAGGGCTCTTGCAAGTCATTGATGCGGCGGGTGCTTTGTCAGATACAGCTTCTGACAAATTATTTAACCTGCGACAATCGATCAAAAAGAGTGATCAAGAGGTCAAAAAAATCTTGTCCGATATTCTGTCAAAATCTCAGACGAGTTTGACGGAAACGATTATTACCATTCGTCAAGGGCGACCAGTTCTTGCAGTCAGGAGTGATAGTAAAAATAAAGTCCCCGGTGTTGTTCATGATATGAGTGCTTCCGGCCAGACCTTTTATATCGAACCCAACCGTGTTGTCGATTTGAACAATGTGATTGCACAAAAGAAAATTGAAGAAAAGAACGAAGTCGCTCGGATTTTACGTGACTTGGCAGAGGCTATCAAGCCACATCTTTCAGATATCCGTCAGAATACTTGGTTGATTGGTCAGATTGATCTCATCAATGCCAAATACCGTTACCAAATCAGCACAAATGCGACTGTTCCAATCATTTCCGATCATAAAGCGATTAAACTTTATGGGGCGAGACATCCGTTGATTGCGGCCAAAACCGTTGTCGCTAATGATCTCTTTTTTGGTCAAAGGCTTGAAACGATTGTTATCACTGGGCCAAACACAGGTGGTAAAACGATTACCCTGAAGACCTTAGGGGTTGCACAACTGATGGCGCAATCTGGCTTGCCGATTTTAGCAGAACTGGGGAGTCAGGTTGGTATCTTCACTGAGATTTTCGCGGATATCGGAGATGAGCAGTCGATTGCCCAAAGTCTCTCGACTTTTTCTAGTCACATGACCAACATCGTCAATATCTTAGGTCAAGTCGATCGAAAAAGTCTCGTGCTATTTGATGAGTTAGGGGCTGGGACAGATCCCAAAGAGGGGGCGGCGCTCGCCATTGCTATCCTCGACTTCCTCAAGGCCAAGCGTGCTAAAACGCTTGCGACGACACATTATCCAGAACTCAAAGCCTATGGTGTTGAGACAGAAGGTGTTGAAAATGCGTCAATGGCATTTGATTTGGCACATTTTCGTCCCACCTATCGCTTGGTTCAGGGCGTTCCCGGCAGGTCTAATGCCTTAGAAATTTCCAGACGACTGGGCTTAGACAGTGTGATCTTAGATGAAGCAGCCAGTCTTTTGACAGAAGACGAACACGATGTCAATGTGATGATTGCGTCTCTGGAGCAAAAAAATCAAGAGCTGACCGCAGCTGTTAGCCAGATTAAAAGTCTTGAAAAAGCGCACCAACAGCTTGAACAAAATCTGACAAGGGCACTGGTAACCTTTGACCGTGACCGAGAAAAACTTCTCAATCAAGCACGTCAAGAGGCGCAAGATATTGTCAAAGTCGCAGTAGATGAGGCGGATCAAATTCTGAAAAATCTTCAGGAGAAATCTCTGCTTAAACCGCATGAAATCATTGAGGCTAAACATCAACTGGGTCAACTTGTACCAGAAATTGTTGATTTATCCAAAAATAAAGTCCTAAAAAAAGCTAAGGCTAAACGGGGGCTTAAACCGGGTGTAGAAGTCCTAGTCCTAGCTTATCAGCAACGGGGTAATCTAGTCAGACTGACTAAAGATGGGCGCTGGGAAGTTCAGATGGGCTTGATTACAACCAAACTGACAGAAGACGAGTTTGAGCCGATTGAATCAGAAGAAAAAACCAAAACAGTCAAGACAAAGGCTGTGAAAAAGACCGTCAGCTCGCACATCCAAGCCCAACTAGATTTGCGTGGGACACGATATGAAGCAGCTCAAAAGCTGCTAGATGATTATATTGACCAAGCCTTGCTTGCTAATTTACATCAAATTACAATCGTTCATGGTATCGGTACGGGTGTCATCCGGGACATGGTACGCGAGTATCTGCAACAGTCTCGACACGTCAAATCCTACACCTATGCGCCCCAGAACGCAGGTGGTAGTGGTGCTACGATTGTGGTTTTGAAATAGAGATAAAAGACACTGAGTGATCGGTGCTTTTTGTTATCTGGATTGGCGAGGAAACAAAAATAAGTTTAAAACTGTGACGAGACTGGGATTTCCGAGGAAACAAAGCAGCAAGTCCGTTCCCAAAACTCGAACTATCCAGCCCAAGCTCCACCACCATGCTCCCTAATGGATTTCCCGCCATGTCTATGCCCTCGTTTTCCTCTGTTTTTACTCTATATTTTCAGTGTAAAATAAAAAAGCCCTGAAAATAGGACTTTTTTACCTAACGATATTTTTTTATTTCTCGCTTGCTTGTTTCAAGGCCTCCACATTTTTTTTAGTTCTGATTTCTTCGTTCCATTCTGCAATCATTTTATTGGATTCAACTATCGCTTGATTAAGTCTCATGCTACTTAACTTCGTTTCATCATCTTCTTTATTACCAAAAATAAACGTCCCCAACGCATAAATCCCAAGCACACCTAAAACGATAGGTGTCAAAATCAAAATAACCCCAATCACTGCAACAATATAACTCATAATTGCTAATTCCATCACGCTACCTCCTTAGGTCACGTCCGCTAACAGATGCCAAAACACGACACCTCTTCCTACCCTTATTATACACCTAACATACAAAAACGCAAGTTGAACCAACTTGTATCGTACAACACAAAATTACGTATTACCCAAAATTCTAAGCACTTCATAATTGTGAAATTTCTTATTTCTCTTAGTAGTTTTATCTGCGTATAAAAGTTCCAAACTCACCAATTTACTCAGCACCTTTCTAATTGTCGGCGGCGAGTAACTTACAAAGTTCGGCTTGTAAGCAGCTAACTGTCGAGCCTAGGTCTCGAACTGGTGTGGAGGTTGAACCGTTTCGTTGCGAGGGTTGCCTCAAAACTGCGTGGCGACTGGCGACACACTTTCCAATCTGTGATTTCCAAGCCAAGCTGCGAGCCTCGGGTCTCGCAATTTGTCTTTGTGCCACAGCTGTTTTGAGCTAATCCTCGACCGAAGTGATGCTCATGACTTGTCAAAGTGTTGGCCTGCACTTGCCAAAGCACCTAGTTGCTGTCTCCATGCCCTTTTGAGACAAGCTTCCTTTGTCCTAAAAGCAAGCATAATCTTGGTCACGCTAGCGTATAAAGATACGAACGATTCGTGTTCAAAATCAGCAAGAGCTTGAGAAATAACTTGAAAATAGTCTTTCATAGGGTTATAATGAGAACATCTATCAAAAATTGTCAGAAGATTCATTTAGAAGGTGTTGCAAGTTTATGAATAAATATACAGAAAAAATCAAGCAGAACTCGCTGATTTCGCTTGATTATTACAAGCAATTCGATGTCAAAAAAGGGCTGCGGGATGTCAATGGTAAAGGGGTTCTAGCGGGTCTAACCAATATCTCTGCGATCTATTCCTTTGATGCTTCTGGCGATCCGATGCCCGGTATCCTTGAATACCGAGCGATTAATATCAAGGACATTGCCAATCAGCTCAAAGCTGAAAATCGTTTTGGCTTTGAGGAGATTACCTATTTGCTCCTTTTTGGTGAGCTACCAACTGCGACAGAATTGGCGGATTTTACGCAATTATTAGCTAAAAAACGGCAACTTCCTGATGGGTTTGTTCGGGATATTATCCTAGAAGCCTCTTCAAGTGATGTCATGAACTCAATCAGCAGGAGTATTTTGACACTGGCAACTTTTGATCCAAAAGTGACCGATGTGAGTTTGGAAACGGCATTGGAGCAGTCACTCTGCCTGATTGCGAATTTCCCCTTGTTAGCCATTTATGCCTACCAAGCCTATAACCACAATGATAATGGCGAGAGTCTCTATATTCATTATCCAGATGAAAACCTGACGACCGCTCAGAATATTTTGCGGCTTTTAAGACCGGACAAGCAGTTTACGGATATGGAAGCTAAGGTGCTTGACTTGGCTTTGATTCTCCATATGGAGCATGGCGGTGGGAATAACTCGACTTTCACGACCCACGTCGTGACCAGTTCTGGTACGGATACCTATGCTTCAGTTGTCGCTTCTTTGTCTAGTCTCAAGGGCGCAAAACATGGCGGTGCCAATATCAAAGTCTCTAAAATGTTGACAGATATCTGGGAAAATGTCGCCGATCATTCAGATGAAGCTGCTATCGCTGACTATCTGCGCCAGATTTTGAATAAGCAAACATTTGATAAAAAAGGCTTGATATATGGCATGGGACATGCGATCTATTCCACGTCTGACCCACGTGCCGAAGTGCTTGAATCCTATGTCAAGGAACTTGCCGAAGAAAAAGGGCTGCACGATGTCTATGACTTTTACAAAAAAATTGAGCGTTTAGCCCCTCAAATTATTGCCCAAGAACGCAATATGTATAAAGGGGTGTCTGCCAATGTTGACTTTTATAGTGGCTTTGTTTATCAGATGTTAGACTTGCCCGAGGAACTCTATACCCCACTCTTTGCGATTGCGCGAATTGTCGGTTGGAGTGCACATCGGATGGAAGAAATGATAAATATGAATAAAATTATTCGACCGGCCTATGCAAGTGTGCTGGCGACTAAAGAATATGTGAAGATAGAGGATCGAGATTAATGGCAGCAAAAACTTATGAACAGACACTGACCGTCAACGGAACGGACTATACTTATTTTGACATTCAATCAGCCATCACTGAGATTGATCGACTGCCTTATGCCCTACGTGTTTTGACAGAGGGGATCTTACGCAATTTTGATGGTGCTAAATTTACAGCTGAACATTTGGCGAAATTACAGCAGTATGATGGTCAAACCTTAGATCATGGCGAAATTCCATTCAAACCTAGTCGGGTGATTCTACAAGACTTTACTGGCGTGCCTGCTGTTGTCGATTTGGCAGCCATGCGTGATGCGGTCAAAACATTAGGTGGCAATCCAAAGTTAATCAATCCAGAGGTGAGTGTTGATTTGGTAATTGACCACTCAGTTCAAGTGGACTGTGCGGGGACTGAACAAGCCTTGCAACTCAATGCGAAACGCGAATTTGAACGCAATGGCGAACGCTATGAATTTTTGAAATGGGCGACAGAGTCCTTTGATAATTTCCGAGTTGTGCCACCGGCTACGGGGATTATTCATCAAGTCAATATTGAGTATCTCTCAGATGTGATTACGGAAAAAGACGGGGTCTTATTACCGGATACTGTGTTTGGGACAGATAGTCACACGACCATGATTAATGGTTTGGGTGTGCTAGGCTGGGGTGTCGGTGGGATTGAAGCCGAAGCAGCGATTCTTGGCGAAGCCTCTTATTTCCCGATGCCAGAAGTGATTGGTGTCCGCTTTGTCGGGCAGCTCAATTCCTTAGCGACCGCGACAGACCTCGCCTTGACAATGACGAAAATCCTCCGAGATCAAAATGTTGTCGGTAAATTTGTCGAATACTTTGGACCGGGCTTGGCGAGCTTAACTCTTGCTGATCGAGCAACAGTTGCCAATATGGCACCGGAATACGGGGCAACCTGTGGCTACTTCCCAATTGATGAGGAGACTCTCAACTATCTGACCAATACTAATCGAGACCCCGCACTTGTGACCTTGGTTGAAAGCTATGCCAAGGCTAACCACTTGTTTTATGACCCGTCAAAAGAAGCACACTATCATCAAGTCATTGAAGTCGATTTGGCGACGATCACGACCTATTTGTCTGGTCCTAAACGGCCGCAAGATTTGATTGCGCTAGATGAGATGGCATCAGCATTTGACACGTTTGCAAAAGATGTGCCGACTGGGCAAGTCAATGAAGAAGCGCTAGTCAAGTCGGGAGATATTGCTATTGCGGCGATCACTTCATGTACCAATACGAGTAATCCTTATGTCATGATGATGGCAGGGCTTTTGGCGAAAAATGCAGTGGCGAAAGGCTTGACCGTTCCTAAAACTGTCAAAACCTCGCTCGCCCCCGGTTCTAAAGTCGTCACGGCTTATCTGGAAAATGCCGGCTTGCTTGAGCCTTTGGCAGCCCTCGGCTTTGATGTTGTCGGCTATGGTTGTACGACCTGTATCGGTAACTCAGGTCCGCTCGCAGATGACGTCTCTCAGTCGATTATTGATCAAGACCTACTGGTAACTTCAGTCCTATCAGGTAACCGGAACTTTGAGGGGCGGATTCATCCTTTAGTGAAGGCCAATTATTTGGCGAGTCCACCACTGGTTGTCGCCTATGCGATTGCTGGTACTGTCAAGAAAGATTTGACGACACAAGCACTTGGGATCGGACACGATGGTCAGCCTGTCTACCTCAAAGACATCATGCCAGATTATGAGACGGTCAAGGCAGAGGTTGAGCGCTATGTCACACGTGAGCTTTATGAAACCTACTATGCCCACGTCTTTGATGCCAATGATGCTTGGAATGCAATCAAGTCCTCTCAGTCTGAAACTTATGACTGGGACCCAGACTCGACCTATGTCGCTAATCCACCTTATTTCGAGGGCCTGAGCTTAGCCGAAAGTGCAGGTCATGCGGCGCTGACTGATCTGCGTGTCTTGGCTAAATTTGGTGACTCGGTGACGACAGACCACATCAGTCCTGCGGGCAATATTGCCATGAACTCGCCAGCAGGTGAGTTTCTAGCAGCGGCAGAGGTCGCACCACGTGACTTCAATTCCTACGGTAGTCGCCGTGGCAATGATAAGGTCATGACTCGTGGGACTTTTGCCAATATCCGCATTAAGAATCAACTGACACCGGGCATCGAGGGTGGCGTGACCCAATATGATGATGAGGTCTTGCCAATTTACGAGGCAGCCATGCGTTACAAGGCTGCTGGCAAATCCTTAGTGGTCTTGGCAGGTAAAGATTACGGCATGGGCTCTTCACGAGACTGGGCAGCTAAAGGTACGAATCTTTTGGGCGTGAAAGTGGTCATAGCTGAAAGTTTTGAGCGGATTCATCGCAGTAATCTTGCTATGATGGGCTTGATTCCGCTTCAGTTCTTGTCGGGAGACAGTGCCGAAGGTCTAGGCTTGACTGGTTTTGAGACCTTTAGTTTTGACTTCCCACAAGAACCAAAGATTGGCCAGTTAATCACGGTTCATGCTGATGACAAGACTTTCCAAGTCAAGCTACGTTTTGATTCACAGGCTGACTTGGAGTACTATGAAAATGGCGGTATTTTGCAAATGGTAATTAGAAAAAAGGTGACAAATGGCTAAGATTGAGATGATTGACGGGCAATTAAAGGTGCCTCATAATCCTGAGATTCCCTATATTCAAGGAGACGGCGTTGGTGCTGATATTTCGCCAGCCATGCTTGCGGTTGTTGATGCTGCCGTTGCCAAAGCCTATCAGGGAGAGAAACAAATTCAGTGGCAGGCGCTATTGGCAGGCGAAAAAGCTTTTCAAGAGACTGGCGATTACTTGCCCTCAGAGACTTTGGCGAGCTTGACAGAACATCTGATTGCCATTAAAGGTCCGTTAATGACACCGATCGGCGAAGGCTTTCGCAGTCTGAATGTGACCTTGCGACAAACTTTTGATCTCTTTGCCAATGTCCGACCAGTTGAGTATTTCACGGGTGTTGCCTCGCCAGTCAAACGACCCGAGCAGGTCAAGATGACGATTTTCCGTGAGAACACGGAGGACATCTATGCTGGTATTGAGTTTGAGAGTGAGAGTCCTCAAGCGCACCGCTTGATTGACTTGCTCAAAGCGGACTTTGGCATTCATCAGATTCGTTTTGACCAAACTTCAGCGATTGGGATCAAGCCTGTCTCGCCTGATGGCACGAAAAGATTGGTTCGGGCAGCTTTTGATCACGCCATTGCTAATGGTCAGCAGCGTTTAACGCTAGTTCACAAAGGCAATATCATGAAGTTTACTGAGGGTGGCTTTAAAAAATGGGGCTATGAAGTCGCCAAGGATTACCCAACCTTTACGGTCAATGATTTCAATGCCATTAAGGCAAAAGAGGGGATTGAGGCGGCAAAAACAGCCAAAGCAACTGCCTTGGCTGAGGGTAAGATCTATGTCGATGATGCCATTGCCGATAATTTCTTGCAACAAATCTTGCTCAATCCGTCAGAATATCAAGTCGTGGCAACGCTTAATTTAAACGGCGATTACATCTCGGATGCCCTAGCCGCTCAAGTCGGTGGGATTGGGATCTCGCCCGGTGCGAACATTAACTTTATCACAGGTCATGCTATTTTTGAAGCAACGCATGGGACAGCACCAGATATTGCCGGTTTAGGACTGGCAAATCCCTCAAGTCTGATTTTGTCTAGCGTGATGATGCTTGACTTTATGGGTTGGACGGCGGCAGCAGCTCTTGTCAAAGCCGCCTTAGCAAGTACAATTGCCAGCGGTCAAACAACTCGCGACCTCGGTGGCGACCTCAGCACGACTGACTTTACGCAGGCACTGCTTGACAAGATTTAAACTCACTTTATTTGTAATCTAAAACTGTCAATGGGCAGTTTTTTTGTTTCAGTCATCTGCTTTATAACATGCTGTCAAGGTTTGGAGTAGCTGTTGGCTTTGGTGTGAACAGAAGGCTTTGAGCCGCTCTCAAGGCACGGATAATTGGCGACCACGGTTGGTCAATCAGAGACCACGCACACCTGAAAAAGACTCTCGTTTGCATCAAAAAGACTCTCGCACGAGTGAAAAAGATGCGTCGTCGGGAAAAAAAGACTCTCCGTTGGGCGAAAAAGAGTGTCTATTGACTACAAAAGACTCTCCGTCGGTCAAAAAAGAGTGTCGGTCGGTCAAAAAAGACTCTCCGTCGTGTACAAAAGAGTGTTGGTTGGGTAAAAAAGACTCTCCGTCGTGTATAAAAGAGTGTCGGTCGTGTAAAAAAGACTTTCCGTCGTGTAAAAAAGAGTGTCGGTCGGTCAAAAAAGACTCTCCGTCGTGTAAGAAAGAGTGTCGGTCGTGTACAAAAGACTCGTCGTTGGGTAAAAAAGAGTGTCGGTTGGGTAAAAAAGACCCACGCTTGGGTGATTCCAGACCACGCATGGTCAATTGATGACCATCGCTGCTCAATCTTAGACCACACAAGGTTTCTTGGTCAGTCATTTTAAGTTATTTTTCGCTTGTGTTTGATGGTTTGGATGGGAGTTTGTTTTTTGGGGTGGCGAAAGTCAGCGATTTTAGAGAAAGTTTCGACCCTTTCAATCCTTTGATTGAAAGGGTATCGGATCAGGTTGGCTTTGGAAACAGTTGTCATGCGTTCGGTGATTGGCGGTTGGACTTGGCGAGTGCTTTTTGACACTTTTTTGATGGTCTGGTGACTTGTGGTTTTTAATGTTTGTTACTTCAGACTCATTTATCTTTTGACAAATTAAGTTGAAAGCGTTATAATTGTGATGTAATTTATCGGAGTGGGTTATTTGTGACCCGCTGGAGCTAGTATTATCTAGCTTTAGAGTGATTTCGCTCAATTGACAGAAAGATTAAACATCTGGCGTGGTGTGAAGTGTGTGACAGGATAGGAAAACTGTCAACTCGGTTCGGCTCAAAACCGACTGCTGTAAAAAAAGACGTAGGACTTGACAAGCAGAAAGGAGTTGCGTATGCTTAGACAGACAGACAGACAGACAGACAGACAGACAGACAGACAGACAGACAGACAGACAGACAGACAGACAGACAGACAGACAGACAGACAGACAGACAAGTAAAAGCTGTTCTTTTCAATATGGCTAAAAAATCGAACCGACATAGGTATTAGACTAGGATAGTCTGCCTAGTTGGTTCGGTTTTTTGAGCTAATCAACAATTAGCTAAGGTTTAAATAGGGCTGTCATCATGGCAAGAAATGGTGGCGAATTGCCTCAGTAAATAATGGATATATAATACTAAACAAACGAAAGTTTGGAGGAGGAATTATGGTAAAACGTAGAGTAAAACGTCATTATCGTGGGGTGACAAGCAACCCAGAGGGTAAGACAGCTTTTAGGACTTGGAAGTCGGGTAAGCGGTGGTTATTCGCTGCCAGTATGATTGCGGTCTTAGGCGGTGGCGGTGTGGTTGAGACCGAGGTCAAGTCGGAAACGACGGAAATTGAACAAAAGAGCGAGAGCGAAACATCGGAAAGCGGTGGTTCTGGTCTCTCGACCACGAGTGACACCTCGAAAATTGATAGCAATCCGCCTGAAATCGAGCTGCCGAGTCTCTCGACCACGACTGCTACGCCTGAGATTGAGCTACCAAGTATCTTTCCTACCAACGAGCTACTTGGCGAAGAAACGCCAGAATCTTTTAAGTTGGCTGCTGCTGGCTCGGTCGTTAATGATTTGGTGTCGGATCATATCTTTCTTGGTATTGCCTCTAAATTCCATATTTTCACGACTGGTAAGGTAGACGACGCAAGGTTTGCCCACGGCAATATTGCTGCAAATAGCATTCAAGGAGGGAGTTCTGGTTTTGGCTCGGCTGCTGGCTTTGAGGATATTAGCTATATCCGGAACGTGATCAGTCCGGCTAGCCCGTTAGGAACTGCTACTAAGACAAAAGTCGTCATCGGTCGTGACAACACAGTCGCTCTCCTCGGTGATGGCAGTTTAAACATTAATGGTGAAACACTCATCAATAGGCTTCCAATCGAGGATTGGTATCAAGAAGAAGAAACGCCTTACGTTGATCTCGCAGGCGAAATGGCGCGTATTAAGACCGTGTCAGAAAAGTGTCTTGAATATGCTGGCGATCGTACCTATTCTTTAGAGGACTTTGCGGGTCAAGAGAAGCCTGAGATTGATTTGTCAAATGAGACGGATGATGTCATCTATATTGGGATTGATCGAAAAGTCTTTTCTGAGAATAACGGAACAGGTGGGGTCGGCAACTTAAATATTATCATTCCTGATAATAAAAAGCTTATCGTGAATGTTTCATCGAGCGGTATTTATACAGGGGATCTCTTCATCCCTACTCAGGTGACCTTTAATGGGATTGCGCCTAGCGCCTCTAATGGTCAAGCCGCTAATGTGATTTGGAATTTCGATGCTTCAAAAGTCAGTAGAGTTGTGATTGCGACTTCTTTTTGCGGGACGATTGTGGCACCTGAAACACAGGTGAAGATATATACAGACGCTAGCTTGTACGGTAATATTATATCAGGAAAAGACGTGTCGCTTCTGAGTGATACCTACCGTTTAGACCCAGCGCCTATGGATACGATGGATAGCGCCAAGATCAGCTATGTGGATGTCATGGGTCACGCATTTGACCTAGATGGTCCAGACAAAACCTCAGGTGTGATAGTGGGCGATAAAATAGTAGCCGAAGCTCCGATAAAAGATGGGTATACTTTAGAAAAGGCGATCATCAATGGCACTGAAGATGAAGCTGATGACTACTACACGTCAGGTGAGGATACGATCGACTATGTCTACGCTGCCGATGCAGGCTTACTACCTGCCGGCACAGTCTATGACGATGTGACGACGGATGATCTCTTTCTCGGTATTGCGTCCAAATTCCATATTTTTGCGACTGAATTGTTTTTCCCCGTCAATAACTCTAATTTAAGCGCCGACGCTAATGTTCACGGCAATATTGCAGCAGCAGAGTTTAGGGGAATGAAAGCGCGAGGATTTGGCTCAGTTGCTGGCTCTGAGGAGATTAACTATATCCAGAAGTTTCACTATTATGATGATGCTAAGGCTAAGGAGGTATTCTATGCGTCATCAGGCACTGCCGACACGACCAAATTCGTCATCGGTAGTGACAATCAGGTCAGTCTCCTCGCCAATAACAACTTAAACATTAATGGCAAAGAAATCATTAACACTCTACCGTTAGGGAGTTACTACCAAGAGGCAGAAGATACACCCTACATTGACTTCGCAGCAGAATCAGCTCGCATTCAGGCAATCTCAGAAAAGTGTCTGACCTATGTAGATAAGGTTTATTATCTGTCAGATTTTGAGGGTCAAGAAAACCCTGAGATTGATTTGACAGATGAGACGGATGATGTCATCTATATCGGGATTGATCGAACTATGTTTGGTACTCCTATGGGAGATAATGGGCTTGCAAAATTAAATATTAAAAATCCCGACAACAAAAAGGTGATTATCAACATTTTACAGGAGGGAGATGAATCTAAAGGTAGACAGACGATTAGGACGAAAGTGACCTATAATGGAATATCGCCAAAAGATTTTAATCCCGATGCGGCTAATCTCTTTTGGAACATCTCACCATCAATCTCAATAATTGAGCTTCAAACTGATTTTATGGGGACTATTGTCGCACCCAGTTCATCAATTGATCAGTTTTTCGCCACTAGCACTTTTGTCGGTAATATTGTGGGAAAAACTGTGGCGATTAGTGGTACGACCCACCGCCAAGACCCAGCAGTGCTGCATACAATGGACAGCGCCAAGATTAGCTATGTGGATGACAAGGGTTACCCAGTGACGCCGGACACGATGGTCAGCACTTCAGGTGGGGCACCGGGTGGTCAAATCAAGGCACCCGAAGCACCGTCAGCAGATGGGTATACTGACACAGGAAAAGTCATCATCAATGGCACTGAAGCAACTGACGATGATTACTACACCTCAGGTCAAGATACGATTACCTATGTCTACAGCTCTGACACCAAACTAGATGATCCTGGCACAGTCGCTGATGATGTGGATGCTGACGCTCATATCCTCCTCGGCATTGCGTCTAAGTTCCATATCTTCACACCTGGTGCGGTTACGGGCGATAGTAAGGTTCATGGGAACATTGCGGCAGGTACGCTTAAAGAAAATGAGTATGGAGATAAGTTTAAAGATTTCGGCTCAGCTGGTAATGTGGCAGAGATTAACTATATTCGGAATATTGACAGCTTGGCTACCGCAAGTGGCAGTTCCTATGATACAAAATTTGTCCTCGGTCGTGATAATTCAGTCGCTTTCCTAAATAATGGTAGACAAATAAAAATCAATGGGTACGAAAGCGACAACCATCTTCTAAATGACTGGTGGTATCAAGAGGCAGCAGATGGTCCTGACTACATTGACCTCGAGGGCGAATTGGCGCGCATTAAGACGCTGTCAGAACAGTGTATTGCCAATGTCAGCAAGGATCATAGCTATCAGCTATCGGACTTTGAGGGGCAAGAGAATCCTGAGATCGACTTGACAGATGAGACAGAAGATGTCGTCTATATCGGGATTGATCGAACAGTTTTTGCTGATGACGATGGAAAAGTGGCTATCGAAAAATTAAATATAAAAAATCCCAATAACAAAAAGGTCATCGTGAACGTTTTGTCGAGCGATCCAAATGGAAGGACACAACGGTTTTGGACTGAAGTGACCTATAACGGCATTCCGCCAACTTATGATGGGCCTCAATATGCTAATGTGATTTGGAATTTCGATAAAGCAATCAAAATCGTTGATATTACTACCACTTTTAGAGGGACGATTGTGGCACCTTCTACAGCGGTAACTATCGGGAATCGCGCTAAAAATGGCATTGGTCTATTGTATGGCAATATTCTGTCCGGAAAAGATGTGAAGCTTTATGGTGAGACCTATCGTCTCGACCCAACGCCGATGGATACGATGGATAGCGCTCAGATCAGCTATGTGGATGACAAGGGTCACCCATTCGAGCTGACTGGTCCAACCAGAACTTCAGGTGGCACACTAGGAGGCAAAATAACGGGACTTCCTGAAGCTGAGATTCCGACAAAAGAAGGCTATACGCAAACAGGCATCATCATCAATGGTACTGAATCAACTGACGATGATTATTACAGCTCAGGTCGAGATACGATTACCTATGTCTACACTGCTGATTCAGAGTTGCAAACTGCCGGTACGGTCTATGATGATGTGACGCCTGATAATCTGTTTCTGGGTATTGCAGCCAAATTCCATATTTTTGCTAGCGATTGGGTCACTACTTATGGTAAGGTTCACGGTAATATTGCTACCAAGAGTCTTTCGGGACCTTTAGGTCAAGATTTTGGCTCAAATGCTAAACAGTTTGGCTCAAATGGTGCTGAGCAGTCAGATATTAACTATATTCAGCAGTTTAACAGCCTGAACCCGGGTACCTCATCAGGCACTGCCGCTACAACGAAATTTGTGATTGGTTATGACAATCAAGTCGAGATTTTAAAGGATAGCAGATTAAAGATTACGAACCTCACTTCCTCTGAGACTAGGGAATTCATTAACAAGTTACCTTTAAGTAGTTGGTATCAAGAAGGCGAGACACCTTACATTAATTTTGAAGACGAAATGGCGCGTATTAAGACCATATCAGAACAGGCTCTGACCTATGGTGCAGATAAGATCTATCATCGTTCAGACTTTGTGGGTCAAGAGAAGCCTAGGATTGATTTGGAAAATGCGAAGGGAGATATCGTCTATATCGGGATTGACCGAGATGTGTTTGGTGATAGCCTTGGAAATGATGGGCTTGCAAGCTTAAATATTCACAATCCCTATAACAAAAAAGTCATCGTGAACGTATTGCAGGACAACACTGTTTCTGAACGTGATCAGACGATTACCACTAACGTGACTTATAATGGTGTTGAGGCATCAAGCGAATACAACACTGGCAATTCTGCTAATGTCATTTGGAATTTCAATCCATCAATAAAAAATCTTTATATTGAAGGTACTTTTTTGGGGACGATCGTCGCACCCACTACAACGGTTCTGGTGAGGGAAACCGGACTTGTGGTCGGCAATCTTATTGTAAGATCTGGAAATATCCATGGTAGAACCTACCGTCTAGATCCAGCACCAATAGATACAATGGATAGCGCCAAGATCAACTATGTGGACGACAAGGGATACCCAGTGACGCCGGACACGACAGTCGAGACTTCAGGTGGAGCACCGGGTTGCAAGATCGTCGCACCCGCAGCGCCGGCAGCAACTGGCTATACTGACACAGGAAAAGTCATTATCAATGACACTGAATCAACTGACGATGACTATTACAGTTCAGGTCAAGATACGATTACCTATGTCTACAGCTCTGATACCAAACTCGATGCGCCCGGTACGGTCGATGCGGATGTAGAGATTAACAATCTCTTTCTCGGGATTGCGTCTCAATTCCATATCTTTGCGACTGGTGGGGTGACTGCCAGTGGTACGATTCACGGGAACGTTGCGACAGATGAGTTGGCAGGAAGTGGTGCGGTTGGCTCAGCTGCTGGGCTGTCAGATATTAACTATATCCGGAAGCTTACCGGCATGGCGACCTTATCAGGAACTGCTGATAAGACGAAAGTCGTGCTTGGTTTTAGCAACACAGTCAGCGACTTAGGTAATGGCACAATAAATCTCAATGGTAAGGAGATTACCAGCACCATACCTTTAAGTGATTGGTATCAAGAGGAATCGGATGAGCCTGATTATATCGACCTTGACGCAGAGGCAGCTCGTATCCAGACACTATCAGAGAAGTGTTTTGACTATGGTGCAGATCGAGTCTATGGTGTTTCAGACTTTGTGGGCAAAACTCGTGAGATTGATTTGACAGATGAGACGGATGATGTCATCTATATCGGGCTTGAACGCAATATTTTCGGCGATTCTCTCGGAAATGGCAGATTCGCAGCATTAAATATTATCAATCCTGACAACAAAACGGTTATCATAAACGTTTTGCAAGGGTCTTCTGTTTCAGGAGGGGTACAGACGATTAGGACTTCAGTGACCTATAACGGAGAGACGTTAAATGAGGATGATCAGCAAACGGCTCATGTGATTTGGAATTTCGATACTTCAATAACGGATCTTCGGTTTACCAACGCAACAACCTCTGCTTTTAGAGGGACGATTGTCGCACCTCATGCAAAGGTTACTGTGACGGAAAGAAGCAGTTTGATCGGTAATGTTATCGCCAAAGATGTCGAGATTGTGGGGGATAGCTATCGTGTCGATCCAGCACCAATAGCTGAGATGGATAACGCCCAGATCAGCTATGTAGATGACAAGGGTCGCCCAGTGACGCCGGATACGACAGTTGAGACTTCAGGCGGGGTAGTGGGAGGTAAGATCGTCGCACCTGCAGCTCCGACAGTAAGTGGCTATACGATCAAAGAAGTGATCATCAATGGCACTGAAGCAACTGACGATGACTACTACAGTTCAGGTCAAGATACGATTGCTTATGTCTATACATCTAATACCAAACTCAGCGCACCTGGCACGGTCTATGATGACGTGACTTCTGACAATCTGTTTCTCGGCATTGCCTCCAAATTCCACATCTTCACGCCTGGTTGGACCAGCATTCAAGGTTCTGTTCACGGCAACATTGCGACAGATTTGCTTATAGGAGGTAAAGATTTCGGCTCAGATACTGGACTGTCAGATATTAACTATATTCGGGATACTATCGACAGGTATAACTCATTAGGAACTGCTGATACAAAGAAAGTTGTGCTTGGTAAAAAAAGCTCAGTCAGCGTCCTAGATAATGGCAATTTAAAGGTTAATGGTTATGAGCTACCCCTCAACCCGCCTTTAAGTAGTTGGTATCAAGAGGAAGCGAATGGGCCTGACTATATTGAACTCGAAGACGAATTAGCGCGTATCCAGACACTATCAGAACAGTGTCTGACCTATGGTGCGACTCGGATGATTAGTCTTTCGGACTTTGATGACAAAGATAATGCTGTCATCGACTTGTCGGACGAGACGGATGATGTTATCTATATCGGGCTTGATCGAGCGATTTTTGGAGATCTTCTTGGAGCTGGGGGTGTCACTCGATTAAATATTGTCAACCCTAACAACAAAAAGGTGATCATGAACGTTTTGCAAGGGTCTTCTAGTTCTGGAGGAACGCAATGGATTAAGACTCAAGTTGCTTATAACGGCACTTTGCCAAGTACTCGTGATGGGCAATCTGCGAATGTCATTTGGAATTTCGCTTCCTCAATAAAGGAACTTTATATCAGAGATGCTTTTATGGGGACTATCGTAGCACCTAGTTCAACGGTTAACGTATCTCAAGGTGGTAGTCTGGTCGGTAATATTATCGCAAAAAATGTGAGTGATTGGGGGGAAAGCTACCGGCTAGATCCAGTGGCAATTGATACAATGGATACTGCAACGGTCAGCTATGTAGATGATAAGGGCAATCCGCTGACTCCGACTAATCCAGTCACCCTCTCAGGTGGCGAACCTGGTGGTAAAATAGTCGCACCCAAAGCTCCGAAAGTAGCGGGTTATACGATTAAAAAAGTGATTATCAATGGCGAAGGTAAAGCCGATGACTACTATACCCCAGGTCAAGATACTGTTCAGTATGTCTACACTTTTGATAGCGATGCGTTTAGCGCACCTGGTACGGTCTATGATGATCTGACTTCTGACAATCTGTTTCTTAACATTGCGTCTCAATTCCATATCTTTTCTTTATTGCCTGTCAAGGCAAATGCCGCTATTCACGGCAACATTGCGACAAATCAGTTTCTCGGAGATTATGATTTTGGTTCAGATAAAGGACTGGATATTAACTATATTGGAGGTAAATTCGGTAAAGGAACGTCAACAGGAACTGCTGATAAGACGAAATTTGTGCTTGGTTATGACAACTCAGTCGTCCTAGATAATGATAAATTAACGATCAATGGTATAGAGCAAACCAACAACCTTGCTTTAAGTGATTGGTACCAAGAGGGAGATGATGAGCCAAGTTCTGCCTATCTTAATTTGGAAGAGATTCTGTCCGGTATCGAGAAAATATCATACAATTGCCTTGACTATGGTATCTACAATCGGATTATTAAGGTTTCGGACTTTGATGGCAAAAAGGATGTCGAGCTCGATTTATCAGCTGAGACGGATGATGTGATCTATTTGGCAGTTAATGCCGCAGTTCTTGTGTCTGGGGAAATCGAACGATTAAATATTGTCAATCCAGACAACAAAAAGGTTATCATGACTGTTTTAAGGGGGACTGAAAATGGTGGACCACTAACCATTCGGACTCAAGTGGATTACAATGGCACTTCGCCAAGCACTCGTGATGAACAATCTGCGAATATCATTTGGAATTTTGATCCATTAATCACGACGCTTAATGTTAATCAAACTTTGATGGGGACTATTGTAGCGCCCGGTGCAGTTGTGAATGTCAATCAAAGTGTTGTCGGTAATATTATCGCACGCGCTATGAATGTCAATGCTGAAACCTATCGTTTAGATCCAACGGCAATTGATACAATGGATACTGCAACGGTCAGCTATGTAGATGATAAGGGCAATCTGCTGACTCCGACTAGCTCAGTCACTATCTCAGGTGGCGAATTGTTTGGCGACATCGTGCCAGTGGAAGCTCCGGAAGTTCCAGGTTATACAATCAAAGAAGCCATTATCAACAATGGTGAAGGTGATGGCAGATATACCCCAGGTCAAGATACTGTTCAGTATGTTTACACTGCCAATGCTGATAGTGTCACAATCAGATATGAGGATGAGGAGGGCAACCAACTCTTTCCACCGAATCCAGTCACTATCGAAGGTAAGACTGGTGAGACGATTGTGCCACCTGGCGCTCCGGCAATACCAGGCTATAAAGCGGTAGCCGTCATCATCAATGACGGCGACGGAGATAAGTTCACGCCAGATGAAGATGTGGTAATCTATCTCTATGTTGTTGATGACAATGACGGCGATGCAGACTCAGATGGCGACGCAGACTCAGATGGCGACGCAGACTCAGATGGCGACGCAGACTCAGATGGCGACGCAGACTCAGATGGTGACGCGGACTCAGATGGTGACGCGGACTCAGATGGTGACGCAGACTCAGATGGTGACGCGGACTCAGATGGTGACGCAGACTCAGATGGCGACGCGGACTCAGATGGTGACGCAGACTCAGATGGCGACGCAGACTCAGATGGTGACGCGGACTCAGATGGTGACGCGGACTCAGATGGTGACGCAGATTCAGATGGCGAAGCGGACTCAGATGGTGACGCAGATTCAGATGGTGACGCAGACTCAGATGGCGACGCAGACTCAGATGGCGACGCAGACTCAGATGGCGACGCTGACTCAGATGGCTACGCAGACTCAGTTGGCGACGCAGACTCAGCTGGCGACGCAGCCTCAGCTGGAGACTAAGCCTCATCTGGCGTAGCTGACTCAGCTGGAGACGCAGACTCAGATGGCGATGCTGACTCAGATGGCGATGCGGACTCAGATGGAGACGCGGACTCAGATGGAGACGCAGACTCAGATGGAGACGCAGACTCATAAGGTCAAGCAGACTCAGATGGTGACGCCGACACAGATGGTGACGCAGACGCAGTGGGGGGCGCAGACTCGGTTGGGGA
>JAISXW010000012.1 GCA_031270325.1 Streptococcaceae bacterium
CATTTCGTGATGTCGGAATACAACTGATGACGATTTCAAATTAAACATAGAAATGACTATCGAAAGGAAATATATAATTCTTTCTGAATGACTACATTTCTACACGTTTTATATAGCAGTTATGACATGACACGTTCGCCTAAGCCTTTATACACTCTCTCGTTTTTGACGAGTCTCGTTTTTTATGCCCCTGTTGCGCTCTATCTTCGGACTTCTCGTGGGATAGATGTCAATCAGTTTTTCTTGTTACAACTTATTTTGCAGGTTGTGATCTTTTTTGGCGAAGTGCCTTTTGGTTTGGTTACGGATAAGATCGGCTATAAAAAGTCAATTTTATTGGCAACCTTTTTGATGAGTCTGGCTAGGCTGCTGTTTCTGCCGGCTAATGGTATGATTTGGTTTGTTGCCGAAGCGGTGCTTGAGGGGATTGCGACTTGTTTTGCTTCTGGCACGATTTCGGCTTTGATTTATGAAGGCTTCGAGCAACAGCAGTACAAGAAAATTTCGGCAATCAATGGCAATTTTTCAGCGCTTGGCTTCATCGTTTCGACGGCTTTGTTTTACCTTTTATATGACAGGGTGCATCTCAATGGCTTGCTGATTCTGACGATTGTGTCAACGGTAATTGGTGTTATCGTGGCTTGTTTTGTGCCAGATGTTTCGGCACACCATGCCAAAACAGAGCGACCGAGTTTTAATTTTTCTATTTTGAAATCTCGTCAATTTATCCGATTATCAGCGGCGAGTTCACTGATGACCTTGGCTAGTATTTTGATCAACTTCTTTTTTGTCGAGAAACTGGCTGCCATTCAGGTTGATGTTAAATATGTCGCGTTGGTCTTTTTGGCGGGCGAAGCGGCGGGCTTACTCACGCCATATTTGCTTGAGTGGTTGGCGGCTTATCAGGACAAACATATCTGGCAAGTCGTGTTTTTACTGATTGGCGGTGCCTTTATCGGTCTTTATGCGCTGTCTAATCAAGTCGTCTCCCTTTTACTCATGGTCTTGCTCCAGCTGCTGAGCTATCTGCCGATTTATATTTTCTCCGAATTACAAAATCAGTCGATCACAGAGAGTGGCAATGCGCAACATCGTGCGGCGATGTTATCCATGTATAACATGGGGAATAACGTCATTGTGCTAGCCGGTCTTGTGGCTTTTTCCGTGATTAAAATCAGCAACCCCTTAATCAGCTTTGCCATGATTGGTTGCGCCTTTATTCTTTTTACAGTGCTTAATCTTAAACAAGACGACTGACAAGGGGCGAGCCTCTTGTTTTTTTGCCCTAGCTATTTTGAGCAAAGCATGTTACTGAATTTCAAGACCATGCGGTCACTCGGCGACACCGTTGGTCCACCTTAGCTCACTCGTGGTCAGTCGGAGCCCACCGCTGATCAACCCCAGTCCACCCGTGGACAACAGGAGCTCACCGCTGGTCCACCTTAGCCCACTCATGGACACTTGGAGCCCACCGTTGGTCCACCTTAGCTCACTCATGGTCACTTGGCGACCATCGCTGGTCCACCTTAGCCCACCCGTGGTCAGTCGGAGCCCACCGCTGGTCAAAGTTAGCCCACTCATGGTCAGTCGGAGCCCACCGCTGGTCCACCTTAGCCCACTCGTGGTCATTCGGCGCCCACCGCTGATCAACCTTAGCTCACTCGTGGTCAGTCGGCGCCCACCGCTGATCAACCTTAGCCCACTCATGGTCACTTGGCGATCACCGTTGTTCAACCTTAGCTCACTCGTGGTCACTCGGCGACTATCGTTGGCCAACCCCAGACTACGCATGGTCACTCGGAGCCCATCGTTGTTCAACCCCAGCCCATTCGTGGTCAAAAACTAGCACATTTTTCAGCTATTTTTTCATTTAGTGTGCCTTTTTGTTTGTTGCAAGTCATCTCCATTTGTCAGGAAATATGGTAAAATATAAACAATAAACTTGAATAGGAACTGGTAAACAAATGAATGATAAACAATTAGTTACCCAAGCACTTGCAGCTGTTCTGGATGGTGCTTTGAATGAAACCGCACTTGCTAACTTGCTTGAAACGCCAAAGCAATCAGAAATGGGTGATTTGGCTTTTCCGGCTTTTTCATTGGCAAAAACGCTGCGAAAAGCACCGCAGGTGATTGCTGCCGAGATTGCTGAACGGCTCTCAACAGTTGGCTTTGAAAAAGTGGTTGCGGTAGGGCCTTACGTCAACTTTTTCCTTGATAAAGCCGCCACTACGACAGCGGTCTTGTCTGATATTCTTCGTCAAGGGTCTGATTATGGGACAGTGGCACAAACTGGTGAAAATATTGCGATTGACCTGTCTTCTCCAAATATTGCCAAACCTTTTTCGATTGGTCACTTGCGCTCGACAGTGATCGGTGATGCCTTGGCGAAAATTTATCAAAAGATCGGCTATCATCCAATCAAGATTAACCATTTAGGAGACTGGGGCAAACAGTTTGGCATGCTGATTGTGGCCTATCAAAAATATGGGGACGAAGCAGCCGTTCGGCAAAATCCGATTTCAGAGTTGCTCAAACTTTATGTTCGGATCAATGCTGAAGCAGAGACCGATCCAACGATTGATGAAGCGGCGCGTGATTGGTTCCTCAAACTTGAAACGGGTGATCCTGAAGCACTGGCGCTTTGGCAATGGTTCCGTGATGAGTCTCTCGTAGAATTCGACCGCATTTATACAGAGTTAGGGGTTGAATTTGACAGCATGAATGGCGAGGCCTTTTACAATGATAAAATGGCTGAAATCATTGATATTCTTGAGGCAAAACATCTCTTGACCCTGTCAGAAGGGGCGACAGTGGTCGAGCTAGAAGGCTTTGAACATCCCGCCCTAATCAAAAAATCTGATGGGGCAACACTTTACATCACACGTGATTTAGCTGCAGCACTTTATCGCAAGCGGACCTATAAATTTGTCAAATCGCTTTATGTCGTTGGTCAAGAACAGTCAGGTCATTTCAAACAGCTCAAAGCGGTGCTGGAAAAAATGGACTATGACTGGTCGGATGATATTGAGCATGTGCCATTTGGCTTGGTCACAAGAGCTGGTAAAAAATTGTCAACACGTAAGGGCAATGTGATTTTGCTAGAGCCAACGATTCATGAAGCGATTAGCCGTGCCCAAGCACAGATTGATGCCAAAAATCCTGACTTGCCAAACAAGGCAGCCGTGGCACACGCCGTTGGTGTGGGTGCAATCAAGTTTTATGACCTCAAAAATGAACGTTTGAATGGCTATGACTTTAATTTGGAAGACATGGTGTCATTTGAAGGCGAAACGGGACCGTATGTGCAATATGCGCATGCACGGATTCAATCTATTTTGCGCAAGGCTGACTTTCAGCCGGCAGAAGTGGCAGGGCTTGACTTGTCACTCAAGGATGCTGAGAGTTGGGAGATTATCAAGCTCTTGCAGACTTTTTCTGAATTTGTCGCTAGGGCAGCTAGAACTTTTGAACCCTCAGTCATTGCCAAATATGTCATTAATCTGGCTCAGGCCTTCAATAAATATTATGCGCATACGCGGATTCTGGACGATAATGCCGATAGACCAGCACGTCTTGCCTTGTCCTATGCGACAGGTGTTGTCTTGAAAGAAAGTCTCCGACTATTGGGTGTTGAAGCGCCGTCAGAGATGTAATTTTTTAGTGAAAGCAATTTATCTGCGACGAGCCTGCGAGAAAGCATAAATATTCATTTTGTGGTATAATATGCAGTATGAAAAAACGAGAACGGCAACAGATTATTCGGCAATTGGTTCAAACTCATAAAATAGAGACACAAGAAGACTTATCACAGCTGTTGATGCAGCAAGGTGTCACAACGACACAAGCGACTTTGTCAAGAGATATTCGGGAGCTTGGGATGATTAAAAACCGCCATGAAGCAGGCAGCTTTTATACGGCTTTTGATCAGGATAGTACCTCTGAACAGACTGGACTGGTTGGGACTAACATCAATTTGCGCGACACGCTTTCGGCTTATGTCCTAAATGTGAGTCGGGCGGCATTTATCATTGTCTGTCATACTGGTCTAGGGGAAGCAGATATTGTCGCCAATGCGATTGATGCGTCAGAACGTCCGGAGATTTTGGGGACGATTGCCGGTGCGGATACCTTACTTATCACGTGTCGTGATGAAAGCAGTGCAGCGCACTTTGAAAGAGACATACAAGATGCCATCCAAACCTTTTGAACAAGCACAAGCTGATTATGACACCGCAGTTGCGGCACTTTTAAGCAAATTAGCCCAACATCCAATCGTGCTTGAATTTCAAGCGGCGGAAAGTCGTCTCAAGCAAGCTAAATCGCTCTATGACATGGAAACCGAGATGAAGACCATGGCGCAAGAAGCAGCCTTATATCAAAAAATTGATAAGTATCAAGCCTATCAAGAAACGATGACACGGGTCAAAGAGATTGAGGCACAATTAAATCAGACACCTTTGATTATCGACTATCGGCGCAAGTTGGTTGCGGCCAATGAGCTTTTGCAACATCTGCTACAAACCATTGAAACACAGATTAACGAGGAACTTTATCGTGAGCATTGAGCAATCAAACGCAACAGCAAAAATTTCACCCGGCATGCAACAGTATCTGGAGATTAAGGAAAACTATCCAGATGCTTTTTTGCTATTTCGGATGGGGGATTTCTATGAACTTTTTTATGACGATGCGGTCAAGGCGGCACAGATTCTTGAGCTGACGCTAACCTCACGCAATAAAAATTCTGACACCCCAATTCCGATGGCAGGTGTTCCCCATCACAGTGTTCAGCAATATATTGATACCTTAATTGATCTGGGTTATAAAGTTGCCGTGGCAGAGCAGTTAGAAGACCCCAAAACAGCGGTCGGCGTGGTCAAGCGTGATGTGGTGCAAGTGATTACCCCAGGGACTGCCGTTGATGCTTTAAATCGGGATCAGGCCAATAACTTTTTAGTAGCGATTGATCGAGACCGTTCTGCCTATGGGCTGAGCTATTTGGATTTGGCAACGGGTGAGTTTTTTGTGACGACATTGGCGGATTTTGAAGCAGTCGTTGATGAAATCTCGACACTGAAAGCACGTGAAGTGGTGGTGGGCTACGAGCTATCAACAGATGATGCGCAAAGACAGATTTTGGAAACCCACTTAAATGTCTTGGTATCGCAGGAATTGACAGCAGCGGCACAGCATGATTTGATTGATGATGCCTTAACTGAGTTAGAAATTGCTGTGGCGTCCAAACTTCTGAATTATATTTTGACCACACAAAAAAGGCACTTGTCTCATTTGCAGGCGGTGCAACATTATGAAATCAAGGATTTCTTGCTCATGGATGCAGCGAGCAAAAAAAGTCTGGACTTGCTCTACAATGCACGGACGGGCAAAAAGCACGGCAGTTTGTATTGGCTGTTGGATGAGACTAAGACTGCCATGGGGACGCGTCTGTTGCGGACATGGATTGATCGGCCTTTGGTCAGTGCCTCAGCCATTCAAACTCGGCAAGCGATTATTCAGACCTTTTTGGCTCACTTCTTTGAGCGGTCTGATTTGACGGAAACCTTAAAAGGTGTTTATGATATTGAACGTTTGGCATCACGTGTGTCTTTTGGTAAAGCCAATCCTAAAGACCTGCTGCAATTAGCGCAGACCTTATCAAATGTCCCGATGATTCAAGGGGTGTTGACTCAGATGAATGCGCCTATCTTGCAAGACTTGACGGCACAGCTTGACCCGATGCCAGAGTTGCTAGACTTGATTACGACTGCGATTGACCCCAATGCTGCTGCGACGATTACAGAAGGCAATATTATCAACAGTGAGTTTAACGCAACTTTAGATGACTATCGGGTGATTATGCGTGACGGGACGAGTTGGATCGCAGCGCTTGAGCAGCAAGAGCGAGAAAAAACAGGCATTAACAATCTCAAAATTGACTACAATAGAAAAGACGGCTACTATTTCCATGTGACCAATGCGAATTTAGGACAAGTGCCACGACATTTTTTCCGCAAAGCAACCTTAAAGAACTCGGAGCGTTACGGGACAGAGGAGTTGGCACGTCTTGAAAGTCAGATGTTAGACGCAAAAGAAAACTCAGCGACTCTGGAATATGAGCTGTTTCTGCAAGTTCGGCAAGAAACAGAGGCTTTCATCGCAAGGCTTCAACACTTAGCCAAAACGATAGCGGCAATTGATGTCTTACAGTCCTTAGCCGTTGTTGCTGAAAACAATCAGTATAGCCAACCGGAAGTTGTCAAAAATGGACAGGAAATTCATATCGTCAATGGCCGCCATGCTGTCGTTGAAAAAGTGATGGGTGCTCAGGAATATGTGCCTAATTCAATTGAGTTTGATGCCACAACGATGATTCAACTGATTACCGGCCCTAATATGTCTGGGAAATCAACCTATATGCGTGAGTTGGCATTGACAGTTGTCATGACACAGATCGGTAGTTATGTCCCAGCCGAACAGGTGCAGCTGCCGATTTTTGATGCCATCTTCACGCGGATTGGGGCAGCGGATGACTTGATTAGTGGGCAGTCGACCTTTATGGTTGAGATGATGGAGGCTAATCATGCCATTCGGCGTGCCACACCGCATTCCTTGATTTTATTTGACGAACTAGGACGTGGGACGGCGACCTATGATGGCATTGCTTTGGCGCAAGCGATTGTTGAGTATATCCATGAGCAAGTTGGGGCAAAGACCTTGTTTGCGACCCACTATCATGAACTGACGGCGCTAGAAAATAGCCTGTCGCAGTTGACCAATGTGCATGTGGCAACGCTGGAACAAAATGGCGAAGTGACCTTTCTGCATCAGATCGAATCTGGGCCAGCAGATCAATCTTATGGCATTCATGTCGCTAAAATAGCGGGTCTGCCGGCTGGGCTATTGACGCGAGCTAAGACGATCTTATCCGAACTGGAGACTGGTGCAGGCGCTGCTTCGGCTCGTTCGCAGGAACAGGCAGCTCAGCCTGAGCAACTCGCCTTATTTCAAGCAAGTGATGAATTGGTCGAACAGGTCAGGCAGCTTGATGTTATGAACCTCACACCGATGGAAGCCCTGACCAAGCTCTATGAGCTTAAAACTCTGTTATCGAGTTGAACAAAGTTATCTTGGGATAGCTTTTTTTGGTCAAACCAAGTGCTGTTTAGTCGGCAGGGATACAGCGGGACGAGTGTCTTTTTCAGTGATGATTGGGCGTACGTAGTGAGCTGTGCGCAGCGCACAAACACCGTTTGTCAATCATCCGTAGTAAAAAAATGGTGCTAAGCAGGAAAGCGTTGGCGTTGAGACACGGCAAGGTTTAAAAAATGGTATAATAGACAACATGACAAGACAGGATAAACAACGTGCTAAGATTATCGAATTAGATGAGACCTTAGCGAATCAAATTGCAGCAGGTGAGGTCATTGAGCGGCCGGCTAGTGTCGTCAAAGAATTGCTAGAAAACGCCATTGATGCACAGGCTAGTCAAGTGACGATTAAGATTGAAGAAGCCGGACTTAAATCAATCGACATCATTGATAATGGTGTCGGTATTGCCCGAGATGAAGTGGCGTTAGCGCTTAGGCGGCATGCGACCAGTAAAATCAAAACTGCTGAGGATCTTTTTCGGATTAGAACTTTAGGCTTTCGTGGCGAGGCGCTGCCCTCAATTGCCAGTGTCAGTGAACTGACGATTGATACAGCAGTTGCGGATAATGGTGACGCAAGTGGCACGCATCTGGTTGCCAAAGGTGGCGACATCATTGCCAATGAACCAGCAGCTAAGCGCCTAGGCACACGGATCAAGGTCGAAAACCTTTTTTATAATACGCCCGCTCGACTCAAATACATCAAGAGTTTGCAGGCGGAACTTAGCCATATCACAGATATCATCAATCGGTTGAGTTTAGCGCATCCGGAGATTGCCTTTAAGCTCATTAATGATGGGCGAGAGATGATGACGACAGCTGGGACAGGGGACTTGCGTCAGGCACTTGCTGGTGTTTATGGGATTTCAACAGCCAAGAAAATGCTGGCGATTACAAGTAGGGATTTGGATTTTGAAGTCAGTGGTTATGTCAGTTTACCAGAGTTGACCCGTGCCAATCGCAACTATATCACCGTCTTGCTCAATGGGCGCTATATCAAAAACTTCCTCATCAACCGTGCCATTGTCGCAGGCTACGGCTCTAAGTTAATGGTTGGCCGTTTTCCAATCGCCGTGATTGCGATTAAGATCGACCCCTTTTTAGCAGATGTCAATGTTCATCCGACCAAGCAAGAGGTGCGGATTTCTAAAGAACAGGAGTTGATGGCGCTGATCACGCAAGCCATCAGTCAGGCTTTAGGCTCGCAAACACTGATACCAGATGCTTTAGAAAACTTGAATCGGCAACCCAAACTAGCCACCGTTCAGCCAGACTTACAAGCTCAAGTGCCGTATCAAACGGTAGCGAATCAGGCTTTTGAGGTCAAGGAGACGATGCCGTTTGAAGCAATGCCAATGCCACTTGCGGACTTGACTGAGGCACAAGCAGTAGAAGGGGCTGAGCCAACTGCTCAAGCGCTTGAACGCTTTGAAACCGTGACATTAGATGAACAGGCGAGCCAGTCGACTTTCCCAGAACTTGAATTTTTAGCTCAACTGCATGGGACTTATTTGCTCTGTCAATCGCCGGAAGGTCTCTATATCGTTGACCAACATGCTGCACAGGAAAGGGTCAAGTATGAGTATTATCGAGATAAAATCGGTCAAGTGAGCTATGATCAACAGCAACTGTTGACCCCGATTTTCATCAGTTTACCGCAAAATGATTGCTTGACAGTCCTTGAAAAACAGGATTTGTTGGCAGAAGCAGGGGTTTACTTGTCTGCTTACGGCGACACTCAACTGATTTTACGGGAGCATCCGATTTGGATGAATGATGATGAAGTTGAAGCGGCGACCTATGAATTGATTGACTTGCTCTTAGATGGGCGAGAGGTATCGGTCAAGAAGTATCGGGAAGATTTGGCGATTATGATTGCTTGCAAGAGTTCAATCAAGGCGAATATGTATCTGGATGGCGCAAGCGCACGGGATTTGTTACAACAACTTGCCCAATGTGCCAACCCCTACAATTGCCCACACGGCAGACCAGCCCTCGTAGCTTTCTCCAACACGGACCTAGAAAAAATGTTCAGACGCATTCAACAATCCCACAAGGGCGGCTGGCAGACACAGTTCTGAACCAGATGACTTCGGATACAGCGCATCCCAATCCTAGTCTTTTTGCCAACGAACAAGTGAGTTGACAATCCCACAAGGGCGGCTGGCAAACGCAGTTCTGAACCCAATATCACAACGGCACTTCTGCTGATTTTGTAGCTGTCAGTATTTAATAGTTATCAAATGACCGTGCTGCTCTTATCATCCCCCCTATTAAATAGAAAGAAACTATGTACGAATATCTTAAAGGCATTTTAAACAAAATTACACCGACTTATCTGGTGCTGGACGTCTCAGGCGTTGGCTATCTGCTTCATGTGGCCAATCCCTATGCCTTCTCCAACCTGTTCAATGCCGAAATCACAGTCTATGTTCACCAAGTCATTCGAGATGATGCCCACACGCTGTATGGCTTTACTGATGAAACCGAGAAACGTTTGTTTTTACAGCTGATTTCTGTTTCAGGTATTGGTCCTAAGTCAGCGCTGGCGATTATTGCAGCCGATGATAATGTTGGCTTGGTCGCAGCGATTGATAGTGGCGACATTCACTACCTGACGAAGTTTCCCGGTGTTGGTAAAAAGACAGCGAGCCAGATGGTTTTGGATCTTGAAGGCAAGTTTGAGCAGGTGGCCGCAACCTTGAACGAGGCGAAAGTAGCAGATGATACCGCTTTGACCGATGCCATTGAAGCGCTAGCCGCCTTAGGCTACCGAGCGACTGAACTTAAAAAAGTTCAAAAACAGTTAGAAGGTCGCACCGATACGACCGAAGGCTTTATCAAAACAGCTTTGAAACTATTAATGAAATAGTTTCAAGCTGTTTTTTTGATGGGTTTGGGCGAACGCATCTGATCATGACCGGAAACGGTCGCGACAAAAGGAGAAGCCCTTTTACCAAGCCGTCAAGAGCAGTTGGCAAAACTCCCATGGTAACTTAGTAAAACTCCCATGGGGATTTAGCAAAACTCTCATGGGGATTTAGCAAAACTCCCATGGGGATTTAGTAAAACTCCCATGGGAGTTTGAGCAACTTCCCATGGGAAGTTTTCCGAGTCTTGCTAGGGCGGATTTCCTTGCCTTGCGAGATTGGCTCGAATTGGCGTGGTGGCTGATCCGTTGCCTTGCGAGGGGTGTTTTTGGGACTGTGTTCAGTATTTCAAAAGGACTTGTCCTTTTGACCAAAACAACAAGCGCTTTTCCCGCAAAGCTCAAGGTCATTGAGCTCAACCGTCAAGCGAGGGGGTTCAAAACTCTGATAAGGGTTGACGAACTAGGGGGAGAGTGTGATCGTGACAAGGTGGCACGGTTCAAAAAAGCAATCGGCTCTGTCAGCTAGTAAGATATGATACAATAAAGATATGGATAAGGAAAAATTAATGTCAGGGGGCTTGCAAGCCGATGATCTGGAACAGGACACAAGTCTCCTTGGGCGGACGCTGAGACCTCAGTATCTCAGCCAATATATTGGTCAGGATAAAATCAAAGAACAGCTTGATATTTTCGTTCAAGCGGCTAAGTTGCGTGAAGAATCCCTAGATCATGTGCTGCTTTTTGGCCCGCCGGGGCTTGGTAAAACAACGATGGCTTTTGTCATTGCCAATGAACTCGGTGTGGCGATGAAACAAACTTCTGGTCCGGCCATTGAAAAAGCTGGCGATTTGGTTGCGATTTTAAATGAATTAGAAGCTGGCGATGTGCTCTTTATTGACGAGATTCATCGCTTGCCGATGTCGGTCGAGGAGGTGCTGTACAGTGCGATGGAGGACTTCTACATTGACATCATGATCGGTGGTGCGGATGCCAGTCGGAGTGTGCATTTGGAGTTGCCACCCTTTACCTTGATCGGTGCCACGACACGTGCGGGGATGTTGTCAAATCCACTCCGAGCTCGCTTTGGGATCAATGCCCACATGGCTTATTATGACGAGGCAGATTTGACAGAAATTGTCGCACGGACGGCGGATATTTTTGAGGTTGAGATCACAGGTGATGGGGCACATGAGATTGCCCGCCGGAGTCGTGGGACACCTCGAATTGCCAATCGCTTGTTGAAACGTGTCAGAGACTTTGCCCAGATTAAAGGCACTGGGGTTGTTGACGATGGCATCACACGTCAGGCTTTGAAGATGTTAGGGGTGGATGCCTCTGGTCTTGATTATGTTGACCAAAAAATCCTCAAAACAATGATTGAGATGTATCAAGGTGGTCCGGTTGGTCTGGGGACACTTGCGGTCAATATCTCAGAAGAACGTGACACATTAGAAGATATGTATGAACCCTATCTGATTCAGTCTGGCTTTTTGATTCGGACACGTCAAGGCAGATGTGCGACGGCAAAGGCCTATGCACATTTAGGCTATGATTATCCGGAGCATTTGAGCAATGGCCTTTAATATTTTGAGCTTAGCAGCCTTTGAACAGTTAGCAATTTCAGAGCTTAAGGTCATAGACGTTCGACCACGGGAGCAATTTGAAAGTTGTCATATTCCGACAGCTGTGAATATTCCAATTGATGATGTCGAAGAAGGCAAGTTTGCATTAGATGCTAAGCAGCATTATTATGTGATTTGCCGGACAACAAACAAAGCTTATCGTGCGAGTCATATCTTTGATCAGGCGGGTTTGTCGATTGAGATGGTCGCACCGGGCATGATCAATTATCAGGGAGACATCATTCGCAATAACGATAATGATTGAGCGGTGAATGGATTAGCGAGTGGGATGACAAGGCGTTTTGGTAGAGATGTGAGTTTATCTGACAGTAGTCATTGACTTTTCAGAAAACGCACTATATAATGAGAAGATAGAGGTTATGATGAAGTAGGAGGTGTATTGCGTGAAAGAACGTGAACTACGACGCTCAATGGCTGTCTTTCCGATTGGCACAGTGATGAAATTGACGGATTTAACAGCCCGTCAGATTCGCTATTATGAAGATCAAGATTTGATTTTCCCAGCGAGAAATGACGGCAATCGCCGAATGTACTCGCTCAATGATATGGATGTCTTGCTTGAAATTAAAGATTATCTGACTGAAGGTTTAAATATTGCGGGCATCAAGCGGGTCTATGAAAAAAGCAAAGAAGATTTGGCGAAAGTCAAGAACCAATCCATTACTGATGCGGAGGTTCGCAAGATCTTAGAGCAAGAAATTATGCAGCAATCAAGATTTAATAAACCTAAATCAACCTTACGCTAAGCGATGCATGAACAAAGGAGATGACGAGATGACAATTACAGCTGCAGATATTCGCAGAGAGATCAAAGAAAAGAATGTGACTTTTTTGCGCTTAATGTTTACAGATATTTTGGGGACACTTAAAAATGTGGAAGTGCCTGCAACTGAGGAACAGCTTGACAAGATTTTTGACAATAAGATGATGTTTGACGGCTCCTCTATTGAGGGTTTTGTCCGAATCAATGAGTCTGACATGTATCTATATCCTGATTTGAACACTTGGCTTATTTTTCCTTGGGGCGATGAAAATGGGAAAGTAGCCGGTTTGATTTGTGATGTGTATAACCCTGACGGCACACCTTTTGCGGGAGATCCTCGTGGTAATTTGAAACGGGCGCTTGGTCACATGGAAAAGACAGGTTTTCAATCGTTTAATCTGGGACCAGAACCTGAATTCTTTTTGTTTAAGCTAGATGCCAAAGGCGAACCAACGCTTGAAGCGAATGATCAAGGCGGCTATTTTGACTTGGCACCAACGGACTCAGCAGACAATACCCGACGTGAAATTGTCAATGTTTTGACCGACATGGGCTTTGAAGTTGAGGCGAGTCATCATGAGGTTGCTGTCGGCCAGCACGAGATTGATTTCAAATACACCAATGTTATGACTGCTTGTGATAATATCCAAATCTTTAAGTTGGTGGTCAAAACGGTGGCACGGGCGCATGGCTTGTATGCGACCTTTATGGCAAAGCCGAACTTTGGTATCAACGGTAGTGGGATGCACTGCAATATGTCCTTATTTGATGCCGATGGCAACAATGCTTTCTATGACCCTAAAGGAAAGTTAGAGCTTTCTCAAACAGCGTATCATTTTCTTGGTGGCATTTTGGAACACGCCTATAACTTCACAGCTATTACCAATCCAACCGTTAATTCTTATAAACGGCTAGTGCCTGGCTATGAAGCGCCTGTTTATATTGCATGGGCTGGCCGAAACCGCTCGCCACTTGTTCGGGTACCTGCCTCACGTGGCAAAGGAACGCGTCTGGAACTTCGTTCGGTCGATCCAACGGCTAATCCTTACTTGGCACTGGCAGTTTTGCTCGAATGTGGTCTTGACGGCATTGCCCGTCAGATTGAAGCACCAGCGCCAGTTGAGAATAATATCTATATGATGAGTGGCGATGAGCGCAAGGCTGTGGGGATTACTGATTTGCCTTCAACGCTTCATAATGCAGTCAAAGCACTCCGTGGCGATGAGGTCGTCAAAGCAGCGTTAGGCGAACATATCTATACGAATTTTGTGGCAACGAAAAAAGTTGAGTGGGCATCTTACGCTCAGTTTGTGTCACAATGGGAACTTGATAACTATCTCTATCTTTATTGATGAGATCATAAGGACATCTCCCGTCAGATTGACGATGGAGGTGTTTTTAACTTTGCTTGCTAAGACTTGTCTATTGCTCAGTGGCAGGCTTAAAGCGAGGTGTCAAGCAACTTGAGTAAAGAGAAAATTCTAAAAATTACAACTATTGTTGCAATCCCTATTAAAAAAATGTATAATGTTTAGTGTTAGAACTTATAACATATAAAAGTCAGGAGAAACACATGTCCGAAAAAGTTAACGTTCCCGACATCTTTGCTGAGGATGTCTTCACAGATGCTGTGATGAAACAACGCTTGCCCAAGTCAACTTACAAAGCCTTCAAAAAAGCAACATCAGATGGCCTTGATTTAGATCTCGAAACAGCTGACATCATCGCTAACGAGATTAAAGAGTGGGCGATCGAAAAAGGTGCCACACACTTTGCCCATTTATTTCAACCTTTAACAGGTTTTACTGCTGAGAAACAGGATGCTTTTATTACAGCACCTGATGCAGAAGGTAAAGTCTTGAACGCTTTCTCAGGAAAAGAGCTTGTCAAAGGTGAACCTGATGGCTCATCATTCCCATCAGGTGGTTTGCGTGCGACTTTTGAAGCGCGTGGCTATACAGTTTGGGATATTACATCGCCTGTATTTGTCCGCCACGATGCTGCAGGGACAACGCTTTTGATTCCAACAGCTTTTTATTCTTATAATGGTGAAGCACTGGACCAAAAAGCACCGCTACTCCGTTCTATGCAAACGATCTCTGATGCTTCTATCAAGTTGTTGCAAGCATTTGGTAAATCTGACGTAACACGTGTGACACCGTCAGTAGGCCCAGAACAAGAATACTTCCTAGTGGATGGCAAAAAATTTCTTGAACGTAAAGACTTGATCTATGCCGGTCGGACTTTATTTGGTGCAGCAGCGCCTAAAGGTCAAGAATTAGACGACCATTATTTCGGAACGATTCGCCAACGTGTTGCTGGCTTTATGAAAAATGTCAATGAAGACTTGTGGAAAGTCGGTATTACGGCTAAAACACAACATAACGAAGTAGCCCCAGCCCAACATGAAATTGCGCCGATCTATGATGACGCCAATGTTGCAGTTGACCATAACCAAGTGGTAATGCAAACCTTGAAACGCGTTGCTTGCCAACATGGCATGAAGGCTTTGCTCCATGAGAAACCCTTTGCAGGTGTCAATGGTTCTGGGAAACACAATAACTGGTCGCTTGTGACTAACAAAGGGGAAAACCTTTTGGAACCAGGGGACACGCCACATGCCAATAAACAATTTTTGGTTGTCTTGGTCTCTATCTTGAAAGCTGTTGATACTTATGCAGGACTTTTACGTGCTTCTGCTGCTGATCCGGGTAATGATCACCGACTTGGCGCTAACGAAGCGCCACCGGCAATCATTTCAGTTTTCTTGGGTTCTCAATTAGATGATGTTTTGAAACAATACATTGCCAGAGGAAAAGCTGAAACTTCTATTGAAGGTGGTATTTTGACAACGGGTTCAGCTGCCCTCAAAGATATTTCTAAAGATGCAACTGACCGGAATAGAACGTCTCCATTTGCCTTTACGGGTAATAAGTTTGAATTTCGGATGGTTGGTTCACGCGATTCGATTGCAGGACCAAATATTGTTTTGAATACAATCGTTGCAGAAAGTTTTGAAGCTGCAGCAGAACGTTTATCAGGTGCGACTGATTTCGATCAAGCTGTTGATGCTTTGATTTCTGAATGGGCTAAGGCACACCAACGGATTATCTTCAATGGCGATGGCTATTCAGATGAATGGGTTAAAGAAGCTGAAAAACGTGGCTTGCCAAATCTTAAAAACATGGTCGAAGCAACGGAAGTGATGGGTTCACAAGAAGTCATTGATCTTTATACCAAATATGGTGTCTTGACTCCAGCGGAATTAAAAGCGCGTGAAGAAGTCCGTTATGAAAACTATACGAAAGTCATCAATATTGAAGCTTTGACGATGATTGAGATGGCATCTAAACAGTATATTCCTGCGGTTATCAAATATACGAAGACGCTTGCGGATACTGTCAATGCAGTTAAAGCTGCTGGCGTTGAAGCGACAGTTCAAATCGCAACTCTAGCTAAAGTCTCTGCTTTGTTAGTCACAGCGCAAGATGCTTTGACTAAATTGGAATCAGCGATTGCTGAAGCGAGCTTGCTTGAAGAAGGTGTGGTCACAGCTAAGTTCTTCCATGATACAGTCTTCCCAGCTATGAACGATCTTCGTGACCCAATTGATGCTCTTGAAGTAATTGTTGACAAGGCAGCTTGGCCAGTACCAGCTTATGGCGACTTGTTGTTTGAAGTTTAATCAAGTCGACTGACGAGAAAGCCCCTCTAAATCTCAGATTTAGAGGGGCTTTTGTCGTTGGTTCAATCGTGTGTCAGAAAAATCTTTGAGAGCTAGTGCCAACTTACCATGGTAACTTTGGTAAACTACCATGGTAATTTACCCAAACCTCCATGGTAATTTTCCTAAATCTCCATGGTAAGTTGCGGTCGACATGAATACCGGCTTTCGTCGGCGAGTCGCAATGGGGCGAGTAGGATAGATTGCGAGTCGACTTTGATGACTGGGTCAGTCATAGACCGACTAAAAAGGGGAAATGGCTTTCGGGTCGGTTTTTGCTTCGACAGCTGTTTTTGCCAATAAGGGCTTGCCGTCCTGATCAATCAAAGGAGAGAGACCTCCTCCTCCGTCTTTTGTTGCGAGGAGGTATTGGACACCAGTTTGCTTATCAGTGATGATATCAATCCCTTGGAATGCGCCGCCAATCGTTCGGTCAAAACGGTCTTTTATGTCTTTTTTTGAAATCATGAGTTCTCTTTCTATCATTTGCATGAATGGTCCGTCTGCAAGAGTTGAGGTGTCATCCAGTGCTGATACGGTTAAGCTTAGGAGAGGGTATCAGTTTGCTTGAGTTGCAAAAAGGTTTGGGCCGTGTAGATTGATTTGTTGAAATTTAAGGTGTAGCTGATTAGGACGGTAATCAATAAATAAGGCATGAGCTGATAGCCAAAGATTTCGCAGCCAATCAACACTGGGGCAAAGAAAGTGTTAGTGGCAGCGGCAAATACGGCAGCATAACCAAGCGCTGCCACAAAGGGAATCGGCAGACCAAAGGCGAGTGCTAGACTTGCGCCTAAGGTTGCGCCGATGGCAAAGAGTGGGGTTACTTCGCCACCCTGAAAACCAATCGACAAAGTCAAGACGGTGAGTAACAGCTTGAGGATAAAGTCCCAAGCTATGAGGTGTCTGCCGCCGAATGCTGCAGCAATCAAGTTCGTCCCAAGGCCTGAATATCTACCATTGCCGAGTAAGATAAAGAGAACAGAGAGGAGGACAGCACCAAGTGCTATTTTAAGGTAAGGATTGGGCAAGTAAACAGTCAGGCGTGCTTTGGCTTCGGCAAGTAGCCATGAAAAAGCAAAGCCAGTCAGGCCAAAGGCAATTCCGAAGATCAGAAGTTTGAGCGTTAGTCCGCTGTCGAGTGTTGGGAGCTTGGTCAAGCTAAAGGTAAATTTTTCAAGACCTAAAGCGTGAGCCGTTTGGGCTGCGGTGATACTGGCAATCAAGGCAGGTACCATAGCACGATAGGCGATGACGCCTGCGACCAAGGCTTCCACGGCAAACAAAGTCGCTGCAAAAGGTGTTTGGAATAGCCCGCTAAAACCAGCCGCCATCCCGATCATCACAATAATATGGCGGTTTTTGACACCGACAATATCTCCGAAGAAATTAGCAAAAGTCGCACCGATTTGGATGGCGACACCCTCTCGTCCGGCAGAGCCGCCGAAAAGGTGGGTCAACCAAGTGCTAATCATCACCATTGGAATCAAGCGCTTGGGAATCACATCATCAGATTGATGGCCAACGCTGAAAACCAATCCCATGCCGCGACCTGCGACCTTGCCAAAGCGTTGATAGAAAAAAGTGATGAGGAGACCGGCGAGGGCTAGAAAGGGAATCAGATAAGCGAAGTGTTCTGTCCGGAAATCAGAAATCTGCAATAAGACGATTCCGAATAAGGCATCAAGCGCACCAGTGACGACTCCGATGACGATTGCCAGCGCTGACCAAATCAATATATCATGATAATAACGTCTCATAATCGTGTGCTCCTTTAGTTGTTTAAAATCAGTTGTTTAAGATCTTGTCTTGATAGGCGCGTGAATTTTTTAAGATGTCTTTAAATGTATTGATAATCGTCTCTCTGAACTCGGGGTTGTCGATATGATGAGCGACCTTAGCTAAGATAGCTAACTCCCGCGTATTATCCAAGACACGTCCGCCGGTCATTTGTTTAAACGTCACGACCTGTGACACCAAAGCCATCCGTGTCTCGAGCAGGTCAATGAGTTGGGCATCTAAGGCATCAATATCCACGCGAATGTCATCAAGGTTCATATTTATTTATCTCCAAAATTTGATATAATGATAAAGATACCTCTCAAAAGGATTAGGGCCTCTTTAACAACTCATCTAACTCATGTCCGCTTATGGTCAGACTGCTTGTCTGAAGTCGTTGAACACCACAAGTCATGACACGCAGGGCTTGTGGTGCTCGCCCTATTAGACGAGTCATCTGTTTCAGAGAGTAAAAAGTTCAGTGAGTGATTAGAAGTGCCCTAAAAGCCTATTTGAGTGGCAACTGTTACAACCATTATATCAGAAAAATCAGGTGAAAAAGATGTCGAAACAAGAAAAATATGACTTAGCATGTTTGCAACTCAAGGCTTTGCTTGACGATACAGGCAATGCCTTATCCAATCTGTCCAATGCGTCAGCACTATTGGCACAGACTCTGCCTCAGCAAGCCTTTGTCGGTTTTTACCTATTTGATGGAGAGAAGTTAGTCTTAGGACCTTTTCAAGGGGGCGTTTCTTGTGTCAATATTGCGCTTGGCAAAGGTGTCTGTGGCGAAGCAGCAGCCAAAGGTCAGACGATTATTGTGGATGATGTGACCCAACATCACAACTATATCGCCTGTGATGCTGCGGCACGTTCTGAAATTGTCGTGCCAATGTTCAAAGGCGGTCAGTTATTAGGTGTGCTGGATCTGGACTCAGTCGTGACAAATGGCTATGACCAAGTCGACCAAGCCTTTCTGGAAACTTTTGTTGCGATTTTAATAGATCAAACCGATTGGCACTTTGACCAATTTTCAGTTGAGCGAGAGGAAGTCAAATGAGTTATCAAGCCTTATATCGTAAATATCGCAGCCAACGCTTTGATGAGATGGTCGGACAGGAAGTTGTCGCTAGAACGTTAAAAAACGCCATCGTCAGCCATCAAATCTCTCATGCCTATCTTTTTTCTGGCCCTAGAGGGACAGGGAAAACGTCCGCTGCCAAGATTTTTGCTAAAGCCATCAATTGTCCCAATCAGGTTGATGGGGAGCCGTGTAATACTTGTGATATCTGTCAGGCGGTAACCGCCGGCGCTTTGGAGGATGTGATTGAGTTAGATGCGGCATCTAATAATGGAGTCGATGAAATCCGTGAGATTCGGGATAAATCAACCTACGCACCCTCTCGAGCTCGCTATAAAGTTTATATCATTGATGAAGTCCATATGCTGACAACAGGAGCTTTCAATGCGCTGCTGAAAACATTGGAAGAACCAACAGAGAATGTGGTCTTTGTTCTAGCAACGACAGAGATTCAGAAAATCCCCGCAACGATTTTGTCTCGTGTCCAACGTTTCGCCTTTCGTGCGATTACGGTTCAAGACATTAGCCAGCATGTGTCAGATGTGTTGGCAAAAGAAGCAGTTCCTTTCGAGCCGGCGGCAGTTGAAGTGATTGCCGCGGCGGCAGATGGGGGGATGCGGGATGCGCTCTCGACTCTGGATCAGGCTTTGAGTTTTTCTGATCAAGGGCTGACGCTAGATGTGGCGTTATTGGTCACAGGTGCGATCTCAAAACAAGCCTTGGCAGCCTATGTTCAAGCGGTTGCTGAGCAAGATGTTGAGGCCGCCTTGACACAGTTGGAACAAGTTTTTGCAGCTGGTAAAAATATGAGTCGCTTTACGGAAGACTTGATGGCCTATTTTAGAGACATGCTCTTGGCTGATAGTCTCTCTGCACAACTGACCAAAGCGCAACTCTTTGTTTGGATTGATATTGCGATGGAGACCATGCAGACGTTGAAAAATACCACGCAAGAAAAAATAGCAGCCGATGTCATGACTATGCGCCTAGCTGAGCCTTTACCCGCTTTATCCACAGTCGATTACGGGCAAGTGATTGCGGACTTGCAAGGACAGGTCGCAGAGTTGACACAACAACTCCAGTCTGGACAATTCCAAGCACCAGTCACACACCAAGCCTTGCCTGACAAAAAAGCGGCGGCGAAAACAGCTCCCTATTATAGTAAAGACTTTGTCTTTAAGGCGCTTTCTGAAGCGACAAACGAAGCACGCCAAGCTATTCAGGGGGCTTGGGAAGAAGTCATCAATTCTTTTGGCAGTGGTTTTGGCAAGTCGCTGCTCCAAAACACCACAGCCGTTGCCGCTTCCAAAAGCTTCGTTGTGGTAACCTTTGATAGTGAATTGATTGCCAAAAAAGCGGGGCAAAATGAAGACTTACGAGTGCAATTTGGCAATTTCATGTCAAACATTGTCGGGTTTGCTCCCGAAATTATCGCTTTGACAGCAGGGGATTGGTCAACCCTTCGGACAGAATATGCTCAGCTGCGGCAACAACAAACTTCGGAAGAAGTGTCGGCAGCACCTGAGACATCGACAGCAAGTGCCGCAGACACAAGAGCGGACAATCAAGTGGTTGATCAAGCGCACGCCTTATTTGGCGATATTGTGGCAGTTATCGAAGATTAGGACAGTTTTGACAGGGTCTTTGAAAGCTCCTATTTGGGCTTGAGCAAGTCATACCGGACTTCTGAAGTGCATTTAGGACTTCAGAAGGTCATTTGAGGACTTAAAAAGGGCATGCGAGGACTTCGGAAGACCAATTTTGAACAGTTCATCGAGCGATTTAAGGCGATGAACGCATAAATTTGTCTTTTTTGGTCAATTTTGAGATCTTTCCAAGACCATTATCGGACTTTTTAAGTGGTCGATCGAAGTTCTCAAGACCAATATTGGACTTCTTAAGTGGTCAATTGCACTTCCGAAGTCCATTTTGGTACTTTTTAAGTGATCAATTGCGCTTCTGAAGGCCATTGCGGGACTTATTAAGTAGCCGGTTGCGCTTGGAGAGTTCAGTATTGGACACCTGATGTCAGCTTGTATCTCTGAGTCGGGATAGCGTGATAGCTATTAGGCGAGGTCGGTTTGTTAGGGGACTACAATTGACGACAATTGACTGACAGCTGTTGAGCATATCTGAAGTACCTAAGGAGTTTAGTAATAGATGAAAAATGCGACAGAAATTTTGACCAAGTATGCAGCTGGTCAAAAAGTGAATTATGATCATGTGTTACAACAAGTCATAAGGGATTGGCAGGCGAAGGCAGTGCGGCCGACGATTTTGCTCCATAGTTGTTGTGCGCCGTGTAGCACTTATAGCTTAGAATATCTGTGCGCTCACGCTGATGTGACGATTTTGTTTGCCAATTCAAACATTCATCCGGCAAGTGAGTACGAGCGGCGCAAGCAAGTCCAAGAGACGTTTATCAAAGATTTCAATGACCGAACGGGCGCTAAGGTCGACTTTATCGCAAGTCCCTATGCACCCCAAGCTTTTCATCAGATGGTCATCCAAAAAGGTTTGGCCGCAGAATTCGAGGGAGGCAAGCGGTGTACGGCTTGTTTTCAGATGCGGCTAGATATTGTCGCTGAAAAAGCCGTGGCACTAGGTTTTGATTATTTCGGCAGCGCACTGACGGTTTCCCCACATAAGAACAGTCAGGTCATCAACGAAGTCGGTCTGGACGTGCAAAAAATCTATGCAGTCAATTATTTGCCCAGTGACTTTAAAAAAAATGACGGCTATCGCCGGTCGGTCGAGATGTGTGGCGAGTATGAGATCTACCGCCAATGCTATTGCGGCTGTGTTTTTGCCGCCAAACAACAAGGGCTTGATTTGGCAAAAATAAATCAAGAGGCAAAAACGTTTTTGGAAAAAACGAATAAGTCGTCAGGAGCTTAAGATGACATTCAGAATATATTTGCATTTATACCCCTTAATGTGTTACACTTAAAGCATTAGTTAGAAAAAAGGGTAAGCCCTAGGGGTGTGACAGCTGTTATCTTAAAAACAGCCTAAGATACGCCTTGTTTGATGGTAAAAAACGTCTCGGGGAATAGTTGAGACGACAAAGAAAAGGATATATTTCGTGGAAGAAACAGTCAGTTTAGAAGAAGTACTAAATATTATAAAAAAACGCATCGCTTTAATCGTGATGTTGGGCATTGTTGGTTTGGGGGTGACGCTTGTCACGACTGTTTTTTTCATCAAACCTGAGTATGCCTCTAAGACTGAGCTGATTGTGGTCACTGACCAACGAGGCGAGCAGGCTAATAATAGTACCCAATCAGAGATCAATGGGAATGTCTTGTTGATTAATACCTATAAAGACTTAATCAAATCGTCAACCGTGCTAGAGGAAGTTTCTGAGCGCTTGGTGCAAGAGGCCGGCATTCAATTGCCAGTTGGTACTTTGAATCAGATGATCGCAGTTACGCAAACGCAAAATTCGCAGATGTTTGATATCTCTGCCAAAAGCCCATCAGCTGAAGTGGCGGAAAAAGTTGCCAATGAAACAGCGAACGTCTTTTCTGAAAAAGCGACAGCGATGTGGAAAGGTTCTACTGTTTCAATCATCTCAAAAGCGATGAAAAACGAAACACCCGTCTCTCCTAACCTTAAGCTCAATGCTGCGATTGGTTTGGTTGCCGGCCTCCTGATTGGTTTAGGTCTAGCCCTTGTCTTGGAGCTGTTGGACAAAACACTAAAAGATAGTAAGTTTATCACGGAAACACTGGGCTTACCGCTCTTGGCTGAAGTTTCTAAGATGGGACCACGCGAGATCAAAGCAACCCAACTAGAAGCAGTATTCGGCGAGACAGCAGAAGCGGCACCGCCAGTCTACAAACATGTTAAACGGTCGAAAGATGAGTCGGAACCAACGCCGCAAGCCGTGCATCCAGCGGAAACCAGAGTAGACGAGCCGAAGCCGGTGTTCCCGCATCATGACTCAGTCACATCTCAGGACACAACGAGTGAGCCGGGAAGTCACGATATCGGACATCTTCAGAGACGTGCCAAAAGGGAAAGGAATCGGGTGTGATTGATGTTTAAAAAGAAAAGTAAATTAATAGCACAGTCGCCGGTTTCTTTGGTGACACTCAAAGATCCTAAAAGCTCAGTATCAGAGATGTTCCGAACGATTCGCTCTAATATTCGCTTCTCTATGGTGGACGAACCGCTCAAGACGATGGTCGTGACGAGTTCTGGGCCGTCAGAAGGCAAGTCAACCGTTGCCAGTAATTTAGCCGTTGTCTTCGCAGATAGCAAGATCAAGACCCTCTTGATTGATGCTGATTTACGTCGGCCGACTGTGGCGATGACTTGGCACGTTAGCAATGTCCAAGGGTTGTCAAATCTCCTAGGGGGACACGGGCAACCGTTAGCCTTTTGTCAGGAGACAGCGGTCGCCAATCTGTCGATTATGCCGAGTGGTGTCTTGCCACCCAATCCTGCAGAATTGCTGGATTCCAGACGAATGACAGAGGTCCTGGAGTCGCTCAAAGCACACTTTGATATGATTATCATCGACACGCCGCCTTTGGTGGCAGCGACAGATGCTCAAGTCTTGTCAGCTAAGGTCGACGGTGTGGTATTGGTCACTAGAGAACGCAAAACCTCAAAAGGCAATCTAGTTCGGGCAAAGGAACTCTTGGAAACGGCTAATGCTAAAATCCTAGGTGTTGTCTACAATGGCGCCAATAGTGTCATTGAAAACTATTATTACTATGGTGGTAAGGCTAATGATTGATTTACACTGTCATATCCTACCCTGGCTAGATGATGGTCCAAAAACGCTAGACGAAAGTCTGGCAATGGCCAGAGCTGCGGTGGAGGATGGGATTACGCATATTCTTTGCACGCCGCATTACAACCGGCTCTATCACAATGATGCACCGGTCGTGATCGAAGCAGTGGAAAAGATGCAGGAGATCTTGGATCAAGAGAACATCCCTCTGACCTTGTTTGAGGGACAGGAAATTCGGATCCATGAGGAGTTAGTCAAAGATTATGAGCAGGGCTTATTGCTGGGCGCAGATATGGCCGATCGTTATCTGATGATTGAGTTTGCGTCCTCGACCTTGCCGACCTATGTTGATCAAGTCCTTTATAGTTTTTGCCAAAGTGACGTGACACCTGTCATCGTCCATCCGGAACGCTATGATTTTGTCGCTGAAAACCCTAATAAATTGATCGAGTATATCGATATGGGTTGCCTGCTACAAGTCACAGCGCCGAGTCTGGTCGGTATTTACGGCAAAGAAAAGAAGGTGCTGGCACTGCAGTTGATCTCCCATGGTTTTGTCCATATGATCGCTAGTGATGCCCATGCCCTCAATCTTCGTGGTTTTCATATGAAAAAAGCGATGAAAGTCATTGAAAAAACCTTTGATCAGACGGTTGTTGATTACTTTGATCAAGTCAGCCGAGCGTTAATCAATGGCGAGCCAGTCAAACGTAACAACTATCGCCCCTTTTCTTGAAAATGATTGCCCTGAGCAAGGCGTAAAAAGGTTCTAGAATTAATAGAGGTGAATTTATGAAGAAAATTCTAGTATTAGCCGCTGCCCTTCTCGCCTTGGTTAGCGTGATTCCGGCACAGGCTGCTGAGGTGGGAGTGATTAACCATGCTGAGCAATCTGTCATCGATCACGCTGCAGCTAAAGGTAAGGAAGGCTTTACAGCGACACGTCGCATTCATTTGGAAAACTATTTCAAAACAATTGACCTTTCTGAAGCGAACGCTGTCAGAGTCAATGGCGACATCGACAAAGTTGTGAAAGAGCTTAAAGCATCAGGCTTGACTCGTGCACAACTTGATGCGATCACGACTTACGAACAGTTGTTGGCAGCTTTGCCAGCAGATGTTGCTGCGAGAATCGCTGCAGATGTTGAAGATGCCTTGGCTGTCTTGCCTGGTCTTGATGTCCTTGATGCCTTGTTTGGTAGCTTGACAGTTCCAGCGACAGGCGGTGGAACTAGTGGTGCTGGCGTGCTGAAAAACACAGGTGCTAGCTTCGACTATGGTTTTAGTCTAATTGCTTTAGTAGCGACTTTGGGATTGGCAGCAGGTGCTGGTCGCATGGCCACAAGAACGTCAAAACGTGCGTAAGCTTAAGCGAATAGGAGTATATATTTATATTCCTATTTTGTTTGTTGTGATAGGTTATGGTGTGATTTGGGCGCTTGGCAGACCTGTGATTATTTTTGCGAGTAATGTGACACGTCTCTTGCTCTTAAATGATAAGCCAGACTTCAAAGACATCGGTCCTAACCTTTACGATAGCAGTAAAAGCAAAGCCAAGGGTCAGCTCAAGGCCTCGCAGATTACCTATCCTAAGACGGGAAGTCAGTTTGGCGAAGTCATCGCTGCTAGTGTGGATGTCAAAATGCCCCTTTACTATGGGGATACGGATACGATTTTATCGCTTGGTGCAGGGATGTATCCCGATTCTAAGTATCCCGGAGAGATGGGGACATCAATCATTGGCGGTCACAATCGACCAACCTTTGGTCAGGTTTCCTATCTCAAGGTGGGGGATCGGTTTGAAATCAAGACTTCTTATGCCGACTATACTTATGAGGTCACGGATGCTCGAATTATTGATGCCAATGACCCTTGGGTCGGCAAGATGCTAGGACAAAAAGATGAGAGTCTAGCTTTCCTTTATACTTGCTACCCACTAGATGCGATCGGTTGGGCTAAAGACCGTGCTGTCGTCATCGGCAAAGTTGTTGACGGTCCAATCATTGATGAGCACGCATAGGGAGGTGTCAACGTATGGTACTTAAAAAAAATCATCCTTTAAAAACATTACCGCGTCTGATTTTGGCTTTTGTGTCATCAGTCTTTCTGTGTTTGTTTATCTTGTTATTGTCCTTTAGGTTGACGCTGTTTAGCGAGGGGCATATGAAGGCTGTTGAGCAAAAAACAGGGTTTACCAAAGCCTTGACAGCGGAGATCGAGACTGATATTAGCCATTATTCATTGGGCTCAAATGTTCCGAAAGATGTTCTCGAAGGTGTGGTCACGTACGATATGGTCAAAAAGGATGTCGACAACTACAACCACACAATCTATACGCCGGGTTTGACCTTCAAAATATCAGGTCAAAAGCCACTAGAAACGAGCATTCGGACCAAGATCACCGACTATGCCAAAAGTAAAAATCAACCAGTCGATGACGAGGCGATTCGAAAGTTAGCTCAGTCTGACGGTGTCCTCTATCAAAAGACGGTGGCGCTACCGCTCTTGGTTGACTTTGGACAGCGGATTTTTAACTATCAACCTTTCCTCAATATCACGATTGTCATTGCTTTGATTGCCTTTCTCTTGGTCGCAGGTATCCTGTATTGGTCAGTGCGAGGGTATGTCCACAGACTCTTTAGGTTTTCGAGCTTTGCCATGATTGCGGCAGGGCTGATGGCAATCATCCTACCGGCCTTTCTCTTGATTAGGGCGGATTATGACCGCGTGGCGATCAATAGTCAAGCCATCTACAACTTTGTGACCGCCTATATCGCCAGCTTCCTCTGGATGTTTGTGACGATTGGTGGAATCATGGTCGTGATTGGTATCGTCCTAGCAGTGCTATCTGAGCGCAAACGGCAACTCCTGATGAGCTAAGCAACACATAAAAAAACAGTATCCTGACGGATACTTACATAGTAAATACGATAATAACTGTGCATAGTCAGAAAGAAGTGAAAGAAGTGAAAGAAGTGAAAGAAGTGAAAGAAGTGAAAGAAGTG
>JAISXW010000019.1 GCA_031270325.1 Streptococcaceae bacterium
TCTGCTCTGCTCTGCTCTGCTCTGCTCTGCTCTGCTCTGCTCTGCTCTGCTCTGCTCTGCCATTATAACATCCTTTACTTAAAATATCGCATAGTATATTTCATTTTTTTAACACTATACAAAAATAATTTACCATAAAACAAACTTTTCATCATACTACAACCGTAGCTAATTATTCTCTTGATACATAATCCCTTTAATTAATAGTTCACGATGGGATTCACATTTGATACTATTTAATACTGCAGGTAATCTTGGATTGCGAGTCGTTTTTAGCCAACCAAGTTTCAACAAAACTCTTATCACGAACGACCCTATCTTAGCAAACACTACGACAAAATTAAGTAGTCGAGAGGTATACCCTGCCAAACTTAGCTGTGCAAATACTTGGTACTCCTCCTCAATAAAATCAGAGTTTTTTATTTCTTGATAACGGCTTGACATCTCATTTACTACCATCTTGGCTTCCTCTTCTGTTGCTAGTGACGTGCCAGTCTCTGTCCGTTTGACCACATATGACTTGACAGTAATTTCATCTGATACGTTCAAAGCAATCAACAACCCAGTACCAACAAAGTCATTACTCTTTTGAGAATTATTCCAGAGGAAATTGCCCTGACCATATAATATTTTACCATTTTGATAGTCTTCCCAAGTCCCAATGCAATGAGTATGTTGGCAAAGCACCAAATCCGCCCCATTGTCAACCATCCGTCTACATCGTATTTGCAGCTAAGGCGAGGGATAGCGATAATACTCTTTTCCTCTATGATAAAGGACGACCAGATAATCACAACTTTCTCTGAGTTTCGCAATCTCCCTCGGAGAGCCTTAATCATCATAGGGATTAGCCCCTGCATACTGCTTAGTCGCAACAGACTCCTCACTCTCGGCAACCGCATAAAAACCGATTCGTTTATCACCTACTAACAGTACATCTGTTTTGATTAGTGAGCCGACATTTTCTCCGACACCTATATAAGAAATATCAGATCCAGCAAGTGCAGTGAGTGTCTGATCTATACCAGCTTTACCATAATCTAAGACATGATTATTAGCCAAAGTAATGAGTGACGGTTTTAAGCTAGTAATACCACGGATAGTTTCCGATTTAGCATATAAATTCGGGCCATCTTTGGCAAGAGGTGACAGCCTATCATCACAAATCAGACACTCCAGATTAAAAATCCTGGCATCAGAATTTCTCCAGATAGCAAGCAAGGCTTCCCCCAATAATGACTCAAGATCACCAGCAATGAAATATTGTTCATTTGAAGGTCTAGGCCCTATATCGCCAGCGATTAGAAGTGTTTTAGGCGGCATACAGCTCACCTCCAACACAAGCTAGATCTAGCCTAACCATTATTATTGCTTGCTGATGGTAACTCAGTGCCTGTACATGCCGCAAGTATTTGATCTGTTAAATCTCCAAAAAATGGTATACCCGTTTTTTGAACGATAAGACCCGGAAAATTACCATTATATTCAATTAATATAGGGTCTCCATTTTTATCTACGGCAAAATCCCAACCAATCACACGAATATAGGGTAACTCTCGATGACTTGACTCAATCATTGATAGCACTTTTCTTAAGATAGGGATGCTACGATTAGAAAAATCATTAACTGGTAAGTCTGCCTTCTGATATCTAATACCATATACATCTACGGCAAAGTCTCCTGTTATACCGGTCGCCAAATCAACTGCTACCCCAAAGCCACCTGAACTCATATTATCCACTAGATTGCCATTTTTTCCAAAGCGAACGAAGGCATTTAAAATTTTAACTTCGCCATTCGGCAATAAAAGCGAGGTCACACGACATGTATTTAAAGAAGACACATTAAACTTCGAGAATTCTTCAGACTGTTCAAGAACTTCCTGAATCACATAATTATCCTCAAATTGATAATCAATCGTTTCCAGCCAACCTACAAGATTAGCAACATCTTTGGAAAAAGAGACTCCTCTTCCTCCGCCTTTACCAGACAAGGCTTCTTTAACAATATATTGCTGACCAGCTCTAAATCTATCTACGAGCTCTGATCGTTTTAAATAATGATAGCCCTCATCTAAAAAATACCCATTCATTTTCCGTAAAACAATTTTGGGTTGTCGTATAGTTGGAAAAAGAGCTGACAAATAATTTTTATCCAGATAAGCAGGCAATACTTTTTTTTCATTAAAATAAGGCAAGATGTACCTGCCGTAAACCCATTCAGGAATAAAACGAGGGTCACGCTTCCCAGTCTGCGAATAATACCATTCAAAACTAGCCAGATGTTTCCTGACATCAATCCCAAACTGATCATAATAAGCTAAAATCTCAATCACTTCTTGACGTGTCAATTTTCTAGCTAAGGCTGTCTTATTCTTAAAGACTTGTAATCTCCCTTTATCAAGTCGTTGACTGGAACGGGAATGACGAATCTCTTTGACAGTATTGAGTAGTTTTTTTACTTCTTTTTTCATTATGCCTTATACTCCTATCTTATCCTCAGGTTTCAATCTACCAAGCAAAACTGATTCATGAGACATTCCACCATAATCTGGCAGCCAAGTCCCCAATTCAACATCAACATCAACATCAACATCAACATCAAAGTATAGCATAAAACCTGACCCAGGTGTCAAGGTTAATTCGCCAATTTTGAGTTGTTGGTCGACCATTTGAAAATCCACACGGACAATCGGAAAATCTTGACCGATTTGATGTGCCACTCGGATCATTTCGTCAAAATGTGCCGGTTTGGCAATCTCTACCTTGGGAGTTCCCGGCTCTTTCCAAGTCACCTGCCAATCCGCATCAATATGAACCCGATAATGCTTAGCGTGTCCTTGGATCACACCATCCGAGACCTCGTTCCCTTGCTCTGTCTGTGTCCAATCCCAAACAATCACTTGAACAAAAGCAAATTTCCCAGCTACCATAAAGCAACGATACTCATCGCCCAAGTCAAACATCGGCTCAATCATGATTCGATCCTGCGCTTGAGAATAATGACGTTCCGCTGTATTATAGCCAAAATCTTCTTTTAACCATTGACTTGCAATTCGTCGCAAAGTCTTATTGCTGACTTTTGACTTATCTTTGACAATTAAGTTCATACCCGAAGCATTGGTTTTTTTCATGACAAAGCTTTGAGGATAGCGACTCAAATCAATCTGATTCACATCTGTCAAAACTTCGATATAGGGCGTTTCATAGGCAGCTAAATCGTGTTCTCGAAGATACTGTTTCAAGGTATATTTGTCTGCCGCCTGCACCACCAAAGGATTATAGGGATAAGCAAAGAGCTTGAGCCATTGTAGTTTTTCAGTGAAATATTGGGGCTTATCCAAATGCAAGGGGCGATGGTAGGCTTTTTGGTAACTATTATGAACGCTTCCGATCGGATCTCGATGCACTGGCCTCCGCCGATAAGCCCATACAGCCCGTTGCAATCCCGGCGCTTTTTTTAACACTTCTTTAATACCCATCTTCTCTACCCTTTCCTAATCCTCGCAAAACACATCCCGCGTATAAACCTTATGCCGCAAATCCTTAATCGGTTCTTCCATGCGATTGGCGACAATGACATCTGACATCTGGCGGAAAGCATCAAAGTCGTGAATAACACGATTGCCGTGGAAGTCATCGGCTTTCAGCGTTGGTTCGTAGATGACGACCTCTGCTCCTGCGGTTTTCAGATTGTCAATGACATCTTGGATCGCAGAATAACGGAAATTATCCGAGTTCGCTTTCATCGTCAGGCGGTAGACACCGACGATGTTGGGCCGGTGCTTCATGATTTGATCGGCAACAAACTGCTTGCGAACTTCATTAGACTCGACAATCGCCGTCATCATCCGCTGGGGCACCCCCTCATAGTTGGCACGGAGTTGTTTGGTATCCTTGGGCAGACAGTAGCCACCGTAGCCAAAGGATGGGTTGTTGTAATGGTTGCCAATCCGTGGGTCTAGCCCCATGCCGTCAATAATCTGCTTGACATTGAGACCGTGCTGCTCAGCATAGGTATCCAGCTCATTGAAATACGCCACCCGCAAGGCCAGATAGGTATTAGAAAAAAGCTTGATTGCCTCAGCTTCCTGACTATGCGTGAGCAGGGTCTCAACTTCTGGCTTATAGGTATTGCGCACAAACATATCCAGCAAATCCTGACCACGATCCGAGCATTCGCCGATGATGATCCGTGAGGGGTGGAGGTTGTCATAAAGTGCCTTCCCCTCTCGCAAGAACTCTGGTGAGAAGATGATATTGGCCGTGCCAAACTTGAGCCGGACCTGCTCGGTGTAGCCGACAGGGATCGTCGACTTGATGATAAAGACCGCCTCAGGCTTGATGGCTAGTGCTTTGGCAATAACGTCCTCGACCGATGACGTATCAAAGTGGTTGGTCTCTTCATTATAGTCGGTCGGTGTCGCAATGATTAGATAGTCACCGTGTAAGACCGCCGCCTCGAAATCGGACGTAAAGGTCACTTTTGATTTGTCATGAGTCAAGAAATCAACGATTTCAGGATCATCCAGAGGTGACTTGCCAGCATTGAGCATGGCAACCTTGTCCGCAACAATGTCATAGGCCACAACATCTTCATGTTGACCCAATAGTAAGGCATTTGCTAGACCAACATAGCCTAAACCGAATAGTGATACTTTCATTTTTATCTCCATGTTTGATTTGATTTAGTGGGCTTGGCCACTAATAGTCCTGTAACTTAATCTGTTACCCTTTGCGGTTCAAAAAACCAAACCTTGATAACCGCCGCCAGACTAGCTAGACCAAAACCTATCGCTGCACCGATCCCTGTTATCATCAGATAGTTAGGCGATACCGACTGCTTTGGTGTTTCTGCCGGTGCCATCTTGAGCAGATGTTTGATCCCTAGAAAGGTCTCGGCATTTTTGACGAATACAGAGGTGGCAACATTGGCAATCGTTGCGACTTCTTTCCGCCGCTGACCAGTCACGATCATCATACAAACTTGCGAGTCAGTATTTTGATGAATCTTCAACATGCCTGCTAACTGTTCCTTGGTATAAGTCAGATTTTGCTGAGCTAATGCTGCTGAAATCTCCGCACGCACACCTCGATCATCTAAAATATCCTGAAAGGTTTTGATAACTGTTGTATCGGTATCAATTAATTCTTTGGTAATACCCGTAGCGGGTATATCATCTGCTTGAACAACTATCCGAACGTCTGCCTGATAAAGTGGTTTTTCAAAGTGCCTAACTAACAAGTTTGCCCCCACACCAAGTACTAACGTGCCGATAATAATCGTCAACCAATAACGCTGCATAGCTTTAATGATTTGAAACAAACTAATACTTGGGACAAACTCTGATTCTGCTTGTTGCAATTAAACTCTCCTTCTTTCATTTTCGTATAAAAACTGCAAACAAGTCTTAAGTTCTAACACAGTTTAACTCTTTTACTACTCAACTATTATATCACTTCTGCTATTTTATGTCGTATCATATCTGACTCTGGATATAACCAATCTTAAATTTTTCTCAGCGCTTACTAGCACCTTCTGCGCTCACTAATCCGACAAAATAGTAAATTTTCCTGTGATTGTTAAATTTCTTTGTCACACACGACCATTTTTTATCGTCTTAAAAAGGATTATGACGTAAAAAAATGGTTAGTTAAATATTGACTTTTCATTTATCTGATTGATATTTTTCGCTGGAATACCAACTAACACTGCTCCAGAATCAAAAGATTTGTTCACAACTGCATTGACACCAATCTTTGTATAATCACCAATCGTAATCGGGCCGATTAGTTTAGCACCTGCACCAATATCCACGTGATCACCCAAAATAGGTGCTTTAGGATTTCCTCTCCCTTTTATACCAATCGTTACCTGATGCCTTAACCGACAATTTTTTCCGATCACAACACCCGGACCAATAATAATGCCATCAGGATGATCAATTATGGTACCAGCGCCTATCTCACAAGAAATCGGAACCTCACAATTCAAAGTGTGATTCACTACCCACCATTTCAGACCACCTACAACTAGCAACCTTCTTTTTCGCCACCCCTTATTCCCTTTGGAAAGATAAATTTGACGACCAACACGATAAAGAAACATCAATAGTTTTCCGTCTAACTCAGGTTGAATTTTCACCTCCTGCTATATGCTGCTCCATCTGTTCATTATAAGTTTTTTAACTCCTTCTCAATTATCTATGATACCTTATAGTTTTGGGATCATTCTTCCCGCTAAAATACAGTCCCTGAACTATCTTTATCCTTACTAGCAGCCTAGCATTATCATTGTTCTTTACTTTTTTAAACTACTTCTTTTCTTCTCTATTTTTCGTAATCGTCGTTGCCTAGGGTCTAATACCACTCTACTTGAAATGCGATTCACAACCCAACTTGCTCTTGGTAATAACTTCAAGGAAGATAAGTTAGCTTGAGAAATGTAATCAGAAACTACTTTAAAACTCGCTATCTTAAGCCCTCCATAAAAAAGCTGAAGTTTGCTATAACCAATAGCTTTAAAACTATCTTCACTTAAATGGTCCATTAAAAAACGTACTCTCCTCAGAAACGCTTCATATCTAATCAGCTTCCGTTCAAAATCATCCGTCGCAGTCAACGACCGATTAGAAGCAGTTACACAGTAGATAACTTGGTTAATTGCTGAAATTTTCGATGCCAACACACCAACTTTTGCAGAAAATAAAATATCATTTGCTACGATTGTTTCATCAAAGTTAATATTGTTGTCGATTACAAAGCCACGCCTAATTAATTTTGACCATGGCACTTCAAAAAAACACCTCAACCTATTTTCATGAAATAAATCTAGCTCAGCTAGATAGTCCGTCACTAGTTTAGCGTAGTTTGTATGCCTTGTTGCAAGTTCACCCGTCGTGATATCAATACTCGTTGGCTTAAAATAAATGATGTCTGATGTGTCATCGTTTCTGTACTGATTAAGCACCCTAACAGCATCAGAAACAAAATAGTCGTCACTATCAGCAAACAATAACCACTCTCCAGTTGCCTGTAATATACCAATATTTCTACAGACACCTGCACCTTTTTGACCAGAAGAATTTTGAAGTAAGATCACGTTAGGATAATCGAAGCATATTTCTTTCAACTTTTCATATTCGCTAGCTTGACTTTTATCATCAACAACAATAATTTCACACTCTTTAATCGTCTCTATACTTGTCAATAATTGACCAATTGTTTGAGATGAATTATATGTCGGGATAATAATAGATATTTTTTCCACAACAGTTTACCTTCCTAATTTACAATAACTCTAAACTTAAAATCATACCTTAATCAAAGATAGAATGATAGGGAATAGAATATCCGTAATTTCCATCTACAATCATCCGCCATCCAAATAATAAGAAGGCAATAATGATTATCATTTTTGATAGACTTAACATTATTTGTCTATGTTTAAACGGAGAACCTTTAATCCTCGATGCGATTGAAAAAAAGAAGGGTATAGTAAGGATTTGAAGACCAAATAATAGGTATATTATTCTATCTCCATGGGGAATATCTCTTGAAAATCCTGAAAACAATACGATAAGCAATTGCAAATTTTGATACACATTCTTTTTTTGAATCTCAAATTCTGTTAATTGCTTTTCATCTGATTTATTGATAAATATTATCGAAAAATATAACACTAAAACTGAACATAGCCAATATATATTAATGAAACTTTTGTCTAACTGCGAAACTCGATCATACCGAGAACCAAAGTATTTAGCATAGCTTCCTAAATGTTCACTAACATAAAAAGCCAATTTTCTAACTGAATCTCCCCCTAATATTGGTATGAATGGTAAAAGAAACATCATCGATTTGGAGAGCTTTATTTTGTTCAGAAAGTAAAGCGGTAAAAATATAATTGAAGACCTATGAAAAAGAAAAGATAGCACACTGTAGCCAAAAAAACGTTTGTCCCGTTTGACTATGTACTCTACAGCAAAAATAAAAATCGCAGCTGCTATACACTCACGCATAATATTCAAAGAAACCGTAAAGAATGCCGAGGTTGCTAAGATAAATACCGATAGAGAATAACTCTCAGAATTTCTTTTGATCGCAAGATAAATAAAACCAATAATTAACAAATGTGTAAAGAAAAAGACCCACTGGATATTGCCGAATAAATTTGAAAACTTGATTAGCAACTGGTATGCATACTCCATATTAGTCGGATAGCCTTGTAAAACCGATGGTATCTGTAGCCTCCTATATACAGCATAGTCAATACCAACATTAAATCGCAATCCCGCAACTAAGACAAAAACTGTACCACTTAGAAAAAGAAACACATTCGATACTAGCAACTGATTTTTTTTTTGATTATTATTCACAACAGTGTTGTTAGCTTTTTTCAACAATTCTGATATGGCCGCCAACACAATCGCTAACGAAAAAACAACTAAATAAAAATACAACCTACTCTCCTTACTGTCCACAATAAACGCATGAAGCTTATTTTACTCCCTAGGGTTCCGTAAATCACTTTTCTTGAAAAACATTTAAATTGTTCTCTCGTCCTCATATTTTTTTCATGCGTTTGTCGTACTTACTATCGACGGATAATGTTTTACTAATTATCTTTATATTGAAATCCAATTCAAGATTTCCCCTTCTGATATTATAACATTTCTACTATCTTATTTCACGCCATATCAGAAAACAGTTTTCAATATCCCAACTTCAACCACTTAAACCCTCTATACAAGGAGAGTTTTACAAACATAACCGCTAGCGTGACAGAGATTATTTTAATCACCTAGTTTTCCTAGAATTGTCAAATTCAAAAATTTTTAAATTTTTTGTCACAACCGACCCTTTTTTATCGTATATAAGTATAGGAGGAAAAAAATAGGCTTCGCTACATGAACATGACGCTGTATTCTATCAAAAGACAAGGGAGGAGTCACATGGCAAGATCTCACAACTACAGATTCCCGATTATGTACTAGCAGAGGTTAGGAATGATCTGACCAAGTTAGGCGATAAGGTTTTGAGCTTTTTCAGAAACATGGTTATGATCGTACTTTTCTTGTCAGTATCAAAATTTAAAAAAACTTTTTTAAATTTCTTTGTCACAACCGACCTATTTTTCTCGTATATAAAGATAGGGGGAAAAAACGAGGCATCGCTGCGTGAGTGCGATGACATATTTCATCAAAACTCAAAGGAGAATTCTCAATGAAAAGATCACACAAGTGCAGGTCACCGACAATGTGATGCAGATTACAGGAAAAGTTTTTCAGAAACATGGTCTCATCGTGGCATGAGCCCGATGTTTCAATCATATCAAAATCCAAGGAGGATTAACGTGAACAAACTGCATCACTCTCAAATCCCAGTCGATGTGCTGGCGGACGCTCTGACCTTGATCAAACAGGCTAAACAGCTATTGAATCCTTATGTAGTTGTCTTGACCCCTCGGGATCGCACTGTGCTGCCCAAAATGGGGGACAAGAGCCTAAGCTTTGTTGCCAAAGCCCACGAACTTGCTGAACAGCATCCCGATCTCCTGCCGCCTTTCGTCAAGATAGATGACTTTACGAAAGACTTCAACGATGCAACTAACCTGCTGCCTTTCATCGTTGATTGTCGGGAACTAACCAACATTACAACAGATACCGCTATGATTGCTGGTAGCGAAGCCTACACCTCAGCCTTAGCTTTTTATCAAGCAGCCAAATCTGCTAGCAAACTTCACATCTCAGGAAGCCGGGAAGTCGCTCAAGAACTACGGGAACGTTTTCCAGGCGGCAAACACCGCAGACCTGTTATCACAACAGAGGCTGATAGCCAAGATAACTAATCTTCGTCATCAACCTCAACTCATCCAATCTTGCAACAGCAAAGCCGTTCTCCTCAAGGGAGAGCGGCTTTTTTGGGTTCAACTCGCAAAACCAGTTGCCAACCATACTTATCCGAGGAGCATCGTTACGACTTTGAAGATTAATGTTGCTTGTCTGAGGGAGATCGTTGCTACTTTGAAAGAGAATGTTACTTGTCTAAGAGAGCGCATTACTACTTTGAGAGAGGACATTACTTGTCTAGGAGAGCGCATTACAATTTTGAGAGAGCTCGTTACTTATTTAAGAGAGCGCATTACTACTTTGAGATAGGTCGTTACTTGTCTAAGAGAGATCGTTACTGCTTCGAGCTTGCAAATTTTGCCTGTCCGAGCAGTAACGTTACTTATCTTAGGGGGAACGTTGCTACATTGAGAGCTAATGTCCCCTGCCTAAGACCTAACGTTAGGGCTCTGAGGGTCTCGACCTTACCTCTCCGAGAAGTAACGATGACTGTCTGAGACGAAACTTTATTACTTTGAGGACTACCGTTCCTTGTCTGAAAAGAAACATTGCTTGTCCGACGGGTGATATTACGACTCCGAGGACTAACGCTACTTGTATTGATGTCGAATAATTATAGGATTGGGCAGCCATCCTACTCTTTCCCGCTTACTTTAATATTGTTTACCGTACATAACACGATCTTTTATCTCATCAACATCCCCACTTCAACCACTTGAAAGGTTTGTACGTTGAGAGTTTCATGATCGTGAAGGCGATGATAACTATGATGAAAATGACCGCTAAGGCGATCCAGATAATGCCAATTTCAAGAAAATTCTTAGGTCTGACAAAAGTAATGATTTTTCCTATCAAATCATTACTTGACACCACTTTGCTATACACGCTTGCAAGCGCTGCGAGCACATAGGTTAAAACGGCTGAAATTGCCAATAATTTGAAGCGCATTTTTGCCACAAACTGATAACAAAACCACAAGCCAAACATGGTAGCTGGCAGATACCATGACCCTAAATAGTTAGGGCTAATCCCTACAAAACCTCGCAGCACTTTGGCCATCATCACAGATAAATTTTCACCTTTCAAGGTAAGTATCATGTTTGGAATATAAACAATCATCCAAAACAGCCAGGTGACACACAAATTTTTTTCATATCTCTTCAATCTTAAGATTTGCGCCGCTTTATCTGTGGGTAGGTCATTAAAGAAAAAGTAGCCTGTGATCATCATAAAAAACGGCACGGCAAATGTTGCCAAAGAACCTGTGAATAAAGATGATGATGTATGAATCGCAACTACACATAGGCTAGCGAACAATCGAAA
>JAISXW010000010.1 GCA_031270325.1 Streptococcaceae bacterium
CGTTTAGCCATTTCATTTGGTTTAATCAATATAGACACCTACACGTTTAACTTTCTGTGTCTATATTATATACTTTTTTCTACATTTGACTATTTATGGGCTCACTGTTTATGTTCTCCAATAGTTTTATAATATCTTCTATAAATCTTAACAAAACGTCTAGATAAGTTTTTCGATTCATCAAATAAGACAAAAAAACTTGTTGTTTTTACTATTTTTGTCATTTATGATTTTTTACAGATGAGATACTGCTTGTAAAAATATAAATTAAGAAACAAACTAAAATGAAAACATTCATCAAAAAATATTGGAAACTTATATTCATTATCTTTGATATAATCGTTTATTTCCCTTAAACCCTATTCTACTTATCAAGTCTGATGTGCTTTAATTTCCTTGATAAGTTTATCGCTATCCCCATTGAATCAAGATTTTTAAGAGACTTAATAATATTCTCCATTCTCTCAAAAGCATACGCATCATTACTGAATCGCCAATCATAATATGCTTTCAAAAAAAGATAATGGGCTTTTTCAAATATGTCCCTAACTTCAACCATCTTTTCAAGCCGTCGCCCAAAATAGAAAGCAGCTTGTTTTTCTCTTCTATCGATCATATTGTCATAAATATTTATCAATGCTGCTTTTATCATTGCTGAGTTATGCTCAATTTCCTGATAAAAAATACTACGTTGCAACATTTCTCGACCAAGTGTATTAATTGTCGTTGTCGAAAGCAAACTATTACAATTAATAAAGATGGTCAATTCATACCCTGTCCATGCTTCAATAGACAGTAAATAACCTGACAAAAAAAGAACATCGTCTTCAGAAATTAATCCCTTATCTTCGTTTAGTAACCTGATAATATTTTTGATCATAATTACATTTAACCTACGATAAACTTCCGAACCTCCTGTTCTCCGTTCTTCTTCATCTAAAATTTGTTGAATCATCTCTACATTTTGCTCATTGTAGTACTTATGAATTAGCTTCATCTTTCTCTTTATATCCGATTCTTTATAACTATTCAATGAATTAAAAAATTCTTCAATCGTCATGTTCATCTTTGGTAAGATTTTTAATAACCTATCAATCGAAATAGACGTCTCGCCTCTCTCGAATTTACCAATGGTACTACTTGTGACATCAGCACTCACTAAATCCTTTAACTTGAGCCCTCTGCCCTCCCTAATTTCTCTAAGCACATTACCAATTGATTCATTCTCAATTACCAAAAATAAACTCCTTTTTGTTTTCCATTTCTTCTAGATAAGCAATATCACATTATACCATATTGTGTTCTAGACAATCAAACACATCCCAGCCGTCCCTCAGTCAGATAAATTTTATCGTGGCGCAGAGAGCTTTGACTTAAAAAAGCTGTGGCATAAAGACAACTGGCGAGACACTAGGCTCGACAGTTAGCTGGAAAAGCGAAGCTTTGGAAGCGTGTCGCCACGCAGTTTTGAGACAAAGATTGGAACGGTACTTCCGCTATCTCGTGATTACTTCATGCGTTTGTCATGCAGCCTCCCACACCCCAAACACACACCAGCCAATCAACTCGTCTTCCTAAAGCCTGACTCCATAAAAAAAGCACGAGTATTCTCGCACTTTCTTTCTATGCTACGCTTCAACAGAAGACAACCGTTGGCGTTGAAATGGTTTATCAGCTCAGCAAGCTGTTGCTCACCTTTTCTTGACAAGCAGCGTCCGTTCTAAAATTTCGTTTCCCCTAAAGCTGCTTGGGCTGCCAAGTTCAAAAGTGACCATTGCCGGTCAAAACCGGGTTGGAAGAAGAAATCTGCTTCTGCAAGGTCTTCTAGGGTGAGACCTGTCGTAATCGCAAGTGCCAAGACATTGATTTGTGCAGTCACATCATAGGTAGACATGACTTGCCCACCAAGAATCCGATGGGTCGCCGCATCAAAATTCAATTTGACATAGACAGTCGCATTGCCATCATTTTTGACAAAGCTTGGTCGCAAGGTATCTTCAAAGAAACTGCCTGTGACCGTAACACCTGATCTCGCTGCTGAAAAATCATTTAGACCCGTCATGGCAAACTTGTAGTCAAAAACAGCTAGTGCACTCGTACCTAAGACCCCTCGGAATTTTTCTGTCGGACTTGCTGAGTCGAGATGACGGACGACATAACGCGCTTCACGACGTGCGGTCGAGGCTAAGGCAGCAGGTGCAGGCCGACCACTCGCTATATTAAGCGGTAAAATCGCATCGCCTACGGCATAAACATCTGGCGCAGAGGTCCGCAAGTACTCATCCACTTGGATTTGACCATGAGGTGTCAGATCAACTAGCCCCTCTAGCCAAGCTGTGTTTGGTGTCACACCTGCCGCTACAATCACTAGATCAGCAGGTAAGACACTATTTTGCGTCTCAACCCCTGTGACTGCATCATCTCCCGTAAAGCCTGTAATCGTCTCGCCTAAAGTCAGTGCAATCCCATTTGTCTCGACAACTGGTGTCAGAATGTCGGTCATTTCCTTGTCCAAGTAATTGCCAAGTAGACGGTCAATCATATCCACAATCGTGACCTGTTTGCCAGCTTTGGCAAAGACCTCCGCCGCCTCAACGCCGATATAACCAGACCCAATGACCACAACCCGTTGCACCGTTGGGTCTGACATCTTTTCCTTGAGTTTTAGCGCCCAAGCACGACCTCTCATAAAGAAGATATTGCCTTTATCGGCACCGGCTACTGACAGAGCTGCTGGCGTCACACCTGATGACAAGATGAGTTTATCATAGCGATCTGTTTTGATCTCACCTGTGACTAGGTTCTTGACAATGACTTCTTTTTTAGCGGCATCAAAATGCGTGACTTCATGTTGCGATTTGACTTTAACACCTCGTGACGTGAGGTCTTCTGGTCGGAAATTCCGAACATCATCCACACCCGTCACTTTATCTTCTAAAAACAACTGCATCCCACAGGATAGAAAGGAAACGAAATCCCCTTTTTCATAAATCGTGACCTCAACATCTTGGTCTTTATCCAACAGCTCCAAAGCTGATTGGTGGCCACCGTGGCTTGCGCCAACAATAATAACTTTCATCTGTAATCCCCTTTAGATTGATTATTGCACCACTTCTGTCAATAAGAAACAAAAGCAACTGCTAATCTTAGGATACAAAAAGAGCTGTCCGAAGACAACTTTTTTGATTATTTTCAATCATTTCATCTGGTCATTTAAAGGCATGACACCTTAGATGAAATGACAGACACTGCCCTTTACTCCACTGAGAAAAGGTAAGGATAGACTGGTTGACCACCATCGAAAATTTCAACTTCGACATCTGGATAAATCGCTTCGAGTTCTTCTGATAAGGTTTCAGCCAATTTGCGTTTGCCATCAGCCCCGACATAAATACTGATAATCTCCGCATCTTCGTGTTCTGCTAGCATTTTTGTCAACGTATCGGTCAAGACACCGTGAATCTCTTGGTCTGAGACGACAATCTTATTGTCAATCATGCCCAACCAATCATTTTCGTGAATGGTAAGACCGTCAATAGAGGTGTCTCTGACAGCATTGGTCACTTGACCGCTGATGACTTCTGATAGATTTTCAGTCATATCTGCGACATTTTCTTCTAAGGTCTTGCTGGCCTCAAAAGCTAATAAAGCTGTCAAGCCTTGAGAAACCGTCTTAGATGCGACAACCTTGGCTGGCAGATCCACGACATCAGCAGCAGATTGCGCTGCCATAAAGATATTTTTATTATTAGGTAGGATAATGACTTGTTGAGCATTGACCGTTTCAATCGCCTTGACAATATCTTCAGTCGATGGATTCATCGTTTGACCACCTGAAATGACATAGTCAGCGCCCATATCTTTGAAGATTTTTGCCAAGCCATCACCTGCAGCAATGACAATCACTGCAAAGGGTTTCTTTTCCGCAGGTTTAATCGCTGCTGTCTCCGTTGCTTCCTTGATAATCTGAGCCTCGTGTTGCGCCCGCATGTTCTCTACTTTAACCTTGACTAGCGCACCGTATTTGAGACCTTCTTGCATGACGACTCCAGGATCTTCCGTATGCACATGGACTTTGACAATCTCATCATCATTGACAACAAGCAGAGAATCTCCAAGTTCATTGAGGTAATTGCGAAATTCGTCATAATCAAAGGCTTTGGTTGCTGTTGGTCCTTGACCAATAGCGACCATAATCTCCGTACAGTAGCCAAATTGAATCTCTTCAGTCGTGACATGACCAGCAACTGATTTGTGGTGCTCAGCATTGACCAATTCATCCATGACCGCAGGTGTCGCTTGGAATTCTTCTGAAGTCAGGTACTCTCCAGTCGCTGCTGCCACAAAGCCTTCTAAGATATAAACCAGACCTTGACCACCTGAATCGACCACCCCAACTTCCTTTAGGACTGGTAACATCTCAGGTGTTTTAGCAAGGGCGACTTTCGCCCCCTCAAGCGCTGCTTTCAAGACTTCAACGGCATCATCTGTGTCTGCTGCTTTTTTAGTCGCAAAGGCTGCCGTCCCGCGTGCAACCGTCAAAATCGTCCCTTCCACTGGTTTCATCACGGCTTTATAAGCCACTTCGACACCATTTTGAAAGGCTTTGGCTAAACTTTCAGCGCTAAATTCCGACTCGTCTTTAATCGCTTGACCAAAGCCTCGGAAAATCTGGGACAAGATGACACCTGAGTTGCCTCGAGCGCCCATGAGCAGACCTTTTGACAAGATAGCCGCCACTTCTCCAACTGTTTCAGCATGATGATCAGACACGGCCTTAGCCCCGTTTGTAATCGTCATCCCCATGTTTGTCCCTGTATCGCCATCGGGTACAGGAAACACATTGAGGGAGTTGACATATTCAGCTTGGTTGTTCAAACGGGTACTCGCCGCCTGAATCATCTCCTGAAAGAGACTTGCATTAATTGTAATTGCCATCTTAGTCAGCCACCACTTTCACATTTTGCACAAAGACGTTCACTGAGTTCGCTGTAATCCCTAGTTGATTTTCTAAATTAAACTTCACACGCTCTTGGACGTTTTTAGCGACTTCAGAGATTTTCACGCCAAAGGAGACAATCACATAGATGTCAACCTCAACACCAGTATCGGTCGCAGAAATGATCACACCTTTGGAATAGTTTTCTTGACGTAAAAGTGTTTTGAAGTTATCTTTCACAGCATGCTTGCTCGTCATCCCAACGACACCAAAAATCTCAGTCGTTGATGCCCCAACGATCGTTGAAATCACATCATTTTCAATCTCAACAATCCCAGTCTTTGTATTAATTGTCACAGCCATCTTTTTTTCCTCGCTTTACACTCTAGCCTGTTAGGCGCACAGTTATTTGATGCCAGTAGCCAACACGCTCAAGGCGCAGTTCTCTCAACATCTTTTCTCTCATTTTATCACAATTTAAGTCATAAAAAAACCGTGAAGTCTTTCCACGGTCATCTTATTCAATTAAACGCGTTCAACTGAAAGGTTTTTAAGGGCACGAGCTGATGCCCATACTGATTTAACTTTACCGTTTTCAACGATTTTAATTTTTTGCAAGTTAGGTTTCACTTGTTTTTTGGTTTTGTTCATTGCATGTGAACGGTTGTTAGCTGATGAAGTCTTACGACCTGTAAAGTAACATACTTTAGCCATGATATATCTCTCCCCGATTTTTTTGTTAGTCATTTCATAACATACTAGAACATTATACCATGTTTAAAAGTAAAATCAAGTGATTTTGCTGATTTATTTTTGACAGCAAGGCACCTGTACCATATAAAAAATGCTGAACTACTGAAACGACCACGCTCTGACGCTTATGACACACGACAAACACATGAGGTAAGCACGAAATGGCAGAGGTTCCGTTCCGCTCTTTGTCTCAAAACAGCGTGGCGACACACTTCCAAAACTACGCTTTCCCAGCTAACTGTCGAGCCTAAGGTCTCACCAGTTGGTCTCTATGCCACAGCTGTTTTAAGCCAAAGCTCTCCACTCCACGACAAATTTAATCTATCTGAGGGATCTGCGTGTATCTAAAGTTTTGACAATTGAGTAATTGATCGTGTTAAATCAAAAGTTTATCCCTTGAGCGTAGTCCCCCGTATGATCAAATATCGTCTGTCAATCTGAGTACAAACCAAGGTATCTACTCACTTTCATACCCTTATTGTCCCTTAAAAACACAAAGATGAAAAATCAACTGCTTTCTGTTAAAATAGAGGTATGGAAAATTATATTGAACAATTAACCGCTAAAAATAGCGAGTACATTCACAGCATCACCCGCGATCTTGTTAAAATCGGTAAAACAGATGATGAAATCAAGGCTATCTTATCAGAGATTCTACCTCAAATCATTGACGCGCAAGGTCAACGGATACTGGCTAAGGACCTCTTGGGGACACCCTCAGAGTTCACTGCCAAGCACACCCCTCAAACAACAACCGCAAAGTCTGGGAAAAAAACTGCCACTGAAAACGACAATGAGACACCCGTCCTCATGTGGCTCGATAGCTCACTTTTGATGTTAGGTTTTCTGGCTTTGGTGAATGGTATGGTGGCAGTTTTCAGTAAAAACGCCCGCACCTATGGCATTGTGACACTGATTGCCATGAGTTTCGCTGCTGGCTTCTTCTTATATCTGATGTATCGCCTCATCTACAAGCCACAAAACGAAGGCAAAAAGACGGGGTTCAAATCTTTCGGCCTCTTAGCCCTCGCCTTTCTAGGTTGGCTTACCGTCTTTACACTGACGATGCTGCTGCCAACCTCGATCAATATCTCGCCTGCCGGCTATATTGTCGCAGCGATTGGCTTACTGTCCCTCGGTGGTCGCTATCTCTTGAAACGCAAATTTCATATCAAATCTGCTCTGGCAACCCCAACACCTCGCAATTAAAGCCGCAAATCAAACTCAAAAGTCCCCGTTCATTCGAACGAGGACTTTTTGAGTTAATTTTCTCTAAAATAATATACTGGTTCTTAACCCATGCGTATCCTTGAGTATAAACCATTACATCACTCCGTTTTTTAACCACTGATTCTGATTTAATTTGGCAACTATTAAACCGATAATTAATAATATGCCGATAAACACAATAATTTGAGGGAAGTTATTTGCCACAGAACCATTGCCATTCAACCATTGTTCGACTTTTATATAGAACTGATTAGACGCATCAAAATAAGCAATTTTATTGAGTGGAAAAATAGTTGTCACACAAATCACAGAAATCAACCAAAAAGCAATGGCGCTCCCGATTGCACTTAGCATATTTGAAAACAATAATGCAAAAATCCCCACAACTATACTATACTGCACAAATACAATTGTCAAAAGTCCAGACATTCCTAAAAGAAGACTGAAGTCATGAAAAATTAGTGCGGTCACAGATAATGCTAAAAAGTTTAAAAGCAATAAACTACAATCTAAAATAGCAATTTTCGTAACAAAGTAACGAATACTAGGTATTTTTTGGAAATGATAAAACATAATAGTTTTTTCAGCATAATCCTTGTTAAAAAAATTTACAATCCCGAAACCATAGAGAAGAAAGCCAAACTGTGTCACAACGGTATATGTAGAATAAAGATATGCGCCAATACTTAAATTTGATACATGATCAAGACCAACTGGTAGCGCCCATCCAAGGACAAATACGACTGTTGTAATCAATGCAAAATAAGACAATGTTGTAGACTTAGCTATTTTTTTCATTTCAATTCTAAACATTTTTATTTTAGCCCTCCACGTAGTGCTTAATCGCAATCTCAGCACTTGGCATTTGCTTAATCGTCTGTTCATCAAACACAAAATAATTCCCTGCTAAATTTGACAAGTCGGATAAATTATGTGTAATGTTGATCAAAACTTTTGATGGATTTTTTATAATAAACTCTCTCAAAAACTTATAAATTTCAAGCGTGGATTGTTTATCAATTGCATTTGTAATCTCGTCTAACACGATAATTGATTGATCAAACGACAGAAAATATAACAATTTAATTTTTTGTTTTTGCCCATCACTCAGATATTTTATCTTCATTTTAGGATCAATATTTCCTAGATTCAGCACTTGTTCTAACGCTTTAGAATCAACAAGTTTCAAAATATCATCCAAATTCAAATCTAACGGCAAATTTGTACTACTTGAAATCAGCACAATTTCATTTAAAATACTTTGTGGTACTTTACGGCTAAAGTTTAAGATTAAATCTTTTCCAAAAACCGATTTCCCAACACCATTTTTCCCCAAAATATGAGATATCACGCCTGTATCAAAGCGGATTGTCAAATCATTCAATAAAAGCTTTTTTTTTAATTTAAGCGTGTAATTTGTTAATTCCAAAACCCCAGTCCTTTCATGTAGAAAATAATCTGTAAACCGTGATAAATCAAGTTTCGATTTTCTTTATATTTTAATTTGAACAACTTATCATGGCACTTGACTCAATTACCATGGTCTTTTGGTATGACGGTGCTACCGTCCCAGAGACTGCATCAACTCAAAACAAAACAGGTTGCGACCTGTTTTTATTTGGCTTCATACCACGTCTTGCCACTATTTTCATCGACTAGCAAGGGGACTTTTAGGGCAATGGCGGCTTCCATCGTGGCTTTGACCAAAGCTTGGACTGCCTCTAACTCTTCATTTGGCACGTCCAAGACGATTTCATCGTGGACTTGTAAGAGCATCTTCGCTTGATAATGGCCGTCCGATAAAGCTTGGTCTAGGTTAATCATCGCGACCTTGAGAATATCAGCTGCCGACCCTTGAATCGGGCTGTTAATCGCCGTCCTTTCAGCAAATGAACGGACTGAAAAGTTTCGAGCGTTGATGTCAGGTAATTGCCGTCTTCTGTGATAGAGTGTCTCCACGAAGCCTTTATCTTTGGCATCTCTGACGATAGTTTCCATGTAGTTTTTGATGTCTGGATAGCGTTCAAAGTAAGTCTGGATATACGTCTTCGCTGCTTTTCTGGAGATCCCCAGATTATTTGCCAAGCCAAAATCTGAAATCCCATAGACCACGCCGAAGTTCACCGCCTTGGCATTTCGCCGATCATTTGGCGTGACGTCCTCTGCTTTGTCAATGCCAAACACCCGCATGGCAGTCGACGTGTGAATGTCTGCGCCTTGATTAAAGGCAGCAATCAGATGTTCATCGCCCGAGATATGCGCCAGAACCCGCAACTCAATCTGCGAGTAATCGCTTGACAGCAAGACCGAGTCGGGCTGTTCTGGCAAGAATGCCTTACGAATCTTACGCCCCTCAGGCAGGCGGACTGGGATGTTTTGTAGATTAGGCTGCACACTGGACAAACGACCTGTCTGGGTCAAGTCTTGGATATAACGGGTGTGAATCTTACCATCACTCATAATCTCGCCTAATAGCCCCGTGACGTAGGTCGACTGAATCTTGGCAATCTGACGGAATTTCAAAATCTTATCGACAATTGGCGCTTGTGGTGCTAACTGCTCCAAGACATCAACCGCTGTTGAATGGCCTGTTTTCGTTTTCTTAATCACGGGCAGCTGCATCTTGTCAAACAAAATCACACCTAGCTGCTTAGGAGAATTAATATTGAACGTCTCTCCCGCAAGGTCGTAGATTTCGGCCGTCAAGTTAGCAAGAACTGTTTCATTCTCGATCCCAATCTCAGTCAAGACACCGCCTGAAACTCTAATCCCTGAGATTTCCATCTTAGCTAAGACATTGGCTAGCGGCAGCTCCATCTCGGATAAGAGTTTTTCTTGGTCATTCTCCTGCAATTTCTCTAGCAATGGCGCTTTGGTTTTGACTAGGACATCTATTTTTCGCGCCAAATGATCAAACAACAGCTCGTCAAAAGGTGCTGCCCGCTTGGCACCTTTGCCATAAACCAACTCATCATCTGGCAAATCATAGCCGAACAAGTCAGCAATAGTCGAGATTTTATTGTTCTCAAGTGTTGAATACAGGTATTTGGCTAACATCGTATCAAAGCTAACTAAAGGATAGGGAATGCCGTGACGTGCTAACAAGACCTTGTTTTTCTTGAAGTCATAGGTATTCTTAGGAAAAGCAAAGGCTTTGAGTAAGTCAAGGTTTTTCGAGACATAAATCTGCTGGTCATCGCCCCAAGCAAAGCCAATTACCGACTCCCGATGATAATCCTCTCCCAAAATTTCTAAATAGAAGAACTGGTCATCATGACACATCTCTGCCGTCACAGCCTCGTCAACAACCGTGAACTGAATCGCCTCAACGACTTTTTCAGTCACTCCTTCCAAATCCTCAAGAAACTTTTGAAAGCCCATTTCTTGATAAAAGGTCTTGAGTCGCCCATAATCATGACCCGTGTAGGCCGTTTCCTCAAGACTAATGTCGACTGGCGCTGCCACATCAATCGTTGCCAGTTGCCTAGAAAGAAAGGCTTGTTCCCGCTCATTGACCAGATTTTCTTTCATTTTGGAGGGTTTCATCTCTGCCAGATGCTCATAAATCCCGTCTAGCGAGCCATAGGTCAACAATAATTTAATCCCTGTCTTTTCGCCAATCTTCGTGACACCGGGAATATTGTCCGACTTGTCCCCCATCAGCCCCTTGAGGTCAATGAATTGCGCTGTCGTTAAGCCTAGCTTTTCTTTCAAATAAGCCGGCGTATACGTTTCGAGTTCTGCGACACCCTTGATCGTAATCTCAACTGTCGTTTTCTCAGTGGTCAACTGGGTCAGGTCTCTATCCCCAGAGACAATCGTCACCTTGTCGAATCCTGCCTTTTCAGCCTGATTTGCCAAAGTACCAATAATGTCATCCGCCTCGTAATTATTTAATTCATAATGTTTAATCCCTTGCGCCTCGAGCATTTCCCTGATAAAAGGGAGCTGTTCGCGAAATTCATCCGGTGTTTTGGCACGACCGCCCTTGTAGTCTGCATACATCTCGGTCCGAAAAGTCGTCTTGCCCGCATCAAAAGCAACTAAGACGTGAGTCGGTTGGACGGTATCTAGGACATTGCGCAACATCGTGTGAAAGGCAAAAATCGCATTGGTGTGGAGTCCAGATGGCGCACGAAAACGGTCAATTTGCGTATAGAGGGCAAAAAAGGCACGAAAAGCAATGGACGAGCCGTCAATTAAGAGTAATTTTTTTTCTGTCTTTGTCATGTTTCTATTCTAACACAAAAACGCCCATCTGATGAGCGCTCGTTATCTGCTTTTATCTCTTGTCTCTGATCTTGACCACCACCCGAAATTGTCGCTCAGGGTGGCTTTCCTTACTGACAAATTGGATTTGTGATTCAAAGATACTCCCGTGTCCATAATACAAGAGGGTACTTAACAACCCATTCTTGACTGCCGGTACATAGCCTAGCTTTTTGTCCTGAAAATAAATGGCAACAGCTTCTGGATCATGTGGGTTATCCGGTTCAGCGACCAACTGGACTTGTTGCCCCAAGATCAATTGGTCAATCACGTCCAAGCCTTCATAATAAGTAAACCCTGCAATATGAAAATCTAAATAATGTCGGCTAGGTTCCCACTTGTGATTGATGATGGAAGCTCTGATTTGTTCTGCTTGACTTGTCATGTCTTGACCTCTTTCTTTTGTATGAATTCGACTGATCACCGCAACGCCTTTCGCACAAGAGCATCTCCAGACAGAAAATCGACCACAGTCAAAATGACACATCTCGAGCACCACCCTATACTCAAATTATAACCTTTTGATTCGGCTTACTCAAGTCATGTCACAGGATGAGTGCAAATATTTTACCCAAGTCTTGATAATTATCTTTAGTAACAACAGTGTTGATACTTACCTTACAATTAGCAATTTCTATAGTCTGCAATATCTTTTTGAAACTCCCTTTCCTGTTACGTATTAAATCATGTATCAAATCGCAGCTGGGCTTGCTATCTCGCCCGAGCAGGTCTTAAAAGGGGCGCGGAAAGTCAAAGCGGAAGTCGCCAAGGTTTTTGCGGAGAAAGAGTTTGAGAAGTATCGTGTGATTCAGGATCAGAATTATCTTTCTGACTTTGATAAGCTCCTGCTTGAGAGCTCCAGATTGGAAAATAAAGAATAGACTAGTCGCAGATTGCGGCTAGTCTTTTGAATTACCATGAGTGCTTATCTTTTTTGAACAGACTTTACCACGGTCATAATAGGGCACTTGAATGTCTTTCTTGCACATTTTTGTTACTGAATTGAAATTGCAGTAAATCATTAAAAAAGGCGGAAAGCATTGAAATGAAAAAAGAACTCGAATCCTTTTGTTCCTTTTTCAACTTTTTGTTTACTTGCTGACGTGAACGCTGCAGTGGCAAGACGCAGTCTTCAAGTTGCAGCCCATCAACCATCCTGTTTTGCAGCCAGGCGTGCAAAGCGAGATGCTAGTCACACGGGTGTTCGCGCCAGAAGCGCTTGTTTTTGAGACCGATACAAGGTCAAGTTTGAAATCATTTGTGTTCATTGTTGAGTACCTCCATAAATTTTTTCATCTTTTTTAAGACACACATATTGTACCCTGCCTATTTCAGAATTCGTTCAGAAGGATTTCAGCCAATCAAAAAGAGAATTTTACGAGTTCCCTTTAGGCGTTCAGTTCTTTCGCACACTTCCGGCATTCTTATGAGCAAGCATCAGAACCCCCAAAAAAACTAATGTGTTCCAGATGACCAAACTTATAATACCCAGTTTATTTACATCTAACACCAAATTTACAGGTAATGCAACAGGATTCCAATACATTCCAAGGAATGTTCGGTTACTGGCAAAGATGATAACGAGAACCTCAACAAAGGCGACTACTAGATTTCCACCTCTTCCAAGAAAAGTGCTAAGCAACATTTGAAAATGAGTCAAGAAGAGCGCCAACAACCACGTCGCAAGTGCTGCAAGCAGATTTCCAACGGCCAGCCAAATAACGACTGTCGGAAATAGCCACAAGATATCTAACATCAAAATTTTAGCGATCCAGATTTTCTTTGGATGAAAATAACCATTAATTTCTTGAAAGTGGTTTGCCATTTCCTCTTGCTCGCATGATAAAATCGAAAGAATAGAAGTTAAAATTGGATAGGCCAACATTGACAGGAATAAAAGGTTATTACCTAGTACCCTCCCGTGATTAACCATCAAATACACAGGGATCGTAAGCAACTCAAGCAGAAAGAAAGTCATCAATATATAGACAGAAAAACTATTTTTTAGTTTTAGGGCTTCACTTTTCATCGCATTAAGCATTAATTTTCTCCTCTTTTCTGTAGATAACTAAACATAATCGAAAGCACAACAGATAATCCAATCGCAATTACAATGTTTGTAATGTTTGGAGTAACCACTCCAGAAATTACATCTCCAGAGGGTTTAATCTGCATCACATTTTTACCAATGATATATTGGTAAGTCCACGGCAGCACAAACCAAAAGTTTGTTTGTGCGACTAACGGTGCCACCAATAAGCTAATTAGCACGTTTCCAGCTAATAAGACATAAGGGCTTACCCATCTCGATAGAAAATACAAAACAGGTAAATTCCATAAAACTGCAAAGAGCATCAATAGCAAGGTCAGAGCCAGCTTAGCAAAATTAATAACAACAATTTCAGGGAATATCAAAGAAACCAGCCAGAGCACCACAATGAGAATGATACTTGCTAAAAGACTCTGTAATAGCATCCACAAGATTTTTGACACCTGAATCTTCATTCGATATTTTTTTATGTCAATATTTTGAAACTTCCCTGCTCGCAATTCTGAGTTGAAATCAAACAAAAACAATAAGCTCATCAAAAGAAATAAGAACATCGCCTCCCACCAATAAAGCGAGAATGAAACCAGTATTGTCGGGCTGCTCATTACCAATGCAATGAACACCGTCACAATCGGTAAAACGATTACCATCCGAATTCGATTAAAGCCTCTAACCTTGATATACTCTGATTTTAGAATGTTTTTCATATTAAATACCTCCGTGTACAACCTTGAAGAATGCTGTTTCAAGGTCTTTCGTGTGATTGTTTGCTTCATCGTAAACTATCTTGCCCTCGTTTAATATAACCACCTTATCTGCAACCTTGCCAACCTCGTGCAGCTGATGACTGGAAATAAGGAGTGTCACTCCTTGGTTTTTCAAATTATGAATCAAAGCTAATAGTTCGGCAATCCCATCTGGATCAAGCCCATTTGTCGGCTCATCCAAAATCAGAAATTCTGGATTCGTCAAAATAGCCATTCCAATTCCCATGCGTTGTTTCATACCAAACGAAAACTTTCCTGCCTTTTTCTTACCTGCTTCTGCTAAGCCAATAATCTGTAACACTTCTCGAATTTTTTCATCTGAGATGTTGTATAGCAAAGCTTTGGTTTTCAAGTTATCAAAGGCTGACAAGTTCATATAGATTGCTGGCGATTCAATCATTGCACCTATTTTTTCTTGACCCCGCTTTTCTACTCCATCAAATAAAACCTGCCCCTTATCTGGTGCTATCTGCCCAAACAGAATTTTCATCAAGGTTGACTTACCTGCACCATTTACCCCCAAAAGACCACATACCTCTCCGGAATTGATTGTAAAATCTATTCCATTTAGTACTTTCTTTTCCTTAAACACTTTAGTAATGTTTTTCATTTCAATTTTCATTTAGATTTCCTCCAATTCTTTTATAAACTGATTTTATCAAAGCTTTTTCAGATTTTAATCAGAGAGAATACAAAAAGCAATCTTTTAAGATTACTTTTTGATTTTGATGATTACTTTTGCTCCTCCATCTTTTGGATTTTCAAATTCTATCGCTCCTCTGTGTTTCAAAGCCACTCCTCTCGCAAACGATAGTCCTATCCCATAATGCTTTCCACTACGTCCTACGTCTTCTGTGAAAAATAATTTACTGGCGTTGTTGAGGGCATTGTCAGAGAAAGGGCGGCCATTATTCCAGATTTCAAAATCGAGAAAAGCATTATCTTCACGGATTGAAAGAATTATTTGTTTATCCCCATCTTTCGCATATTGACAGGCGTTGACAAAAATGTTCGTAATGGCACGGCTTAATCCCAGATGATTACCAAAGAAAGTGTTGACTTTTGCATCCAAACTTGTTTTGTAAGTCACATGATAAGTTTTTGCTAGGTCATCTAGTTCAACAGAAAGTGTTGAAATAAACTTATTCAAGTCAATAACTTCGTGATAATCATTTTCGTCGTTCAACAAACGGGTATAGTCAATCATTGAGTTGAAATATTTATCAAAAGTAGCAAGACTATTTTTCATTGACGTCAAAAATTCGGTTTGCTGAGCAGTCATCTCTGCCAGTTCTAAGAGCTCTATATTCCCTTTCAAAACGGTCAAAGGTGTTTTTATATCGTGCGATAGGGCAGCGATTTGAACCGATAAATCTTCTTTTTCACGTCGTTCTGCAACAATCAACGAAGCCAGCTCTTCACTTTTAGCGTACAGACGCTCTAAAATATCTTCAAACTCTATAATTTTTGAATGATTGGGTACCACATTGTAGGTCAGAGAGCCCATGTGCAACGAGATGTCTTGAATATATTGAAAGCCTCGAGATAGTTCTCGAACAAGTCGGGTTATTACAAATATAAGCACAATAAGTATTCCAAGAGAAAAGACAAGATACGAGAACTTATTATAGGGAATTGAACGTAAGCTGTGATTAGTAAATTCTGGCAGTCGGTTTTGACGGATGACAAAGGTCAGATACTGATTTTTGGTAAAGACAAAATCAATATTATTTTGGCTGACTGTTTTACCCGTCTGATAAGCCTCTTTGAAATTTGGTAAATCTTGAAGCAAATATCGTCCTGCCAAGAGCTTCCCATTAGAATTTTCAAAGACCGCGTAATCATAAGGATATGATGTCATTTCTTGCTTGATTTTACCAACCGTCCCACCAGTCTCAAGTGTGAACTTCACATTTCCAGAAGTTGTCAGTTGCCCTGTTTTATTGAGAACGAGTGATAAACCAAACAGGAGCACTAAAACGGCCAGTGCCCCAATAATAATCTCTCCTACTGCCAAAAGAATCCCTCTGCGAATTGAATAATTTTTAATCATTCCACTTATATCCTAAGCCACGCACCGTCTTGATAGGATCAAATTGATACGCTGAAAATTTATTTCGGATTTGGTACACATATTCCGAAATTGAGCGAAAAAGTGCATCAGAATACTCGTCATAGACATAATCATAAATATCCTCACGCGTATAAACCTTTTTGGGATGACCTGATAAAAGCTCAAGAATATCGTACTCACGGCTCGTCAATGGAACCTGATTACCTTGGATATAAACACGTCGTTCTTCAAGATAAAGCGTCAAGGGCCCCAACTCTCTGCAAACTTCCTCAAATTCCTGTACTGCCTGTTTGGCTCGTTCTTCTCGTTTGAGATGTGCCTCAACCTTTGCGACCAACTGCTTGATACTAAAAGGTTTGGTAATATAATCATCTCCACCAAGCTCAAGGCCAGCAACAATTTCTTCCTCAGTATCCTTTGCACTTACAAAAATAATTGGCGTGCTCACTTGATTTCTTATCTGTCGACAAATTTCAGTTCCCTCAATATCGGAAAGCATAATGTCTAAGAGAATCAAGTCAAAACCTGTGAAATCATCAATTCGCAGAGGTAAAAAAACTTCTTGACGTGTAATGATTTCATAGTTTTTCATCTCTAAAACATTCTTCATTAACTTGAGGATTTCTGGGTTGTCGTCAACAATTAATATTTTATACATAGAATCTTCCTACTTTCCATTTTACCATACAACAAAAGCCATTTCAGTTCATCCGCCCACCTTTCCGGTATTTTGCAAGAATTACAGCTCCCGTGATTGTCGTTACCGTCCAAATTGCCAGGACTAAAGTGTCACTCGCCCCTTCTTCCCCAGTATATGGCAATGAATAATCTTTTCTAAGATATGCCGCACCTCGCTTGTTTTCCCTTTTCCAGTTGCATAATCCACTGCCTCTTTATAGGTCAAATAGTCGTGATAATCGTTGGTTCCATCTGCATATTCCCAGATATCATCAAATATTGCCCTGAGCTCAGATTGATAAATTTTATTTCCATCATCAGCTGCAGCTTTAATTGCCCAAAAGCCCTATAAATGTTTATGGTAACTCCTGGATCTACACCTAGAATATTCTCGTTAGCTGAAATCTGCCCAGCCACTTCTGTTCCATGTCCCATCTGATCAGCTACCGATGTTGTATTTCTGAAATGACGAATAGAGCTTTGGATTCGCCAATAAAAGCTGCTCCATAAAAACTCGGTCATTTGATACTGTTGTAAAAAATGACTCCTCTGATGTAAAATTTAGTTGTTCTTCCTGGGAAGAGAGGGCGTTCCTCACTAAAAATTGCTGTGCTTGTAGTGTATTATTTGACATGATTGACCTTTCAATTTTACTTTTATAAGCCATCTATAGCGGCTAAATGACTTATAAAAATAGGATAGTACTCAAGTTGTTGATTTGAAATACTATCCTCGCAGATTACTTGCTGACGCTGCAGTTGCAGCTGGCTGTCTTCACGTTACAACCCATCAGCCATCCGGTTTTACAACCAGGTGTACAAAGTGAAATACTCGTGATGCGGGGTGACGCACCATTTTGCGATGTTTTTGAAACCGAAACCAAATCAAGGTTGAAATCTTTTGTGCTCATAATGTGAGTCCCTCCATAACATATATTTTTTGTTCGAACAAGTGTATTATACAATCCTTATTTCAGAATTTGTTCAGAGAAATTGGTTTCTCGTAAAATAAGATGTCAGCTTTCCAGTTTGCTCGCCTTACTGTTCAGAAGACAGCGAAAAAGCTACTCATTGTTGAGTAGCCAAGAGTCAATAACGATGCGCCTTTTCAAGGTGAAATCTAAATTTTTTCTTTGTCGTGTTACGGGTAGTGAGTATTCTAACATAAAAACGCCCATCTGATGAGCGCTTGTTATCTGCTTTTATCTTTTGTCTCTGATTTTGACCACCACCCGATTGACCACGACTGATTTAGAACCACGTATGATCTCCAGTTATCCATGCATGGTTCTAAATCAGTCATACGTGCATTAATTTCAGGAACAGATGGGATTCAACTGACCACGTGCAGGCTAAAAAATCTAAACGCTGGGCTAAAAAGAACAGATCAGCAACTATCTGTTCCCCGTTCGCTTATCTATTACCGATCCAACTCAGCATACAAGAGTTCTTGAACGACTTGTGGGTTGGCTTGTCCTTTGGTCGCTTTCATCAGTTGACCAATCAATGCTTTGGCAGAGTTTTTGTTGCCGCCTTGATAGTCACTGACTGCTTTTTCGTTCTTAGCTAGCACTTCTGAGATGATCGGCAGCAAGACTGCTGGATCTGAGATTTGCACCAAGCCAGCTTTCTTGACAAAAGCTTCGGCAGAGCCGCCGTTCTTCGCCAACTCAACAAAGACTTTCTTGGCGATTTTAGATGAAATCGTGCCATCCGTAATCAGTTTGAGCATCTCAGTCAAGTTCTCAGGTGTCAAACCAATTTCTGAAAGTGTTTGCCCCTCAGCATTGAGATACTGCGCCACCTCTCCTTGCAACCAATTCGATACCAACTTAGCATCAGCGCCCACCTTGACCGCCGCTTCAAAGAAGTCTGCCGTATCTTTAGCTGCTGTGATTTGCGCTGCATCATAATCCGACAAGCCCAATTCACGTACATATCTAGCGCGACGTGCTTTAGGAAATTCCGGTAAGGTCGCACGGACTTCGGCAATCCATTCATCTGAAATTTCAAACCGTGGCAGATCAGGTTCTGGGAAATAACGGTAATCTGATGACCCTTCTTTGCCACGCATGAGCGTTGTTTCGCCTGTTTTTTCATCATATCGGCGAGTTTCTTGGCGAATGACACCACCAGACCGTAACACTTTAGCTTGGCGTGCCACTTCATATTCCAAACCCTTACGGACAAAGTTAAAGGAATTCAAGTTTTTCAGCTCTGTTTTAGTACCAAATTCCTTTTGACCATAAGGTCGGAGCGAGATATTGGCATCACACCGCATCGACCCTTCTTCCATCTTAACATCAGAAATACCGGTGTACTGGATGATTTCTTTGATGGCGGTCAAGTAAGCATAGGCTTCCTCAGGCGAGCGCATATCCGCCTCTGATACGATTTCGATCAATGGGACACCTTGACGGTTGAGGTCAACATAGGAGTACCCCCCCGTGCCATGCGTGTTTTTTCCCGCATCTTCTTCCAAATGCGCCCGCTCAATCCGTAACGTTTTCTTAGTGCCATCTTCAAGCTCAATCTCAATCGAGCCATTGTAACCAATCGGCTCATCAAATTGTGAGATTTGGTAGGCTTTGGGATTGTCAGGATAGAAATAGTTCTTGCGATCAAAGTGCATGCTTTGGTGAATGTCCATGTTCAAGGCAAGCGCTGCCTTAATGCCCGACTCAATGACACCTTTATTCATAACAGGCAAAACGCCCGGAAAGCTCCAATCGACAATATTCGTGTTCTCATTTGGCCCCGCCCCAAAATGTGCTGGTGCCGGTGAGAAAATTTTCGAGTTGGTATTCAACTCGACATGGACTTCAAGTCCAATGACTGTTTCAAAATTCATGTGATCAAAGTCCTTTCTTAAAAAATAATCGGTTTGGCTTGATGAAACTCAGTCGTTGCTTCAAAGGCTGCTGCTGCTTGATAAATTGTTGTTTCATCAAAAGCTTTACCGATAATTTGTAAGCCGACAGGCAAGCCGTCGACTTGACCAGCAGGAATCGAAATCCCTGGCAGACCCGCTAAGTTGACCGGAATCGTCAGCAAATCTCCCAAATACATAGCAATCGGATCATGTCCCTGTGTATCCAAATCATAAGCAACAGTTGGTGCCGTTGGTCCGATAATCAAATCGTAGTTTTCAAAGACTTTTTGGAAATCTTGCCTAATCAACGTCCGAACTTGACCAGCTTTCTTGAAGTAAGCATCATAATAACCAGATGACAAACTAAACGTTCCCAGCATGATCCGGCGTTTGACTTCTTCACCGAACCCTTGCGAACGCGTCTTGACATAAATGTCTTCTAAATCCACGGCATCTTCGGCACGGAAACCATACCGAATCCCATCAAAGCGTTGCAAGTTTGAGCTCGCTTCAGATGACGCGATAATATAGTAAACCGCCACACCGTATTTACTGTGTGGCAGGTTGACTTCTTCAACCGTTGCCCCAAGTTTTTCAAAGTGTTGAGCTGCTGCCAAGATTTGAGCCTTGACTTTCGGATCAATCCCTTCGCCTAGATATTCTTTCGGCAAGGCGATTTTCAAACCTTTAATTTCTTGCCCAATTTTCGATGTAAAATCAGGAACAGCTACTTTTGAAGACGTTGAATCTTTCGGATCATGACCTGCAATGTGATTAAGCAAGAGGGCATTATCTGCCACAGTTTGTGAGAAAGGACCGATTTGATCCAGTGATGAGCCAAAGGCAATCAGACCAAAACGAGAAATCCGCCCATAAGTTGGTTTGAACCCAACCACACCGTTAAACGCAGCTGGTTGGCGGATCGAACCTCCTGTATCAGAGCCAAGCGAGAGTAACACTTGGTTAGCCGCAACAGCTGTCGCTGAACCACCTGATGATCCACCCGGCACCTTGCTTTGATCCCAAGCGTTTTTGGTCGGTTTAAAAGCAGACGTTTCAGTAGAACCACCCATGGCAAACTCGTCCATGTTCGTTTTACCGACGATGACTAAGTCATTCGCATAGAGTTTTTCAACAGCTGTCGCATCAAAGATAGGCTCATAATTATAAAGCATTTTTGATGCCGCCGTTGTCAAAATCCCCTTGGTTGAAATATTATCTTTGACAGCAATCGGAATACCCGCTAGCAGATTGGCCGCATCGATTCCCCGTTCGTCAATGGCAGCAGCTTGCGCTAGTGCCTGTTCTGCTGTGATCGTGATAAAACTATCGACTTTGCTTTCACGATCTGTTAGTTTTTTCAGCGTTTCTTGCGTCAATTCGACCGCTGAAATGTCTTTATTGACCAATTTTTCATGGAGTGCTTTAATCGTTGTCATCCTTAGTTATCCTCCATAATCGCTGGGACTTTGATAAAACCGTCCTCTGCTTCAGGCACATTTTTGAATAATGCTTCACGATCCCATCCTGCAACCGCAACATCTTCACGCCAAGCATTGACATTATCTGCCACGTTTGACGTAACAGGTACACCTGTCGTGTCTACTTCCTCCAACTTCAAGAACATCTCAACGATTTTGGTCAATGTCCCCGCAAATGCCGTTGTTTCAGTTTCATCAAAAGCAAGTTTTGACAAATTCGCAACGTGCTTCACGTCTTTTTCTGTGATTTCCATCGGTTTCTCCTATTTTATCGTCAGATCATTGCTTAATTTCATGTTTCATTATATCAGTTTTTTATTTCTTTAGTCAAAATCGATATCCAAAACTAATTTCAATTCATTCAATTGTTTCGGATCAGCCTCACTTGGCGATGCCATCATCAAGTCGATACCAGCAGCACTTTTTGGAAAGGCAACAACTTCACGAATATTCTCTTCGCCAGTCAAGACCATAAAAATACGTTCCAATCCAAAAGCACAGCCGGCATGTGGTGGCGCACCAAACTTAAAGGCTTCAAGCATCGCGCCAAATTTATGTTCGACAAAAGATTGATCATAGCCCAAAATCTCAAAAGCCTTATACATGACCTCAGGATTGTAGTTGCGAACCGCACCAGAACAGACTTCGTATCCATTCATGACCATGTCAAACTGATCAGCTTTGATGGCCAATTTATCAGCGTCTGTTTGAGCTGCTTCGAGCGTTTCAAGGCCACCTTTCGGCAAAGAAAATGGGTTATGACCGAAGTCGACCTTGCGATTTTGCGTGTCGTATTCATAAAAAGGAAAATCAACGATCCAACACAGCGCCACTTGATTTTTATCTTTCAAGTCATAGAACTCAGCAAATTCATTGCGCATCCGACCGAGCACACGATTGACCACAGCGGGTTGACCTGCACCAAAGAAGACAATATCACCATCCTCAGCAGCCAGTTTTTCAGTAACCTCCGCTAGTTCTGCCTCAGTTAAGAATTTTGCAATGGGTGATTTGATACCACCGTCCACATAGGTCAAATAAGCCAGACCGCCAGCGCCTTCTTGCTTAGCAATTTCAGTGAAATTGTCAATTTGTGACCGTGTTAAACTTGCTGCACCTTTGACACAGATTGCCTTGACTTTTTTAGCATTTTTAAAAACCGCAAATTCAGTTGCCGCAAGCGTATCATCTAAATCAACTAAGGTCATGCCAAAACGTAGGTCTGGTTTATCACTACCGTAGATATTCAGGGCATCTTCATAAGAGATACGTGGCACATCAGTCGAAAGGAGTGTTTTTCCTGCAAAATCTCGAACTAAATTTTGAATCAAAACTTCCATCTCAGCACGGATTTCTTCACCATCTTCGACAAAGGCACGTTCCAAATCTAACTGATAAAAATCGCCATAGAGCCGATCAGCACGCGGATCTTCATCCCGAAAACATGGGGCAATTTGGTAATATTTATCAACCCCACCAACCATGAGCAACTGTTTAAATTGTTGTGGCGCTTGCGGTAGCGCATAAAATTTACCTGCTTGCAAACGACTTGGAATTAAGAAATCACGCGCCCCCTCTGGCGACGAATTTGCCAAAATCGGTGTCTGAACTTCCAAAAATTCTTGGTCTTCCATAAAACGCCGGATAAAAGATAAATACTTGGCACGTTGTTTCAAAGTCTCTTGCATTTTTGGCCGACGGAGATCTAAATACCGATACTTCAATCGTAATTCTTCGCTAGATTGATTGGCCTCATTGAGCGAAATCGGCAGCGGCTGCGAGGCGTTCAAAATTGCCAATTGGTCTGCGACTAGCTCAATCTGACCCGTTGCCAAATTTGGATTTTCTAGGCCTTCGCCGCGAGCACGAATCGTCCCCGTCACTGAGATGGCGTACTCGTCACGCAAATGTTCTGCCGCTGAAAAATTAGCAACTTTTTCTGGTTGGATCACAACTTGTAACAGGCCGGCATAGTCTCTCAAGTCAATGAAAATCACACCGCCATGATCTCGCCGTGAGTTGACCCACCCTTTTACCGTGACGCTTTGTCCCTGTTTTGAAATGGCTTCAATTGTTTTTGTTCTCATCTGTTTCATTCTCTCCTATCCTTGCTCCCCTTACTGCAGTCTTTTAGTCGCTTTCCCGTCTCAACATCTCTGGCCTATCAATCAAAATAGCACCACAAATGTCGTCAGAAAAGGACGAAAGTCGTGGTGCCACCTTAATTCGTTACGCCACTATGTGCATAACCTTTATTGCTTTATTCAATTTTGATGCCAAATAGTGTTCTTCATCCCAATCATCAGGCGCTATTCTCAGCAACAAGCGCTCTCTTAACTGATTTGATTTGAAACTACTGCTATTCGATAAGCCTTGCTCTAAAAATTACGACCCTCAAGTTTCTCATAGATACCCGGATTGACGACTTTGAGATAAGTCCCTTTCATACCGAGCGACCGAGATTCTATAATGCCTGCCGATTCAAGTTTACGCAAGGCATTGACAATGACTGACCGTGTAATACCAATTTTATCAGCAATTACAGATGCTGTCAACCGACCCTCATCGCCACCAAGTTCATCAATGATAGCTTTCACTGCCTTCATCTCCGAATAAGAGAGCGTACTCACAGCCATATTAACCGCTGATGCCTTACGAATGCTCTCCTCCATTTTTTCAATTTGAAGGTTGGACAGTTGAATGCCGATAACCGTTGTCGCCAGCTCAACTAAGACCAGATCATCCTCGTCAAAAGCTTCTTCATTACGCCAGATGATAAAGGTCCCTAAACGCAAACCGCTACCATAAATCGGCGCAACAGTTGTTTTCCCGTTTGGATGTTCTTTGATTGACTCCTGAGGGTAGAGCGATAGCAACGCATCTGCCGGCAAGTTGGCCTCAGTCTCATAAGTCCGAGAGGCTGCTTGCACATATTCCGTTGAGAGTTTGCGTTTGTCAAACATCGCTTCAACACGGTCGTTATTTGTTTTATAAGGCATGGCATATCCCAACACAACGCCTTTTCCGTCAATGACGACAGAGTTACAGTCAATGACTGCTGACAAACGCTCAGATAAGCCATTGTAGGGCAATTCTTCACTCGAATTATTGAGCCCTTCTTGCAAAATCGCTGTAATTCTTCTTGTTTTCTCTAATAAAGTAGCCATAGTTCTCCTATTGTTTGAAAGTTAATATGATTACATTGTAGCACTATTACATCAGAAAGGCAACAATTTTCAGAAAATTATTTATTGTTTGCTATTTTAGAACAATTTATTGGCGATAATGGGCTAAAAAGCGAGTCATTTTTTCCTGAATGGCAGCTAATTCATCGACTCGTGGCATATAAACAATTCGGAAATGATCAGGGTCTTTCCAGTTAAACCCACGACCATGCACCAACATCACTTTTTCTTGTTTGAGAAAATCTAAGACAAATTGCTCATCATCCTGAATGCGATACATGGTTGTATCAATCTTTGGAAAGATATAGAAAGCTGCTTTCGGCTTGACTGCTGAGATACCCGGAATTTCATTCATGGCCTTATAGATAAACTCACGTTGCTCATAAATCCGCCCCCCCGGCAGCAACAATTCATCGACTGACTGCGTGCCGCCCAAAGAAGTTTGAATCACTTGCTGAGCTAAGACATTGGAGCACAGACGCATATTAGCTAACATATCCAAGCCCTCGATATAACCTTTGGCGCGCCGCTTATCCCCTGATAGCACCATCCAGCCGACACGAAAACCGGCAACACGATGGGATTTTGATAAGCCATTCATGGTTACGACAAATAAATCTGGTGCTAAAGTCGCAATCGGAACGTGTTGGATACCGTCCATAATAATCCGATCGTAAATCTCATCAGAAAAAATAATCAAATCATTTTGGCGAGCAAGTGCCACAATATCCATTAAAACATCTCGAGGATAGACCGCTCCTGTCGGATTGTTGGGGTTGATAATCACAATAGCCTTAGTATTGGACGTGATTTTTGACTTAATATCCGCAATATCTGGATACCACTCTGCTGATTCATCACAGAGATAATGAACAGCATGACCTCCCGCCAGACTGACAGATGCCGTCCAAAGTGGGTAATCAGGCATAGGTACCAAAACTTCATCGCCTGTATTCAACAACCCATTCATAACCATGGCAATCAGCTCACTCACGCCATTCCCTGTGTAAATATCGTTAATATCAACATTGGGGAATCCTTGAACTTGACAGTATTGCATAATCGCCTTACGGGCGCTGAAAATCCCCTTACTGTCCGAATACCCCTCGCTACTCCGCGCATTCATAATCAAATCCCGAATGACTTCATCCGGTGCGGTAAAACCAAACTCTGCTGGATTACCTGTATTAAGACGAAGGATTCTTTCGCCATTTGCTTGCATCCGAATCGCCTCATCCAGCACTGGCCCTCGAATATCGTAGGACACATGCTCCAGCTTGTCCGATTTTTCAAATAATGTCATGGGTTCTCCTACACTTTCCTTGATTTCCTTGCCTTCTTGTGTCAGCTCATCTATATCTACGCCGTATAAGGCGGCAATTTTTTTGAGACTTGCTGCTTTGGGGTTGGCATTTCCTTTTTCCCAAGCCCAATAAGACGGTTTAGCAACGCCTATCGCCCTAGCGACCTCTGCCTGACTAAAACCAAAACTCTCTCTTAAACGAATTAAATTATCTTTTACGCTCATGTCCACCTCGTTAGTTTTCTAAAAGCTAACGTTAGTTTATCATTTCAAACCTCTCTTGTCAAACCGTATCCCTACCGAAAACAATCATCACAAACGTGTCGTCACGCCTTTTGAACCAAAACTCATAACGGAACTCCCTAGTCAGCGTGACGTCTTTATGAAATTCCTATATTCTTGTCCAGAAATAAAACTGAAAACTATGATCAATCTGTTTTGAGACGAGAAAACAAAACATTAGTGCTTAACACAAAAAAAGCTGTCCATGACAACTTTCTAAACTCGACTGGCGCACTGCCCTTTAATCTTCTTCCTCTACAAAGGCGTTGAAAACTTCCTCGATCATATCCCACTCATCCGTGGCGTCTTCAGGGATTGGAATCAAATCGCCCTCTGTGCCATCTTCATTTTGAGTGTAGGCGTAAGCCTGAATTTCAACTTCGCCATTGTCGTCTTCTGCCGTACCAGATGGCACAAGAAGGACATAATTTTTACCAAACTCCTCTTGACCATCAATCGTCAAAAGAATTTCAAACAAGGTTTCATTGCCATTGTCATCAACTAGAGTGATAAAGGCTTGTTCCTGTTCTTGATTACGTGTCTGTTCAGTCATTTTTTGCTCCTGTGCTATTTATGATAAGGGATGGCTATCCAGATAATTTTGTAAAATCAAAACGGCTGCCAACTTGTCTATATACTTCTTGCGATTCTCGCGACGGGTATGCCCTTGGATCAAGATTTTTTCTGCTTGGGCAGTCGTTAGCCGCTCATCTTGATAATCAACCGGAATCCCAAACCTTGCAACCAACAACTCGCCGTATGCTCGACTGGCTTGCGCTCGAATCCCTTCATCATTGTTCATATGTTTGGGCAAACCCAACACAAACTTGGCAGGTTTAAATTCTTGAATCAGTTCTGCCAAACGCTCAAATCCATAATCTTTTTTGGATTCGTTGATCCGAATTGTCTCGACTGGCTGAGCTGTATAGCCGAGCAAATCACTTACGGCAACACCGACAGTCACACTACCGACATCCAATCCCATTAGACGTTGCATCAAAGGTCAACACCCTGATCTTTCAAGTAATTTTTGATCAATTCTTCTACAATATCATCCCGATCAAAGCGCCGAATTCTATTTCTGGCATCATTGTGACGCGGAATATAGGCTGGATCTCCCGACAAGACATAGCCAACCATTTGATTGATTGGATTGTATCCTTTTTCACCAAGAGAGTGGTACACACTCACAAGCGTTTCGCCAATTTCTTTTTTGCCTGAGTCGTCAAACTCAAAACGAACGGTTTCATCTGTAAAACTCATCGTTGTCACCTCATTTCTGTATTTTTTGTGTTAAATTCATTATAAGTTATTTTTACTTATAATTCAACTATCAACCCCCATAGAATGCGGTTGCCTCCCTGCCCCAACATTTTTGAATTAGGGTAAAATATTGCCTGCTGCTTGATAGAGTGCATACCACTCTTCACGAGAGAGGAGAATATCAGCTGCTTCTGTCGCTTCAATGATTCGTGAGGGTGTCATCGTCCCAATGACCGTCTGGATATTGGCCGGATGTCGATTGATAAAGGCGACAGCAACCCCTGACGGTGTGACATGATATTGTTCTGCCAGTTCGTTGAGCTTGGCATTGAGCTCTGGAAATTTATCCGTGTCGCCAAGGAAAATACCGTCAAAAAAGCCATACTGGAAAGGCGACCAAGCTTGAATGGTTATCTCATGTATCCGTGAATAGTCAAGAATACCACCATCTCGCACCAGCCCAGCCTGATTTTCCATATTGACATTGAGACCGGCATCAATCATACCTGTGTGTTTGAGACCGAATTGCAGTTGATTAATGTTCAACGGTTGTTTAACAGCTGTTTTTAACAACTCAATCTGACTAGGATTTTGATTTGAGACACCAAAGGCACGGACTTTTCCTGTTTTTTCAAGCTCCGAGAAAGCTTCGGCAACTTCTTCAGGCTCTACCAGTGTATCCGGACGGTGCAGGAGCAAGGTATCTAAATAATCCGTCTCCAAGCGTTTCAAACACCCTTCAACCGCTTGAATAAGATGTGCTTTTGAAAAATCAAAGGCAATACCTGGTCTAATCCCAACTTTTGATTGCAAATAAATATCAGACCGTGAAATGTTCGTTTCTTTTAAAGCTTGAGCAAAAATCGTCTCGCATGCGCCACCACCGTAAATGTCGGCATGATCAAAGAAATTAATCCCTTGATCATAGGCTGTTTGGATGACGTCAACTGGATTTTTCCCTGCTTCGTTCATCCGCATACAACCCAAGATGATTTGACTAGATTTGATATCAGTATTGGCGATTTGAATTTGTTTCATTTGGAATCCTCTCTTTTCGTAATCGTTTCCATTTGCTTTTTTCATTATACCAAAAATCAAATCAATTTCCTTTGGAGAAACGATTCCCCATGACAAAAGACCTGAAAAATTCAGGTGATAGATGGCTTTCTCTATATATTTTATGCTAAAATAAGGACTAGTATCTCGCTCAAACTTAAAGTTTTCCGCTCCTACAAGACCTGATACACGACCTCAACTTTTTTACCTCTCATCACGTTCTAGGAGATCACATGACCCATTGGAAAAGAAACTTCTTTACTCTATTTATCGGCCAACAATTATCCTTTTTTACCAGCATGTTGGTGCAATACTCGTTGACTTGGTATCTAGCAGATGTGACGAAAAGTCCAACCCTGTTTGCGCTTTACACCTTAATCGCATTTATTCCCGGTATCTTTGCTGCGCCATTGATGGGACCTTTAATCGATCGTGTCAATAAAAAAATCCTCCTGATTACAGGGGATTGGATTGTCGCCGGTGCCGCTATTGTCATCGCTGTTTACGGCCATGGTGGTGCACCTATTCCTTTTTGGCTGTTAGGCGTGGGCATGTTTGTTCGTAGCCTAGCTGGTGCGATCCAGACACCTACCAATCAATCCATCATTCCAACACTTGTCCCTGAAGCCTTTGTCCCTAAAGTCAGCGGACTCAACGGTGCTTTTAATAGTGCCTCGATGATTTTCGCGCCCGCACTCAGTGCCTTTCTCTACAACATCATGTCCCTCTCGACCATTATGCTTGTCGATGTCGCCGGCGCAGTCATCGGAACGCTTGCTGTTTTGATGACTACGATTGAAAGTTTTGATCATCTCGACAACCCCACCTCTTATCTGAAGGAATTAGTCGAGGGGTTTCGACTCGTCAAAAATCACAAAGGTATCTTTCAATTTCTGATCATCACAACCCTTGTGACGACCCTATCCATGCCCGCATTCTCGCTCTATCCACTCATTACCACCACTTTTTTCCACGGTACGATTAGTGATGCGTCGATAGTTGAAGTCTTTTGGTCAATCGGTTCACTTTTGGGCGGTGTCCTGATCGGTATTCTCGGGACGACCAAAAAACGCCTGACGCTCGGGGTCAGCTGGTATTTTTTGGCAAGCCTTGCTTTCTCAGCGATGGGCTTTTTGCCAGATACACGTTTCGGTTTGTGGCTATTTATCCTGTTGCAGTTACCCGCAGGTGTCGGTTATATGGCGGCAAACGGACTCTTTATGTCAATCCTGCAACAAGCTTTCCCAGCCACTCAAATGGGACGTGTCATGGGGATTGTCCAAGCCTTTACTTCAATTGCAAGTCCGATCGGTTTAATCTTTGCAGCGCCAACTGCTGAGCTCATCGGCATTCCACCCCTCCTAATCATTGCTGGCGCAAGTATTTTCATTGGCAATCTTACTAGCCTCCTCCTCCCAGCTGTCAAACAACTAGATGATCTGGTAATCATGACCCATATTAAGACATCTGACAACTCCGATTAAAGCAGCACCACGACAAAAAAACTATCCGGTTCGGATAGCTCAGACCGAAGACAAAAAGCACAATTCAGAGATTAGAATTGTGCTTTTATCTTCAAGCTAAGGCGAGTTGACGCATCTGTCTTTTCGACAGAGGGATGTTAGAGAACTAAGAGGCTGCTTTAATATTAATTACCAAAGCTGGGCGGACAGGCCGGGCATCGTCCACAATGTGGTAGTAGTTGAAAGCGCCATCGTAGACATAGCCAGCAAAATTACTGCTGTAGCCGACCGACCGAAGCAAAAAGTAATTCGGGTCACCAAAGCTGAGTAGGGGACTTGAGTTACTGCCACTTAAGCCCATGGTGTGATTGAGGTCGCCATACGAGAGGGCAAAGGCTTGTTTGGTGTCACCCAAAGTTGTCGCAGAGCGTTCGTCCTTGTACCAGTCATCCCAAGACCAAGCATTATAAGCACTGCCACTTAAAGGTTGTCCTGCCTTGAACTCAGCAAAGGTCGGGTTGTGAAGTGTGACTGGCGCAACGTATTTGGCTAATTCAGAATTGTTAGCGATATTAGCGGTATAGTAGTCATCAATCTTAGTTTTGAGGGCACTATTCTCATAGCCATTATTCCCGCTGGAATCAAAGTAGGTCATTTGACTCTCATGGAATTTGCTTATGCCTATGTTCTCTTTCTTAATAATTAACGCTTGATTGCCTGGGACGGAAGCGTCAATATCTGTTACCAGAATCCGCCAAGTCGATCCCGCAAAGGAGATATCTGAATTCGGCGTTATGCTAGCAACTTCAAGGGCTGGTGACACAACACTAACCGTGAAAGTAAGCGTGCCTGTGTAAGTCCCCGCAAGTTTCGGTGCAGCACTCTCGATATAGAGGTCTTGCAGTACATCAGTGGTCGCACCTGCATCCGCCGAAACAAAGGCGACACCATCGGCTGCTACTGAAGCACCACCAGAAGTGCTGCCTTTACTGACCTCATAAGGCAAGCCAGTAGTCTCAGTGTTTTCATCACCTGCTGTGCCCAGTTTCAGCCTTTGACCGGCTTTGATAGCAACTTCCAACATCTCGACGACGCCAAGCTTCAAGTCATTCCCAGCATGGATCGTGACCGTGCCGTTTCCTGTCCCTTTAGTCCCTTCTTGATCATATAGGGTAATCGTCGTCGGAATCGTCACTCTATATTTTTGACCGACGGTGTAGCTGACTAATGAGCTGTCTTCTGTGCTGGGGCTTGTAATCGATTTATCAGCCGCCAAGACAGGTTGTACGGTCGTAGGCAGCAGCAAGCCCAATAAGAGCAAGGCTGCGACCTGCTTGCCTCTCCTGCCCGAGCGACCAAATCGTGTATGTATTTGCGTCATTCTCTTTTCCTCCTTATATTTATATTTTAAAAACCAAAAAACTAAGGTGTCAGCACATCACACGTCCTAAACGGACGTGTGCGACATAACACCTTAGTTTTATGAACTATTATTAAAAAGACAGGCACAAGAAAAGACTGGCGCAAGCCGTAAGCTAGCTGCTGTGCTGTGCTGTGCTGTGCTGTGCTGTGCTGTGCTGTGCTGTGCTGTGCTGTGCTGTGCTGTGCTGTGCTGAAAGATTGTACATGCCGGTCTCCTTCCTGTCAACGATTAAGTATGCAAAAAGCACTTGTAATCGGTTACATTTTATACCTTTATTATACGCCTATTTCTTTTTTCGCGCAAGGCTTTACTCAATAAATACTCAGATTTTAATAAATGATTAAATTTTAATTTAACTTCTTGTCTGCATTGTTTGTTGATACAGGCAGGTCAGACGAGCTGCATAACCACCAAACAACCGTCTGACCGCCTCAGAGTAAATCCTAGAACACTTCTATCGAAACTGTGCCTTAGTCTAAGAAAATAAGCCGGCACGGGGCAACTGAAGCGCCTTTGTCTGTCTCTCCAGCAGCAAGCCCACTCCAAATCGCAAGACAAGCCTATTTTAAATGCGTTCAAGCTGTGATTAAAGCCCCCTGACCTTGTTCGGAACAGGGGCGGGCTATGATTAAACCCCCTCGTTTTAGTAAAAAAACGAGAACAGCCTAGCTTTTTCTAGGATGTCCTCACTTTTTACTAGAATGCCCTAGCTTTTTCTAGGATGTCCTCACTTTTTGCGAGAACGGCCTAGCTTTTTTCTAGGACGGTTTCACTTTTTGTGAGAACAGCCTAGCTTTTTTCTAGGACGGTTTCACTTTTTACGAGAACAGCCTAGCTTTTTACTAGGATAACCTCGTTTTTTACGAGAACAGCCGTCTGATTTACAAGGGCGCCCTAGTGGTGCGCAAGGGCGTTCTGATTCTCAATTAGATCGTTAGCCCTTTGAATCAGAGTAATGATGCCCCTTCTAAGTATGGGGCGAGGCTTAACTCAAAATAGCTGTGGTATCAAGAAAAGAGCGAGATCGTAGACTTCCCAGTTTACTGGAAAAGCAAAAAGTTATGGCGCTTTGCTCAGACCCGTGGAAAATTAGGCTGTGTGCGTAAGCGAGCATAGCCCGTATGCAACACGCGCCTCTTGTCCTAGAGGCTAAGCGCCGAAAGGCAGTTGCTTAAAGATGTCGCATTGAAAAAGGCAAGGTCGTGAAAGCATACGACCTTGCCTTTTCTTTTGTGTATCGGTTACCAGCTTGCTTTTTAACACTCGGCATTTAATCCGTGACATACCGAACTTGCGTCTGTCAGCACGAGGGCGACCGTCAACCAGATCCCGATTTTTCAAACGGTTCGGATTGGAGTCGCGTGGTAGTTTGCGTAAGGCTTCATCGTCGCCTGCCGCTTTGCGTTCACGCCGTTTGTCTGCGTACTGAGCTATCCGGTTCGGAGAGCTTTTCTAATAGCATGCGCCATCTGACGAGGGAGCATCAGTGTCGTCAAAAGTTGATCTCATCAAACAGTCAAAAGTTCTTCTTCTTTGCGCGCTGTGTGCTGATCAATGGCTTTGACTGCATCGTCTGTCACTTTTTGAATCTCTTTTTCGAGTGTTTTAAGCTCGTCTTCTGTGATTTCTTTCGCTTTCTCAGATTTCTTGGCCTCATTCATGGCATCTTTGCGAATGTTGCGAATGGCAACTTTCCCACCTTCAGCCGTTTTCTTCACTTCTTTTGCCAATTCTTTCCGACGATCTTCTGTCAAGGCCGGAATGACCAACCGGATCACGTTGCCGTCAGATTGCGGGTTGATACCGAGATCACTGGCATTCAAAGCAGACTCAATATCTTTGATGACTGTTTTGTCAAACGGTGTCACCAAAAGCACACGCGCTTCCGGTACAGAAATTCCTGCTAATTGATTCAGAGGCGTTGGTGCGCCGTAATACTCGACTGTAATGCGATCAAGCAGGCTAGCATTGGCACGCCCAGCACGAATGCTGCCAAATTCACGTTGTAAACTTTCGATAGAGTGTGTCATGCGATCTGCCGCATGCGTCACGATTTCATTTGCCATAATATTTTTCCTTTAATTTGAATTAGTTAGAAACGGTCGTTCCGATATTTTCACCTAGAACCACACGCTTGATGTTACCTGTTTCATTGAGATTAAAAACGACCAAATCAATGTTGTTATCCATTGACAGACTAGATGCCGTTGAATCCATAATCTTCAAACCTTGTTTCAAGACTTCTATATGTGTCAGCTCCTCGAACTTGATGGCTGCCTTATTGGTCCGCGGGTCATCGTTGTAAACCCCATCAACACCATTTTTAGCCATGAGAATCGCTTCCGCATCAATTTCTGCAGCTCTGAGTGCTGCTGTCGTATCTGTTGAAAAGTAAGGTGAACCAGTCCCAGCCGCAAAAATCACGATTCTTTCTTTCTCCAAATGACGTAAGGCACGTCCGCGAACATAGGGTTCAGCTAATTGTTGCATATTAATCGCTGTTTGGACACGGGTCGTCACACCTGCTCGCTCAAGTGCATCTGCCATCACAAGTGCATTCATGACGGTGCCTAGCATGCCGGTATAGTCAGCCGGCACACGCTCCATGCCCGCCGCAGCTGCGGCTTCGCCACGCCAGAGATTACCGCCACCGATGACCAGAGCAATCTCGATACCTAACTCATGAACTTCTTTTAATTCTCTGGCAATCTCCTCAACCGTTGCAATATCAATCCCGATACCACGTTCTCCAGCGAGGGCTTCTCCAGAAAGTTTGATCAGAACACGTTTATATTTTACTTGAGACATACTTCACCTTTCTTACTGTTCATTCATTCATCGTCCTATTTATTTTACCACAAATTTGATGATTTTTTAAAGGCTATCTTTTTCGCCATTTATTTGACGAGACATCTATTGAAAAACTATCTGGCGCAAGACACCGAGATAGTTTTCTATTTTCTACCGAACGGGTAGCCGACCCGACCTATGCTTTTAATTTTTCAACATCACGTGCGATCACAAGTTCTTCGTCCGTTGGAATCACTAGCACTTTTACCTTGGCATCAGGTGTCGAGATGATGCCGTCTGCACCAACAACATTCTTACTATCATCAATATCCAAACCAAACCAAGATAAGCCATCAATAATCGCTTGTCTGACAGGTCCTGAATTTTCGCCAATTCCTGCAGTGAAAATTAACGCATCTGCACCATTCAAAACCGCTAGATATTGGCCGATATATTTTTGAATCCGATTGACAAACATATCAAAAGCCAAAGTTGCTTTTTCATCGCCTGCTTCACGAGCTGCAATAATATCCCGCATGTCTGACGAAATATCTGATATGCCTGCCAGACCAGATTTTTTATTGAAAATATCAATGACTTCTGCGACATCAGAAATGCCTGTCTTAGCCATGAGATAAGGAATGATTGACGCATCTAATTCTCCCGTGCGTGTCCCCATCATCACACCTGCCAATGGCGTGAAGCCCATTGAAGTATCCACTGATTTTCCACCATCAATAGCCGTCAAACTGCCCCCATTCCCGATATGAGCTGTAATCAGTTTCAAGTCTTCAGGTGCTTTCCCTAGATAATCGGCTGCCTTTTGCGACACATACATATGACTGGTGCCGTGTGCCCCATATTTGCGCACAGCATACTGATCATAGTAGGCATTTGGCACAGGATAACGAAAAGCAACTGGCGGCATAGTCGAATGAAAGGCGGTATCAAAAACTGCAACGTGTGTCGCATGAGGTAATAAGGCACGAAAGGCATGAATCCCAGCTGCATTGGCTGGATTATGCAGGGGCGCCAAGTCACTCAGATCTTCGATTTGTTTAGCGATTTCATCCGTAATCAAAACTGAGCCATTGAACAATTCGCCGCCAGCCACAACACGATGACCCGTACCAGTAATTTCAGAAAACTCTTTGATAATCTGTAAATCTTCCAAATCATTCATCAGAATCGAAACCGCTTCTGTATGATTATGAATATCTTTATGGCTGACATGTTTATCCCCTTCAAAACTGACGGTCGAAACTGAGTCTGGCAACCCAATCCGTTCAATCAAGCCTTTAGCGACAACGATTTCTTCTGGCATTTGATAAAGCTGCCATTTTAGACTTGAACTACCAGCATTAATTGCGATTGTTTTTGACATGTTTTACTCTCCTGTAATAGATGTGTAGGCGACTGCTTAGGGGTGTAGAAAATTAGGAATGATGCCATACGTCACTATCCTTTTTCCCACCCCCTAGAAGTCGAAACTCCGTTGTAATCAGATGCCTTGCTATATCGGCACTTGCAACCGTTTGCCTTTAAATTATATCATATTCTGACGAAATTGCGTCATGAACCTTTGAACGATTTCTGGCTGGGTCAAGCTTGTCAAAGGAAAAACAAAAGGTGCTTGACCTTGTGCTGCTTTCTGTAAGACAAAAATTGCCTTTTGCCCTTGCTTAGCAAAAACAGCCTCTGGCAAAGTGATAACCGCTGCAATCCGAGCGTAATCTTTTAACCATTTTTTAAGTAAATCAGCTTGTCCACTAGAAAGCAAATCACTCGGTGCAATGAAAATCGCATAGCTGTTTGCCTTGAGATACTTAAAGCCTTGTGCCATCAGTAAATGGTGGGCATAGGTCGGCGATGTTGAACTAGCCACGATCGACCGCTGGGCAATCGCATCATCAGGATAATAACCGACCGGCAACTCCGATACTAATAAGGCAACAGGCTCAATGTGTTGCGGCCGAACGGCATCCAGTTGCAAGAACTGTGCTTTTGTTTGGATGACATCAGCTATACTCGCAGATAAATCAATCAGCAAATCATCGACTTCAAAACCGGTATAAGTGATCGTCTTATCCGGAATCCCTGTCAGAATCGTCTCCGCTAAATTCCCCGTACCAGACCCCAACTCCAAAATAGATAGCTCTCTAGCTGGATATAACGTCTCAATCATGAAATTCACGATATAACCAATCGCATCAGGTGTCAATTGATGATTGGCTTGTAACCCCATCTCCTTAGCCCCTTTAATCAAGGCAAACTGATAGACTTTTTGCCACTCTTGCTTGGTCAAGTCAAGATGGCGCAACTTATCATTGTTGAGCTGCAGCTCTTCTGACACTGCCTGCCCCGTCTGTCCCAAATAAGCCACATTTTGCTCAATCAAGGCCTCATAAAAATGCGTTGACAAAAGTGTTTCAAACTGCTGCACATTGGCAACTAACAAGCCAAAGGCTGTTTCAATTTTTTCCATTTTCATACCTCGTATTATACCACAACACTTTTTATTAGTTTGAATAGACTAGCCACCATCAATTTCCCCTTTAAGTTAGGGTTAAGCTAGTTAGCGTATAATCAATTTATTCCTAAAATATTTTTCATAAAAACTCCCTAAAAACGCTGGTAGGCTTTTGTAGCCCATCAGCGTTTTTTGTCTTTTTTATGTTAAGCTAGATTGTCCCAAACCATATCATACCAAACCGCACCGCCATGGGTGGATTGCGATTGTCCTTCATTGATAAAGCCGTTTTTTTCATAATAAGCAATCAGATAGTCGTGGCAGGTGAGGTTAATTCCCTCACGTTTTTGCTGACGAGCTAACTCTTTTAGCGCCGCAATCAACCGTGTCCCAACCAGTTGCCCTTTGAATCGTTCAGCGACGGATAAGCTCGTAACCGCAATATAGCCACCTGTTTGGGCATTCTCGACCACTGTCTCAAACAAATCATCTGTCAGATGACGGGTAGCGACTGCCGGTCCCTCAATATAGCCGGCAACCTGACCGTCAATTTCCGCTACTAAAAAAGTATCTGGAATCTTTGAAATCCTGTCTTTCATTCCCTCATACGTCGCAGCCTCCGCCGCTGAAAAATTATTAACTTCTATCTGGTAAATAGCTGCTAGATCAGCTACTGTCACATGTCTTATATTCATTGTTTCCCCCTTCAAATCAAAAAACTTCGACCTTTTCGGATTGTAGACAAAATCAGATCCATAGGTTGACATCAGGCGTCCAGTACTGGACTTTCCATGTACACTCAACCACTTAAGAAATACAAATGACCACTTAAAGAGTCCGATATGACTCGCTCAATCCCAAAAAGAACTTCCAAAGCCCCTGTCAAATCGGTAAGATAAAACCAGAATCATCCTGAACTGATGTTTGCGATTTAAGTCGTTTACTGAAACTAACTTTATCTTCCGTCTGAACACCCCTTGGGGCTTTTTTAACATTACTGCACATTATTGGTCAATTGAGCCAAGAGCGTTTCAAAAGCATATTCATATTTTTGAATATCGCCAGCACCCATGAACACATAGACCGCATTATCATGATCCAGCAGTGGCGACACATTGTCGACTGAGATGACCTTAGCAGGCTTGTTGATTTTGGCCGCCAAGTCTTCAACCTTGACATCGCCATGATCGACTTCACGAGCTGAGCCATAAATTTGTGCTAAATAAACCGCATCCGCCTGATTAAGACTCGTTGCAAATTCATCAATCAAGGCAATCGTCCGTGTAAAAGTATGCGGTTGAAAAACGGCAACGATTTCTTTATCTGGATACTTTTGACGCGCCGCATCGACTGTCGCTTCGATCTCCGTCGGATGGTGGGCAAAATCATCAATAATCACTTGATCGCCGATTAGTTTTTCAGTAAAGCGCCGTTTGACCCCACCAAATGTCGCCATATATTTGGCAACTTCTTGGCTCTCTAAGCCACCTTGATGCGTCACCGCAACAACGGCTAACGCGTTCAACACATTGTGTTTGCCATAAGTCGGCACAACAAAGTCGCCAATCTTTTGATCATGGAAATAAGCCGTGAATTTCGAGCCCGTCGTCGTCCGAGTGACATCCTTGGCAATGTAATCATCCACATCAGAAAAACCATAGCGATAGATTGGTGCAGCTGCAGTCAAGCGTTGCAAATACTTATCTTCGCCATAAACAAACACCCCCTTCGTCACCTGATTAGCATAAGTCTGAAAGGCATCAAAGACATCATCAATCCCTGTAAAATAATCTGGATGATCAAAATCAATGTTGGTAATAATCGTATATTCTGGATGATACGGAAGGAAGTGACGTTCGTATTCGTCAGATTCAAAGACGAAAAATTTAGAATCCGCTGAACCCCGACCCGTCCCATCGCCAATCAGATAAGAGGTATCCGTCACATGCCGCATAACATGTGCTAAAAGTCCTGTCGTTGAGGTCTTACCATGAGCACCTGCGACACCAATGGCCGTAAAGCGTGTCATCAACTGTCCCAGAAACTCGTGATACCGAACATAGTGATAGCCATTTTTATCTGCATAGGCTACCTCGACATTATTGTCTTCTCGAAAAGCGTTCCCAGCGATAAGCTCGACATCTGGTGTGATGTTTTTTGGATCAAAAGGCAACAAAGGAATGCCAGCAAGTTCTAGCCCACGCTGCGTAAAGTAGTACTCTGTCGAATCAGACCCCTGTACTTGATGCCCCATTTGATGTAGCATGAGTGCCAACGCTGACATTCCTGCGCCTTTTATTCCGATAAAATGGTAAGTTTTTTGTGACATAAACCTGTCTTTTAAGGTTTCTTAGGATTGATTAGAAATAGGAAGTCTCACTTGCTAGGCACAGTGGATATTTCCGCTTTCTTTGCTCCAAAAACCTTCTTCCTTCCTAAATGTTTAATCCGATTTTGCTGCATGAATCAAAAGAACTGAATTTGTTCCTCATCAATGTTCAACAATGTTCAACAAAAGGATTTCCGACTGATTAACGCCGAAAATCTTACTTGTGTCCTAAAGGCTAAGCTTCAATATCCACTTGATCCCGATATTGATGTTTGCTTGCAAAATAATCTTTATGAGGGCCATCAAATAATGACTGCTGACCAGCACGCGCTGCTACCTTGTCAAAGCTAGATACCGATTTACCTAAGGCATGCTGTGAATCCTTGACTTTTTTATTGACCAAACCTTTAATTCCTAGCTCGTCTGAAGAAAGACGATCCAAAGGATTTTCATAGGGTTTAAGCTTCTTAGGCGGTGCGGCATTTTCACGCGCACGTTTTTTAGATTCTTCAACCACTGATGATTTTTTCTTGATCGGTTCAACAACAGCTGCATTATGGCTTTTGCCCAGTGGACGCTTGCCAGCCATCGTCGGTGTTTGACGACGCGTCTCAAATGTGTCATTTTGAGCGGCACCGCTTGCCACAGCAACCTGTTCCGCCGTCTCTGGCGATATAGCGCCACTTGTCCTCTGATGAGACTGGCTCTCAAATTGTTCCGTCCGCGCATCAGGATTTCTGGTCAAAAGTTGCTGATTGGTCATAATCACACGATGATCAGGCGTTAAGGTCGCACCATCAGGAATAACTGGAAAGGTGACTCTGTTTTTAAAATAAGAATTTTCCATACTAGGCCTTGCTTTCACTTTTTTAGATAATTGTAGAAAAAATTTTCAAATGAATTGGTAACCCATCGCTTCGACACGATTACCCTAGAGCACCGCTAATCATTTATCCCATGAAAGCACATGGGTTTCGTCACTTGATTCGTCAGACGAAAAATCTGACTCACAAAGCGAAAATCCAGTTAATTAGAGGTGTCCTTTACATTGTATCAAAAAATCCACAAATAGTCTCGACCAAGAACCACTCTCACGACAAAGGCATGAAGGTTATTTTACTCCTTAGATTTTCTCTTAAATCCTTTTTCATGAAATTTCCCTATTCTTTTCCCCTGAAAAACGATTTAAATCGACCTCTCACGCTCATAATTTTTTTATGCGTTTGTCGTGACCACTCTACACAACAAAGGCATGAAGCAATCGCATAAGCATGATCGCAATAACTCCTTAATATCTAGCCAAACACTAGCGTGATAGCGGAGGTGCCGTTCCGATGGTTGTCTAGGTTTTAAGGCTATTGCTATCGTCGATTATTTCATGCGCTTGTCTTGCCTGATAACAGCTCGCTATCGTGCTCGTGTACCGCTTTAGCGTTCGTTTGCAAGTCAGCCCTGACCTGATAGGCTCATTTCGGACTTGAGTTGGTCGATTGCACTTAAAAACTATCGGAGGTTGTCAGAAACCCATTACCTGCAGCCTTTTAACGTTCAAGCATCGGAGCAAAGTGCCCCGATGGTCGGTATAAAAGACCCGACATCAGATATCAATAACCCGATCGTCGGTATAAAAGACCTGACATCAGATCTCAATAACCCGATCGTCGGTATAAAAAACCTGACATCAGATATCAATAACCCGATCGTCGATATAAAAGACCTGACATCAGATATCAATAACCCGATCGTCGATATCAATAACCCGACACCAGATATCAAAGACTTGATCGTCGGTATAAAAGATCCGACATCGGCGTTAAAAGATTGAACTTTAGAAATAAAAGACTCGCTGTTTGGGCAAAACTTCTCACATGCTCGATAATGTGCTCGATCCTCGACCATGACTCAGCCGTCGCAAGTGATCGAAGCGGTCGTGGACATGACAAAAGACTGCCCTCATGGCGAGGGCAGTTTAGTTAATTAGTTAAGTTTGACGTGACCGATGAAAAAATCCTGACTGCGTAGTTTCATGGGAAATGGCAATAAAGAAGTTTCAAACTTATCTCTCCTATTCCCAAAAGGAAAACTAAAAAAGCAACCGACGGTCATTCCTGACAAGTCGTTTGCTTTTTTGTTGCACAGTTTTATTTGGCGTAGTCAACCGCCCGTGTTTCACGGATAACAGTTACCTTAATATTGCCTGGGTAATCCATGTCCCGCTCGATTTTCTCTTTGATGTCGTGAGCCAATACCGTCATCTTATCATCCGATAATTGGGCCGGATTGACCATGACACGAATTTCACGACCCGCTTGTAAGGCAAAGGAAGTCTCAACACCGGCAAAGCCATTTGAAATCTCTTCCAGACCTTGCAATCGCTTGATATAATTCTCGATTGATTCGCGACGCGCCCCTGGTCGTGCTGCAGATAAGGCATCCGCTGCTGCGACCAAGACCGAAATATTATTGGTCGGCTCGGTGTCACCGTGGTGACTGGCAATCGCATTGATTACGACTGGATGTTCTTTGTATTTCTTAGCCAACTCAGTCCCAATCTCAACGTGGCTACCTTCGATTTCATGGTCAAGCGCCTTGCCAATATCATGTAGGAAACCGGCACGCTTGGCCAGAGATACATTTTCACCCATCTCACCGGCAAGATTACCCGCAAGATTTGCCACCTCGATCGAGTGGTTGAGAACATTTTGTCCATAAGAGGTTCTAAAATGTAGCCGACCCATGATTTTCATGAGGTCTGGATGTAGGGTGTGCGCCCCCACTTCAAATGCGGCTTGTTCACCATACTCCCGAATTTTGCGATCCAAATCTTTCCGATTTTTTTCGACCAGTTCTTCAATCCGAGCTGGATGAATCCGACCATCTTGAACCAACTGTTCCAAAGTCAACCGTGCAATTTCACGGCGAATCGGATCAAATCCTGATAAAATCACAGCTTCTGGTGTATCGTCAATAATGACATCAATCCCTGTCAAGGCTTCAAAAGTCCGGATATTGCGACCTTCACGACCAATGATCCGCCCCTTCATCCCGTCATCAGGTAAAGTCACCACACTGACGGTTTGCTCACTGACAAAGTCGCCTGATACCCGTTGCATCGCCAAAGTAATGATACTTTTCGCTTTTTTGTCTGCTTCTGCTGTCGCTTTTTCTTCGCTCGACCGAATCAATTGTGCCATTTCTTTTGACAACGATGCTTTGGTTTGAGTCAGCACGATTTCTTTTGCTTCATCATGGCTAAGACTAGCAATCCTTGCCAATTCAGCTACTTTTTTTGCTTCAATTTGCGACAACTCATCTTCGCGCTTGTTGAGCGTGTTAGTTTTGTTTGATAGATTTTCTTCTTTGGAATCTAGAGATTGTTCTTTGCGTGTCAACGTATCATCCTTACGATCAAGGATTTCTTCACGTTGTTTTAAACGCTTCTCAGTTTCTTTTAACTCAGTTCGAGTTTCTGCAAATTCATTTTCTATCGACTCACGACGTTTTTGACCCTCTTCTTTCAACTCCAAAATCTTTTCTTTTTTAAGATTTTCAGCTTCTTTTTTCAGGTTCTCAGCCTCGGCCTTCGCCTGTCTTGTGAGTTCATTCGCTTTGTTTTCGGCATGTTCAATCAAACTCTGACTATCTGCCTGAGCACTTTTTAATTGTGCATTGCGGAATACAAAACCAATTCCTAATCCAATCAACAAGGCAATGATGATGCCAGCAATCACTGCTACAATCATTATTTCCCTCGTTTTTCTAATGTTAGGTCGTTTTAAAAAGACCTAAAAAAAATTCGTAGGCTTAAGTCTAGGCTTAACACATACGAATTTATTATAACACATAATGACGTTTTTCACAAAAGCCGACGCAAGACATCCACCTTATCCAATTTCTCCCACGGTAAAGCCACATCTACTCGACCAAAATGACCATAAGCTGCTGTTTGACGATAAATCGGCCGTTTGAGATCTAGCATCTTGATAATACCTGCTGGACGTAAATCGAAATGTTCACGAATCGCTGCAATCAAGCGTTCTGATGAAATCTTCCCTGTCCCAAAAGTCTCGACATGAATTGAAATCGGGTGTGCCACACCAATCGCATAGCTCAGCTGGATTTCCACTTTATCTGCAAGACCTGCAGCCACAATATTTTTAGCGATATAACGTGCCGCATACGATGCTGACCGGTCAACTTTGGTCGCATCTTTACCAGAAAAGGCCCCACCACCATGATGGGCATAGCCGCCATAGGTGTCAACAATGATTTTACGACCCGTTAAGCCCGAGTCCCCTTGCGGTCCACCAATCACAAAACGCCCTGTTGGATTGATAAAATATTTCGTCTTGTCATCTATTAGCGCTGCTGGAATCACTGCCTTGACGACTTTTTCAATGACATCTGCTTGAATCTGATCGTTGGTCACCTCTGGTCCATGTTGGGTCGAGATGACAATCGTGTCAACGCGTTTAGCCACATCGTTTTCATCATATTCGATTGTGACTTGACTCTTGGCGTCTGGACGGAGATAAGCAATCTCGCCTGATTTACGCAAATCAGCTAATTTTTTGACCAATTGATGAGATAAAGCAATTGCTAACGGCATAAATTCTGGCGTTTCTTTGCTGGCAAAGCCAAACATAATCCCTTGATCCCCCGCACCAATCAAGTCAAACTCATCTTGTTGCGTGGCTTCTCTGACTTCAATCGACTCATTCACACCCTGTGCAATATCAGGAGACTGTTCAACAATTGACTGATGAATGCCGACAGTTTTATAATCAAAGCCAAAATTCGCATCTGTATAGCCAATTTCTTTGATTGTCTGTCTCACAATGGCATCAATGTAGACATCAGCTGTTGTCGATATTTCGCCAAATATATGAACCGTTCCTGTATAAACAGCTGTTTCGGCTGCGACATGAGCCTCTGGATCTTGCGCTAAAATCGCATCCAGTATGGCATCTGAGATTTGATCTGCAATCTTATCCGGATGGCCTTCTGAGACGCTTTCGCTGGTGAATAATTTTTTTTCTGACATATTTTTCCCCTACTCTTCTATCATTTTCGGTTACAGGAAAAGGTTTTATGGAAAAGATAAAACCACCTTCGGAAAGTAACAGTCTTATTTTATCATTTCATCCCTTACTTTGCCATATTTTATGACTAATTCCGTGATATAATTTAAACTATGATCAAAAGAGAACAAATTCTAACCCAGAATCCGTGGTTGACTGATGTGTCAATCGTTGAGAGCAGTCAATCCACACAACTTGATGCGAAAGATGACCTCATGGATAAAAAATTATTCATTGCCGATATGCAGACAGCTGCTCGTGGTCGTTTTGGTCGACATTATGTGGCCTCAAAAGGTGCGGGAATCTATATGTCCCTCGTACTCAAGGTAGCTGATGACATCAAAGACTATACGATCTTAACAGCGTCGGCGGTCGTCACAGCCATCGAAACTTTAACACCCAAAAAGCCACAAATCAAGTGGGTCAATGATATCTATCTCAACCAAAAGAAGATTGGTGGCATTCTGGTTGAACATCTCCTATCCAGCCAGCATATCATTATCGGTGTCGGCATCAATTTCAGACAGTTTGATTGGCCAATCGAACTCAGAGACAAGGCGGGTGCGCTATTTGAAGCAGAGAACCCAACTATCACACGCGGTGCCTTAATCGCTGAGATCTGGAGACAATTCGAGCTACTGCGTTTAAGGCAACAGTTTTTTGAGATTTACAAAGCCCATTCTTTCATTTTAGGTCAAACTGTCGAATTTGAAGAACAGGGACGCACCATCATCGGCACTGCTGTCGATTTAACCGAAGACGGTCAGCTGATTGTTCACACAAATGGTCTCGTTAAAGTCTTGTCCTCGGGCGAAATTTCCCTAAAAAAATGGCTCTGAACCCAAGCGTTTCAGAACCTTTTTTTATTGTTTACGGTCTAACTTTAGCATCAAGTCAGCCTTAATTCTTTTTATTGAGTCGAATCCAGCAGTCTGCTCGATAGGCAATCCGTAATTTCCGAATAAGCATGAAACCCCAAAATCCCGTCAAAAAAGGATGATTTGAAAATAAGGCATCTGAAAAAAACCAAGCATAAAGGACTGTTCCAATCATAAAGAAATAAAATTGTTGTTTAATCATATAGCTACATTGTAACAGATTCTCTAAATAATTCAATTTTGAAGCTGTTTTTCCGGCACATTGACCGCCTGACAGCCGCTGAATCCCGTCAGTTTTTTTGACCGCTGACGCTGTTCGGGCAAAAGGACTTGTCCTTTTCAACAACTGGACAAGTCCTTTTAGGCAAGTGGTTTAGTTTCTTTGTGCTTTCGGATCTGGAATCGGCAGAGAAGCCAGTAATTTTTTGGTATAAGCATTTTGCGGATTAGTTAAAATCTGCTCACCTGTCCCTTTTTCAACAATCTTACCTTGATACAGCACCGAAATATAGTCGCTGACCATGTCAATTACTGCCAAATCATGCGAGATGAATAGACATGAAAACTGAAGTTCATCTTGTAGGTCTAAGAACAGTTTCAAGACTTCCGCCTGCACAGAAACATCAAGCGCTGATGTCGGCTCATCGGCAATGATAAAATCAGGTTGTAAGGCAAGCGCCCTTGCAATCCCAACACGCTGACGTTGCCCCCCAGATAACTCATGGGGAAAACGACTCGCAAACGTCTTGGGGAGCTTAACCATTTCAAGTAATGCTTCAACACGCGGCATGGCTTGTTTGAGGTTTTTAACACCAAAACCAGAAATATGATCCGGACCGGCGACAATCATTGGTTCGGCAATCGCCTCTCCCAAAGTCAAGAGCGGGTTAAATGACCCGTAGGGATCTTGAAAGACATAGCCGATTCTCTGACGCAATAGCCGACGTTCTTTATTGGATAAATCAGATAGGACCTTACCATAGACCTTTAGCTTGCCTTCAAATGATGCCAAACCCATAATCGAGCGACCGATCGTTGACTTCCCAGAACCTGATTCTCCGACAAGTCCCATCACTTCGCCTTTACGAATTTCAAAGGACACGTCATCCACTGCGATAAACTGATTGCTGGCATTTTGATTATAGATGACTGAAACTTGCTCAGCTTGAATGACAATATCTTCAGGTTTAGCGTCCTCATCTGCTGCCACTTTCAACGGTACCTTCCGAGTCCGACTCCGTCTGGTGTCATCGGAAATCTTAGGAACTGCTGCCAACAGTTTTTTTGTATAAGCATCTTGAGGTGATGCAAAAAGCTCGAATACATCTGCGCTCTCGACAATCTTCCCTTGATTCATCACGATCACACGATCAGCCATATCCGCCACAACACCCATATTATGCGTAATCAGCAGAATAGACGTGCCGAACTCATCTCGGATATTTTTGAGCAAGGTCAAAATCTCAGCTTGAACCGTGACATCCAGAGCAGTCGTAGGTTCATCAGCGATAATCAACTTCGTCCCCAAAACCAAAGCCTGAGCAATCACGATCCGTTGCTTCTGTCCGCCAGAAAATTGATGTGGATAATAATCTATCCTAGTCTCTGGTTCGGGAATCCCAACTTTACGCAGAATATCAATGGCCACAACTCTTGCCTCAGCCAAAGTCATCTTTTTGATATCTGGCCGATCATGATGCGCCCTCAAGCCCTCAATCAACTGAAAGCCGATTTTATAAACGGGGTTCAAGGCTGTCGCCGGTTCTTGAAAGACCATCGCCGCATCAATGCCTCGAATTTCTCTCAAGGATTGTGGCGATAAAGTCCTGACATCTTGCAAGCCTTTGGCATCCGAACGCAATAAAACCGTGCCAGACTGGATAGATGAATCTGGCAACATCTGTAAAATCGCCTTACTCGTCACAGATTTTCCTGAGCCACTTTCACCGACCAAGGCTAAAATTTCTCCTGCCTCAATCTTGAGCGATGTATCTTTAACCGCATCAAAATCGCCATTATCTGTTGAAAAGCGTACTTTAAGATGCTCTATTTCAGCAATCGTCTCTTTAGTCATGCGTCACCTCCTCAAATGGTGTTGGTTTTCTTCTGATCCGGAGACGTGGGTCAGACAGATCGTTCAAGCCTTCGCCAAGTAGCGTAATACCTGTGACAACAGTCACAATCGCAATCCCCGGAAAAACAGCTGTCCACCAGATACCTGCCGTCACATCAGAAATGGCACGATTCAAATCATATCCCCATTCACTTGCTGATGAAGGTTCTATTCCTAGCCCTAAAAATCCAAGTCCGGCAAGCGTCAAAATCGCTTCAGCTGCATTCATGGTGATGATAACAGGCAGCGTTCTTGTCGCATTTTTCAAGACATGCTTAAAGATAATCCGACCAGTTGATGCCCCAACAGCTTTGGCAGAATCAATATAGGCTTCTGTCTTGACTTTTAGCACTTCACTTCGGACAACACGCAGATATTGCGGCACAAAGACAACTGTAATCGAAATACCAGCAGACAAAATCCCGCTGAGCACACTCCCACCATTGCTATTCAAGACAATCGCCATAACAATCGCTAGTAGTAATGATGGAAAAGAATAAATCGCATCAGCAATCGCAACCAAAATCTTATCAAGCCAACCGCCAAAATATCCCGCAAGCAAGCCTAGCAAAACGCCAAGAAAGAGCGAGGCTAAGACTGAAACAATGATTGCAAAGAGTGCCGTCTGACTGCCCCAAATCACGCGTGACAGGACATCTAACCCACCAACAGTCGTACCTAATAAATGCGCCCGACTTGGTGCAGATTGTGGCACAAAGGAAACACCATGATCCTTAGTTTGCGCAAACCCAAAAGGAGCAAGTAAAGGAGCGAAGATAGCCGTGAGGACAAATAAAACAATAATCACAAGTCCAGCCAATAACATAAAACGCTGTAAGCCGACAGACTGGCGAATTTGCTTAATCAAAGGTAATTCTTTAAACTTTTCCATTATTTGACCTCCTTTTCACTCAGCCGAATACGTGGGTCAATCGCAGCTGCTGCCACGTCAACAATGAAATTAGTCACCGATACAATAATCGCAATCACAATCACAATGCCTTGGACGGCCGCAAAATCCCTTGCCTTAATCAGCTGAGATAATTGATATCCTAACCCTTTCCACTCAAAAGTCGTCTCTGTCAAAATCGCCCCTGCCAACATCATCGCAATATTCATTCCCATGACAGTGATAATCGGCATCAAAGCTGGTTTCCAAGCGTGTTTGTTCAGAATCCGTTTTTCAGATACACCACGACTTCTAGCTGCAAAGACATAATCGGTTGACAAAGTCGAAATCAAGTTCGTCCGAATTAAACGAATAAAGGTTGCCGCTGTCAAAAGTCCTAGGGCTAATGCTGGCAAAATTGCATGCTGTAAGACACTTAGGATAATCGAAACGTCTCCTGTCTGAAAGGCATCAATGAGATTAAATCCTGTCGGAACTGGTACAGACTGCAAAGCCCCTTCATAAATAGAAGACACCCGACCATTAGAAGGTAAAATCGGAATTAAGACAGAGAAAACTAATTTGAGCAACAGTCCCAAGAAGAAGACTGGTGTCGCATAGCTGGCAATCGCAAACAGACGAATCCAAACATCTGGCATCTTGTCACGGTATCTAGCTGCGATTTTACCAAGCGGGATACCAATGACCAAAGCAACAATCACTGATAGAATCGCCAGTTCAAAAGTTGCGGCACCGTAAGTCTTTAAAATCTGGGTCACTGGCATACTCAAAGAGCTTGATACGCCCAGGTCTCCCTGCAATAAATGACCCAGATAGTCAACAAACTGCACAATAATCGGCCGATCATAGCCAGCTTGATGCACACGTGCTGCAATCTCAGCCGGTGGTAACTTACCTGAAAGCGCAACTGTAATCGGATCCCCTGTCAATCGTGTCATAAAAAAGACGACGGTCACAAGGATAAATACTGTCGGAATGATAAATAAGAACCGGACCAAACAGTATTTGAGAAATTTTTTGTTAATTGTCATGACTTTCCTTGTCTAATAAGAAAAGCTAAGGAAATTTCCCTAGCTCCCTTCATGCTTCCTTTATTTTGAAATCGCACCATATCTAAACTTGAATGACGCATCTAAAGTATCAGAAACACCTTTTATATTTTTTCCTGCAATCGCATACTGCTTACCTTCAAGCAATGGCAGGGTTGGCAGATCTTTAGCCAAATCTGTCTGAATCGCTTCAAGTTCTTTCGCACGTGATGCTGGATCAATATTTTTAGTTTCAGCTTGAATGGCTTTCACAATCGTGTCATTTTTATACCCATTATGAATAAAGGATTCTTCTCCAAAGAATGGACTTAGGTAGTTATCCGCATCTGAACAATCTGGGAACCAACCTAATTGATACAGTGGATAGTTACCATTTGAATTATCTGTAATCACACGTTGTTCTGAATAAGTCGACCACTCAGTTTGCGCAAGATTAACCTTGAATAAACCAGAATCTTCAAGTTGTTGCTTGATTGCAGCATACTCATCTGCTGATGACGGACCATAGTGATCGCCATTGTATTGGATATTGATGGCAACTGGTGTTTTAATCCCTGCTGCTTTTAGTGTTTCTTTTGCTTTTGCGGTATCAGGTTTACCCTTGCCATCGCCATAAGCAACTTTGAGGGCTGGGGTAAAGCCTTCAAATGAACTTGGCACATAAGAATAGGCAGGTGAATAAGTCCCTTTGTATACATTTTTGGCTAGGGCATCACGGTCAACAGTATTGGCAATTGCTTGACGAAGGGCCACAGCTTTTGAGGCATCCGCATCTGCTGTCGCTGTCCCAAACGGTTGAATCGCAAAGTTGAAAACCAGATAGCGTAATTCACCACCAGGTCCTTCATAGACCTTGACATTGTCTTTTTTCTTCAAATCAGCAATATCTGTCGCCGTCAATGAACGAAAAGCCACATCAATTTTATTGTTTTGAATATCTAACTTCAGATTTGAAGCATCCGCATAGTATTTAGACTGATAGTTAGCTGATTTAGCCTGACCATAAATCCCTTTATACTCAGAGTTTTTAGAGTAAGAAATTGAATCATTTTTTGAATAACTATCAATTTTCAAGACACCTGAGAACGCCTTAGCTTTGACGATATCTGCTTCTGGTGTCAAATCATCTTTCTTGAAGACTTCTTCATCAACGATTGGCGCAGCTGGTGTCGCAAGAATTTGCTCCCACAAGACATTGAAAGGTGTCTTGAGTTTAAAGACGACGGTTTCATCATCTTTAGCGGTAACACTTTCCATATCAGCCAAAAGTGATGACGGTCCATTTCCTAAATCTTTACCATTTTTACCAATCGCAATAATCCGCTCAAACGAGAACACCACATCTGATGCTGTCAAATTATGACCGTTCGCAAATTTCAAACCTTTTTTAAGTTTAACAGTATACTCGGTGCCATCCGCTGAGAAAGCACCTTTTTCAGCTGCTAAATCAGGTTTGGGTTCACTTGAACCATAAGGGAAGTCGTAAAGAAAACCATAGATATTATTTTCTACTGCGAATGATCCGTTATCATAAGAACCTGCTGGATCAATGGTCAAAATCTTATCTGTCGTACCGATCAAGACCGTATCTTTGGCTGCAGTGACTGTCTTTTTAGCCCCGCCGCAAGCCGTTAGAAATGCACCCGATAAGAGTGTCACGCCTAGCGCTAGAACCAAAACTTTTTTATTTCTCTTCATAAACTGAGTCTCCTTTTAACTCCAATGGTCTGTTACATTTCCTAACATACCAGTTCTGTTTCACTATTCTAACACAGAATATTACACTTGTAAATAGTAAATTTTCAAACAATTCTAAAAACATGAACGTGTCAGGTCAAATTACTCAACGCCATCAACTTTCAAGAAAGAGGCTTTTTCGACAGCTGCCAAATCTACGTCTTTATCAATGACACCAATTGTTTGCAAGTCTTTTGCCACAGTTTCAAAGGCTTTTTCACCACCCTTGTATGATGGTTTCCACTTGTAAGCTGTGAGGGCTTTTTCGTTTGTCTTGGTATCACCAGCGACATAGTTATGATCATGTTGCATTTTGACAGTCTCACTACCATGCTCTGCTACCCATTTCGCTGCTTTTTGCAAGGCAATGGTATATTTTCTCGCAATTTCTGGGTGTTTTTTAGCAATTTCCGTTGACACATAAGCGACACAGCAGTACTCATTGTTGTAAGGTTCGGTTGTCGAACTATCTGCCAAAGTCTCAAACTTATAGTTTGACTCTAAAATCGCTGGTGTCGGATCGCCAACTGCAATGGCATCCACTTCTCCTTTGTCTAGGACTTGCCCCAACTGATCTGATTGATAAGCCACAAAGGAGATATCTTTGGAATTTTGTGTCGCATCTAAACCACCTGATGCCGCAAACCGACGAGCAAAGGTCGCTGGAGAACCGGCAATTGATGTTACCCCAATCTTCTTACCTTTCAAATCTTTGGCTGTTTTGATGCTAGATCCTTCTTTTGTCAAGATTTGAAGGCAGCCTGTATGAAGCCCTGTCGTAATTTTAAGCTGTGTCCCATTAACCAATGGCTGTACAAGTGACCCAACGAGAGAATTTGAGGCATCAATCTTGCCCGACGACAAGGCAGCCAAGTTTGACGTATCATCTCCAAGTTTAACCAACTCATATTTAAGCCCTTCTTTTTTGAAGAACCCTTCTTCGATTGCTGCGTGTTGCGGTGCCCCACACAAGTCCGAATTGTCTGCAAGTTTCAAGACATAATCATCTTTAGCTGCCGGCTTTGCTTTACTACTTGTCGAATTGCCACAGGCAACCAAAGTAATGGATGCTAGACAGGCAAGCCCAATGGTTACCATTTTTTTCGTTTGTTTCATTTTCCTAATCTCCTTCTGTTTGAATTCAGATGCCTTTAGCATAAAAACTAAAGGTCTCCAGCACTTGTTCCTTAATTTGAATAAATTCTGGAGAACCGCGACGACGTGGTCGTGGCAAGTCATCCTCGATGATTTGCTGAATCTTTGCAGGTCGTGGAGTCATGGCGAAAATCCGATGACTCAAGAAAACAGCTTCTTCCACATCATGCGTGACCATAACCATGGTAATTTTTCGTTTCTCCCAGATGTCAAGCAACTCCTGCTGCATTTTACTTCGAGTAAAAGCATCCAAAGCCCCAAACGGCTCATCAAGCAATAACACCTCAGGCTCATTGATGAGTGCACGCGCAATATTGACACGTTGCTGCATCCCACCAGATAGATTGTGGGGATAAGAATGCTCAAACCCTGTTAGCCCCACCAAATCAACATATTCCTGCACTTGTGACAGACGATCATGCTCTTTGTTAATCCTCAGTCCGAATGCAATATTCTCAAAGACCGTCAGCCACGGATAAAGCGTGGCCTCCTGAAAGACAAAACCGACTTTTCGTGATGGCTTCGTGATCTGCTCGTCGTCAAGTTTGATCTCACCTTGTGTCGGCAAATCAAGACCTGCAATCGCCCTTAGCAAGGTTGTTTTTCCCGAACCGGATGGTCCGATTAAGGTAACGAACTCACCCGGCTCAATCTGGGCAGTAATTTCGTGCAAAGCCTCAACTGACGGATGTTCCTCATCTTGTGCCGGAAAAACTTTTTGCACCTGGTCAAATGTAATTAATCCTACCATTTGATAAATCCTTTCTGCCATGCCAATACACGATCTCTGACTTTGAATAAAAGCGTAATAATCAAGCTAAACGTCACAGCAATCGTAATCAAACCGGCATAAACATTAGCATAGGCAATCACCTCACGCTGCCAGTTAATATACCAACCCAGACCAAATTTAACCCCTAGCATTTCAGCTGTCATTAGCGTGATAAAGCTGGCACAGACACCATTGAAAATACCTACAAAAACTTGGGGCAGGGCTGCCGGAATCGCAACTCGCGTGATTTTTTGGAAAGTCGATGCGCCAAGCGTATCTGCCACTTCAAAATACGATTGTTTGATATTTTGAATCCCAGAATTCGTCAAGATCGTCACCGGAAACCAAGTCGAGAAAGCAATCAAGAATACCGCTGCCTGAAAACTTGTGGCAAAAGCTGCCAAAGCAATCGGCACAAAGGCTGTTGACGGAATAGGGCCAACTACTTTGATAATCGGATCAAGCCAATAGTTCCATTCTTTAAACCAACCGACTAGCACACCCGTGAGCAAGCCAACGATGATACCCAAGAGCAAGCCCAAGCCCAATAAAACTATCGAATAACCCCAACATTTAGCTAAAAGCGCCGTATCTTTAAAAAAGACATTCAAGATTTTTTCAGGCGATGGAAAGTAGAGCGGTTTTATCCATTGCATTTTTTCAGTGGCCAAATCATAAAAAGCTAAGGCGATGAACACCGCCCCAACAAATTTCGCTTTCACTTTGGCCTTTTTGTGATTGAACAAGGCCTGAACAAATTTGTAACCCAACATCAAAATTAAGAAATAAAGATACCAATGTGTCTGTTTTGTAAAATCTGCCACAGTTCGTGGGATTAATTGGTGACTAATCAGGGCGACAATAATCCCGATAACTGCCAGCCACTTCTCTATTTTTGCGATCATTTTTTTACCTCGTTTCTATTTTATAAGAAATCTTCAAGAGTCGTGATAGGAAAAACCAAAGGGGTGTTTAAATTTTTATATGACGGCAGTCGTTTCCCTGATTATTTCCCAGACTAAAAAGGTAACTTGACAATATTTTCTACCTACCTGCTGATATAAGTCGAAACGCTTGCCTTGGGTGTTAAAAAGATTTAAGATGTGGGTATAGGAAAAGTTTACGAGCGTAAACAAATCTAGTATTAATTCTCTTAGACTGCTCAGCAGTCCAATATTTTACAGGAGCTTAAGATGACCAACACAACAATTGAAATCGATGAACGTTATCCCCTTGGCGGTATTCACCACGTCACAGCCATTAGTTCTAGCGCTCAACACATTTATGATTTTTTCACAAATATCCTCGGACTACGCTTGGCTAAACTCACGGTCAATCAAGATGACTATGAAACTTACCACCTTTATTTTACAGACGAAGATGGCAATGCTGGCACTGATATGACTTTCTTTGATTTCCCCGGTATTCCTAAGGGAACAAAAGGCACAAATAACATTGAGCGTGCTTCATTTCGTGTACCAACTGATGCTGCTTTAACTTACTGGCTAGACCGCTTTGATCAAGCTGAAGTGACACATGGCGAGGTCAATCAACGATTTGGCAAGAAATTCTTTGAGTTTGAGGACTTTGATGGGCAACAATATCAAATCATCTCTGATCAAAACAATGTTGGTGTGCCTGCTGGTAAACCTTGGCAATTGTCAAATGTCGCTGAAGAACACGCCATCGTCGGTCTTGGCCCAATCTTTGTCAAAGTGGCGAACTTTGACAATCTCGATCTCGTTTTGACCAAAGTCCTCGGTTTCCGTCGGACAGGCGATGAAGATGCTTTCCACCAATATGAACTGGCTGAAGGTGGTAATGGTGCGACTTTGATTGTCGAAGACGCACCAGATGAAGGCGTAGCGTGGCAAGGTTACGGTAATATCCACCACTTAGCACTTCGAGTAAAAGACCCTGAAAGCCTGAACTATTGGATTGAACGGATTAAATCATTCCGTTTCCCTGATTCTGGCCTTGTCGACCGTTTCTACTTTTCAAGCGAGTACTTCCGTGTAGCGCCTCAAGTTTTATTTGAACTTGCGACAGACACACCGGGGATTGGGGCACTTGATATGGTTAAATCTGGTGCTGGCAAGGTTGATTCTTATGAAGAAGCCCTCATCACTAGCGGTTTCTGGATTGATGAAACAAAAGAAGAAGCAGGTCTTGATCTCAGCCTACCACCTCACTTATTCCCCGGAGACGAAGCGGTTAAGGCTGCAACAGCTGCACGACTTCGCCCATTGGACACATCAGATGCCCACGATAAACGTGATGAAAACGACCTTTGGACCGTGTCCAGAATCTTGGCGCACAAACCAGCCGCCATCAAAAATGATGACTAATTCGGCACAATACCCCAGAAAATGACGATAAAATTCGTCATTTTCTATCGCTACTTAACCGGCAAATCAAAAGGAGCCTGATATGAAAAGTTTTACAACTGAAGCACTCAACCGCGCCAATCCTTATCTGGCCTATAAACTCCTCTCTGGTACAGTCATTCCTCGTCCAATTGCTTGGGTGACAACACAGGCAGCCAATGGTACAGTCAATGCGGCACCTTTTAGCTTTTTCAATGTCGTCAGCAGCCAGCCGCCATTGGTCAGCATCTCGATGTTGGGACAAAAAGATTCCGTTGATAACTTACTGGAAACAGGTGAAGCCGTCATTCATTTTGTCAATCCAGATAATGTCGAACTCATGAACCAAACTGCAGCCAGCCTCCCCAAAACCGTCAGTGAAATCGATCGATTCGGCATCGCAACCGAGCCATCTCAAACCGTGCGGGTTCCCTCTATCAGCAATGCCCCCATCAGATTTGAGGCCAAATTATTCCAACACCTACCGATTGAAGCACATGGGACGATTGTCAGTCATTTGATGCTACTCGAAATCACTAATTTTGCTTTTGACGAGACCATTTTTGATGAGGAGAAGTTCTACGTCAAGCCGGAAATCTTTCAGCCGATTGCCCGATTAGCCGGCAACACCTATAGCGAATTAGGTCAACGCTTTGACCTTGAGCGCCCGCAATAAAATCGCCCGCACACAAAAAGCGATACACGGCCAATAAGACCTGTATCGCTTTTTTTAAATTGTTTCGATGATTTCCGCTGTTTCTTCTTCCAACCAATGCTCTAGCAATTCTGCGAAATTTTCATACATGATATGTTTGGTTTTCGCAATCTCCGCCCGATGAAATTCTTTGTTGCCAATAAAAATATCAGCAATCTTGGCTTGATTATGACCGAGTTGCTTCAGTTTGTAAACCATTTGTGCTTTATTCATCTCTTATTCTCCAATTTCTTTCCATCTACTTGCAACCGTTTTCTACACCTTTTATTATACCACAAGAATCGATAAAAGTGGGGAGGCTTGTCATTCTTTTGCAAGACAAACGCATGAAACAATCACATGATCTGGTAGCAATAGTTTTAAACTTTTCCCAATCACTATCCTGAACGCAGAGGTTCCGTTCCTTGTCTCAAAACAGCGTGGCGACACGCCGCCAAAAATAAGTTTAAAACTGTGAAGAGGCTGGGTTTGCCGTGGAAACAATCCTTGCTTTGTACCACAGCTATTTTGAGCCAACCCGCTCCACTGCACGACAAATTCAGTTGGGTCAAATTAAACGTAGCATCTCCGATTTATCAAACGTCGTCTGTCATTCTGATAGCAAGCCAAAGTGTTCAAACAGTTTCATGCCTTTGTGTGATTATTTTATCTTAAGGACAACCTTGTCAAAACTTTTTGCCCTGTAAAATCTGGACGTGAATCGTTGCTGTTTTCGGTGGATTTTTGGCAATCCTTTCCTTTTCTGCTGCTGAAATCTGCCATTCTAGCGGGCTCATGGATAGGAAGTCCTGACCTAAGGCTTCTGGTAAATCAAAGGTATAATGGACTTCTTTTGAGATCATATCGGGAAAGTGGTCGGCAAATTTAGCCAGCACTTGATGATTGTCATAATCTAGCGCCATGCCGAATGCCTGCCGCAACTCTTGTAGATAAAATCGATCCGGTATGACCTTAATGACTTGCCCATCTGTCGCCAAGACTCTTGAAAACTCCCGATAATTCGACGGGGTAAAGATATTGAGCACCGTTGCCATGCTACCATCAGCAAATGGCAGATTGGTCAAGTCTGCCAAGCTCCAGAAAGTTGGCACCTCTCGATAATCTGTCGCCATCTGGACACCATCTAGGGCGATGTCAAAGCCAAACTGATGCCCTTGAACATTTAACAGACTTAGAAAACTGCCCTCGCCACTCCCGACATCTAGCAGATTGCCCGCCATCAGCAGGGCTTGAATTTCAGCCAATACCGGCGCATACATTCCAGCCTGAATCAAACGCCGCCGAGGTTCAAACATGGCGTGCGTATAATGCGTGGTATCCGGTTTGATCGGCAAAAAATTGACAAAGCCTTTTTTATTGAGATTATAAGTATGCCGGTTGACACAAATCAGCGCATACTTATCCAGCCGAAAAGCCGTATGACAAAGCGGACACCGCAGCAAGTCCAATGTTTCTGCCAGATACACGGCAGCTTGATCAATTTTTTTCAACATTACGCTTGCCGTCCTTTCTCAACTCTCCCACATCCTAAACACTCGCCTTGACCTTATCTCGCACGCTCGGCAAGAGTGTCGCCAGCATCAACACCTCATCACTGACCGTCTCAATCACATCGCCCGGCCGCAAATGTTGCACCTCATACGCCACAAAGTCACGAAAGCGATCAATACTCGCCCAATCAACCTCAGGAAAAGCAGCTCTCGTTCCCGTCGAAATCGCCTTTATCTCATAAGCAATATGCTCTAGGAACACCAAATAATCATCATCAACCGCCTGCCCCACTGTTTTTTGAATGAATCGCACATGAGTTAGCATTAACTCAATCTGATACAAATCTGCTCGCCGATAATTAAACACACGCTACTTCCTCTCACACAATGCCTCGACCTCTTAAAGCAAGACAAACCACAACGACCCGTCTTATCGCCTCTCCGAGCTCGGATGTTTCTGCTTTAAGCTCGAGTAATTCTCCTCCAAGCTCGGATGTCCCTGCTCTAAGCTCGAGTAATTCTCCTCAAAGCGTGGATAGTTCTGCTCTGAGCTCGAATAATTCTCCTCCAAGCTCGGATAGTTCTGCTCTGAGCTCGAATAATTCTCCTCCAAGCTCAAGTAGTTCTCCTCTAAGCTCGAGTCCTTCCCCTCCAAGCGTGAAACGGAACCTACGTTGTCGGGATAGTTTACCCCTTTTAAAGCCGCTACTATCTCGTGGGTGTCCTGTGCCCTTGCCGCCTACCGCCTGCCAATGCCTCTATTATAGCATAGGATATGTTACAATAGAAAAAAGTAGATGATGGACAAGGGTTTGACCCCTGTCCGATTCATGAAGATTGGAGTGCTTATGTTAATCAGAGAATTTTGTGCCGAAAACTTTACCGACATTCCGGCTGCCGTTGCGACTGGGGTCGAGCGGATTGAGCTGTGTGATAATCTCGCCGTAGGCGGCACGACACCGAGTTACGCCGTCATTCAAGAAAGCGCCGCCTATCTCAAAGATAGCAAGACGAGCTTGGCAACGATGATTCGCCCACGTGGTGGGGATTTCGTCTACCACGATATCGAGCTTCGAATCATGGAGTTGGACATTTTGAAAGCCATTGAGGCAGGGACGAGCGAGCTAGTCTTTGGCGCGCTAACTCCTGATTACGACCTCGACCTCGAGGCGCTCGAAACTCTGATGATTGCCAGTCAAGGTCTCCCTGTCACCTTTCACATGGCCTTTGATGCCATTCCTGACGATCGACAAAAAGCGGCACTCGACACCCTCGTCACGCTAGGCTTTGATAAAGTCCTCCTACACGGCGGTCCACTAGATACCCCCATCAACACAGACAAAATCGCCCAACTGGTCGCCCACGCTAACGGTCGGATCCAAATCCTCGCCGGCGGCGGTGTCAGCGCTGACAATGCCCAAACCATCGCCAACCAGACCGGAAGCCCCTATGTTCATGGGACTCGGATTGTTGATTTGTGAGGGGGGGACTTCGCCTGATAGGTCTGTTTATCCTTCGTCGGGACGTTAAGCGGGCTGGAAAAACATCGTAAACAGCCGAAACGTTATGTACAATTTGCCCTAAATTTTTTTGGAAATATATTAACAAAAATAATAAAAAAATATATAATAAGGATTGCTGAAAAATGTTTTTGCAAATAATGTGGAGGATCAAATGTATTTTAAGAAAATAATCGGAAGTAAATGTTATTTGTCTCCAATGAATTCAAATGATGCCGAAAAATTTACTGAATGGCTTAATGATTTAGATATAACTGTAAATTTGACTCTTTATAATAGTATTATAAATACGGAAAATGAAAAAGCAATGTTGGAAAAATTATCTAAAGACCATAATTACTCAATTATTGATAATAAGACCGATGAATTAATTGGAAATTGTGGATATATTGATTTGGATCATTTAAATCAAACGGCAGAAGTTGGAATATTTATTGGAAATAAAAATTATTGGAATAAAGGATATGGAACAGAAGCCTTGACATTATTATTGGACTATGGATTTAAGGCATTAAATTTACACAATATTGGATTAAGGGTATATTCATTTAACAGGCGGGCAATAAAATCTTATGAAAATGCCGGATTCAAAATAATTGGAAAAAGGCGGGAGGCATTATTACGGGGGAAAGAAAAATATGATATAATATTTATGGATATATTGGAAAAAGAATTTTATGAAAATAATAAAATAATAATGGAAATAAATAATGGAGTAGGGGGCAACTTTGCATAACAGGTCTGTTCTATGCTTCGCCGGGGTGGCAAACGTCGAATGGATGTGGATGTTATGCGACATTTTTTGATTTTTTTGTAAAATTATTGACAATATAGAAGGAAAAAGATTTACTATAATAAAGGAGAAGCCAAATTGAAGAAAAACATCATAATATTGTTTTTGCTTATTACAGGTAGTGGGAATTTATTTACCGGAACCTTGACAATAGAGGTGGAAAATGCCCATTCCGGCAAGTGACATTTAAGGGTTGAAATATTTAATAATGAAAATCTTGAAATAATTATAGATGCTAAGATGCAAGCAAACTTTGCACTCAATAAAAAATTGCAAGACAAAAAATATCTATCCTCTACTCTCAACGGAAGAGATGTAAATACATTGATTTTTCCTACGGTAATCTCGGTAAATATTGCTTTAATGTGAGAAGTAGAGGGCTTTAGACCAATACAAATATGGGATTAAACAAGCCAATACACATTTTAGATGCTGAGTTATCAGTTCGTAGTATTGTTAATGTGGTTGCTATTGCTGTATATGACACAGTAGTAAATGAACATATTTATAAAACTTGATTATAAAAAATGTATTTTGCTGTATTTATAGAGATAACATTTATGCCGTCTCTATACACAAATACAGCAAAGAGTCACGACACAATATATAAGCAAGCGAATATAAGCAATAATTATTTATGAAATATTTTATGGGCAACCACAAAATGATGTCCATATATTTTAATGTTTTAGTCCATATATTCTTAATAAATCATTTCTCAATTTTTATTCTTGCATCAACGGCAACAATAGCATCTTTCCTGCCAAGCAAAGGATTTATATCCATTTCAGAAATTTCAGGTGCTATCTCTAATAATGCAGAAAGTTTAACAATGATATCGGTAAATAGTTCTTGATTTACTCCTTCTTGACCTCTCACTCCTTCAATAATTTTATATGATTTCAAAGAAGTAAGCATATCTTTTGCATCGCTTTTTGATATTGGCACAAGTCCATATTGCACATCTTTCAGCACTTCAATAAATATTCCACCAAGCCCACATAAAATCAAATGTCCATATTTATTCTCATATTTAGCACCAACAAAAAGTTCTGTTCCCGATAGCATTGGTTGCAATAAAACACCCGTAGCATCTTTGATTTTCATCATATTTTCAAAAGTTTTTTCAACGGTAATATTATCTTTGATATTAAGTTTTACACCACCCACATCAGATTTATGTATAGGTCCAACAACCTTCATTACTAAAGGAAAACCAATTTCTTTAGTCGCATTCAAAGCATCATTTTTTGTAAAAACAACAATTTCTTTAGCACGTGGAATTTCTACTATATCAAGTAATGCCTGCACTTGAGCAGGTTCAAGATATCCATTTATAGCATTATCTATAATTGTGCGAATTTTATTTTTATCGATGTTTATACTATTATTTTCAATTACAGGTCGTTTTGTATGATAAACTTTTCCTAATGCTTTTCCAAATGCTACCTCATCTGTAAAACAAGAATGTCCTTGTTCAAACACTTCTGCTGTGAATTCAGGTGTGCGATAAGGCGATGGAATAATATGATAAATCGGCTTCTTACATTTTTTAGTTTGCTTATATACAACTTTATATACTTCCTCGGGGGAAAACAAGCCACTATTTCCATATATCACAGCACTTGCATTTATATCTTCAAAATGCTCATCAGCATAATCCAAAATTGTTGCAATATGATCAGGAGTTCCTGTAACAAGACAATCAATAGGATTAGCAACAGATGCTCCATAAAATAACTTATTACATAATTCATTTGCTTTGTCTCCTTCTATTTTTGGAATCTGTAACCCAACATTCTCCAAAGTATCAGTCAGCATTACTCCCGGACCGCCTGCGTGAGTGACAATAGCAATATTTTTACCTGTTAATTCTTTATTTTTTAGTATTGTTGCAACATTTATAAGGTCAAATCTACCTTCACAACGAATAATACCTGCTTTCTTAAATAGTGCATCAACAGCCGTATCCGAACCTGCCAATGCTCCTGTATGTGAAGTTGCAGCACGTGAACCTGCGGCAAAACGCCCCGACTTCACAGCACATATTTTAGCCCCCTTATAAATCAATGATTGAGAATGTTTAAGAAGTTTTTGTGGATTGCTTACACTCTCAATATAAATCATTTTTATTAGCGGACTTGTTCCTAACTCAAAATTATTATCCCAATACTCAACCACATCCTCTACACTAATTTGGGCACCATTCCCAACTGAATAAACACTTGCAAAAGATAAGCCACGAGCAATCGCTTCCTCTAAAATATAAACAGCCGTAGCACCTGAACTTGTTACGAAATCGCACCCCGAATTTTCCAACCTTGGTATTGGTCCTGCTATCACTGCTTGATATACAGGAGTTAGCATTCCGATACAATTAGGACCAATTAATGCGCAATTATTAGCATTGCAAATTGCGACAATTTTTGTTTCTAATTCTTTACCTTCTTTTCCAATCTCGCTGAAACCAGCAGATACTATTATTATTGCTTTTGTAGATTTTTGCTCGCACAATTCACGTATTACGTCTTCTGCAAATTTAGATGCAATACATATTACAGCCAATTCCACTTGTGGCAAGTCCTGTATCGTTTTATGGGTTTTTATGCCTTGCACTACTTCATCTTTTGGATTTACAACAAAAATATTAGAGAAACCACCCTCCAATAAATTATACAATGACCTTCCACCTGGTTTGTTTACGTCATTAGAACCGCCAATAACAGCAATTGACTTTGGATTTAATAATTCTTTTGTTATCATTTAGCAAAAATACTAAATTTATTTATAAAAACTAGTGTTTTTTATTTTATTAAAAATTAAAAAGCAGCAAAGAATATTCTTTGCTGCTTTGAAGTTTGCTATAAAAATACAAACTATTTGTTTTGTGGAACAGAAATTGACTTTGGAAGTTCCTTTTTTTCTCCATCATTTTTAGTTTCATTTCTTCGTTCCATTAATTTTTCTCTCTTTTCTTTTAATGCTTGTTCTTTCATTTTCTTTTGTTCGTCAGTAAGAAGAGATTCAATTTTGTCATTTTTTTCCTTATTTAAATCATTAAGCTTTGCTTTTAAATCATTTGATTGATTTTCAAATGCAGTAAGAATTTCAGCAACAGATTTTTGTTGCTTTTCTGTTAGATTATAATCTTTCGTATAGCGTTGAACTTGCATTTCTATACGTTTTTTCGTCCTGTCCACATCTGTCGCAGGTTTAATCTCATCAGTTTTATTTGCTGTTGCTGCAGTTTTACTATCAACCTTTACTGCCTTAGGTTGAGCAATAATGGAATATGAAATTCCCATTGTTAGTGCAATTATTATAGCACTTGTTAAAATACTTTTTAACATAAAAATCCTATATTTTTTATTATTTAATTTGCAAAGATACAACTTTTTTTATTAATCATTATTATTTATTGTTTAATAAATGGCATAGATTTAATTTCATTTTCTATTTGGAATACCACTCAATATAGATTCGATGTTAGACTACTTGTATTAAAAAGAATATTTCCTTCTAACTGATTTGCATTTATTGTATATTAAATTCAAAATTACCTCATTATCATACAAATTTATCTCTAACGGCTC
>JAISXW010000001.1 GCA_031270325.1 Streptococcaceae bacterium
TTTTTGTAGAACTCGTTCTATTGTTTGTAGAACTCGTTCTATTTTTTGTAGAACTCGTTCTATTTTTTGTAGAACTCGTTCTATTTTTTGTAGAACTCGTTCTATTTTTTGTAGAACTCGTTCTATTTTTTATAGAACTCGTTCTATTTTTTATAGAACTGGTTCTATATTTTGTAGAACTTGTTCTATATTTAGTAAAACTTGTTCTATATTTTGTAGCACTCGTTTCGCTTTTAATGGCGCTGTACCTGCGACGTTGGTGGTGTTTTGGTCGAGTTATGTCGGCGATTTGATTAGGGGCACCTCTATTAACTTATGATCCGCCTATGGACAGATTTCATGTCTGACTTCGTTGATTTCCTCAACCTAGGAACCACATGACTTTCGTCAATCGTCTTGTCAGACCAAAACTCTAGTTAATAGAGAGAGGTGCCCTTAGATGAAAAAGTAGCTGATAAGCTATCAAAGGTTAGGTCAGTAAAGGTCGAATGAGGTTAGAAATGTTGATTTTTAGCAGGTACTAAACTTAAAAGAATTCAATCTCATACGCTGAGTTCTGGTCAAAGTTAAGGGGTGTTTGTTTTTCTTACCATAAACATGATAAGTTTTCAGGTTCTCTCTTGACAAATAAGTTAGGTGCTGCTAAACTATTAAACGATAGACGATTAGAAAGCGTAGAGATAGCTCATGGCAGAATTTTCAAAAACAGAACAAGATTATCTAAAGGCGATTTATCAATTGCATGAAAAGACGGGTGGTTTGGTTGGAGTGACCGATATTGCGGCCTATCTCAAGGTTGCCGCACCAAGTGCGACCGAGATGATTAAACGACTGGCAAAAAAAGACTTGGTAGCGCAAAAGAAATATTATGGCGTTTCCTTAAAACCCGAAGGCTATCATGAAGCGAGGTTTATTCTTAAATCACATCGTGTTTGGGAAACGTTTTTGGTTGATCAGGCAGATTATCAGATAGATGAGGTGCATGAAGAAGCCGAGCGGTTGGAGCATTCGTCTTCCAAAAGGTTGGTTGAGCGGTTGTATGCCTTGATGAATTTTCCTAAAACAGACCCTCATGGCTCAGAAATTCCAGCCGAACGGTTTTGGGAGGGTAAGGTTGTTACGCTTGATTTAAGTCAGGCGGAAATCGCGCATCGTTATCAAGTGGTGGCGCTGACGTCAGAAATCAAAGATTTTTTAGCCTATTTAACGATTGAGCAGCCAAAATTTATCACGGTTATCACTATCCTAGCGGATGATTCGGTGATTGTTAAGACAGAAGATGATGTAAAGTTTGTGATTCCGCAGTTTCAAAGAACCGCTTGGCAGTTGACATACTATGCACATTAAAAGTCGGTTTATTTATCCCAACATGCGTCGTTGTATCAAATGAAGGAGTAAGTGTGAAAGAACATAAAAAATTTATTGAGGCTGCCAATGGGCCAAGTTTGGCAGAGATTAATGGGACAGTCAGGATTCCTAAACACCATGGTTTCTTGAGAAATATCCTAGCCTTCTCAGGTCCCGGTGCCTTGGTAGCCGTTGGCTATATGGACCCGGGAAATTGGATTACTTCGATTGGTGGCGGGGCTCAGTATGGCTATGTCCTGTTATCAGTCGTCTTTGTCTCAAGTTTGATTGCCATGTTGTTGCAGTATATGGCATCAAAACTGGGGATTGTGACGGGTTTGGACTTGGCGCAGGCAACGCGACAACACACAGGGAAGAAGTTAGGCATTGCGCTTTGGATTGTGACGGAACTTGCCATTATGGCGACAGATATTGCAGAGGTGATTGGGGGTGCCATAGCCCTGAATTTATTAGTTGGTCTCCCCATTATTTGGGGTGTTATCCTGACGATTTTTGATGTCCTCTTACTCTTATTTTTGATGAGACTAGGTTTCCGAAAGATAGAGGCGATTGTCATCACACTTATCACAGTTATCATGGTGGTCTTTGTTTATGAAGTGGCGATTTCAAATCCAGCTATCGCTGAGATTGCCCATGGTTTCATCCCCCAAAAAGAGATTATCAATCGCGGACAATTGACCATGGCTTTGGGGATTGTCGGTGCGACAGTGATGCCACATAACCTTTATCTGCATTCGTCTATCGCACAAACACGGCGCTATAATCGCAAAGATGAAGAGGATGTCGCGCGTGCTGTTCGTTTTTCAACATGGGATTCCAATATTCAGCTGACCGTTGCCTTTATCATCAATACATTGCTACTGGTGCTCGGTGCGTCGATGTTTTTTGGTCGTGGTGAGGGATTGGGAACCTTTACGTCCTTATATAACGCTTTACAGGATCATCACTTAGCAGGCGCTGTTGCAAGTCCTTTATTATCAACCTTGTTTGCGGTTGCCCTACTGGCTTCTGGTCAGAATTCGACCATCACAGGTACTTTGTCTGGTCAAATCGTCATGGAGGGATTTATCAATCTTAAATTGCCAACATGGGCACGGCGACTGCTTACGCGTGGGTTATCTGTCATTCCGGTTTTAATTGCGGCTATTTATTATCAAGGGCGTGAGGCCGGCTTAGATACCCTGATGATTAGATCACAAGTTTTCTTATCCATTGCCTTACCTGTTTCGATGATTCCGCTGGTCTATTTTACCTCCAGTGAAAAAATAATGGGGAAAAGGTTCAAAAATACAAAATTGATTGCAGGTTTGGGCTGGTTAGCAGCAATTATGCTGACGGTCTTAAATCTCAAATTGATTGTCGATATGTTTTAGGTTACCTTTAGTCACGTATGATTCGCCTGTGGTCAGATGACAAATCTGACTCGTGAAGCGGAAAGCCAGTGATTAGAGATGTCCCTTAGGAAGTAGATGAAATGTTAAGGATAAAAAATTTAACGGTCGCTTATCAGGGTGATGTGATTTTGGACAAGCTGTCTCTCAGATTTCAGCCGGGCAGTATCACAGGTATTATCGGACCAAATGGTGCAGGGAAATCAACCTTGATCAAAGGGGCATTAGGTCTGATTAAAAGGCAAAGTGGGCAAACCTTTATCAAGGAACAACCGCTCGACAAAAAAAGGGCACAAGTCGCCTATGTGGCACAACGTTCAGCGGTTGATTTGAGTTTTCCGATCAGTGTTTTAGATGTTGTGTTAACAGGCACTTATCCCAAATTAGGGCTTTTTAAAAGTCCCAGTGATGTTGACAAGCAAGCTGCTCGGGCTGCTTTAGCTCAAGTCGACTTGGCAACATTTGAAAATCGACAGATTGGGAGTCTGTCAGGCGGACAATTGCAACGTGTCTTTGTGGCACGTGCCATTGTCCAAGATGCTGAGGTCGTGATTTTAGATGAACCATTTGTCGGCATTGACATGGCGAGTGAACAGAAGATTATGGCCATTTTGAAGGAATGGCGAGATGCGGGCAAGACGATTGTTGTCGTCAATCATGATCTCAATAAGGTTAGCCAGTATTTTGATGACTTGGTCGTGATGCAGCGTGGTGTTGTGGCACAAGGTAGGGTAGCCGATACTTACAATCTGGCCAATATTCAAAAAGCCTTTAGCTCTGATTTTGGTGCCATTTTATTTGAGCAGGAGGATAAGGGAGGACAGAATGTCTAGTGTGACTCATTTTTTAGCAGCCTTAGGTCAGTATAATTTTTTGCAAACGGCCTTGATCACATCGATTTTCGTCGGTGTCATGAGCGGGATTATTGGTAGTTTTATCATTTTGAGGGGGATGTCGCTGATGGGTGATGCCATCTCTCATGCAGTCCTGCCGGGCGTTGCAGTGGCCTATATGCTTGGAATCAATTTGCTCTTGGGTGCCTCGGTTTTTGGGATATTAGCAGCCATGCTGATTGGTTATGTCGCCAGTCATAGTCAACTCAAAAACGATACAGCTATCGGCATCGTCTTTAGTGCTTTTTACGCCCTCGGTTTTATCCTGATCTCGTTAGCCGAGAGTTCGACTAATTTACACCATATCTTATTTGGCAATGTGCTGGCAGTGAGTGATCAAGATTTGCTGACGACGACAGGGGTTTTGATTGCCGTTATCTTGTTTGTCGTCTTGTTCTACAAAGAATTATTGATTACCTCATTTGATGCCACCTTTGCGCAAACCTACGGCTTGAAAACACAAGTAGTGCATTATGCTTTAATGCTCGTGTTGACCTTGGTGACGGTTTCTTCCCTGCAAACCGTGGGCATTATTTTAGTTGTTGCCATGCTGATCACACCAGCAGCTACCGCATTCTTATGGACCAATCAACTCCATGTCATGCTTGTCTATTCAGCCCTGTTTGGTACTGTGGCGGCAATTGTTGGTTTATTCTTGAGTTATACGTTTAATTGGGCGTCAGGTCCTGCCATTGTGATCGTTGCAGCTCTGATTTTCGGTTTATCATTTATTTTATCGCCCAAACAAGGCATCTTATTTAAATTAAAGGGCAATGCTAAAGGCTAATATCAGGGGAATTGAGGGATATAAACAAAAATAAAAAAGAAAAGGAACAGCATATGTTAAAAAAATTAATGATAACTTTCATATCACTAGCGATTTTATTGGGAGGTGTTTGGTATTTTATCAAGCATCAAAGTGCGACAAGTTCGCAAGCTGGCGATAAATTAAAGGTGGTGACGACCAATTCGATTTTGGAAGATATGGTCAAGCAAGTTGCAGGGGATAAGGTTACTCTGTATAGTATCGTCCCGCGTGGGGTTGATCCGCATGAGTATGACCCTAAGCCGAGTGATATTTCAGCGACAACTCAGGCAGATCTGATTTTTCATAATGGCCTTAATCTTGAGACAGGCGGCAGTGGCTGGTTTAAAAAATTGATTAAAACCGCTCATAAAACAGATGGGGAAGCTGTGTTTGCGGCAAGTACTCAGGTAACGCCCATGTATTTGACGACCAACACAGCCGAGCAAGATCCACATGCGTGGTTAGATTTGAGCAATGGGATTAAGTATGTTCGGGCAATCACAGATGTCTTAAAGCAGAAAGATTCTAAAAATGCTAGCTATTATCAAAATCGCTCAGAGGCCTATGTGGCAAAACTTGAACAACTAGATGCGACTGCTAAAGAAAAGTTTTTAGATATTCCTGAAGCGCAACGCTTATTGGTCACGTCAGAAGGTGCTTTTAAGTATTTCTCTAAGGCCTATCACGTCACGCCAGCGTATATCTGGGAAATCAATACAGAATCACAAGGGACACCTGAGCAAATGGTTATCGTGCTTGCCAAGATTAAGGCCTCTCAAGTGAAAGCCTTGTTTGTTGAAACGTCTGTCTCACCAAAATCAATGACACAAGTCTCCAAGGAAACAGGGATTCCGATCACCTCTAAAATCTTCACAGATTCCCTAGCTAAAAAAGGACAAACAGGCGATACCTATTATGATATGATGAAATGGAATTTGGATAAAATCCATCAAGGCTTGTCAGGTGGTGTCTAGTCAGTTGGTTTTTAGAGAACTTATTGTTTGAGGGTAACAACTCACTGGTCATGAACCAATGCGTCAAAGTTAAGTTGCCAACTTTTTTTGACAAATGTCAGCTAAAGCATTATAATAATGGAAGAACGGTAAAGACATGTCGGGGTCAATTGAGTTGTATAGCAAGCGGTGGATGATGGAAGCACTGTCAACTCAAGAGTCGGATACTCCTTTATCTTGAAAAGAAGCACGTCGAGTCACGTTACGACTGAAAGAGGGAGTGAATACACTCTAAAGTCAGGTGGTACCACGTTTTTTGCGTCCTGTGTTCGTTATGAACACAGGACTTTTTGATTGGTAATTCATCACTCAGAGGGGCTGTCGGCAGTCACTCAATATTTTATAGGAGCACTCAACATGATTAACATTACTTTCCCTGATGGGGCTGTCAAAGCTTTTGATTCAGGTGTGACAACTGTTCAAATCGCTGAAACAATCAGCAAGTCTTTAGCTAAAAAAGCATTGGCCGGAAAACTGAATGGCAAATTGATTGATACGACACGTGCGATCACAGTAGATGGCACGCTTGAAATCGTGACACCTGATCACGAGGATGCTTTGCCTATCCTTCGCCATTCAGCTGCCCATCTTTTTGCACAGGCAGCACGGCGGCTTTTTCCAGAGATTCATCTAGGTGTTGGACCAGCGATTCAAGATGGTTTCTACTATGATACGGACAATGCAGGTGGTCAAATTTCAAATGAAGACCTCCCACGTATCGAAGCAGAGATGATGAAAATCGTTAAGGAGAACTTGCCGTCAGTTCGTCGTGAGGTGACAAAAGCAGAGGCGCAAGCGATTTTTGCACAGGATCCTTATAAGCTTGAATTGATTGACGAGCATAATGAAGATGAGGGCGGTTTGACGATTTATAGCCAAGGCGAATATACTGACCTTTGCCGTGGCCCACACGTCCCAACGACAGGACGTATCCAAGTCTTTCACCTGCTCAATGTGGCGGGCGCCTATTGGCGTGGGAATAGCGACAATGCCATGATGCAACGTGTCTATGGGACAGCGTGGTTCGATAAGAAAGACCTCAAGGCCTATCTCAAGATGCGTGAAGAAGCCAAAGAACGTGACCATCGCAAACTTGGTCGGGAGCTTGATCTGTTTATGGTCAATCCTGAGGTTGGTTCAGGTCTGCCATTCTGGTTGCCAAATGGGGCGACGATTCGCCGGACGATCGAGCGTTATATCGTTGACAAGGAAATCGCACGTGGTTATCAGCACGTCTACACACCGATTATGGCAAGTGCTGACTTCTATAAGACCTCTGGTCACTGGGATCATTATCATGAAGATATGTTTCCGCCGATGGACATGGGAGACGGCGAGCAGCTTGTGCTACGGCCAATGAACTGTCCGCATCATATCGAAGTCTACAAGAATGATGTGCATTCTTACCGTGAATTGCCGATTCGGATTGCTGAGCTTGGCATGATGCACCGCTATGAAAAATCAGGCGCCTTATCCGGTCTCCAACGTGTCCGCGAGATGACTCTCAATGACGGTCATGTCTTTGTCCGCCCTGACCAAATCAAAGATGAGTTCAAGCGGACACTGCAATTGATGACAGATGTTTATGAAGATTTTAACATCACAGACTACCGTTTCCGTCTCAGCTATCGTGACCCTCAAGATACGCACAAGTATTTCGATAATGATGCCATGTGGGAAAATGCCCAGACCATGCTGAAGGCAGCCATGGACGAACTGGACTTAGACTACTTTGAAGCAGAAGGCGAAGCGGCTTTCTATGGTCCTAAACTGGATGTCCAAGTCAAAACAGCCCTTGGCAATGAAGAAACCCTGTCAACGATTCAATTGGACTTCCTCTTGCCAGAACGTTTTGAGCTAGAATATATTGGTGCTGATGGCGAAGGCCATCGTCCAGTCATGGTTCACCGTGGTATCGTCTCAACGATGGAACGTTTTGTGGCCTACTTGACGGAAGTTTACAAGGGTGCTTTCCCGACATGGTTAGCGCCGACACAAGTCACGGTTATCCCTGTCTCTAATGACGCACATGTCGATTATGCTTGGCAAGTGGCAGATGCCCTTAAAACTGTCGGGATTCGTGTCCATGTCGATGAACGCAATGAAAAGATGCAATACAAGATTCGCCAATCGCAAACACAGAAAATCCCTTACCAAATCATCGTTGGCGACAAGGAACAAGCCGATCAAACGGTCAATGTCCGCCGTTACGGCAGCAAGGCAACAGCAGAAGCAAGTCTAGCCGACTTTGTGGCAGCTATCGTTGCTGATGTCGCCAATTACTCAAAAGTCAGCGACTGATGAGCGGCACACCAGACAAAAGCACGCAAGTCGTGTTTTTTTCTGATTGCGGCTGCTCCGTTGTGAACGTTGTCTCACGGCATGGCAAAATAGAATGATGAAAGGACTGAGTGTGGAGGTTTGGCGTTTCACGACAAACGCATGATATACTAGCAATAGCATTAAAACCCATCCAATCACTATCCTGAACGCAGAGGTGCCGTTTCGATCTTTGTCTCAAAACGGCGTGGTGACACGCGTTCCAATCTGCGATTTCTAAGCAACTCGCGCATTGGCGAGTTGCTTTGTACCATAGCAGTTCTGAGCCAAATCGCTCCACTGCACAACAAATTCAGTTAGGTCAAAAGTTTTGCCCTTAAACCTAGCATCTCCGATTTATCAAACATCGGCTGCAAGTCAAAGTGTTTAATACTTTTCATACATGTGTTGTGGTTTACGTTTTGTGAGAGAGGACAATGTTTCAAATTATGTTATAATGAAACAATAAGAAGTTGAATCATAAGTTGCAGATGATGATCAAAACGATAAAAATACTTGACAAAGGAGAGGGCGGATGATTTACTTGAACGAACGAACGAACGAACGAACGAACGAACGAACGAACGAACGGCTAATCTTATTTTTTCCTAAGTTGCGGCTGCGTGTTTTAGTCGTCACAAGCGTAGTCGCTCAAAACTTAGGTGCGAAAGGTAAATATCTG
>JAISXW010000039.1 GCA_031270325.1 Streptococcaceae bacterium
TGAAGCTCCATGTGTCGGCGGTTCGATTCCGTCTCGCGCCATAGCGGGTGTAGTTTAATGGTAGAACCTTAGCCTTCCAAGCTAACTACGCGAGTTCGATTCTCGTCACCCGCTTTCTACTTTTAATATAATAGTAGTTAACTCTCTCAAAGATATCTGTGTTTGAACATTAGGGGCGCATAGCTCAGCTGGTTAGAGCGCACGCCTGATAAGCGTGAGGTCGGTGGTTCGAGTCCACTTGTGCCCATTTTGTAAGTCTGTGTAAATGATTTGACTTTCAAATGATAAAAACAAATGCTATAATGAAGAAGTTGGGGAAGTACTCAAGAGGCTCAAGAGGACGGTTTGCTAAATCGTTAGACTGGGAAACCGGTGCGCAGGTTCGAATCCTGTCTTCTCCGTCAAATACGTCTATTATCAAATAGGCGTTTTTTTGCCCATGTAGGTCAAATAGATGATCAAACGTAAAAAAAGGTAATGATTGTTTAAGTTGTGATGGCTAGAATTGGAGGAATGATGGCGCTTCTTGATAAAGAAAAAATAGCAGAAATCAAGTCGAATGTTGATATTGTAGATGTGATTTCACAGCATGTCCATTTATCTAAATCAGGGACAAATTATCTGGGTTTGTGTCCTTTTCATGGCGAAAAAACGCCTAGTTTTAATGTCAATGCGCAAAAACAGTTTTATCATTGCTTTGGTTGTGGTAAATCTGGTGACGTTTACAAATTTATTGAAGATTATAAGCAAGTTCCCTTTCTCGAAGCTGTTGCTGAGGTTGCTGAGGTGGCGGGTGTGGCGCTAAATCTCGGAGAGAAGTCGACTCGAGTTGACCCCAATCAAAGTTTGTATGAGTTGCATACGCAAGCGGCTAGAATCTATCACACGGTGCTGACCTCGACTGAGGAGGGAGCAAAAGCTCGTGCTTATCTCCTAGATCGGGGGATTTCAGATGAGATCATTGACACGTTCAATATCGGTTTAAGTCTGTCTGACAATGATTTCTTATATCAAAGTGTGAAACAAAAGTTTGAGGAATCAGTCTTGATGCAATCAGGGTTGATCACATTTTCGGAGCAGCGAATTTTTGATAGCTTTCGAGGGCGGATTATGTTTCCCTTGAACAATGAAAAGGGTCAGGTGATTGCGTTTTCGGGTCGGACTTGGTTGCCGGATGACGTGGCCAATAAACAATTAGCTAAGTATAAAAATTCGACAACGACACCGATCTTTAACAAATCAGAAGCGCTATACAACATTGATAGAGCTAAGGCAAGCATCAAAAAAACGCATGAAGTCTATCTGATGGAAGGCTTTATGGATGTGATTGCTGCTTATCAAAATGGTGTCAATAACGTTGTGGCTAGCATGGGGACGGCTTTGACAGCTGGACATATCCGTAAACTTCGCCCACTTGCCAAGCAGTTTGTCCTTGTCTATGACGGCGATAAGGCTGGTCAAAATGCCATTTACAAGGCATTGGATTTATTAGAGGCGAAAGAAGTCGCAGTTGTCCGGATGCCAGATGGTCTGGATCCGGATGACTATCACAAATCTTATCCCGGTGCCCTTGCCAATTTGATGCATAATAGTCGAATGGCGCCAGTTGCTTTTTTGATGGATTACTTGCGCCCAGCTAATCTAAGCAATCTGCAGGGACAATTAGACTTTATCGACTTGATGGCACCTAAAATTGCGCAGGTGGACTCCTTAACCGCACAAGATGCCTATATAAAGCGATTAGTTGAGATTTTACCTGATTTCGAGTATAATCAAGTAGAGACTGCGGTCAATAAAAGACGTGAACAGGCGGTGTCCTCGCAAGAGAGTCCGGAAGCCTTTCTTGGCTATGATGAGAGCTTGATGCCACCGCCTCCAGAAGATAATGGCTATTTCTATGAACCGACACCAATCATACAGTCGGTTAGCCCAGTAGTTCCTATTAAACTTTCCCCGATTGAGCAGTCAGAGATGCAGTTACTGCATCGGATGATCTATCATCCCAGTGTCTTGGCACGCATCTTATCAGAGCATGGTTTTCAGTTTGTCCATCAGCGTTATCAAGCACTGTTTGATCTGATGAAAGACTTGGAAACTGTAGATGAAGCGAGTTTAATGGTACAGGTGACGGGTGAGGCGGCAGAAACCTTTTATGAGGTGTTATCATTGGTCCATGTGCCAGAAGAAGTATCGGATTTAGAAGTTGATGATTTATTAAAGAATTTCGTGAAAGCAAGCAAAGCTTCACAGTTGCAGACCTTACAGGAACAGCTTGAACAAGCTAAGCAAACAGGAAATAGCGCCTTAGAATTGCAATTAACCTTGCAAATCATTGCTCAGAAACAACAAGACGGGGTATAAAATTGGTAGAAACAAACAAAGAGAATCAAAAACTTGGCTCAGCCTTTGAGGTTGCGATCGCTGAATTTATTCGAGATCATAAAAAGTTGGGTCAAGCAGTTGACGATGATATTACGACTGAACTCGTGACCGAATTCGAGTTGGAGGCAGAGGATATTGAAGCGCTGCTAAGTAAAATTCAAGATGCCGGTATTTCTATTGTCAATCAAAAGGGTGAACCCTCAGTGATGGCGCTTGAAACGATTCAAGTTGCTGACAAAGAAGAAGAGGCCGAAGTAGAAGAAATTGTCACAAACGTTCGGAGTGATGATCCGGTTCGGATGTATCTGAAAGAGATTGGGCGTTTTCCGCTTTTAGCCTTTGAGGAAGAAACACGATTGGCTGAGGCGATTATTGCCGGTGGCGAAGAGGGCGAGATTGCTAAACAAATGTTAGCCGAAGCCAATCTCCGACTGGTCGTCTCAATCGCCAAACGTTACTCTGGCCGTGGCATGCAGTTTCTTGATTTGATTCAAGAAGGTAATATGGGGCTGATGAAAGCCGTTGACAAATTTGACCATACCAAAGGGTTTAAATTTTCAACTTATGCGACTTGGTGGATTCGGCAAGCGATTACGCGTGCCATTGCCGATCAAGCTCGGACAATTCGGATCCCCGTGCATATGGTTGAGACGATTAATAAATTGATTCGGATTCAACGTCAGCTCTTGCAAGACTTGGGTCGTGATCCGTCACCAGAGGAAATCGGTGAGCAGATGGACATCAAGCCAGAACGTGTCAGAGAAATTTTGAAGATTGCACAAGAACCTGTTTCGTTGGAAACGCCAATTGGCGAGGAAGATGATTCTCACTTGGGAGATTTCATTGAAGATGATGCGATTGAAAGTCCGGTGGATTACACCAACCGTGTCATGTTGCGGGAGCAATTGGACGAGGTCATGGACACTCTGACTGATCGGGAAGAAAACGTGCTGAGGATGCGGTTCGGTTTGGATGACGGGCGCATGCACACCCTCGAAGATGTGGGCAAACAATTTAAAGTTACCCGCGAACGTATCCGTCAAATCGAAGCCAAAGCTTTGAAGAAACTCCGCCACCCAAGACGTAGCAAGCAGTTACGTGATTTCATGTGACCTTGTCATGACCTAAAAAAAGCGATTGAATTTCGGTTTGATGGCTTTTTTTATTGCTTTTTTTGTGCGTGTCGCAGATAGTCAAAACAGCTTTTGACAGCGTTTGTGTTAGCCGCTTGTGTCATGACAGTCAACTTCTCTGGAGCTTTTTGTCAAGTCGTCAAGAGCAGATGACCACGGTCGTTTCAAAAAATATTTTATAATTATGAAAAACACTGCTATCCTCTTCATAGGAGGGGTATTCGATGACACTAAAATAAGAATTTATGATAATATAAGATTTTCGTTATGACACAAA
>JAISXW010000011.1 GCA_031270325.1 Streptococcaceae bacterium
AAATAATACCAGAACAATACTAAAAACAGATTAATAAAAAGAATTTCAAAACTAAATCGTCTTGAAATTCTTTTTTCTTTGATTCTATTTTTAAAATGAGCTACTTTTTCAGCAGGCTCTATTAAAGGACTGGCGTTTTTTTAGTTTGTCGTGAGAGACACGACAACTTGTCTTTATGCTGTTTTTAAGTGTATAATGGTATCATTAAGGCAATTTGAAGCAGGACAGGTAGTTTGATGGTGCAGCTGCTTGGCAGAGCAAGCAAGAGATAGCACGAAAGGTAGATATGGGAATTAAAGCAGTTTTTTTTGACTTAGATGGGACACTTTTCACAAGTACGCGGCATATCGCTACGACAACAAAATGTGCCTTGGCAGAACTTCACAGGCAGAATATTATTGTTGGTGTGGCGACTGGTCGTGGCCCTGCCTTTGTCTTGCCTTTGATGGAGACCTTAGGTTTGGATGTGGCAGTGACTTACAACGGTCAATATATTTTCACGCCAGATGCGATTTTATCAACGACACCAATTGACAAGAAAACCTTGAGAGAGGTTGTTTCTTTTGCTCGGGAACATGGCCGCGATACTTCTCTTGGTATGGCTGATGGTGTCCACGGTAGCAGTCTTGTGAAATTTGGCGAGACACGAACAGCCCAACTCATTGCAGGCTTTTTACCTAAGAAAATGTCTGACTTAACTAAAAATAGCTTTAAACATGTGGTCCGAAAAATCAAGCCGCAATCTAACAGACTATCAATGGATACTAGAGAGCCAGTCTATCAAGTGATTATGGTCGCCACAAGTAGTGAGACGGATGGTATCGTGGCTAATTTCCCCGAGTTAGCAGCGACACGTTCAAATCCTTATTCGGTAGATTTGATTACTAAGGGAAACTCTAAACTCAAAGGTATTGAAAAAGTCGGTCAACAGCTTGGCTTTATCTTGTCGGAAGTCATGGCATTTGGGGATTCTGATAATGATTTGGAGATGCTAGCGGGTGTGGGGATAGGTGTCGGCATGGGGAATGCGACATCAGCTGTCAAAAAAGTTGCCAGTTATGTGACTGATAATAATAATTCAGATGGTATCGCTAAAGCATTGGCGCATTTTGGATTGATTAACTTTAAGCAATTGGAGAGCTCTGTCAGTAAAGACGTGCATTTTAATCAAGTCAAAGCATTTCATCGCCTGATGGATGAGAAAACGCAGGAAGTTCCTCGGGTTTTCTTACCTGAGGAGGCGGGGCATCGCGCTGACTTCAAAGTAGAAGAAATCGTTGAATTTCTCTTTGCGGCTGCTAATGCTAATGTCTCGGTTTTTGATGGATTGACTGAAAAGTTACATCAGGCCATTGATAAGGCTGCGACTAAGGTCAAGTCGCAACCAATTCCCGAAGGAGAAAACGCCTTGACCGGCGAAGTCGATGCCCTTTTGGATTTGCTTTATTTCACTTATGGCTCTTTTGCGCTCATGGGTGTTGATCCCCATGAAATCTTTAATATTGTCCACAGGGCCAACATGGGCAAGGTTTTCCCAGACGGTCAGGCGCACTTTGATTCAGAAACTCATAAGATTTTGAAACCAGACAATTGGGCGGCGGAATTTGCGCCCGAAGCCAAGATAGAAGCAGAATTAGCACGACAAATCCGCGTGGCGATCAGTAAATTAAGTCAAGTCAAAGCGGATAAGTGAGAGGGCTAAGGCTAAAATCTAGCGGTAAAGTGCATTTGTCTAAAAGTACTTGTCTGTTTATCACAGTCTTGCTGAGTCAAACCTCTCTATGCCAGTCAGATAATCGTTTAACGGTTGTCTTTTTTTGTAAAATTGTATGATGAGCTTGGTCGATGACGCTCAGAGTTTGGGAATCCTAGCAAATAGGTTCAAAGTTTTACCTAAAAGGTACAAATTTCTAGCAAATAGATGCAATTATCCACCTAATAAGAGGAAATTTCCTTTAAATAAGAGCAATGTTCCTCTAAATCAGAGAAAAGTTTCTCTAAATAAGAGCAATGTTCCTCTAAATCAGGGAAAAGTTTCTCTAAATAAAAGCAATGTTCCTCTAAACCAGAGAAAAGTTTCTCTAAATAAGAGTAATGTTCCTCTAAACCAGAGAAAAGTTTCTCTTCCGAAGAGGAATTTTGTCTTTAGGAGGGCGGTCTTAAACACTTTTTTCGGTTATTTTTGGCATTTTGCGTATCTTTTTGTTTTTTTATGGGCGGCAACGGTTAATTGTTGCTTAATTTTTGACCTTTTCAAGTTCCTTTCCGAAAGTTTGATGGGTGTTGTTGGACTTGCCATGTTTGTTTTAAACATGGCAAGTTTTGTTGCTGGCGATTTGTTCCTAACGTTTGATTTTATCATGGGAATATCTTGAATTTTCCTTCAAACCATGTTACAATAAGTTAAATAGTTTGTCGGCAAAAGTTTAGGAAATATTGTCCCTAGGCTTTTGTGAGCAACGAGAATTTGAGTTTTCGTTGCTTTTTTTGACGTCTGGAGCTCTCTGAACCGTCATTTGTAACTGAAAAAAAATCTTTCTGATAATTCTTTGTTTTTCAGAGTCGATAGTCGGCAAACTTAAAGATTGGTCAACTTTATCAAACTGACCACATTGCAAAGCCACTGTAAAGGCTGTCTTTCAAAGTGAGTTGAGAGATAGCCACACGTAGTAGAGGAGAAGATCTTGGCAGGATATGACGTAGCATACGGCAAACACCGTACTAGACGCAGCTTTTCGCGAATCAAAGAAGTACTTGATTTGCCAAATTTGATTGAAATTCAAACTGACTCTTATCAACGTTTCTTGGATCAGTCATTGGCTGATGTTTTTAAAGAGATGTTACCAATCGACAACTTTGCCGGAACGAAAGAACTGGAGTTTGTTGGTTATGAAATGAAAGAATCTAAATACACCATCGAGGAAGCGCGGGCGCATGATGCCAATTATTCTGCCCCCTTGCATGTGACTTTTCGACTGGTTGACAAGGAATCTGGTGAATTAAAAACACAAGAAGTGTTCTTTGGTGATTTCCCGCTCATGACTGAGATGGGGACGTTCATTATTAATGGTGCTGAGCGGATTATCGTCTCACAATTGGTACGCTCCCCTGGGACTTATTTCCATCCAAAAGTGGATAAGAATGGTCTGGAGTCTTACGGTCATACGACGATTCCCAACCGTGGGGCTTGGTTTGAGCTGGATACGGATGCTAAAGGTATCGGTTATGTCCGCATTGACCGCACACGTAAATTACCATTTACAACGATTTTGCGGGCGCTTGGTTTCGGTTCGGATGATGAAATTTTTGAAATTCTCGGTGATAGCGAGCTGACACGCACCACAATTGAAAAAGATATCCATAAATTCGCCGGCGATACGCGAACAGAAGAAGCGCTCAAAGACATCTATGATCGCCTACGTCCAGGTGAGCCCAAAACGGCGGATAGCTCTCGTAGTCTATTAACTGCACGGTTCTTTGATCCCCGCCGTTATGACTTTGCGCCTGTTGGTCGCTATAAGGTTAATAAAAAATTAGCCCTTAAAAATCGTTTGTTGGGACTTACCTTAGCAGCGCCACTTGTCAGTGCTGAAACTGGCGAAATCTTAGTTGATCAAGAGACAGAACTGACACGCGATGTCTTGGATGGCATTGAGACTGAACTTGATAGTGGCTTGAACACTGTCACGCTTTATCCATCTGATGATGCGGTTTTAACAGAACCGATTGAGCTTCAAGTCGTTAAAGTGTACTCGCCAAAAGATCCAGAGAAAGTCGTAAATGTCATTTCAAATGGTCAGATTGCACCAGAAGTTCGTTATTTGACACCTGCTGACATCATTGCGAATATTAATTACTGGTTGACGCTTAATGATGGTATTGGTCATGTGGACGATATTGACCACTTGGGCAATCGTCGGATTCGCTCAGTTGGCGAATTACTACAAAACCAAGTTCGGATTGGTTTGAGTCGGATGGAACGTGTCATTCGTGAACGGATGAGTTCAGCAGATGCTGAAAATATGACACCACAGTCCTTGATTAATATCCGTCCGGTTACAGCTGCCATCAAAGAGTTCTTTGGTAGTTCACAGTTGTCACAGTTCATGGATCAACATAATCCCTTGTCAGAGTTGTCTCACAAACGTCGGTTGTCAGCCCTCGGGCCTGGTGGTTTGACACGTGATCGTGCGGGTTATGAAGTTCGAGATGTGCATTATACTCACTATGGGCGGATGTGTCCGATTGAAACACCCGAAGGTCCGAACATTGGTTTGATCAATAACTTATCTTCATTTGGTAAAATCAACGAATATGGGTTTATTATGTCACCTTATCGCCGTATTGATCGCACGAATGGGGTTGTAACGGATGAAATCCATTATTTGACAGCTGATGAAGAAGATAATTATATCGTAGCTCAAGCTAACTCACCATTGACAGAAGAAAATCGTTTCGCTGGCGAGACGGTTATGGCGCGGACGCGTGGTAACAATATCGAGGTTGAGGCAGACAAGGCTGATTTTATGGATGTCTCTCCTAAACAGGTAGTTGCTGTTGCGACAGCTTGTATTCCTTTCTTGGAAAACGATGACTCCAACCGTGCCCTCATGGGTGCTAACATGCAACGTCAAGCTGTGCCATTGATCGACCCACACGCACCATTTGTTGGGACAGGGATGGAATATCAAGCAGCCCATGACTCAGGTGCAGCGATTCTTGCTAAATACGAAGGGACAGTTGAATTTGTTGACGGAAGTGAAATTCGCATCCGTCGGACAACAGGCGAATTGGATAAATATACGGTAACCAAATATCGTCGTTCAAACTCAGGTACTTCTTATAACCAACGCCCGCTTGTTCAAGTTGGAGATAAGGTTGATAAGGGAGAAATCATTGGTAACGGTCCGTCTATGGAAGGCGGGGAAATGGCGCTTGGCCAAAATCCACTCGTTGCTTATATGACTTGGGAAGGTTACAACTTTGAGGATGCGATTATCATGAGTGAACGGCTCGTGAAAGACGATGTTTACACCTCAATTGCAATCGAAGAATACGAATCTGAAACACGTGATACAAAGCTTGGACCAGAAGAAATCACACGTGAAATTCCAAACGTCGGAGAAGATGCCATGCGTCATCTTGATGAATTTGGGATTATCCGAATTGGTGCGGAAGTTAAAGAAGGCGATATTCTTGTCGGTAAAGTCACACCTAAGGGTGAGACGGATCCAACGCCAGAAGAACGTCTGCTCCGTGCGATCTTTGGTGAAAAAGCGCGTGAAGTTCGTGATACGTCACTCCGCGTACCTCATGGTGCGGACGGTATCGTACACGATGTTAAGATTTTCCGTCGTGAAAATGGCGATGAACTCCAAACGGGTGTTAATACACTTGTCCGTGTCTTTATCGTTCAAAAACGTAAAATTCATGTCGGTGATAAGATGGCAGGGCGTCATGGTAACAAAGGGGTTGTTTCCCGTATTTTACCAGTCGAAGATATGCCGTATATGCCTGATGGCACACCTGTTGATATTATGTTAAATCCGCTTGGTGTACCATCACGGATGAATATTGGACAAGTTATGGAGCTTCATCTAGGTATGGCAGCTCGCACACTTGGTATTCATATCGCAACACCAGTCTTTGATGGTGCCCGTGATGAAGATATCTGGAATACAGTTAAAGAAGCAGGTATGGCAGATGATGCCAAAACGGTTCTCTATGACGGTCGAACTGGTGAAGCCTTTGATAACCGTGTATCTGTCGGTGTCATGTATATGATCAAACTTCACCACATGGTCGACGACAAGCTCCATGCACGTTCAGTGGGACCTTACTCACTCGTGACCCAACAACCACTCGGCGGTAAAGCGCAGTTTGGTGGTCAACGTTTTGGGGAAATGGAAGTTTGGGCATTGGAAGCTTATGGTGCAGCCAATATTCTACAAGAAATTTTAACTTATAAATCTGATGATGTCGTGGGTCGGACTAAAGCTTATGAAGCGATCGTCAAGGGAGAAAAAATTCCAGCACCAGGTCTACCGGAGTCATTCCGAGTTTTGGTAAAAGAACTCCAATCCCTTGGATTAGATATGAAAGTCTTGGACGTTGATGATAAGGTTCTAGAATTACGTGAATTAGATGATGACACTGACTCACATAACAACGACAAAGTCGAGGTGACAGTGGAGATGTTGGAAGCCAAAGAAGCTGCTGTGGTGTCTGCTGTCGAAGCTGAAGCAACAGCGATAGAAGAAGCGGTGGACTAAGGCACGGTCATTGTGTCATTAGCAAGAGCTCTGAACGGTTGTGATTGGTTTAAAGATTTGAATCGTTAAACTAGTCACAACATCATGTCAGAACAGAAAACCAGAACAAAAGATTTTTGATTAAAAATCTTCTCATATACAGGAGAAAAAATGGTCGATGTAAATAAATTTGAGAGTATGCAAATCGGGATTGCCTCTCCTCAAAAAATCCGTTTTTGGTCTTTTGGTGAAGTCAAAAAACCTGAGACAATTAACTATCGTACACAAAAACCGGAACGCGAAGGTCTCTTTGATGAACGTATTTTTGGTCCATCAAAAGACTGGGAATGTAGCTGTGGTAAGCTAAAAGGTGTGTTCTATAAAAACCAAGTCTGTGAAATTTGTGGTGTCCAAGTTACCCGTGCTAAAGTCCGTCGTGAACGGATGGGTCATATTGAACTAGCTGCCCCAACTTCGCATATCTGGTATTTCAAGGGAATTCCATCTCGGATGGGATTGGCGTTGGATATGAGCCCACGCTCTCTTGAAGAAATCATTTATTTTGCAAGTTATGTGGTCATTGATCCGAAAGAAACATCTCTTGAAAAGAAACAATTGTTGACGGAGCGCGAATATCGTGAACAAATGCTCAAAAATGGTTTTGGGTCATTTGTTGCGAAAATGGGTGCGGAAGCTATCCAGGATTTGCTTAGATCAGTTGATTTGGATGCTGAAATTTCAGCACTGAAAGAAGAGTTGCAAACAGCGACAGGTCAAAAACGGGTCAAAGCGATTCGGCGATTAGATGTACTAGATGCCTTTAATAAATCTAGTAATAAATTGGAGTGGATGGTTCTCAATGTCCTGCCAGTCATTCCACCAGATTTACGGCCGATGGTTCAACTTGACGGTGGTCGTTTTGCGACATCAGATTTGAATGATTTGTATCGTCGGGTTATTAATCGTAACAACCGCTTGAAACGCTTGCTGGAATTAAATGCACCGAATATCATTGTCCAAAATGAAAAACGGATGCTCCAAGAAGCGGTGGATGCTTTGGTCGACAACGGTCGTCGTGGTCGGCCAATCACTGGTCCTGGTAACCGCCCACTTAAATCCCTCAGTCATATGCTGAAAGGGAAGCAAGGACGTTTCCGTCAAAACTTGCTGGGGAAACGTGTTGATTATTCAGGACGTTCGGTTATCGTTGTTGGTCCTACTTTGAAAATGTATCAATGTGGTGTGCCGCGTGAAATGGCGATTGAACTTTTTAAACCATTTGTCATGAGTGAAGTTGTCAAACGTGAGATGGCACCAAATATTCGTGCAGCCAAACGTAAAGTTGAGCGTCAAGATCCAGATGTCTGGGATGTTTTGGAAGACGTGATTAAGGAACACCCTGTCTTACTAAACCGCGCACCGACCCTCCACCGTTTGGGGATTCAAGCTTTTGAGCCTGTTCTAATCGACGGTCGCGCCATTCGCCTGCATCCATTGGTCTGTGAAGCCTACAATGCCGATTTCGATGGTGACCAAATGGCGATTCACTTACCACTTTCTGAGGAAGCGCAAGCAGAAGCACGTATTTTGATGTTAGCTGCTGAACACATTCTCAATCCAAAAGATGGTAAACCAGTCGTGACACCATCACAGGATATGGTCTTGGGGAACTACTACATCACGATGGAAGAAGCAGGTCGCGAAGGCGAAGGCATGGTCTTTGCTAATGCTGATGAGGCTGAGATTGCGTGGCGTAATGGCTATGTTCATCTGCATACTCGTGTCGGCATTGCGACAAAATCTTTAAATAAACCGTGGACAGATGCACAAAAAGATACCATCATGGTCACAACAGTTGGTAAAATTCTGTTTAATGCGATTATGCCAGAAGAATTTCCTTATCTGAATGAGCCGACGCAAGATAACTTGACAACGCAAACAGATGACCGTTTCTTTATGGCAGCTGGTGAGGATGTGAACGCCTTTATTGCAAATCTTGACTTGGTACCACCATTCAAGAAAAAACATCTGGGGAACATCATTGCTGAAGTCTTTAAACGATTCCGCACAACCCTGACTTCTGAAATGTTAGACCGTCTGAAAGATCTTGGTTATCATCATTCGACTAAGGCTGGTTTGACTGTGGGGATTGCAGATATTCCTGTCGTTGAAGATAAACATCTGATTATTGATGAAGCACACAATAAAGTGGCAGAAATCACTAAGCAATTCCGTCGTGGTTTGATTACAGATGATGAACGTTATACTGCCGTGACAGATGTCTGGCGTGGTGCAAAAGAAGAGCTGGAACATCGCTTGATTGATGCACAAGATATGTCCAATCCAATCGTCATGATGATGGACTCTGGGGCGCGTGGTAATATTTCTAACTTCTCACAACTTGCTGGTATGCGTGGTTTGATGGCAGCTCCAAATGGTAAAATCATGGAGCTTCCAATCATTTCTAACTTCCGTGAAGGCTTGTCTGTTTTGGAAATGTTCTTCTCAACGCATGGGGCGCGTAAAGGGATGACTGATACGGCTTTGAAAACTGCCGATTCTGGTTATTTGACACGTCGTTTGGTTGACGTAGCCCAAGATGTGATCATTCGTGAAGACGATTGTGGTTCTGACCGTGGTCTAGTCATCAGCGATATTGCGACCGGTAAGGAATTGGTTGAGCCATTAGCTGAGCGTCTCAATGGCCGTTATACACGTAAAGCGGTACATCATCCTGAAACGAATGAATTAATCATTGGCGAAGATGAGTTGATTACAGAGGCGATTGCAGCGCAAATCGTTGCAGCCGGTATCACAGAAGTGACCATCCGTTCAGTCTTTACTTGTAAAACACGTCATGGTGTATGTAAACATTGTTATGGTGTCAACTTGGCAACAGGTGATGCTGTTGAAGTCGGTGAAGCAGTCGGTACGATTGCGGCTCAATCTATCGGTGAACCTGGTACGCAGTTGACCATGCGGACATTCCATACGGGTGGTGTGGCATCATCAGAAGATATCACACAAGGTTTGCCACGGATTCAAGAAATTTTTGAAGCACGTAATCCTAAAGGGGAAGCTGTGATTACAGAAGTAACTGGTGAAGTCATCGAGATTACAGAAGAAGCAGCGACACGTAAGAAAGAAGTAACGGTCAAAGGTAAAACAGATACCAGAACTTATGAAGTACCATTTACATCTCGGATGCATGTTGAAGTCGGAGACTTTGTTCACCGTGGTACCCCACTGACAGAAGGTTCAATCCAACCTAAACATTTGCTCCAAGTTCGTGATACGCTTTCTGTTGAAACCTACCTGCTTGCGGAAGTTCAAAAAGTTTATAGAAGCCAAGGGGTTGAAATTGGCGATAAGCACATTGAGGTTATGGTTCGTCAAATGCTCCGTAAAGTTCGTGTCATGGATGCAGGTGATACAGATCTCTTACCTGGTACTTTGATGGATATTGCTGATTTTGAAGATGCCAACCAAGAAATCCTCTTTGCTGGTGGTGTCCCTGCAACGTCACGTCCTGTCCTGATGGGTATCACTAAGGCATCACTTGAGACCAACTCATTCTTATCTGCGGCATCATTCCAAGAAACAACACGTGTTCTGACGGATGCAGCCATTCGTGGTAAGAAAGATCCATTGCTTGGTCTTAAGGAAAATGTTATTATCGGTAAAATCATCCCAGCTGGTACTGGTATGGCACGTTACCGTGATTTAGAACCATTAGCCAAACAAGCAGAAGTTTCTATTCCCGAAACGCAAGAAATAATTGAATAAATTCAAGAGACACATTGATAATCTGCGGATTGTCGGTGTGTTTTTTTTGCTTGAGTTACTAATGGATAAAAAATTACAAAAAGAATGCAACATAATGAGTATTATGTGTTATAATGGAATTAGAAATCAAAGTAGTCAAGTTACCATGGTAATTTAGTAGTAGTACACAGGAATTTAATTTACCTTGTGAGAAGATTAAGACTTCGGAGCAACGGTAATATCAGAAGGTGAACTTATGAGAAAAAAAAGAATTCTATTTGTCGCAAGCAGTTTGCTACTAGCACTTCTTCCCTCAATTCCGATTAATGATAGCATAATTGTCAATCAGAGTGCTGATAGTGCAGGAAAAGCTGGTTTTGTTCCGGCAGAAATGAAAGCGGTTACTCATAGTCAGGATGACACTGGGCTAGAGGAGCTTGTTGAGCCTGAGTCGCTTCCGCCAGCGACCATGAACGCGATTATTGGTCAGGATGAACGGTCGGCTGTTTCCAATACCACACAATTTCCCTATTCTGCAGTTGCCTATATTAAAGCGACGTTTCCGAATGGCACGGTAATTCGGGGCTCAGCTGCTTTAATCTCGCAGGATACTGTGTTGACCGCTGCACATATGATTTATGATTTGAGATATGGTGGGAAGGCAAAAACTGTTGAAGTCTATCCGGGTGCCTCTTATCAGTCTGCCCCCTATGGTAGTGCCTCAAGCTATGAATTATATGTGCCGAAAGAATGGGAGAAACTGAATCTCAATGGTTATAATGAATCATACGTGACATATGATTATGGTGTCATCAAATTATCAAGTCCGATCGGCAAGCGTACCGGTTACTTGGGTTACAATAGCTTGGATTCTGTCTTTCCTTTGTTTTCAATTGGTTATCCCGGTCCAGATCCAGCTGCAACAACTTATAATCTAGGAAATCAGGTTATTTCTACAAGAACATCAGAAGGGACACCTGTACTTAATCGAGCTGGAAGTTTTCAGTATGATTTTGATACGACTTGCGGCTCAAGTGGTAGTCCGATTTTAAATCAAAGCAATGTGATTTACGGGATTGTGTCTGGTGGTATAAGTGGCATTGTGAATTTTGGCGTTCGATTGAATGCCACGAATATTAGTTTTATCAATCGGGTTCGGAATCTTCCTTTAGTTTATGACACTCTGTATCGCATGTATAATAAGAATTCTGGAGAACATTTTTACACCAAAAATTATTCAGAAGCAACGCTTCTGATTCAGAAAGGTTGGCAATATGAAGGGATAGGTTGGTCTGCTCCAAAAACATCTAGTAGCCCAGTATATAGAATATACAATCCTAATGAAGGCGTTCATCATTATACGAAGGCAGTAGGCGAGAAAGACATCTTGGTCAAATTGGGTTGGCACGATGAAGGGATAGGATGGTACTCCGATACGGCGATGGAACAACGACTCTATCGCCAATATAATCCCAACAATGGGCAGCATAACTATACAGCAAATACCGGAGAAAGAGATTATCTAGTTTCACAAGGTTGGCATAGTGAAGGGACTGCTTGGTACGGTCTAGTGCCGTAAGATAAAGGCGTAATCAATAATGCTCTAAAAATGATGGTGCTGTCTTGGCAGAACATCATTTTTTTTGCCCTGTTTGGCAAGGGGTGGCGGCTTTTGTGTTAAAATAAAAACATGACCACACAAAAATATTTGACGATCGCCAACATTTTAAGAAATAAAATACTATCAGGCGAGTATCCAGCTAAAAGTAAATTACCTTATGAAAGGGAGTTGATCGAAGCATTTGACACCTCTAAGATGACGGTCAAAAAAGCGACAGATATCTTAGTAGATGAGGGATTGATTACTAAAGTCAAAGCGAAAGGGGCTTTTGTCAATGATTTTAATGGTACCTTATTAGGACAGATGCGTGAAATTAATTATTTTAGAGGTGCAACGGCACTTTATGCGGATCAAAAGATTATATCTCATGTGTTGATTTTTGAAATCATCCCTGCGAATGCCTTGATTGAAAAAGAATTAAATTTAGCTTCGGGTGATTCGGTTTATCACTTGAAACGAGTCAGAAGCATGGCGGGAAAGCCCTTTGTGGTTGAAGAAACGTGGATGCCAGTTAATTTGATTTCGAATCTGAAATTAGAACACGTGACGCAGTCGATTTATCAATACATTGAACAACAGCTAGGTTATATTATTGAGGCCTCACATCGTCGTATCGAAGTGCATGCGGCAGACCAAGTTGAAGCAGATTTGTTGCAGATTGCTGCTGGTCAGCCTGTGGTTTTAACCACGCAAAATGCAAGATTTTTAACAGGGCAGATCTTTGAATACTCCAAATCGACACATTTAGGAGAGACCTTTCAGTTGGAAGTTTTTTTAACACGGAAAACATAGAAGGGCAACAAAACCATAGGGCACAGACTGTTTTTTCGTGGAGTTCAGGCTATACATTGAAGGAATAAAATACCATAAATTCGTTCTGATAGGTCATCTATTGCTATACAATAGGTATCACCCTATTGTCAAAGCATTGTGAAAACGTTATCATGGGACTATCACATAGTTACACCATATAAGAACATAGTCACACAGGACAAGAAATCATTTTATTTTTGGAGGATTTTATGAATCGTTTAATGGATGCTTTGGGCGAAAAGATTGCGCCAATTGCACAAAAAATTGGTAGTAATCTCTACCTAACCGTACTTCGTGATGCCTTCATGCTCAGTTTTCCGCTGACCATGTTCGGCTCATTTATTGTGGTTTTCAATAATTTACCATTTTGGCCAGACTCACTTAAAACACAATTCTCAACTTTATTTGGTAACGGACAAAATGCGACAATGTCTATCATGACTGTTTTTGTGACCTTGGGAATTGGCTATTATTTTTCAAAAGCCAAAAAAGTTGAGGCAATCTTTGGAGCAGTAGTATCGCTCGCATCATTTTTAATTTTGACACCATTCTTCATGACAATTGTTGATGGTAAAAAAGAAATTGAAGCCTCAGGTTTGCTATCACTTGATCGTTTGGGTGCTAAGGGCATGTTCTTAGGTATGATTGCTGCCTTTCTTGCCGCGAAACTCTATGTCTATTTGACGCAAAAAGGTTTTGTCATCACCATGCCTGATGGCGTGCCACCAGCAGTATCAAAATCTTTCTCAGCTTTGATTCCTGTTTTAGGGACTTTATTGCCGTTCCTAATTGGTAATGCGGTGATGGTTGGTGCCTTTCATACCAACTTGCATGACGTGATTTATCACATCATTCAAAAACCATTGACAGGTCTTGGGACATCCTTGCCGGGTACGATTGTTGCTATCTTCTTTGTTCAATTTCTTTGGTTCTTCGGTCTACACGGTCAAGTTATCGTTAACTCTGTATTTGAACCGTTTTGGCAAACCAATGGTCTTGCGAATGCAGAATTGTTGAAAAAAGGAAATGATGTCTTACAAGATCACGGTCATATTGTGACTAAATCATTTATGGATACCTTCACAGTATCACTTGGTGGTTCAGGCTCAACTTTAATTGTTTTGATTTTGATTATGGTAATCATGAAGAAAAAACAATACAAGGAAGTGGCACGTTTGGCCATTGCACCAGGGATTTTTAATGTGAATGAACCAGTCATCTTTGGACTTCCGATGGTTATGAATGCATCATTGTTCATTCCGTGGCTTTTAGCACCGATTGTTTCTGTTGTGATTGCTTATGTCGCCTTTGCGACGGGTATCGTGCCATTGACGACTGGTGCGCAAGTCCCATGGACAATGCCAGCAGTGATTTCAGGATTCTTAGCGACCAACTCAATCATGGGTAGTCTCTTACAAATCGTTCAAATGCTTGTCGTTGGTTTGATTTATTTACCATTCTTAATGATGGTGGATAAAGCAAAAGATTAATCCAATTTAATTTAGAGATGTCTTAACTCATCTCGTCAATCAAAGTGAAGATAAATATCAATTTTATGATTGAAATTGGGATTTATCTTCTTTTGAAAGATCAGCAATATCGTGTGCTTTAACATGCACGATCTCAATAAATAGAAAGAATAGCTATGACATTACTTGAATTTCCAAATGATTTCTGGTGGGGTGCTGCGACGTCAGGACCACAAACAGAGGGTAGATTTCATAAAGCGCATGCCAATATCTGGGATTATGACTTTGATAAGTTTCCAGAACACTTTTGGCATGGTATCGGTCCAGATACAGCTTCTAACTTTTACAATGATTTCAAGCAAGACATTGCGCTGATGAAAGCGGCAGGATTGAACTCTGTCAGGACATCGATCCAATGGACGCGCTTGATCGACGACTTGGAGACTGGGTCAGTGAATGATGAGGCGGTGCAGTTTTATAATGCTGTCATTGATGAATTCATTGCCAATGGCATCAGACCGGTCATCAATTTACACCATTTTGATTTGCCGGTTGACTTGCTACATCGTTATGGTGGCTGGGAATCTAAACACGTGGTTGACTTATATGTCAAATTTGCAACTCGCTGTTTTGAGTTGTTTTCTGACCGTGTGACCGATTGGTTCACGCACAATGAACCAATGGTGGTGGTCGAGGGTGGTTATCTCTATCAATTCCACTATCCAGATCTTGTAGATGGTAAGAAAGCCGTGCAAGTGGCTTATAACTTGCAACTAGCATCTGCTAAAGCCATCGCTGCTTTCCGACAACACAACCAACATCCAGATGGTAAGATTGGGATCGTCCTCAATCTGACGCCTAACTATCCAGCGACTGACTCTCCTGAAGATCAGGCTGCAGCGCATTTTGCAGACTTATGGCAAAACCAGCTGTTCATGGATGCATCGGTCAATGGTGCATTCCCAGCAGAGCTTGTCGATATTCTGACAAGAGATGGTGTGCTGTGGCAGACTTCGGCGGAAGAACTTGTCATCATCGCCCAAAACACAGTCGATTATCTAGGGGTCAACTTTTACCATCCCAATCGTGCACAGGCACCGAAATATTCGTCTGACTCCCTTGCAGTCGATTGGTTACCCAATAAATACTTTGAAGCATACGATAAGCGTGGCGTTCGGATGAATGTCGATAAGGGCTGGGAGATTTATCCTAAAGCCTTGTATGATATTGCCAAAAATATCCAAGACAACTATGGTAATATTGCATGGTTTGTCTCTGAAAATGGCATGGGTGTTAGCCGTGAGGATCGCTATCTAGCAGCAGATGGGACGATTCATGATGACTATCGGATTACCTTTATCAAAGAACATCTCTACTATGTGCATCAAGCAATAGCAGAAGGTGCCAACTGTTTCGGTTACCATCTCTGGACGCCGATAGATTGCTTTAGCTGGCGCAATTCTTATCGGAACCGCTATGGTCTGATTTCGGTCGATATCCATACGCAAGAAAAGACCTTGAAAAAATCGGCGCACTTTTTTAAAGCCTTAGCAGAAAGCTCAAGCTTTGAGATTCAAGACTCAGAAAAAGTCAAGTAGGTGAGGTTTGAAGCGCTTTGTTTACCACCTGTCCCTAGAGTTAGGGCAGGTGTTTTTTGGTGAACAGATGATTCTGAGATCAGGCAATTACGAACAAAGCAAAGGAGTGTTTGAATTGTTTGAATATTTGCTATTTACAAGTCCCTTTTTCTATGCTAGAATAAGCAATGTTAGGTGATGTTAGAAAATCTAACATCATACTTATGTTGGAAAGTTGGATGAAATGGCAAGCACACAAAAATTAACGCTTAATCAGGTGAACAAAGTAACTCAGGTGCAACCGGCACCTCTCCTAAAAAAAGCACATCAGGTTGAACGTATTTTTTCAAAGGACTTTTGTTTCTTAATGATCGTCTCTTTTTTGACGGGCATTGCTATGACGACACAAATGGGGACATTGCCCTTATTTGTCAGCTATCTCGGCGGATCGAAAGGTCAGGCAGGGATTGTAGTCGGGATGTTGGGGATTTCATCTTTAATCTTTAGGCTACCTGTTGGGCCTTTATTGGATCGCTTTGGTCGAAAATTAGTCTTAATTATCGGCATGATCGTCATGCTGATTGACTTTGCCTGCCTGAATTACTTTCAAACAGTCAGTTTGCTTATCATACTCAGATTTGTGCAAGGGGCTGGCCTAGCTTTTAGTAGCACGGCGATTACGACTATGGCGAGTGACTTAATTCCTAGTTCACGGATGGCGGTTGGGATGAGTTATTTCACGATTTCTTCGACGATTGCTGCGGCACTTGGGCCAATGCTAGGCTTGTTTTTGATCATGCGTTATGGCTTTACGGCGATGTTTTTCGTGGCAGTTATCCTCACATTGCTGGCAATTGGGCTGGGGCTGATGATTCCGGATTATTATCAAGCTCAGTTGAAAGCTCAACCAAAGGCAAAAGCCGACACTGTCACTGAACGTGCAACGGTGTTAAAAGCACCGATTGTCATCCCTAGTTTGATTATTTTTATGGCTTGTTTATCGTATTCAGGTGTGGCAACTTTCTATTCTCAATTTGCGCTTGAACGGCATGTTAATAATATTGGATATTCTTTTGCCATTGGTTCGGTTGCGATTATCTTAGCTCGGATTGTGTATTCACGATTTTTGGTCGCTGTTAAAGATAGTATCTTGTTGGCAGGTAGTATTCTCTTGATGGTGGCGTCTTTTAGTATCACTGCAGAGAGTCACACACTCTTTCAATTTTTAATCGCATCTGCCTTACTCGGCTTTGGTTTCTCCTTGATTATGCCAATCTTGACAGCGGTCGTGCTCAAACGTGTGTCACCCTATCAAAGAGGGAATGCGCTGGCTGTCTTTACAGGGGCGACAGATATTGCAGTCGGTGCAGGTGCAATGGTCTGGGGCTATGTGGCAGGACTGGTTGGTTTTTCACTCACATTCCTTGCTTGTGCCGCCTTTGTTGCCTTGGCGCTGATGATTATTTTCAAGTATCGCCAAAGCCTGTTTGAGTGAGCGGGCAGGCTGTCGCCTGATAAACGCAAGCCTATAAGTCATACTTGTAGGCTTTTTTAGTTTGAAGGATATTCTGTGAGCACGAGAGTAAGCTGATAGTTTTACCAAGTCTTTACATAGACTTATGCAAGTGTTACTCACATTTTTAGGTGTGTTCAGATAGATTAGGGCGTTCTTTCTTGTTTTCTGGCGTGTCGTTCTTATTGATGAGCTAGAAATTGAGTTGGAAAGGTGTTATGATAAGAGAGGAGGAGCTATCTTGATTAGACAATTAGAAAAAGGATCATATGTTCTCACGATAATTGCTTGTTTTACCATGCCGCTTTTTGCTATTCTTTCCTTTTTTGCCGTTTTTATTTTATTTGTTTAGCGGACACGCCATAAGCTTTTTCATCATCTCTATGCTAGTGTCTGCTTCGATGAAAGGACTTATCTGGGGAAATGGGCTGATAAGTTTAATTTTAGTAATCGCTAGTCTGAGAAACGGTAGTAATAGATGGCAGCTTATGCCTCATTTCCTTATTATTTCAGGTGCAATAATCTGGTCGATTGGTCCTTTCTTGCTCTTACACATACTTGTGTCTTGGAGCATGTATTTAATTGCCGTGGTTTTGAGGATAAATGATGCCATCATGAATAGGGCGATAAAACGCATGGCAGATAAATGGTCACAAGACCAAGAAGATAACTTTTTAAACAAGGAGGATTAAATGTTGTACTATCAGCCTTATGATATCTCGTTAAATGCGGATGTCATGCAAATCTATGCTAATAATCTAGATTATTTGACTTTAGCAAATGAAGAATTTGATCAGGAAACTTTAATTCAGGGCTTGATGGAACGACCAAATGGTGTGCCTTTATCTCAGAAGCAAGTAAGGCTCGTTTATCGAGCTGATAAGCCAGTTGCTATCGTGGATTATATTTTAGGCTATAAAACAGCAACGTCCCTTTACATTGGTTTACTGCTGGTCAAAGATCGAGGGCAAGGAATTGGCAGTCAGATCTTGGCAGATTTGAACCACCGTTATCCTGAGTTTCAGATCTTGGAATTGGGGGTCTTGACTAATAACATCAGAGGTCTCAACTTCTGGCAAGGGCAAGGCTTTGAAATTATTGATACGGTGGCTTATCAGGGAACTTTAAAGGTGCATCGGATGCAAAAACATCTCTAATTGCCCTTTATTATCAATGCAGTCAATCGCCTACGGTGTAGGGTGCTGTGACAGTTCACTTGCTTGAAGAAAGGAAACAGATGATGACAGACAAAATTAGACAAGAAAAACGGCAACACATAATAAACGATTGGTTTCAGGCGTGGCATCAGCCAGATTGGGCGAACTTTGAGCAAATATTTGATACAGAAGTTTATTATAGTGAATGTTGGGGACCTGAGTATCAAGGCATCTCACAAGTCAAGACGTGGTTTAAACACTGGCATAGCAAGTCAAAGCTGTTAGTGTGGGAAATCACAGCTATTCATCACGTTCAGGCGCATACGTTTGTAACATGGCACTTTGCCTGTCAAAGCGACCATAAAACGATTGCGTTCGAGGGGCTTTCAGATATTCAATGGACAGGCTTAAAAGTCAAATTAGTCAAAGAGTATAGCTCTCAATTACCCAAATACAATCCCGTGGCGCAATAAATAAGTCATTAGACTGACACAGGATACGACACAACTTTTTAAACAAGGAGGATTAAATGAATCAAGAAACGAAAGACAAAATGTTAGCCATTATCAAAGCCAAACAAGCGGGAGGCGGACGTTCAAAGCAAGTCACGCCGACCAAAAACGATCGGAAACACATGCGAAAAGGACCGAAGATTTATAATAAATAAGCCTGTTGAAAGACTTTGAACGCCCACAGGTCGTTCATGACCCCGCTCGGACGCAGCGCCAGCGTAGATCGAGTTTCTAGAGATGACAAAGTCATCTCGCAGAAAGGGCGTCAAATGATGAGGCTAGACAAATACAGTGGGCGTATTCAGGGGGGATTGGAAAAGCTACTCTCACGGCTTAAAGCACTTCCCCTATGGCTTGGCGTTGACTCAGCGTTAGTGGCCGTGACGATCATCCTGATTTTGCTTCCCATTATCTTTGGTTTAACGGTGATGTCGCTTGCCTTATATGCAGCAACCTTTGCAGTCTACCCCTTCCTGTCCCTGTTTGTATCACTAGGTGTGATGGGACTGGTTGCAGCAACGGTTACCCACTTCAAAAGAAAAAAGTAGTTAGCAGTTGCCTTATACGGCAAGATATGCGACAGAAAGAGAGAATGGATGAAGATTGAAAAGACGAATAGTCCGGTAGTAATCGCCAACTTACTTGAAATAGTCCAAACCAAACACCATGAGCTGTTGCCAGATGTTTTTAAACCGTTTGACTTTGATAGCTTCAAGTCAGAAGCTGAAAAAACGCTAGAAGAGTCAGGACAAACTTTTTATGTCGCCACGATTGAGGGGCAATATGCTGGCATTATCTGGCTGCATGAGCTACCTGAAAAAGACAATCTATCAACGTATGCTCGGCAGACACTTAAAATCGAAGCGCTGGCTGTCTTGCCAGAATTTCAAGGCATGGGCATCGGAACAGAGTTATTAAACTATGCTGAGCAAGTTGCGAAAGCACAGCAGATCGAACGCTTGCTACTCGCCAACTGGCTTGTCAATGATGTTGCCACTTTTTATCAGGACAAAGGGTATCAGACATTTTTAAGCTATCAAGAAAAATGGTTGTAGGAACGAGAGACCTCAGTAAACTTAATTTGATAAGTCGGTGGGAGCTTGAAACAAACAGTTGGGTGCAATGTCATCCAACTGTTTTTCTTGTATCTCATCATGGTGGTGTTTTGGAACTAGGTTGCGATAGTTCGGAGGTAGGATGAGTCTGTTTAGAGATAGCTCGAGGGGGTTCTGAGTAGCAAAGAGCAAGTTCCGAACACGGAAGTCGGAGTTAAAACTAGGAAATTCGGAGTTCAGAATAGGAAAGCCGGAGTTCAGAATAGGAAAGCCGGAGTTCAGAATAGCAAATTCGGAGTTAGGAATAGCAAATTCGGAGTTCAGAATAGCAAATTCGGGGTTCAGAATAGGAAATTCGGAGTTCGGAATAGGAAATTCGGAGTTCAGAATAGCAAATTCGGAGTTCAGAATAGGAAATTCGGAGTTCAGAATAGCAAATTCGGGGTTCGGAATAGCAAATTCGGAGTTCAGAATAGGAAATTCGGGGTTCAGAATAGGAAATTCGGAGTTCAGAATAGCAAATTCGGGGTTAGGAATAGGAAATTCGGAGTTCAGAATAGCAAATTCGGAGTTCAGAATAGGAAATTCGAAGTTAAAACTAGCAACGAGCGAGTTCCGAACTCCAACTTTCTAGTTCCGGACTCGGACTTTCTGGTTCCGAACTCCAACTTTCTAGTTCCGGACTCGGACTTTCTAGTTCCGAACTCCAACTTTCTAGTTCCGGACTTCGACTTTCTAGTTCTGAACTCCAACTTTCTAGTTCCGGACTTCGACTTTCTAGTTCTGAACTCCAACTTTCTAGTTCCGGACTCGGACTTTCTGGTTCTGAACTCCAACTTTCTAGTTCCGGACTCGGACTTTCTAGTTCCGAACTCCAACTTTCTAGTTCCGGACTTCGACTTTCTAGTTCCGGACTCGAACTTTTCAGTTCCGAACTTTGACTTTTTAGTTCTGGACTAGAACTTTTCAGTTCCGAACTTCGACTTCCTAGTTCCGGACTAGAACTTTTCAGTTCCGAACTAGAAAGCGCAGTGACAAAGATGAGACTGGCAGCTTACGTCATCCTGATGGCTTGATAATTATTGGGATCATTGTTGTCTTTTGATGCTTTAAATCTGTGATCGTGCCTTTTCTTCTTTTTAAAACATTGAAAAAGTGCGAAAACTAAGCTAAAATAAGGATATGGAAATTAACGGTTATACAAGATTAGCGGCGGTGGTCGCAAAGCCAATCAAGCATTCGCTCTCTCCCTTGATACATAACCTAGCTTTTGAGCAGATCGGAGAAAACGGTGCTTATCTGGCATTTGAAGTATCGGAAGCCGATCTCAAATCAGTGATTGACATGATTATCCCCCTCGACATGTACGGTATGAACTTGTCAATGCCATATAAAGAAGCAGCTGTTGCCTATATGGCTGACTTATCCGAAGTTGCCAAACTAACGGGTGCGATTAATACCATCGTCAACCGCAATGGCAGGCTTTTTGGGACGTCAACTGATGGTGCCGGCTTTTTTAAATCACTCCCACAGTTTACCGTGGCGGGAAGTGAGATAACTGTGATTGGTGCCGGTGGTGCGGCACGTGCGATTATTGCCGAGGCGGCACTTCAGGGCGCTAGTCGGATCACGGTCTATAATCGCACCTATCGGCCAGAGCTATTTGCCCATTATCCTGGGGATATCCAGTTTAAGCCTTTGACAGCACTCAAAGCAGTGACTGGAGATTTATTGGTCAATACGACCAGTGTCGGCATGGGCGATCAACAGCTGCCGATTGCGGCTGACCTGAAACTGCCCCCAGACATGCTAGTAGCTGATATCATCTATCAACCGCTAGAAACACCTTTCCTAAAATTTGCGCGCTCACAGGGCAATCAAACAGTCAATGGCTTAGGCATGCTTGTCTATCAAGCGGCGGAAAGCTTTAAACTCTGGACGGGACAAGAGATGCCAGTCGACATGATTTTATCGAAATTAGCAGAAAAGGTTGAGGGGTAAGACTCATGAAAGATTCAGAAACACAGGGTAAAGTCACGTCAATAGTCGTACCTTATCCTGAAAATCAAGCACCCAACTGGGTCGAGCCGAGTACTTATCAGCCCTACCGTTTCGGCTTGGGTAAATTATCCAAGCATCCTCTAGTTGTCATCTGCATGAATCCTTCGGCAGCACGAGACCAAACTAGTGATCGGACGGTCAATCGTGTGATTGCGGCTAGTCAAAAATTAGGCTATGATGGCTGGGTTGTCTTTAATACCTATCCAGAACGTGCGACAGATGCGGGGAAGATGGCTGACTTTGATCCGCAATTATCCCAAGAAAATCTGGCGGTCATCAAAGCCTTTTTACTCAAAAATCACATCAAAGAAGTTTGGGGGGCTTGGGGTGATCTCAAGTATGAGGCACTGAAAACTGGTCGTGATGCTATTTTAGCCTTACTTGCCGAGCAAGAGATTAAAGTTTTTCATTTTGCTAATCCGACAAAAGCCGGTAATCCTCGCCACCCTCTCTATCTTAAAGTTGAAGCTGAAAGGAAACGCTATTTATGAACACATTACAGGTCAACCTCCCCAACCATCCCTATGAGATTAAGATTGCGCGTGATAGTTTGGCGACATCTGGTCAATGGGCAAAAACGCTCTGGCAGCCACAAAAGATCGTCATGATTACAGATAACCATGTCGGTGAGCTCTATGCTGAAACGGTTAAATTATCCTTTGAAGCAGCGGGCTTTGAGGTTGTCGGGGTCTTTAGTTTTTTAGAGGGGGAAGCCTCTAAAACATTGGTGACGGTTGAAAAAGCCTATCAATTTTTAGCGAATCGTGGGCTGACACGTTCTGATGGGATTGTCGCGCTTGGTGGTGGTGTGGTTGGAGATTTGGCTGGTTTTGTTGCCTCGACTTATATGCGGGGCTTGCATTTCTTGCAAATTCCGACCAGTTTGACAGCCCAAGTCGACTCATCAGTCGGTGGCAAAACGGGTGTTAATACTGCCTTTGCCAAAAACATGGTTGGGACTTTTGCCCAACCAGATGGTGTCTTGATTGATCCTAATTGTCTCCAAACCTTAGGAACTCGAGAGTTGTACGAGGGAATGGGCGAGGTTATCAAGTGTGGTCTGATTGCGGATGCAGAACTTTGGGAGATTTTGCAGGGTTTAACAGGTGATGTGACTGATTTATTGGCACACGCCGAAGCGCTCATCTATCATTCCTGTGATGTCAAAAGAAAGGTCGTAGTCGAAGACGAGCTGGATAATGGCAGCCGGCTCTACCTCAATTTTGGTCACACCATCGGTCATGCCGTTGAGGTCATCGCCGGTTATGGTCAAGTCATGCACGGCGAAGCTGTCGCCATTGGTATGATTCAAATTACTAAGATTGCTGAGGCAAAAGGGCTGGCTGAAGCAGGCTTGACCAATCAAATTCGAGAGATGGTCAAGAAGTTTCATCTACCGACCACTTTTGAAGATTGGGACGTGGCACGTTTGACCAAGGCGATTACCTTAGATAAAAAAGCACGCGGCAGAGCGATAAAAACGGTATTAGTAGCTCAAGTCGGTCATGCCGTCATCAATGAAGTGCCTTTAGCAGCCTTTTCGGAGTGGTTAGGATGAGAGAGATCACAACTCAAAAGTTTTACATGGGCTTTCCGGTCTTTATCTTGACTTTATTTGATGAATCAGAGGATATTCTGTCGACAACTCTATCCAGTGCTTATAGTTTGGGTGATCAACTCGTCATTGGCATGAGCCGAGCAGGTCATACAGCTCAAAAAATCAAGGTTGGCACGCGCTTGGCTGCAAATTTTTTATCTGACGAAGACCAGTTGCTTTCAGATATTGCAGGTTTTATTCCTGCACGGAGGCGTTCCAGTCTGCTAGCGGAAACAGGTGTGAAGTTTGAGGTATTTGATTCGGTCCCTTACCTGCCAAATTCATTGATCACAGTCATTGCGGAGGTCACACAGATTGTCACTGACGAGCGTTATCAGCACCTCTTTCTAACTATTGAGTCCAGATTGCTAGCCAACGAACAGACAGATTTTCAAACATTCAATCCGCTTTTATATGTTGGAGATGACAAAATCAGGTACTATAAAAAAACAACACAAGACCTTGCAAAATCAGGAAGTACGCTCCGTAAAACTAGAAAGTAAGCTAGTTTTTTGGTATAATGGCAAGTAATATTTGCGGAAATTGGAGAGAAATCATGAGATATTTTACTGCTGGAGAAAGTCATGGGCCACGTTTAACGGCGATTATTGAAGGTGTCCCTGCGGGACTGCCTTTGACTGCTGAAGATATTAACAGCGAGCTCAAACGTCGTCAAGGTGGCTATGGTCGTGGCGGTCGGATGTTGATTGAAAGCGATCAGGTCGAGATTACATCTGGTGTGCGGCACGGTCTGACACTGGGCAGTCCGATTACACTCAATGTTGAAAACAAAGATTTCAAAAATTGGACGACTATTATGAGCGCTGCCGAGGTTGATGACAAATTCAAGACACAGCGTCAATTGACCAAACCACGTCCAGGTCATGCAGATTTAGTCGGTGGGATGAAATATCGATTTTCGGATTTGCGCAATGTCTTAGAACGGTCAAGTGCGCGTGAAACGACAATGCGTGTGGCAATTGGTGCGGTTGCAAAACGACTTTTGGCTGAGCTTGAGATTGATGTCGCTAGTCATGTGACGGTATTTGGCGGGATAGAAGTGGCTGTACCGGAAAACTTGACAGTCTCAGACATTCGTCAACTCGCCAATCAATCCGAAGTCTCAATCGTCAATCCAGCACATGAACAAACAATCAAAGAGTTGATTGATCAAACGAAAAAAGCTGGCGATACGATTGGCGGTGTTGTCGAAGTTGTAGCGGGAGGGCTACCCGTTGGCTTGGGGTCTTACGTCCAGTGGGATAAAAAATTGGACGCTAAAATCGCACAAGCCGTGGTTTCTATCAATGCTTTCAAAGGTGTCGAGTTTGGTCTAGGCTTTGGTGCCGCTTATCAACCGGGGAGTCAGATTATGGATGAAATCATCTGGTCAGAAACAGACGGCTATACTCGAAAATCGAATAACCTCGGTGGCTTTGAAGGCGGCATGACTAATGGCGAATTGGTTGTTGTACGTGGCGTGATGAAGCCAATCCCGACACTCTATCAACCGCTAATGTCTGTCGATACGGCGACCCATGCGCCATATAAAGCGCAAGTTGAGCGATCTGACCCGACCGCTGTGCCTGCAGCAGCAGTTGTTGCGGAACATGTCGTTGCTACTGTTTTAGCAACAGAAATACTAGAGAAATTCGGCTCTGACACTCTGGCTGAGCTCAAAGAAAATTTGGCACGTCATAATGCCTATGTTAAGGGATTCTGACGATGACTTATATTCTGACGATGATTCTTGTCGGCATCTTTGCTGGGATTGTCGGTGCGGTTCTGGGGCTTGGTGGTGGGATTGTGATCACACCTGTCTTGACTTTAATCTTCCAAATTGAGATTAAATATGCGATTGGTGCGGCGATTATTGCGGTGTTGGCGACCTCTTCGGGTTCTGCCATTGCCTACTTAAAAGACGATATGCTCAATCTTCGTGTTGCCATGTTCCTAGAAATCTTCACAACGCTTGGGGCTTTCATTGGTGCCATGCTTTCCTTAGTTTCTGATGCTAAATTTCTTTTTATTTTATATGGGTTACTTTTGACTTTTCAAGCCTATAATATGTACCAGAAATTACGTTCTAAAACAGACAGCTATGTGGCAGCAGTACCTGATAAAATCAGTGAGAAGTTGCAGCTCAATTCGTCCTATTATGATCAATCGTCAGGGAAGACCGTTGAGTATCAAGTGACCAATGTGCCTGCTGGTTCAGCGATTATGTTTGTGGCTGGGATTCTGTCTGCCTTGCTCGGTATCGGTAGCGGCGCATTTAAAGTACTGGCAATGGATACGGTGATGAAGATGCCACTCAAGCCTAGTTCGGCAACAGCGAATTTTATGATGGGGGTCACGGCGACCGCCTCTGCGATTTTTTATTTCTTTAGTGGCCAGATTGATCCGCTATTGGCAGCACCGATTGCGGTCGGTGTGGTCATCGGATCAATGATTGGCTCGAAACTAATGCCGAGAATTCCCGTTCCAATCTTACGTGTGATCTTTATTGTCGTCCTACTTGTTTCTGGGATACAGATGTTTTTGAAGGGACTCTAATCGAATGACGCAACGCGAACACAAGAACTCCATCAGTATAGAAGGCCAGTTAGCGCGAATTTTTCGATTAGGGATTATCCTATCTGTCGCCATCATCGCACTTGGGCTGGTCTTGTTTATCTTGGCAAATCCGACAGTAGCAGGCAAGCCTCCGATTCCAGAGGGTGATTTGGCGACCTACTTTGTCACGCATGAGTTATTAGACCCTGTGAATATGATGATGATTGGGATTGCAATGTTGATTTTGACACCTATTTTTCGGGTCTTGACAACGATTGTGATTTTCATCAACTATGGCGATAAACACTATACGTTATTTACAGTGCTTGTCTTAGTCATTATTATTTTATCAATTCTATTTGGATTTATGTTGGAGGCCTAAGGCATGTGCCAAAAAAATATTTTAATTGCGGGACTCGGTCTTATCGGGGGTTCGTTAGCACGGACGATTAAATCAGGTCATCCTGACTATCATCTGGCGGCCTATAATCGCAGTCAAGCACCAAGAGAGTTTGCGATTCAAGAGCAGCTTGTTGATCAAGTCTCTGATGACTTTGCGGCCTTAGCTGTTCAAGCAGATGTGATCATCCTCAATTTCCCTGTTCAATTATCAATTCAGTTTTTGGAGATTTTGGCTCAGCTACCGCTGAAAGAAAATGTCTTAATCTCAGATTCTGGTTCGACCAAACAGGAGATTGTTGCCGCAGCAGAGCAGCTTTTTGAGGGCAAACCGATTCGTTTTGTCGGGGGTCATCCAATGGCTGGGTCTCATAAAACGGGGATTATTGCTTCAGATGCCCTGTTATTTGAAAATGCTTATTACATTTTGACGCCGTCGGCCTTGTCAACAGCAGCAGATGTTGAGGCGCTCCAAGCACTCTTAAAGGACACACGGGCTAAATTTGTGACCTTATCTCCTGAAGCACATGATGCCATGACAGCAGTGACCAGTCATTTTCCGCATGTGGTGGCTGCGAGTTTAGTTGATAATGCCTATGATTTCTCTCAACAGCTGCCCTTCACGGTCAATCTGGCTGCGGGTGGTTTTCGGGATATGACACGGATTGCCGAAAGTTCTCCTGATATGTGGACAGAGATCTTGATGTCCAATCCCGCTCATATTGTTGGTCAAATCGACCACTTTAGTCAAAAGCTGGCAACTATTAAACAGTTGATACTAGGGCAGTCACGTGAGGAAATCTGGCAGTTCTTTGAACACGCTAGAGATTTTCGCACTCAGATGCCGATTCACAAAGGTGCGATGGTCAATTTCTATGACTTGTTCATCAGTGTCCCAGATCAATCTGATGTGATTCATGACGTGCTGGGTTATTTTGCTGGGCATGAGCTTAGCATTATTAATATCAAAATCAATGAAACGCGCGTGGATGTGAATGGGGTGCTGCAAATCACCTTTAAAACAGAACACGACCGAGCGACTGCCTATCGCTTGATTAAAGAAAATGCAACCTATGAGGTTTGCAACTAAGCCCCAACCCATTACTGAAAAGGACAAGTCTTTTTATCGAAAAGGACAAGTCGTTTTACTCAAAAGGACAAGTCGTTTTAGCCAAAAGGACAAGTCCTTTTATCGAAAAGGATAGAAAACAGTGAAATTACCAACAAATGCCGCCGGCCTAAGTGGTCAACTTAAAGTACCGGGAGACAAATCAATTAGCCACCGGAGTATTATGTTTGGCTCGCTAGCGAAAGGTGTGACAAGAGTTTATGATATCTTACGTGGCGAGGATGTCCTGTCAACGATGGCTGCTTTTCGCTCACTTGGCGTTGAGATTGAGGACCACGGATCAGAAGTCATCATTCATGGTGTTGGCTTTAAGGGCTTGCGTGCCCCGCAAACTGCACTCGATATGGGCAATTCAGGCACATCAATTCGTTTGATTTCGGGTGTTTTGGCTGGTCAAGCCTTTAGAGCTGAGATGTTTGGTGATGATTCGCTGTCAAAACGCCCAATGGATCGCGTGACAGTGCCCTTACGTCAAATGGGTGTTGAGGTCTCTGGTCAAACGGATCGTGACCTACCACCGCTCAAGCTAAAGGGCACATCTCATCTGAGACCGATTACATATACCTTGCCAGTCGCTTCAGCCCAAGTCAAATCAGCATTGATTTTTGCGGCCTTGCAAGCAGATGGCGAGTCTGTGATTACTGAAAAAGAGCTCACACGCAATCATACGGAAGATATGATTCGACAATTTGGCGGCAAGCTGACAGTCAATGGTAAAGAAATTCGTGTCCGTGGGGGTCAAACGTTTACAGCCACAGAAGTCACGGTTCCGGGCGATATTTCAAGTGCCGCCTTTTTCTTAGTCGCCGGTCTGATTGTGCCGAACAGTATTATTCGTTTGGAAAATGTCGGCATCAATGAAACACGAACCGGTATTATTGACGTCATTCAGGCTATGGGGGGCGACTTGACGATTTCGGATGTTGACGAGCTTGCCAAATCAGCAACACTGACGGTCAGAACCTCTCAGCTGCAAGCGACTGAAATCTCTGGTGCGATCATTCCGCGCTTGATTGATGAATTACCAATCATTGCCCTGCTGGCAACGCAAGCCAATGGGACAACGGTGATTCGGGATGCCGAGGAACTGAAAGTCAAGGAGACGGATCGGATTCAAGTCGTGGCAGATATGTTAAACGCCATGGGTGCTGAGATTACACCAACGGCTGATGGCATGCGAATCAAAGGGAAAACACAACTGACAGGTGCGACAATCAATACGCAAGGCGACCACCGAATTGGCATGACGGCAGCGATTGCCGCCTTATTAGTGACGGACGGGCAAGTCGTGCTAGAGCGCTCAGAAGCGATTCAAACGTCATATCCCACATTCTTCGAGGATTTAGACCAGTTGTTGCGCTAAAGTCTGAGCTGTATTGGTTTGTGAGCTTCTTTGTTGAGGATCAAAGCAGTCAGTTTGCTACTAATTTGTATGATGATGATGTGTTGGATGATTGGGATGATTATCTCTATCCGATGAAGCTGATTCGTTTCAAATCTTTGTTAAATTTGCAAGTGATTGCGCTCAGATGATATAAATACTTTGAAAAATGGGCTACTTGTAGTAAAATAAAGAACATCACATGAAGTTGTAACTGAGCAAGTCATGTGATGAAAAAAATACAATCAAAAGGAATGTAAGAAAAATGACTGAAAGACAGACTAAAATTGAAGAGTTTTTGAGACTAACTAAAGAGAAAGCTGAAGCAACACCTGTAACAAGCAAGTCTTCCAAGTGGGTGGCGGCGTATCACGATGCTTTTGTCAATGAATTTCGGATTAAATTAAGTCCTGAGGAATTAGAAAAGCAGGCGATTCGTGTTGGGACTTTTGCAGTGAAATTTAATGATGAGCCTTTTGAAGAAATTGGTGCGACCTCTAATAGTAACGCTGTCGGCAAACTTTACACAGCTATCTTGCCCAATTATAATTTCTTCATTTGGCATTATTTAGACTCAAAAACGGAAGATGGTCAAACTGATTCGGATGTCTACGCCACGATTCAACCTAAACATGTCTAAGCTGATTCGGCTCAAGCAAGGACAAGCGCAGCCGAGATGGCGCTGAGCGTGAGTAAACACCTGCATTAAACCTAAATGGCGAGACCTTAGTTGTCTCGCCATTTTATTTCGTGTATGGAAGCGACTTTTCATATTAGCTAGACGTTATCCTTGACAATAATTTAATTAACTGATAGGATAGTAAGTATAGAAATTTGATTCAATCAAACCTGTTATGATTAAAACAAATTTCGCTCATCAACTAGGGTGCTTGCCGAGATTGACTCCGAGCACTCTAGTTTTTTTCGTTGGTAATGAAAGACGGATAAGAAAAGCGGATCTGCCGGTAGCTTGGCAGTGTCCGCTTTTTAATATTTCTTCAAATAGATTTGATCAATCTTATGTGATTTATTTTTGTGCAAAATGACTTCCGCACGGCTGCGTGTCGGTTCGATAAACTCACGCAGATTGATGAGGTTGACCTGCTTCCAAGTTTCTTTTGCCATCTTCAATGTTTCCGATGAGGAAAGCTTGGTAAACTGATGGTAGTAGTTCTCTTGGTCTTTTTTTGCCAGTTCCAATAAGGTCTTGAATCGCTCCAGATACCACTGCTCGATATGACCCGCTGTCGCATCAATATAGATCGAAAAGTCAAAGAAATCATTGATATAGAGCCGTTTGTTGAGGGCACTTTGAAAGACATTAATCCCTTCAACAATCAAAATATCTGGCGACTTGACCACTGTTTTCTCGGGTAAAATATCATAAATTTGATGAGAGTAGACAGGAATTTCGACATCTTTACCGGATTTAATATCAGATAAAAAGTCAATCAGCGCCACCATGTCGTAGGACTCGGGAAAACCTTTGCGTTGGAGGATGTTTTTGGCAATCAAGGTTTGATTGGGATATAAAAAACCATCAGTTGTGACGAGCGCCACTTGTGAGTTTTTGAAAGTTTGTGTCAGGAGTAATTGCAGGAGTCGGGCAGTGGTCGATTTACCGACTGCAACAGACCCCGCAATTCCAATGATAAAGGGTTGGCTTTCGGCTATTTTTTGAAGAAACAAACCCTTGGAAAAACTGAGATCACGCATCGTTTTCATATAGATGCGAATCAGCTGTACGAGGGGGAGGTAGACATCATTGACATCTTGTAAGCTAATTTCATCATTGATTGATTTGATATTTTCAAGTTCTGTCTCAGTCAAAATCGGGATCGTCTTTTTATAAAGGTTCTGCCAGTCCCGCCGAGTGATTTTGTCATAGTGCATCAGTTCAGTCGTCATAAAAGTCATTTTACCACAAACACTTCACAATTGCTAGAATACGCTTACAAAAAATAAGAGGTATGATTTGATAAGAACAAGCGAGTTCCGAGTACGGGCGTCTGACTTTTGGATAGCAATGATCGAGTTCCGAACTAGGACTTCGGAGTTCAAACTAGCAAAGTCCTAGTTCGGAATAGGAACTTCGGAGTTCAAACTAGCAAAGTCTGAGTTCAGAATAGGAACTTCGGAGTTCAGGATAGCAAATTCCGAGTTCAGAATAGGAACTTCGGAGTTCGGAATAGCAAGTTCGGAGTTCAAACTAGCAAATTCGGAGTTCGGAATAGCAAATTCTGAGTTCGGAATAGCAAATTCTGAGTTCAGAATAGGAAAGTCTGAGTTCGGAATAGCAAGTTCCGAGTTCAGAATAGGAAAGTCGGAGTTCAAAATAGGAAAGTCGGAGTTTAGAATAGCAAGTTCCGAGTTCGGAATAGCAAGTTCCGAATTCAGAATAGGAAAGTCGGAGTTCATAATAGCAAGTTCGGAGTTCAGAATAGGAACTTTGGAGTTCAAACTAGCAAAGTCCGAGTTCCGAACTAGAAAGTCCTAGTTCAGAATAGCAAAGTTTTAGTTCGGAACCAGAAAGTCGGAGTCCAGAACCAGAAAGTCGGAGTCCAGAACTAGAAAATCGTAGTTCAGAACCAGAAATTCCTAGTTCGGAACTAGAAAGTTGTAGTTCAGAACTAGAAAGTCGGAGTCCAGAACTAGAAAATCGGAGTTCCGAACCAGAAATTCCTAGTTTGGAACCAGAAAGTTGTAGTTCAGAACCATAAAGTCGTAGTCCGGAACTAGAAAGCTCGAATTCCGAACTACTTCATGCTTGTTCAGAAATAGCTTGAGCTTGTGACAACTGGGCAATAGGGCGTTCAAAATTTTGGCTGTCTTAAAATATTGAAATTCACAGCTAAAAATTAGGTCATGTGTTAAAATAAAGGTAACAACTATCTTTCAAACTGTTGGTTTGCTTGCGACGAGTAGCTACTCCGTCAGTTTTGAGAGCTATTGCGGCTTGATGATAAAGATCAGAAAGAGGTAAAAAGATGAAGATTGCAATATTTGGAGATTCTATCTCAACGAATCTTGACATGAAAACTTTGACAGAGGACTTCCTCAGTCGAATGGGCTTTCCGGGGGAAGTGACTTTGTTTGCAGTGGCAGGCGAGGATACTGCTGATGGGCTAAAACGTTTAGCTGATGTCGTGGCGGCTGAGGCGGATTATTACTATGTTTTCTTTGGTGCTAATGATGCGGCAGCGCATCATGATGTTTCAGTAGAGGACTTTGCGGCCAATCTGACGACGATTGTCACATCTTTGGGTGCCGCACAGACAGCTATTTTGACACCTGCTTATGTCAATGAAGTAGCGATTGCAGCAACTCATCAAATGCCTGGTCGGAGTAATGCCAGCGTTGCCGAATATAAGGCAGCAGCTCAAGCAGTTGCGAGTCAAACAGGCGCAAATATCGTCGATCTGAATCACGCCATGACAGTCTATCCAGGGCCAGATGAATTTGTCGGTTCTGATGGTGTTCATTTTACAAAAGTTGGTTATGAATTAGTGACCTCGCTGATTGCAGTTGATGTGAGGTCAAGGGAGCTTGCCAAATCTCATGTCTGAAAAATTTCAAAAGATGTACTATGCTGAACAGCCGGATGCGGCGCATGATTTGCACCAGTTGGAGACTGTCTTACTCGGTCAAAAGATGAGCTTTCTGACAGATGCGGGTGTCTTTAGCAAAAAGGCGATTGATTTCGGCAGTCAGTTGCTTTTAAATGCGCTGGACTTCGCTGAAAATGCGACAGTGTTAGATGTCGGCTGTGGGTATGGCCCGCTGGGGCTGACCTTGGCAAAGGCGCAGGGTGTGGTGCCGACTTTGGTTGATGTCAATTTGCGCGCCTTAGATTTAGCCCAAAAAAATGCTGAGAGAAATGGTCTGACAGCAGAGATTTTCCAATCTAATCTGTATGCCGAGATTGTCGGGCAGTTTGACCACATCATTTCCAACCCGCCTATTCGAGCAGGCAAAGACGTGGTGCATGGGGTCATCTCAGGTGCCCTTGCTCATCTCAATCAAGGGGGAACTTTGACCATTGTCATTCAGAAAAAACAAGGCGCACCAAGTGCTAAAAAGAAGATGGCAGAAGTATTTGGTCATTGTGAGGTCATCAAAAAGGACAAGGGCTACTTGATTTTGCAATCGGTCAAAGAGATGACGGAATAGTTCTCGGAATTGAGGAGAAGTGAAAGCCGGCACAGTGACATCTCTTTACCTTAGAGAATAGCGCTTAATAATTAAAAAAAAAAAAGCGTTTGGTTATGAAAGTTGATGGTTTTTTGATATAATCACTTATGTATTGATAGTATGCAATTTGATTGTAAACATAAGGAGAATGTATGTCAAAAAAAGATGAACTAGAGAAAAATGCTAGAAAAATTGCCCTTGGCGTTGGTATAGAGACGGGAAAGTTAGTTAATAATACGGCTAAAACAATTGGAAATGTTGGAAAAAATATTATTAAAGCTAAGGACTCTACCTCTGAACTGACTCAGTCAAAAATGATGCAGACTTTGGACTGGGCTTATGATAAAACATTAAGTGGTCTACCGGGTCAAAAAGATTTGGACGAACTCGTTAAAGATTATCTCAGTAAAAATGATGTAGAAACTGCGATCAATAAACTTATTGCTCTTCAAACAACTAAAGCAGCGACATCTGGTTTTATCACTGGTTTTGGAGGGTTTATCACAATGCCAGTAGCACTTCCAGCCAACATTACTTCTGTAATACTTTTTCAAATGAGAATGATAGCAGCAATAGCGAAAATGCGTGGGTATGATTTAAGAAGTGATCAAGTTCAAACTTTTGTCTATGCAACTTTAGCAGGGACAACTGTTGCAGACATTATGAAGAGGACGGGGATAATTGTTGGGAATAAGCTACTTATAGGAGTTGTAAAGAAAATTCCTGGAAAGCTTCTTACCAAAATTAATCAGGCGGTTGGCTTTAGGTTAGTCACAAAATTTGGAACTAAAGGTGCAATTAACTTAACGAAAGTAATTCCTGTAGCTGGTGCAGTTGTAGGTGGAACAATTGATACGATCACTACAAAGACTATAGCCTCTTTGGCTAAGAAGACATTTACAGATGATGGAATTGCCGTAGGTGATGGCACGATTATAAAAAAGTTGAATTAAGTAAACTTGAACAAAATAATTAAGTTCACAAATTTGTGGGCTTTTTAACTTGAGATCGTAATTTTATCGTGGAGTGGAGATGTTTGGTTCAAAACAGCTGTGGCATACAGACAAATGGCGAGACCTAAGGATCGCCATTTAGCTTGAAAATCGAAGATTGGAAAGCGGGTCGCTACGCTGTTTTGAGCCAAACATCGCAACGGAATCTTCTCTGATGATGTATCTGTGGCAATTAAACAGATATGAAACAGTCGTGTCTTAATCACGATTGATATTTACACCCAAGACGGTCAGATGACCGTTTGAAATTAACTTAATCACGAGTGTGGCGAATTCATCAGCTGTGATCTCGTGATTTTTTTGTTCGATCCACCAATATAAAGTGCTTGTGAAAATGCTTGTGATGTAGGAGACGACAAATTCAGTTGGAATCTTCAGATCATCATTGCGGACATCAAGGCTTTGGAAGATTTCGGAATAACGTTCGGATAAGATTGCCAGCAAACGTTTGGAGAGAAATTCTTGATTGCTATGGGTGATGATCAGTCTGGCAATGTCAGGGTTGTCTTGGATGAAGGTATAAAACCGACTGAGTGTATGCTCGATCTTCTTGACATTGACCGAGTTCTTCTCAATGAGCGTTTCTTGATCTAAAACAGCAGCGAAGTCCGCCAAAAATTTGTCGATCAGTTGTTCAAAGAGATCAAATTTGTCTTTAAAGTGACTGTAAAATGTGGCGCGATTGATCATGGCCTCATCTGAAATGTCATTGATCGTGATTTTATCAAAAGTTTTGCTGGCTAGCAATTTGATAAAGGCTTGGGTAATGAGTTTGTGAGTTCGTTTAATGCGTAAGTCTACTTTTTTCGTCATTGGCTCTTTGCTTTCTGTCAATCTATCACAAGGTTAAACAACAGTTTGTTGTTTTGTGTTGCTTTACCAACAGTTTAGCACATTTTAACGGTTGCGTGCAAGTCTAATTCCTTGTAAAATATGATTATATATGATAAGCAACAGTCTGTTGCGTTCTAAAGTTGCGAGAAGAAAGAAGAAGTGATGTATAAAGCAGGTATTGATGTAGGCTCGACAACCGTTAAAATGGTTGTGTTTGATGAGGACTATGAGCTGAAGTTTTCGCGATATGAACGCCATTTTTCTGATGTTAAAACAGCAACAATTCAGGTGCTTCGAGACATGATTGAGACACTGGGCGATTGTCGCTTTACTTTTTCGATTACAGGTTCTGGCGGTATGGGTCTGTCTGATGTAATCGGGGCGACCTTTATCCAAGAAGTGATTGCTTCCACGCTGACCATTGAAAAATTTATCCCAGAAACAGATGTCATGATTGAACTTGGTGGAGAAGATGCCAAGATGACTTTCTTTGATGGGGCGATGGAGCAGCGCATGAACGGTTCATGTGCTGGTGGGACGGGTGCTTTTATTGACCAAATGGCTGAGTTACTGAAAGTTGATGCTGCTGGTGTCAATGAATTAGCCAAAAACTATCAAAATCTTTATCCGATTGCCAGTCGTTGTGGTGTCTTTGCTAAGACAGATGTGCAGCCTTTATTGAACGAGGGGCTACGTAAGGAAGATATTGCTGCCAGTATTTTTCAGGCAGTGGTCAATCAAACGATTGCGGGTCTAGCGGCAGGGCGTAAGATTACAGGGAACATTGCCTTTTTGGGCGGACCACTTTATTTCATGAGTGAGCTTCGCAAACGGTTCATTGAGACGCTGGCAATCCCACCTGAACGGGTCATTTTCCCTGATAATCCGCAACTTTTTGTGGCCATGGGGGCAGCCCTTGATGAAGAAAATGCGACAGAATTCACAGCTTCAGAAATTATCCATAAACTTGAAACCGATCGTTCTGAGCATCTGGTGCCTCAAGATACGATAGAGGTCTTGTTTGAAACAGAAGCAGAGTTAGCAGCCTTTCGTCAGCGTCATGCGCAAGCCTCCGCAGCGCATAAAAATTTGTTTGATCACCACGGACCAGCTTATCTCGGGATAGATGCTGGCTCAACGACAACAAAAGTTGTTTTGATTGATGATGCGGGCGATATTTTATTTGAACATTATGGGTCAAACAATGGTGATCCTCTGGAATCAGTGCTGTCTGTCGTGATTTTTCTCTATGGTCAACTGCCAGCAGATGTTTACATTGCGAAAGCTGCTGTGACGGGTTATGGCGAGCAGTTGATTAAGGCTGCCATGAAAATTGACATCGGCGAAGTTGAAACCATGGCGCACTATAAAGCAGCTGAATTCTTCCAACCGGGTGTCGATTTTATCATTGATATTGGTGGGCAAGACATGAAAGCCATGAAGATTACTGATGGTGCCTTGTCTAGTATTCAGCTCAATGAAGCGTGTAGTTCAGGTTGTGGGTCTTTTATTGAAACCTTTGCCAAATCGTTGCGTTATGACGTGAAAGACTTTGCGCAGGAAGCTTTGCTAACGGCTCATCCAGTTGATTTGGGTTCAAAATGTACGGTTTTCATGAACTCTAAAGTTAAGCAAGTCCAAAAAGAAGGGGCGACGGTTGGCGATATTTCAGCTGGCCTATCGTATTCTGTCATTAAAAATGCGCTTTATAAAGTGATCAAAGTCAAGCGGCCAGAGGACTTGGGCGAGAAGATTGTGGTGCAAGGCGGTACTTTCTATAATGAAGCAGTCTTGCGTGCTTTCGAGAAAATCTCAGGTCGGGAAGTCGTTCGTCCCTCTATCGCAGGACTGATGGGAGCGTATGGCTGTGCCTTGATTGCTATGGCGCAAGCGTTAGATGATCCTAGCCCGTCAACGATTTTAGACTTACATGCCCTTCAAAAATTTAGAACGACAAAAGAATTTACAACGTGTGGGCTATGTGAAAACATGTGTAAAATGACCCTGACTGTCTTTAATGATGGTTCTAAGTTTGTGTCAGGAAATCGCTGCGAGCGTGGGGCTGAAAAAGCCATGGCAATCAAACTTGATAAGCGAGATAAAAAAGTCAATCTTGTTGATTATAAGTACAAGAAGTTGTTTAAGTACAAATCCCTCAGCAAGAAAAAAGCAATTCATGGCGAAATTGGTCTGCCACGTGTGCTGAATATGTATGAAAACTATCCGCTATGGCATACGCTATTGACTGATTTAGGCTTTCGAGTTGTTTTGTCTCCTAAGTCCGATAAAGTACTTTATGAAAAAGGGATTGAGACGATTCCTTCCGATACGGTGTGTTATCCCGCTAAGCTCAGTCACGGTCATATCATGTCTTTGGTCGAAAAAGAAGTGCCGACAATCTTCTACCCATCTGTTTTATATGAACGCCAAGAAGATGCTAGTGCTCAAAATCATTACAACTGTCCGATTGTACAGTCCTATCCTGAAGTCATCAAAAACAACATTGATGAGATTCGCAATGGTCAAGTGGGCTATATCCATCCCTTTATCAATCTGGCTAATCCAGCTAATATGGCTGATAATTTGTATCAGGCGCTGTCAGCCTTTGACATCAGCTTGAGCGATATTCAGTCTGCTGTTGCTCATGGTTTTGAGGCAATGGATGTCTTTAAAGCAGATCTTCGTCAGCAAGCTGAGGAGCTGATGATGCGGCTTACACTCAATCATGAAAAAGCCATCGTGCTTTCTGGTCGGCCTTATCACTTGGATCCTGAGATTAACCATGGCATTGCTGATATTATCACGCAGGAAGGGTTTCATGTTTTGACTGAGGATGCAATTGCCCATTTGGCAGATGTCGGTCACTTGCGGGTCGTCAATCAATGGGTTTATCACTCACGTTTGTATGGGGCGGCGCGTGTTGTGGCCAAAAACAAATACCTAGAGTTAGTCCAGCTCAATAGTTTTGGCTGTGGTCTGGATGCCGTCACGACTGACCAAGTCGAAGAGATCATGCAAGCACACCATAAGCTCTATACGGTGTTGAAGATTGATGAGGGCTCAAATATGGGTGCTGTTCGGATTCGGTTGCGGTCTCTCAAAGCTGCGGTCAATGAACGTGATAAGCGCCCCGACCTATTGGCGCTTCCTGAGACTGACTTTAAAGAAATCATTGACAGGCATCCTGTCTTTACAAAACCGATGAAGCAACGTCACACCTTGTTAATGCCGATGTTGTCACCGATTCATCAGGAAGGGTTGATTGACGAGGCGTTCAGACAGTCTGGGTACAATGTGGTCCTCTTGCCAGAAGACAAGTCATCTATCAATACGGGTCTGAAATTTGTCAATAACGATTCTTGCTATCCTGCTATCATTTCCATCGGTCAGCTGATCCATGCGCTGGCCTCTGGTGATTATGACCTTGCGCATACATCGGTCTTGATGACCCAAACCGGTGGTGGCTGTCGGGCGACAAATTATATCCCTCTGCTGCGTAAAGCGCTCAAAGATGCTGGATTTGGACAGGTACCAGTTGTTTCCTTGTCAATGGGGAATAAGGGAACTGAAAAATCAGACGGTTTCAAATTAACCGTACCGTTGATGGGACGTATCGTGTTGGGGGCGCTATATGGCGATCTATTTGAGCGGTTGGTCTATCGGACACGTCCTTATGAAATAACCAAAGGGCAAATTAACGCCCTCCATGCCAAGTGGTTGGAGAAAGTCAAACACAATCTAAAATCTGGATCGATTTTCGAGTTTAACCGCAACATTAAACAGATGATTCGGGAATTTGATGAGACACCCCTGCGTGATATCAAAAAAGCGCGTGTCGGTGTTGTCGGTGAAATCCTCGTCAAGTATTCTAAAACAGCCAATAATGATATTGTCAGCATCCTAGAAGCAGAGGGAGCAGAAGCTGTCGTGCCAGATTTGATTGGCTTTATGAATTACTCGCTCTACAATCAAATCTGGAAATCAGATCATCTGGGCATGAGTAAGAAAGCAAAATATTTCGCGCGTGCTTTCATCACTATCATTCAAATGGTCGAAAAACCGATGAATAAAGCCTTGAAGGAGTCAAAACGATTTGAAGGGATTCACGCCATTGATGCCATCGTTGCAGATACGGAGAAAATCATTTCGATCGGCAACCATACCGGCGAGGGCTGGTTCTTGACTGGTGAGATGATTACACTCTTGCAGGATGGTGTCGATAATATCGTCTGCTTGCAGCCCTTTGGCTGCCTGCCCAACCATATCGTCGGAAAAGGCATGATCAAAGAGTTGCGCCGTCAGTATCCTCGTGCCAATATCGCACCAATTGATTACGATCCTTCGGTCTCTGTCGTCAATCAGCTTAATCGGATTCGGCTGATGTTAGCAACCGCTAAGAAACAATTAAAACAAGAGGTTCTACTGGACCTTTAGAGATGACTAGAGTATTGACTCGCCACCCAAAAAGACAAGCTGCTTGAGCTTGTCTTTTTCAAATTCTTGTGGCTTATTGGGTCACTTGTTTTTTGTTGGCCCATTCGGCTGTTAAGAAGTAGTCGTTGAGCTGGTAAGTAGGCGGGGTTTGCTTGGTCGTTAAGAAAGTATTGACTTCACGATCAAAGGCTAACCATCCTGTCCAACCGAGATGAATCGTATCTTGCATGAAATAAGGCTGATCACCATTTTGAGATAAATCAGCAATGTGATTAAACCCTTGCGAGGTCAATTGATAGCGTATTTTTTGAACGGTTTCTTCGTACATCTTTTGGTTCAATCCAGTGTAGGCTTGCCAGTTGGCATTTACAGGTGGAATGACAAAGATGACGTCCGTCTTATTTTTGGCAAATTCATTTAAGACCAGTTGGAAATCATTGTACTCGGGAGATTGGAGATAAGAAAAGTGACGCTGTGAGTTTTTAAGTTTAGGCAGTGTCGGCTTAATCCGGCTTGTATAAAAACTATTTAATATCTCAAATGGATTGTTGCTGGTATTGGCTTGTCCGAGTTCAATAGCACGTTGATACAAAGTAACCGGATTGTATGGTTGCGGAAGCTTTTTAGCACGCGGTGCAACCTTTTCCTGATAATTATCGCCAAACTGTAAGCCGGCAAAGAGATTATCCTCGTGAATGGCCCAATTTTTAAGTGTTTTAATTCGCCATTTATCAATGGTTGACAGGGCTTTGCCATTGGCAATCTTTTTCATAAATTGACTCACTGAACTCTCAGGATTCATTTTGAGAAAGCGTTTGGCAGCGTAGCGATCGGTGGCGGTATTTTGCGCATTTTCTAAAAAACGATAGGCCTGATCGTTGGAAAAGTAAAACTTAAAAGCGTTTGGTGCTTGTCCCTCTTTGACAAACCATTGAGGTGAGATGAAAAAGACAGCTTGCTTGTTTTGCAGTTCGGGTTCGATTTGCTGCATACCGAAATAATGACTGAGGCTTTCAGCTCCTTGCACGCCGAGTAAGAAAGGTGTGTAGGAACGTTGGTAAGCTTCAGACAAAATAGACGGATGCAGCTCGTCAAAGCGCCGCCATTCACTTGAGCCAAAGAAAGGCACAAAACGATGATCGGGATCAGATAAGGCTTCTTTTTTTAGGGCAGCATTCTTGAAAATAATCGGTGTCAAGTCAGTTGCAGCGCTCTTTTCATCAGATAAGCGATGTGACGTTCTAGCCGGGGCAAGTAAGACGACACCGATCAGAATGGCAATGGCAACGAAGACCGGGCCAAAAATCATCCAAAGTCGTTTAAGCATTTTGTAAATCCTTTACACCTTGAACGATTTTATTGCCAGTGTTCCAATCATCACGCCCCATATCAGATACAGGGATTTTAATGTTGAAGGTGTTTTCGAGTTCAATCACTAACTCCACTGTCCCCATAGAGTCTAAGACACCCGCATCAAAGAGGTCCTCATCCATCATATCAGTAATGTCTTCCATAAATAAGTTGTCAATCAGTTCGATGACTGTTGTTTGAATATCCATTTTTAAGTTCTCCTATAAGTAAGATGTGTAACTGATGGTCAAAGGGTATTGGCGCAATCAGTCGTAGCTGAGGTGATTTGGCAGTGTCTGCCAAAGGCTCCTGTCAGGGTTTAATGTTGTCAAGGGAGGTTGTGGAACCATAACTTGTCCAAGAAGCCTGAGAAGAGTAGCAAGCTAAACATGACGACATGGAAAGTCACGACAATCCCAAGTGCTTTTGTCCATTGATTGTCAGGTAGCGGTGGCTGTCCAGCTTTTTTGCGGAGCTGATTGCGCTTTTTCTTCCTGCGAATCCACCAGTCATTGATGACCAGACCGAAACCGTGGAAAATACCATAAGCAATGTAGTACCAAGTCACACCGTGCCAGAAGCCCATCAGGGTCATGTTGACGAGATAAGCGACACTAGACGTTGTATTGCGGTTTTTAAAGACCTTATGTTTCATCAGGGTGTAGACTAAACGCATAAAGACAAAATCTCTAAACCAGAAACTCAAAGACATATGCCAACGGTTCCAAAATTCTTTGAGGTCTCTTGATAGAAAAGGCTTGTTGAAGTTGACAGGTGTTTCAATGCCCATGAGATAAGAAATCCCGATGGCAAATAGTGAGTAACCAGCAAAATCGAAGAAGAGATTCAGGCCGTAGGTGTACATGACACCTACTGTTGACCAGTTAAAGAGACCGGCTGCATGTAAAGCATTTCGTTGAAAATGGGGTAATAGCAGCTCACCAAAGAGATAAGATAGAATGAACTTGTAAAATGCCCCTAGCATCAGCGACCAAACTGCTTTTTCAATCATGGTTAGATAGGCATCACGATTGGGGATTGCCAAATAATTGTCGTTAAACCGGCGAAAGCGGTCAATCGGGCCTGATGAAATCGTTGGCAGGAAAATCATGAAGCGAAGGAAAGGCCAGAAGCGGACATCTTGTAATTCGCCATCTCGCATTTCCATGATCATGGCAACGGAGCGAAAAGTCAGATAGGAAATCCCTAGAAAACCAATCAAGGAATTGTGACCAATCACAGCCGGCGTGATTTTGACAATGATTAAAGGCAGGAGTGCTAAGAAGACACTGCCGTAAAAGAGCCAAGTTTGATTGCCTTTTTTTCGATAGGCTTGATAAAGAAAGACGACAACGGTTTGCCAAACCAGATAGAACAGCAGGGCAAAGAATTGTAGATAGCTTGAACCGCCAAACATGAAGCTAATGAAGTAAACGGATACTAAGCCCTCGTAAATCGCTAATCTTCGACCACAAAACATGGCAATGATAATCGGTAGGAGCGTGATGAGTAAGACAACAAAATATTGTGGCGTGCCGTAAGGTTGCCAATTGGGTAAGGCTTGCAACAAATCGCTCATCGATTGTTCACCTCAGCAATCAAGGCTTTGATATCAATCTTGCCATTTGGTGTAATCGGGAGAGACTCTCTGTAAATGAACCGCGACGGCATCATATAGGACATCATGACGTCTTCAAGTTCGGCCTTAATCGCCTTGGTCAGCTGCAATTCTTTTTCAAATTGTTGGCGAGCCCCCGGTTTTGCGACGACATAGGCCAATAATTGTTGGACTTTGTGCTGGTCGTTATAACGTGGGACAGCGACGGCAGCCTCGACATATTGTGACAGATTTAAGACGTGGGCAACTTCTTCTAATTCGATACGGTAGCCATTCCACTTGATTTGGAAGTCCATGCGACCGCCATAATGAAGCATTCCATCATCATCTAATGAGCCTAAATCGCCTGTATGGTAGGCTTTTTGTCCCTCAAGTTCAAAGAAGGACTGGGCGGTCTTTTCAGGGTTGTTGATATAGCCTTTGGAAACGGCTGGTCCAGTGACGACAATCTCGCCTTGCACGCCATTTTCAAGGATTTTGCCAGCGTCATCGAGGATAAAGGTTGGAGAGTCTACTTTGATATAGCCGATTGGCAAGCGTTCTGCTTTGCGAATCATTTCTTCTGTAATCGTAACTGCTGAAAAGGCAACAGTGCTTTCAGTTGGGCCGAAAGAATTGACGATTCGACCATCAGGGAAACGTTGTTGGAGTTTAGCCGCAGTCCCGACCGTTAATTCTTCGCCACAGAAATAGAAATACTTGAGTTCTGGCATCTTGTCAGCGGAGAAATCGTCTGATAACAAGACCATGTCGGCAAAAGAAGGGGTTGACACCCAGACTTGTATCGGTAAGTTTGGCAGAATGGCAAAGAGGTCTTTGAAGTTTTCGGTTTTTTCTTTCGGCAAGGCATAGAGACAACCGCCGACAGCTAAGGTTGGCGCCCAAGACATGACCGATAAGTCAAAGGAATAGGGTGGTTGAGATAAGGCTTTGGCTTGTGCGGGAAAATCAAAATCGTCAGAAGTCAGCATCCAATCGACAAAGGATAGGAGGTTGTCATGTGAAATCTGAACGCCCTTAGGCTTACCTGTTGTCCCAGAAGTAAAGATGATGTAGTAGTTGTCATCGCCAGTAACCGCATGGGTCAAGGTATAGCTGACCGGATTTGCGATAATCTGTGTCAGATCATCTGGTGTCAGGACGGGCACATCTGACACGCTGATAGGTAAGGCATCAACGGCGATGATAGCACTAGGTTCTGCAATCTCTAAAATTGACGTCAAGCGCTCGGTCGTTGAATGGACATCGACTGGGATATAAGCGTGTCCGGATTTGCTCAGACCGACAAAGGTCGCAATCATCTGATAATCTTGCCCCCCAAAGACCATGACGGGACTTTTGGCGGGTAAGTTCAAACTGTCGATATAAGCAGCGATACTGTCAGAGTCTTGCTTTAATTGCGCATAAGTATGTTGTGTGCCCAATAAATCATAAACGGGTGCATCTGGTTGTGTGTGCGCAAAGTGTTCGAGGGTCGTGATAAAATTTGAAATTGTCATCTTGTTTCCTTTCGTCTGTTGTGGTTTAGAACTCATTATAAATAAAGTGTCCTTGACCATGTCCACTATAAACAAACAAATAGAACATGACCAATAAAATAAAGAAGTAAAATAGACTCTGCAAAATAAATTTAATGACAGGCCACGACTTGTGTTGTGGCAGACTTTGGAGATAGTTGATCAATTTAAAATTCCCCTACTTTCTATTTGAATCTTTTTTTATCCATTATGGTAACCATTTTATCATATTAAGGCGTAAATTTCTAATGATACAGCAAAAAATCAGGCTTTTCAACTGATAGCAAGGACAAGTTAGAAGTAGTGAGTGAGTTGCTGCTCTCAATGGGGCTTGTTTGGGAAAAGATTGGCAATGAGAGGATCGCAAATTCGCAGGGAAGGGGGTGTTTTTTTCGGAGTTGTTTCGCCTTTTTGTTGCTTAGGTCTGTCTTGTCGGTGCCTTCTGCGGTTTGGTTCAAAAGTGCGTGGCGACCCGTTCTGCACTCTGCGATTTCCGAGCTAAACAGCGAGCCTCAGGTCTCGCCGCTTGGCTATCTGCCACAGCGCTTTTGAGCCCAACCGTGCTGCTTCACTTGGTGTGGGGAGCTTGATCTATCTTTAATCGAGATCGAGGACTAAAAAAGTGAGCTCGAGTTTGTTTTGGATAAGCTCGAGCTATAAAAAAGTGAGCTCGAGTTTGTTTTGGATAAGCTCGAGCTATAAAAAAGTGAGCTCGAGTTCGTTTTGCCTAAGCTCGAGCTATAAAAAAGTAAGCTCGAGTTTGTTTTGGATAAGCTCGAGTAGTAAAAAAGTGAGCTCGAGTTTGTTTTGCCTAAGCTCGAGCTATAAAAAAGTAAACTCGAGTTTGTTTTGACCAAGCTCGAGCTATAAAAAAGTAAACTCGAGTTTGTTTTGGATAAGCTCGAGCTATAAAAAAGTAAACTCGAGTTTGTTTTGGATAAGCTCGAGCTATAAAAAAGTGAGCTCGAGTTTGTTTTGGATAAGCTCGAGCTATAAAAAAGTGAGCTCGAGTTCGTTTTGAATAAGCTCGAGTAGTAAAAAAGTGAGCTCGAGTTTGTTTTGGATAAGCTCGAGTTATAAAAAAGTAAACTCGAGTTTGTTTTGGATAAGCTCGAGTTATAAAAAAGTAAGCTCGAGCCTGTTTTGACTAAGCTCGAGTTATAAAAAAGTAAACTCGAGTTTGTTTTGGATAAGCTCGAGCTATAAAAAAGTAAACTCGAGTTTGTTTTGACCAAGCTCGAGTTATAAAAAAGTAAGCTCGAGTTCATTTTGCCTAAGCTCGAGTTATAAAAAAGTAAGCCCGAGCTCGTTTTGCCCAAGCCTGAGCTTGTTCTGGATAGGAATGACCGAGTTCGGAAGAAGTGAGCGTCAGGAATGAAAGTCTTAAAAAACGTCATCAGTCGGGCTATTTTCAAGCTGGGAGACTGAGGACGTTTTTGGGGGTTATAAGGGCTTTTTATTTGGGGTGCCGGCTTTTCTGGGGAACTTTTTAGGGGTTTCTTTTTTCTTTTCGATGATGACCAGATGTCGTTCGTCGCCGTTTGGTAGAGCGTAATCGAGTGTGTCGCCTAATTTGCCGCCTAAAATGGCAATGGCGTGCTTGGCTTCAGCAATCTCGTCTGACATTTGACTGGCTTTGAGCGAGAGCAGTTTACCGTTTTTCTTGAGAAAAGGGAGGGTTAATTCGCTTAAGACATTTAAACGGGCGACAGCACGTGCTGTGACATAATCAAACTGCCCACGGTAAGTTGGGTCTTGACCGAAATCCTCAGCACGACCATGCAGGAGGGTCAGAGAAGTCGGCTCGAAACCGAGTTGTTCAGACAAAGCCGTCAAAAATTTAATCCGTTTATTGAGCGAATCAATAATTGTGACTTGCAAGTCTGGAAAAATGATTTTCATTGGCAGGCTAGGGAAACCTGCACCAGCGCCAATATCTAATAAATGACGCGAGCTGTGATCAATCACACCATACAGAATGGGGGCGATTGAGTCATAGAAATGTTTGAGATAAACGTCATGTTTTTCAGTAATGGCTGTTAAATTGATTTTGGCATTTTCAGCGACCAAAAAGTCAAAATAGGTCTCGAACTGTGCTTTTTGCTGATCAGATAAGTGAATGCCAGCTGTTTCAAGTGCGGCATAAAAGTTTTCTGGTGTCATAGGTGTCTTTCTAAGAGCTTTTCAGTCATCTGATAAATATCAGACTTGATCGGGTGAGTGGGCAGTTTATCAATGAGCTTTAAGGCTTTCAAAGTATAGGTCTGGGCGAGTTGATGGGTCTTTTCTAAGGCACCAGATTGATGAATCGCCTTAAAGACGTCATCAAATGCTTTTGTTTTTAACAGCGCTGCGACTTGAGGGTCAGCAGCCAAAGCAAATAAAACAGGCGCCGAATAAATTCCCTGCTGGATATCGGCTAAAACAGGCTTGCCAAAGGTATGACGATCTGCTGTATAATCCAGAAAATCATCCATAATTTGAAAGGCAATCCCGACATTGAGACCAATCTCATAAGCCAGCTGTGCCAGTCGGTCTTGCTTATCAGCGAAGGGGGCAACCGCGCAGGCTTGGGCAAATAACTCAGCAGTTTTACCAGAGATGTTGTCAATGTAATCGTGAATCGTCTGATCGGTATTAAAGCGTAAATTCATCTGGCCGAGTTCGCCATCAAGTAATTTTTCCATCGCATCAATTCGATTGCTGAGGTTGGAAAGGTCTAAAGCGTGTTGCGCCATGATTTTAAAGACGGTCACAAAAAGATAGTCCCCTGCATAAACCGCTACATCTGTGCCGTAGAGATGGGAAATCGTTGGTACGCCTCGCCGTGTCTCAGCTTTGTCAATGATATCGTCATGGATCAAGGTGGCAGTATGGAGGAGTTCGATTGAACTGGCTAGGGCGATCTTTTTGTTGCGTTCAAGTCTTGTAAATTCAGCAAACAAGAGGAGGTAGGCGGGTCTTAGCATCTTTCCGCCAGATGTCAGGAGGTCTAAAATTGCTTGTTGGGTTTGAGGATTTTTGACCCGAATGGCAGAGATCATGAGTTGCTGCACCTGATCGAGTTGTGTTGTCAGATAGGGGGAGGGGGTCCAGAAGATCATGGGCGTGTCATCCAAATTTTATTTTCTTTTTCAAATAAGGCAGTAATCGGTTTGATCCGATAGAGCAAAGCGTTGCCCGCAACACCGATAAAAAAGCCAGCTAAAAGGCCGAAGAAAGCTAACCACGGGAGATAGAGCAAGACAGTTGGCGTTTGAGCGACCCAAGTGGCCGTGAGCAGTTGGCCGACATTGTGAAAAAAGCCGCCGACTAATGAGATGCCAATCAAACTCACAAGGCGTGGACCGAGTGTTTTGGCTAGGTACATAGCTAAAAGGGAGAGGACACCGCCAGCCAGACTATAAAGAAAGACTGAAAAACCAGTGAAGAGACCAGTCAGGAGGAGTTTGATCATGACCAAAAGGAGCACATCTGTTTTTTTCAAGGTAAAGATTGCCATTAGCACAATCAAATTGGCGAAGCCAAACTTAGCCCCCGGTGCAAAGGGGAAGGGGGATGGGAATAGGGACTCAACGATGCCAATAATCGTTGCGCTTGCCGTTAATAAGGCGATATAAACAATTCTGTGTAGGGGTTGAGGTATCATCAATAATCTATTATCCTATCTTCATTCTCATCATCATCTGCCGAACTCATGACCTCAATAACTAGCCGATGAGGCAGACAGACAATTGTTTGACCAGTTTTACTAATAAAACCTTTTCTGACGCAAATCTGGTCAGGGCAATTGGCGTAGACAATCGCGATGCGACCATCACGGACTTCGATGAGATTGATATCACCGTCTTCTTCTGTATATGTATATTTTTGATTTTTAGTCAGATCAAACGTTTTGATGACTTTGCTATTCACACGTAACTGCGCTGTGCTACCGTGGTGTTGGGTACCCTTAAATAAAAAGAAGGGTGTAAAGCTCGCCAGCATTAAGATCAGGATAAGGGCAAAGTCCAACGGTTTCATTTGTAACGTTTTGACCTGATTGACCTGACTGATGAGGCGTTTAAAAAGACCGATGATTGTTTTCATTACCATATTTTAGCACGTTTTAGGCATTTTTGCTCAAAAAAATGAGCCCCTTGTTGCTCATAGAACCGCTCTCCCTGAGACAATCAAAAAAGCGTTCTGGTCAACAGAACGCTTGGCTTTATTTTTGAGCTGCTTCAGCTTTTTCGAGTGCTTTACCTTTTTTGATGATGTAATCATGCAAGGCTTGTTTGATTTGAGGATGGGTTAGCCCATATTCGATGGTTGTTTCAACAAAGCCAAACTTGTCACCGACATCAAAACGTTTTCCTTTGAACTCACGGGCAAAGACACGCTGTGTTTTGTTCAGAGTTTCAATGGCATCGGTCAGTTGGATTTCATTGCCAGCGCCTGGTTTTTGAACTTCTAAAATTTCAAAGATTTCAGGTGTCAAGAGATAACGGCCGATGATGGCTAAATCACTTGGGGCATCGGCAACAGCTGGCTTTTCAACGAAGTTGGCAACATTGTAGAGGCCTTTTTCGACTTCGCCTTCAGGTGCGATGACACCGTATTTGTCAACCTCTTGGTGAGGAACTGCCATGACAGCAATTGTTGAGGCATGTGTTTTTTCGTAGTCATTGATCAGTTGCTGCGTTAATGGTACTTCTGACTCCATCAAATCATCGCCTAGCATGACGACAAATGGTTCGTCACCAACAAAGGCTTTGGCTTGTAAGACAGCGTGTCCCAAACCTTTAGGGTGACTTTGTCTGATGAAGTGTAAGTTGATATCGGTTGTTTCTTCAACGAGTTTTAAGAGGTCGCTTTTCCCTTTTTCTTTGAGGGACATTTCGAGTTCGATATTTGAGTCGAAATGATCTTCAATCGGACGTTTGGCTTTACCAGTGACGATGAGGATATCTTCAATCCCAGATCTAAGCGCCTCTTCAACGATAAATTGAATGGTGGGTTTATCTACAATTGGCAACATTTCTTTGGCAATTGCTTTGGTTGCGGGCAAGAAGCGTGTCCCAAGCCCTGCGGCCGGGATAATGGCTTTGCGAACTTTTTTGTCGTGGTTATCGTTTATCATCTTAATTCAATCCTTTTATTTCTACTATATATTCATTTTCAGGGCGACCTTCGCGACGCATGAGCTTCACAATGCTATCCCGAATCTCTGCACCTTCGTAAATCACTTTGTAAATCGTTTCAACGATTGGCATTTCAACATTGAGCAGCCCTGCTAATTCATAAGCAACTTTTGTGGTCGAGACACCTTCAATGACCATGCCCATATTGGCTTCGATGTCAGCCAATTTCTCGCCATGCCCTAAAGCATCACCGGCTCGCCAGTTTCGCGAGTGAACCGAAGTACCTGTTACAATCAAATCGCCAACTCCCGAGAGACCAATGTAGGTCAGGGGGTTAGCGCCCATTGCGACACCCAACCGAGTGATTTCGGCTAGACCACGGGTGATGATGGCTGCTTTGGCATTGTCTCCAAAACCAAGTCCGTGTAAGGCGCCCGCACCGACTGCGATTACATTTTTTAAGGCGGCTGCAGTTTCTACACCAATCACATCATCATTGGTGTAAAGGCGGAAGTAGTCGTTGCTAAAGAGTTCTTGCACATATTTGGCAGCCTCAAGATTTTGAGAGGCGGCAGTGATCAGAGTCAAGTCTCGTACAATTGCTTCTTCGGCATGAGAAGGACCAGAGACAACGACGATATCAGAGCGAAGCTCGGCTGGAATTTCTTCTTCCAAAATCGTTGAAATACGTTTGTGTGTGCCTTGCTCTAGTCCTTTTGAGGCATGCATGACGACAACTTTATGATCGAGTACCTGTGCGACCTGTTTGGCAACGAGTCGAGTCACGCTAGTCGGTACCACGAATAAAACAGCATCGACATCTGCAAGCGCTAGGGACAACTCTTCGTAGGCTTTGATCCCTTCGTCCAAAATGATGTCTTTAAAATAAAGCGTATTGGTGTGCTTGTCGTTGATTTCAGAAATCTGTCTGGCATCATTGCCCCAAATTCTGACCTGATGATGATTATCATTGAGCACCTGTGATAAGGCAGTCCCCCAAGAACCTGGCCCTAGGACTGCAATCTTTTTTTGAGTCATATTACCTCCAACTATTGTTTGTTAACAGTTTATCATATTTTCAGCTAAAAAACATAGTCAGATGGCTAATCGTAAAAGAAATTGTAATAAGTGTGATATAATGGAACTATGAAATTAATAATAATATTGATGATAATAGTGGTGGGACTTGTTTTGTGGCTGATACATGATTACAAGAGACAGCAGAAACATCCAAAGTTACTCCGACAATATCGTGCGCAAGGTTTATCAGATCAGGACATTGCGGTTTTTCGTCAAACGATGAATGAGGCTAAAATACAGATTAAAAAGTGGGAAAATGTTGTTAAAACAGACGATACATTGCAACTGATAGAGGGTGTGACTGGTGGGCTTAAAAGTGCTAAAAAGCTATTTCAATTGATTGTCAAAAATCCTCAGACCGCTTTAGGCAATCATGAGTTTCTTTACAAACAGTTGCCGACAATGGTTGAATTGATTGCAACTTATGAAGATTTAAGCAGTGTGGATAAATTGGATCAAAGTTTGCTCACGGAGAGCCAAGCGGTCATCAGGAATCTATCGGAAAAAATAGCAAAGCATTACGAACTAGAGTTGACTGATAATCTTGAAAAGATTAAAGATGAGGTGGAAAATGGCTAATGAAATTTTAGATGAGTTGATGGCAGATGCGGTCTCAGTCACAGATGAGCACCCTTTGACTGAGACACCAGAAACAGTGATTGCAACACTCTCCGAAGAGGAATTGGAGAAGGCAAAGACATTATCGCTATCTCTTGATGAAAATAATTCACAATCCGTGATTGAATACGGTGCGGTCGCCCAAAAAAAGATTGGTGATTTTTCTCAATCTGTTTTAAATAAAGTACAAGCACAAGATTTGGGAGAAGTTGGAACAGCTTTGACTGATTTGATGTATCAATTACAAGAATCTAATCCTAATGACCTCGTAGCAGAAGATCCTGGTTTTTTCAAAAAAATGTTTGGCAAGGTTAAAAAGTCTATTTTTGAAATCACTCAAAAATATCAAAAACTCGGCGCGGGCATTGATAAAATTTCAATCAAATTAACACATGAGTACAAAGGGTTGCTAGAGGATAATAAGACCTTAGAAACACTTTATGCTGAAAACCTAGATTATTTCCACGCTCTAAATGTTTACATCGCTGGTGCAGAGTTAAAAATCAAGGAACTTGATGAGACGATCATCCCACAAGTGCGGATTGAATCTGAGCGTATCGCAGATAATGCGATTGCCATTCAAAAAATTTCTGATTTGGAAAGTTACAAAAATCGTTTGGACAAACGGCAATATGATTTGAAGTTGGCGCGTCAAATTACGATTCAACAAGCGCCACAGATCCGAATGATTCAAAATACCAATCAAGAATTGGCAGAAAAAATTCAGACATCTATCAATACAGCGATTCCACTTTGGAAAAATCAAGTGGCGATTGCCTTGACGCTTTTGAAACAAAAAGATGCCCTGACCAGTCAACGAATTGTGTCTAACACAACAAATGACTTGTTGACCAAAAACTCTGAGATGCTCAAACAATCGTCTATTGAAGCAGCACGTGAAAATGAACGTGGTGTTGTCGATATTGAAACATTGAAAACAACGCAAGCTAACCTGATTGAAACGATTCAAGAAACGATGGCGATTCAACGTGAGGGAGCGATTAAGCGTCGTCAAGGTGAGGTAGAGTTAGGACAACTCGAAGCCGAAATCAAGGCGAAATTACTGGAGTTATCAAATAAAGAGAAAAGCGAGTAGCAGTTGCCTCGCTTTTTCTTATTGGGCTAGACCATTTTTGACAAATGGGGGATAAAGTAGTAAAATGAAGATAACAACTAATATAGAAAGCGTGAGGAACTTGGCGAGATGACAATTTATATCAAAGCGGATAAATTTTTTTATCCTTATGAAAGCAAACTTGGTGGCTATCTGGAAATAACTGATGGAGGTAAGTTTGGTCATCATGTTGATCAGATACCTGAAAATGCAGAAGTCATTGATTATAGTGGTAAGGCTATCGCACCTGGATTGGTGGACACGCATGTGCATGGTTTTGCAGGAGTTGATGTGATGGATAACGATAAAGACGGTATTGTGCATACGATGAGCGATGCGCTTTTATCGACTGGTGTGACATCATTTTTGCCAACGGCATTAACAGCAAGTTATGACCAACTACGTGATATTTGTGAGACGATTGGTCATCACTATACAGAGGCAAGCGGTGCTAAGATTCGAGGCATTTTCTTTGAGGGGCCTTATTTCACTGAAAAATACAAAGGGGCGCAAAATCCTGCTTATATGCGTAATCCTAGTTTTGAAGAATTTGAGGGTTGGCAAGCAGCAGCCAAAGGGATGTTATTAAAAATTGCTGTCGCTCCTGAACGCGATGGTGTTGAATCTTTTATTTCAAAAGTTGTGGCAACCGGAACTAAAGTAGCACTAGGACATTCTGATGCCACGTACGAAGAAGCTGTTCGAGCGGCAGAAGCCGGTGCTAACATTTGGGTACATGCTTATAATGGCATGCGAGGCTTGACCCATCGAGAACTCGGGATGGTTGGTGCGATTTATGAAATTCCTCATACTTATGCCGAGTTAATCTGTGATGGGCATCATGTTCACCCTAAAGCGTGTGATATTTTGATGAAACAAAAAGGTCATGATCATGTTGCCCTGATTACAGATTGTATGCGGGCAGGTGGCGAACCTGATGGCAATTATACGCTAGGTGAATATGCAGTTATTGTTGAAAACGGGACTGCTCGACTTAAAGATGGTGGTAATCTGGCAGGTTCGATTTTAAAACTAAAAGACGGTTTGAAAAATGTTGTTGAATGGGGCATTGCCTCACCTGAAGAAGCAGTTATGATGGCATCGCTGATTCCTGCCAAATCTGTGGGAATTGATGATCAATGTGGTCGGATTAAAGCAGGATTTGACGCTGATTTTATCGTTTTAGACCCTAACCTTGAACTCTCTGCGACATTCTTGAATGGCCAACTTGTTTATTCAGCTTAAGCTTAGCTAGCAAGATAAGGGCAAAGTTAAAAGTTGTAGTTTAATCACTTTCTTTGATTTCCAAAGTAAATGTTTTAGCGTTTTTTCTAATAGATAAAATGTCTATCTAAGGGAAAACGTTTTCTTGTTACTTACCGCTGACAAAATAAACTTAAACGTGGTATAATGATTAAGATAAAAACTTTGGAGGATTGATATTCAAATGAAACGTATTGCCGTTTTGACCAGTGGTGGTGACGCCCCTGGTATGAATGCTGCTGTCCGTGCCGTCGTCCGTAAAGCCATTTACGAAGGCATGGAAGTTTTTGGCATTAACTATGGTTACGCTGGTATGGTTGCTGGCGACATTTTCCCCTTGACAGTTAGAGCTGTTGGAGACAAGATTTCACGTGGCGGCACATTCTTGTACTCTGCCCGTTTTCCTGAGTTCGCTGAGCTTGAAGGTCAACTTGCAGGTATTGAACAACTTAAAAAACATGGGATTGAAGGTGTGGTCGTTATTGGTGGAGATGGCTCTTACCATGGTGCGATGCGTTTGACCGAACATGGTTTCCCAGCAGTTGGTGTACCTGGCACGATTGATAACGATATTGTGGGAACTGATTACACAATTGGGTTTGACACAGCAGTTGCAACAGCGCTTGAAGCGATTGATAAAATTCGCGATACATCTTCGTCACATAAGCGGACCTTTATCGTTGAAGTAATGGGACGTCATGCTGGCGATATTGCACTTTGGGCTGGTATTGGTGCAGGTGCTGATGAAATTATCATTCCTGAACATGATTTTGATATCAATGAATTGGTTGCTTCGATCAAACATGGTTATAAAAATGGTAAAAAGCATAATATCATTGTCCTTGCAGAAGGTGTGATGTCTGGTCCTGAATTGGCTGAAAAACTTAAAGCGGCTGGAGATGACAGTGATCTTCGTGTCAGTATCTTGGGTCATATTCAACGTGGTGGCACACCTAGTGCGCGTGACCGTGTTCTTGCCTCATGGATGGGGGCGCGTGCTGTCGAATTATTAAAAGACGGCCGTGGTGGTCTTGCAGTTGGGATTCACAATGAAAAATTGGTCGAAAGTCCAATTTTGGGAACAGCAGAAGAAGGGGCTTTATTCAGTCTTGACAATGGTAACATTATTGTCAATAATCCACATCAAGCCAATCTTGCTTTGTACAAACTGAATAAGGAAATCTCATCTTAATTTCTTTGAACAAATGTTATTTAGCTGCATCAGCAGTTTCAGGCACCTCGTCTTGAGATGTCGATAAATATTGGTGAAAACCATTTAATTATAGAAGGAGTTCTATCAAAATGAACAAACGCGTAAAAATTGTTGCAACACTTGGACCAGCTGTTGAAATCCGTGGTGGTAAAAAATTCGGCGATGATGGCTATTGGGGTGAAAAACTTGATGTAGAAGCATCAGCACAGAAGATTGCTGCACTCATCAAAGAAGGCGCAAATGTTTTCCGTTTTAATTTCTCACATGGCGATCATGCTGAACAAGGGGATCGCATGAAAGTAGTGCGTCGTGCTGAAGAAATTGCTAACCAAAAAGTTGGTTTCTTGCTCGATACTAAAGGACCTGAAATCCGTACGGAATTGTTCGAAGATGATGCTAAAGAATACGCTTATAAGACTGGCGATAAACTTCGCGTAGCAACTAAACAAGGTTTGAAATCTACTCATGATGTGATTGCCTTGAACGTTGCAGGTGGCCTTGATATTTTTGATAACGTTGAGATTGGTCAAACAATCCTGATTGATGATGGCAAACTTGGTTTGACACTTGCAGGTAAAGATGCAGCAAAACGTGAATTTGAAGTTGAAGTTCAAAATGATGGTGTGATTGCCAAACAAAAAGGTGTGAACATTCCTAACACTAAAATTCCTTTCCCAGCGCTTGCTGAACGTGACAATGCAGACATTCGCTTTGGTTTGGAACAAGGCTTGAACTTTATCGCTATTTCATTTGTACGCTCTGCTAAAGATGTTAATGAAGTGCGTGCGATTCTTGAAGAAACTGGCAATACACACGTTCAACTTTTCCCTAAAATCGAAAACCAACAAGGTATCGACAATATTGATGAAATCATTGCAGCTTCCGAAGGGATTATGATTGCGCGTGGAGATATGGGGATTGAAGTACCGTTTGAAATGGTACCAGTTTACCAAAAACAAATTATCCAAAAAGTCAATGCTGCTGGTAAAGCAGTCATTACAGCGACAAACATGCTTGAAACAATGACTGACAAACCACGTGCGACACGTTCAGAAATCTCTGATGTGTTCAATGCGGTGATTGACGGTACTGATGCGACAATGCTTTCTGGTGAGTCTGCTAACGGTAAATACCCAGTAGAATCAGTTCGGACAATGGCAACTGTTGATAAAAATGCCCAAGCACTTTTGAAAGAATATGGTCGTCTGTCTTCTTCTAAGTTTGACCGTTCAACTGTTACTGAAGTTGTGGCTTCTGCAGTTAAAGACGCAACGAACTCTATGGACATCAAATTGATTGTTGCCTTGACTGAATCTGGATCAACTGCTCGTTTGATTTCTAAATACCGTCCTGAAGCTGATATTTTAGCCGTGACATTTGATGAAAAAGTTGAAAAATCATTGATGATTAACTGGGGCGTGATTCCAGTATTGACTGAAAAACCTGCTTCAACTGATGACATGTTTGAAATTGCTGAAAAAGCAGCGATCGACTCTGGTCTTGTTGAATCTGGCGATAACATCATCATCGTTGCTGGTGTACCAGTTGGTTCTGGCCGTACCAATACGATGCGTGTTCGTACAGTTAAATAAATTAAGGTTAACCCAAAAGACTGATAGGAGTTCAAAGATTCTGTCAGTCTTTTTTTGCGGTTTGGGCTGATGACTCATTTCAGCTCGTGGCGTGGAGAAGTTTGACTCTCAACGGTTGTGGCAGGAGATAAAGAAAGGCAACTACCTTGTCAAAAGAGTTGCTGGCTTTTAAAGTAGTCTCTATCTCGTGGTTGTTCATGCTTTTGTCGGATGATTGGCAACTCGCCCTATCATTTTCTTAAAAAAGCGTTATAATAAATAATGTTTAGAAAGGTCGCTTTGTTGAAATGAAAATTTATTTTCAATTACTTTATATCCTCTTGTTTTCTCTTGCCGGAGAAATCTTGTCCACAGGATTCAACCTGCCCGTTCCGGGTTCGATTATCGGGATGCTCTTACTTTTTCTTGCTCTCAAGTTTAAACTGATCAGACTACGTCAGATTTACGATGCTGGTCAGTTTATGATTGAAAATATGACCATTCTCTTTTTACCTGCGGGTGTTGGGATTATGAGTCATTGGGATGCGATTGCCAAGTATTGGTGGCAGATTATTTTGATTACAGTGCTCGCCCTTGTGGTCAATCTGGCGGTGATCGCTTTCGTGACCCAGTTTGTCAAACAACGTTTTGAGGGGGAGTATAGAAAATGAAAGAAGTTGTTTCAAATCCTTTATTTGGGATAACGCTCTCAATTTTGGCATACTTTCTTGCCAGTCAAATTCATCGGAAATGGTCAAATCCCGCGACGACACCTCTCTTAATCGCTGTCCTGATGCTCATCGTCTTTTTGAAAGTGACAGGGATATCCTATCAGGATTACTATATCGGTGGGTCTTATTTGAATACTTTAATCGTACCATCGACCGTGGCGCTGGGGATACCCTTGTTCCAAGCGTTCAAGCTGATGAAGTTTCATGCTCGTAGCATTATCTCAGGTGTGGTGATTGGTGCGATTGTCAACACTGCCCTGACCGCCGTACTTGCCAGATTATTTGGTATGAATTTCTTCCTCGCTATCAGTCTTTTCCCCAAGTCTGTGACTACCGCCATGGCGATTGGCATTACCAGTAAAATGGGTGGTATGGCAACGATTACCCTAGTCGTTGTCGTAGCGACAGGGATTTTAACTTCAGTGATTGGACCGGTTATGCTAGAGTTGTTTGGGATTAAGGATCGTGTCGCTAAAGGTGTCGCACTTGGTGGGACAGGTCATGCCATTGGGACGGGTGCTGCTATGCAGCTCGGACAAATCGAGGGGGCAATGGCGGGTTTGTCGATTGGTGTGACTGGTATCGTCTATGTCATTGTCAGCCCAATGATTGCGGCCATTATCTTAAAATGATGGCTGTCACTGTCATTGCGCCTTAAATAAACGGTCGTTCGCAGTAGTTGAGCCGATCGTTTTTTGTTTAGGATTTGGGAAGAAGTATTTAGGACTTCCGAAATCTTCAGGACAAACGCCTGAAGCATCAGGAGATGAAAGATGCAGACATTGCTACACTAATGAATCTTGCGAAAAGTACCGTGCATTATCAAAAAGAAAATGCACTAGAAGAATTACGAAAATTCATGGAGGAACATACAGATGAAAAGTAAGCAGAACGTATTACCATTTCCAATCATTGTGTTAGCAACAGCACAAAATGCTAGAAAAATACGTTTGTCAACACGGGAAAATTGCATGACACTCAACCTTTCTGTTTTGTATAGTATAGCTTATATTAATTGATACGACAGAGGCATGAAGCTTATTTTATTCCTTAGCGTTCCTTAAATCGACCTCTCATGCTCAAAATTTTTCCATACATTTGTCGTGATGAAAAGGAGAAAATGATCGATCTTTTAAAGAAAATTGATAAATTTAGGTTACCATTCGGTAACCCCAAATTTTTTAGAAAGCTTGATTTTTCAAGGAAGTTGGGCTAAAAAAGCAAAAAATAGGTTGACAGATGGTAACCTAATTAGGTAGATAAATAATTATCAGAACAGTATAATTAAATAGTTGAAGTCAAAAATGACTAAACTCAGGAGGAATATCATGAACAACATTTTTAAAGGTAAAGATATAGAATTTGCTTACAAAAAGGATCAGTTAGTCTTAAAGGGCTTATCACTTTCTATTGGAGAAGGTCAGATTTATGGGTTATTAGGTCCAAACGGTGCAGGGAAGTCTACCTTGACCCGAGTGATGTTGGGCTTGGATGATGCAAAATCTGGAAAAATTGAGTGGTTCGGTAAAAAGCCGAATAAGGATACCAATAAACAGATTGGCTATGTGCCACAGGATTTAGCGCTTATCTATGATTTGTCAGCCTATGAAAACGTTCTGTTTTTCGGCAAGCTGTATGGCTTAAAAGGGGATGAGCTAAAGGCACAGACCAAATACGCATTGGAATTTGTTGGTTTATGGGAGGAACGAAGCAAGACTCCCAAAAATTTCTCAGGTGGTATGAAGAGAAGGTTGAACATTGCCTGTGGCATTGTGCATGATCCGGATGTGATTATTTTGGACGAGCCTACTGTGGGAGTCGATCCTCAATCACGCAATCATATTTTGGATTCGATTGTGGCGCTGAACCAGCGTGGCAGAACGATCGTCTATATTTCACATTATATGGAAGAAGTAGAAAAAATCTGTTCTCATGTAGGGATCATTGATAAGGGACAGCTGCTTTGTGAAGGCGAACTGTCTGAAGTGATCCAATCTTATTCTAAACAAGGGCTGATTGAGCTAGAAATGGAAAACGAAGGCACCATCTATGAGGAAAAACTGACGCAATTTGATGTCCTTTCTCTAGAAGGACACAGAGTAACGATTGCAATTGCTCAAAAGGATTTTACGATCTTCAAAACGATTCAGGATGTATTTCCACAGGAGATCAAGAGTTTCAAGTATATCATACCTAATTTGGAGCAAGTATTCTTTGAATTGACCAGAAAGAAATTGAGGGATTAAGAATGAAAACAATTTTCTTAACCAGTTTAAAGAGAAAAATCAAATCACCCTTGATAGTGACCAACTATATTTTATTGCCATTATTGTTGATCTTCATTTTAGGGAATGCCTTGTCATCTGCTTTTGAATCATCTGAAAAGGAAAAGATAGGGACGACCATTAAGAAGGTTGAAACGATTGTTGTCAATCAAGATACAGGTCAACTTGGCACGAGTATCGTTGGATTTTTAACAAATAAAGACAACAATCAGACACTCAATATTAAAGAGTTTTCAAATTTAGATCAGGCAAAAAAAGAATTGACAACAGGTAAATATGATCAGGTGATTTATTTACCGGCTGATTTATCCACAAATTTTCAAGAGAAGAAAAGCAGTGACGTCTCTATTTATGGGACAGACAGCAATATTGATATCATCAATATCACTGCCCTGACCCTATCCGCTTTTGGAGATGGCTATCAGGTCATGAATGTCTTGAGTGAAAACAGTAGCAAACAGCTGCAAACCCATGTCTATAACAGCTTGTTAGTTAATGGCAGTAAGGCAGCAACAACGAAAAAGGACAGCAGCAGTATCTCGGCAATCAGTTACTACGGTGTGACGATGCTGATCTTGATTTTATTCTACGGATTAGCGAACACGATGAACTTTATTCAGGAAGAGTATGATGGTGCTTTAGGTGATCGTTACCTGAGCTCTTCAGTGACAAAAAGCAGCTTAGTGCTGGGACAATTATTAACGGGCATCACGATCTCTGTTTTTCAGGGAGGACTGATCGTTCTTAGTTCAAAAGTATTGTTCAATGTTGATTATGGTGAGAAGCCTTGGGTCGTGTTGGTCACGATTCTCGTTGCCTCAATCTTCTTCAATGCATTAGGCTTGATTTTAGGCGTTTTGGGTAGAAGGACCGAGGCGGTGGACAGGATCGTTACTCTGATGATACCAGCTATGACATTCATAGGCGGTGGTTTTGTGAAGCTCGATATGGGGGAGTTGTCAGAACTCAGTCTCAATGAGATTTTTCAAAAACCGCTGTTCAACTATATGCAGCAGGGGGTTGTTGACATGAAACCGGTATACACGACTCTGCTCTATTCCGCTATATTTATTGCCTTATCTATCAGGCTGTTAACGAAAAGGAGAGTCAAATGAAACTATTCGAGTTATATCTCAAAAGAATTTTCAAAAGAAAGATGACCTTCTTAATGATGATTTTGTTGCCGATCATGGCGACCTTCATGGTTGTCAGCCAATACAACGAAGCAACGAAAGTATCGCTAACGCTCTATGCAGATGATCCTAAAATGGAAAGCTACGTGTCGCGGATGCTTAAAAATCAGAATGTTGAAGTGGTAACCGCAAAGCATCAACAGGAGGCGATGGATCATCAAACCAATCTGGGAATCGTTTTGACTCAAAAATTGAAGGACATTTATCAAAACCCCCAAGCGCTTAAAGCGAAGATGTATGAGAAGGATGTCAGCTTCAATTCTAAAACACTTGAAGTAAAAATGAACAGTATTTTGTCAACGATACAGACGTTGGCAAAAAACTCGGCTACTCAGACATTGTTTGAAGAAAATCTGGATAAAGTCGAAAAAGACAGTTCTACGATTGGTTTCAAGACGAAAACATTGGGAAATCCGAATGCCGTGATTTTAACGAGTGCATTTAATATGGTCGTGTTTGTCATGATTTTTTGGACAATGACGAGTACTTTGCTGTTTTTAGATGATAAATTCCATTCGACAACACAGCGGTTTTTATTAACAACAAAGAGTAAATTCAGCTACTATGTTCAAACGATTGGCGTATTTGCCCTGATTGGTGTCATGCAATTCTTGCTGATGCTCGTCCTGTTGGTCACAGTTTTCAAAATTGATCTCGGCATCTCAGCTCAGCAGCTGTTGTTACTGATTGCCGCATATGGGTTACTGAATATTATTGCAGCAGGGCTTGGTTTATTGCTGGTAAGTGTGACGACCAAAAAATCTACGGGTCAGTTACTGGCAAAAGTGGTTGCCTTACCACTGGCAATGCTGGGCGGTACCTTGTGGCCAGCAGCCATCATGCCGGAAGCTATGCAGAAAGTTGCGGCTTTCCTACCTACTTATTGGCTGACAGAAATCAATAATCAGTTGTTTACGGGACTTCAAGGAGCAGTTGGAAGTTATTTCATCAAATTAATGATTTGTACTGTCGTTATTTTTGGATTACTGAGCAGAGTGAGAAGTGAAAATGTTTAAGGCAGGCAGTCTACACACGTAAAAAATTATGATATCTATTTTTCAGTTAGCGAACTGGATTGGTGAGACGGTGTTAGGGCTAAAAGAGCTCATCACAGGGGCATCACTAGAAACTGATGTATTTGCATTTGCTGGTTGATATTTTTGGTTTAAAAACATTTCATATTCTATAGGATAACGAGATGTCAATTTATGATATTAAGTTTGCGAAAAAGTAGAGCAGTAGTTGAGCCGATTGTTCTTTGTTTAGGGGTTCCGAAGTGGTAAATCGACCCAAAGGCGAATTTAACCATCGTAGTAATGCGTAGGTTGAATCTGGTCTGTCGATCCCCCCAGCTTTAGTGTATACGATCAACTAATTTCACACATGCGCCTTAAATCTGCTCCACCCTTTTGTTAAGCCTAAACTACCGATTGTAAGTCGGTAGTTTTTGATTTTTAAAAAAGCGTTTCTCCTATAAGAAAACACGATGACGTTTTTCTTCCTTGACAATCCCCAAAAAAGCCGTTATCATAGGTTGACGATACTTAATAGAAAGTTGGCACCAAGATGGTCGCAACAACAACTCAAGCAAAAGAAACGGCAGAGACTTCAACAGCAAAAGCCAAGAAGCAAGCCGCAACACCTAAAAAAACACCTAAGAAGCGAGCGAGTTCAAAGATTAAAAAGAACTTGGTCATTGTTGAGTCCCCTGCTAAGGCTAAGACAATCGAAAAATATCTGGGGCGTAACTATAAGGTTGTCGCATCAGTGGGACACATTCGGGATTTGAAAAAGTCAACCATGTCTGTTGACATCAAGAACCACTATGAACCCCAATACATCAATATTCGCGGTAAAGGTCCGCTCATCAATTCACTTAAAAAAGAAGCCAAGAATGCCAAAGCTGTCTATCTAGCAAGTGACCCGGATAGAGAGGGAGAAGCGATTGCTTGGCACTTGGCGCATATTTTAGGCTTAGATGTCCATGATAAAAACCGTGTCGTTTTTAACGAAATCACTAAAGATGCGGTAAAGGAAGCCTTTAAAGAACCACGGTCAATTGACTTAGATTTGGTCGATGCTCAACAAGCACGCCGCATTCTCGATCGTTTGGTGGGCTATTCAATTTCGCCTATTCTATGGAAGAAAATCAAAAAAGGTTTGTCAGCTGGTCGTGTGCAATCCATCGCCCTCAAGCTGATTATTGATCGTGAAAAGGAAATCAATGCCTTTATTCCAGAGGAATACTGGTCAATCGCAGGCAATTTCAAAAAAGGCACGAAGAAATTTGCGGCTAACTTTTACGGTCTTGATGGCAAGAAGAAAAAACTGCATCATAACTCAGATGTCTTAGAAGTCATGGAACGGCTGACATCTGCTGATTTTAGGGTCGATCAGGTCGATAAAAAAGAGCGCCGGCGCAATGCACCGCTGCCTTATACGACTTCCTCTTTGCAACAAGATTCAGCTAATAAAATCAATTTTAGGGCTAGAAAGACGATGTCTGTTGCCCAACAACTGTATGAAGGGATCACGCTTGGCCCTAACGGTCATCAAGGGCTGATTACATATATGAGGACGGACTCAACCCGTATTTCGCCCCTTGCTCAAACCGCTGCTGCAAGCTATATCGTTGACACCTATGGCGAACCTTATAGTAAGCATGGCAGTCGTGTCAAGAATATTGCCGGTGCGCAGGATGCCCATGAGGCGATTCGCCCGTCCAATGTCTTGTATACACCCGAAAGTATTGCCAAGTATCTCGACAAAGACCAATTAAAGTTGTATCGCTTGATTTGGAATCGTTTTGTTGCTAGCCAGATGACAGCGGCGATCTTTGATACGGTCAAGGTTAATCTCTCGCAAAACGGTGTGATCTTTACAGCAAATGGTTCTCAGGTCAAGTTTGAGGGCTACATGGCTGTCTATAATGATGCCGATAAAAGTAAAATGTTACCAGAGATGGCAGTTGGCGATCTTGTCAAAAAAGAAACGATTCAGCCCGAGCAGCATTTCACTCAGCCACCTGCACGTTACAGCGAAGCAACCTTAATCAAGACACTAGAAGAAATCGGTGTCGGTCGGCCGTCTACCTATGCACCAACGCTGGAAACGATTCAACGGCGCTACTATGTTAAACTCTCTGCTAAGCGCTTTGAGCCGACAGAGCTAGGTGAGATTGTCAATCAAATGGTTGTGGCATTTTTCCCCAATATCGTCAATACAGCCTTTACGGTTGATATGGAGCGGTCATTGGACGATGTCGAACATGGCACCAGACAGTGGGTAGATGTGGTAGATAAGTTTTATCAACCTTTTGCGCTTGAGTTGGAAAAAGCTGAAACCGAGATTGAAAAGATTCAAATCAAAGACGAACCAGCTGGCTTTGACTGTGACGTTTGTGGGCATCCGATGGTCATCAAACTGGGAAAATATGGTAAGTTTTATGCCTGTAGTAATTTCCCAGATTGCCGTAATACCAAAGCCATTGTTAAAGAGATTGGTGTGATTTGTCCGACCTGTCATCAAGGTCAAGTCATTGAGCGAAAATCAAAACGCAATCGGATTTTCTACGGTTGTGCCCGTTATCCTGACTGTGACTTTACCTCATGGGATAAACCAATTGGCCGTGATTGTCCAAAATGTGGGCAATTCTTGGTCGAAAAGAAAGTCCGTGGTGGCGGTAAACAAGTTGTTTGTAGCAACGGTGACTATGAGGAAGAAAAGATTAAATAGTACGATACGATGAAGACTAAGAGTGCAACACGCTGTCACTGTATGACGGCGTGTTTTTGTTTGAACCAATCGAGGCGCTAACGTTTAAACCAAAAATATCAAGCGTGGTCAAAAAAGAGTGGTCGTTGGTCAAAAAAGAGTCGGCGTTGGTCAAAAAAGAGTGTCTGTCGAGTAAAAAAGATGTGCCGTCTGGAAAAAAAGAGTGATCGTCATGTAAAAAAGATGCGCCGTCGGATAAAAAATGGTCATCTTTTATCAAGCTGCTTGAGTGATTGGGTGTCAGGGAAGAGTTGCTAATCTCTTGCTTTAGCGGTATAATTTAAGAAAAATGACTGTTTGCTGTGAAGGAGGGGAATTATGAAAAAAAGATACGTCGGATTAGGCATCTTTCTACTGATGTTGGGTGGGTTCACCCTAAGTCAGCAGGCAGATGTTAAACCCAAGCAAACTAAAAAATCGACAGCAACGCCCCAAGATAAAGCGTCACCTCAATCAGATGTCTGGGCATCCAAAGCGGCAGCAATCAAATTTTATGAAAAGGTCGTCAAAAACACTGCCAACCAAAAATTAATCTCGATTGATAGCAATAATTATTCGGCAGCACAATGGCAGCTTGAAACACAAGGTCAAGATGACATCACACTCCATTACACTAACATTGGCGGTGCAGGGGGGAGCTATCTGAAGCTTTTAAAAGATGATGAACATGTCAAAATGTTGAACTTTTATGGCAATGCTTCGTTTCCGGGACAGCCAACCCACCAATTTATTGTTAGGATTTCTGATGGTCTGATCATCGAAGACCAAAGCGATGCCAGATATGTTCAAGAGATACAAACAATTCCGGCAGCACTTATTGGAACTTGGCAAAGTGATGATGGCACCATAAGCTATGTCTTGCAAAGTAATGCGATTGTATTTAATGATAAGACCTGTACTATTGAAAAAATAGAGGCGCAACAAAGGGGTGGGCAACATACTATTTACACCATGACCTTTTCCTTGCAAGATTTCAAAGAAAAATACGGTGAAAGTTCGGTAGGCATTGGTTCACAACCATTCATCTTTGATTATGATAATACCAATCAAACGATTGATGTCGGTGTCGTGCTACATAAGAGATAAGGCGGTAAAGATGGTACAAAGAAAAAATGGCTAAACAAGTTTGGCAGATCGTTGATGACAAACTACCGAAACGGCTTAAGGTACTTCCCTTGTGGGTTAAGCTGATATTGACAATCCTGAGTCTAGCGGTTGCCCTTATTTTGATTCCGCTACTCATCAGCTTAGCCATCATGTCAAGCGCTTTGTACATCGCCAGCTTTGTTGCTTACCCGCTAGTGTCAGTGTTGATTTCTTTGGCAGTGGTTGTGGTAGTGATTTGGGTAATTAAAAGACGTGGAGATAGTTAATGGATAAAGATAACCAATCGTTGTCTCAAACTCGTTTGTCAATTGAACGTGTGATCACTGATTTTGAGGTTGAGCGTGTCTTACACGGCGTTTACATCACTGATTTGCTAAGGAGAGCCTATCTACTAGCCCAAGCCGCACATTCTGGTCAGGTGGATAAAGCAAATGTTGCTTATATTGAGCACCCCAAGAGGGTTGCGAGTTTTGTTAAGACAGATGAGGAAAAAGCGACTGCCTTTCTCCACGATACGCTTGAAGATACTGAAGTGATAATGGCTGATTTACAGGCTATTGGTATGCCAAGTTCTGTAATGACAGCAGTCCAATTATTGACTCATGACAAAAATCAACCCTACTTTGATTATCTGGCGGAAGTTAAGCAAGATCAATTGGCACGAACAGTTAAATTAGCAGATTTAAAACATAATTCTGACGTCTCTCGATTGCACAATCTAACCGATAGTGACAATGAAAGACTAGCTAAATACAAGAAAGCTATTGCGTTTTTACAGAATGAGTAGTAGTTATTGCTTGTAGAGCACGTGATAAATCAAGTCTCAGCTAATAGGTTGAGGCTTTTTTGATGGTTCAGCTAGCTAAATCCTCCTTTGGACACGACAAACGCATGACACAATTGCAGATTGGAGGCGTGTCGCCACGCAGTTTTGAGACAAAGATCGAAACGGCACCACCGTAATCACGCTAGTATTTGGCTAGATATTAAGGAGTTATTGCGATCATGCTCATGCGATTGCTTTATGCATTTGTTGTGAACTTCGTCACAGTGAGACTTGTCAAGGTCTTTATTTTTTGGTAAGATTAAATCTATAACGATAGAAATAGTGAGAATTTTAAAAAATGGCGACTTATAATTTTACCCCTAAAGATATTTATGATGCAGATTTTGATATTAAAATGCGTGGCTATGACAAGGATCAAGTCAATGATTTGTTAGATGACGTCATTGTTGATTATGAAAGATTCCAAGAGGAAATCCTGTCTTTGCAAGAAGAAAATGAATTTTTAAAGAAAAAGATTCGTAATCTTGAAAGCAAACCACAGATTGCCGTATCGGAAAATACCCAACGGTTTAATCCGCTTGGTTCAGTTGGTGAGGCAGCAGAAGCAGGTGCTGGGGCGCGTGTGACGATGAAATCGGCTAATAATTTTGATATTCTGAAACGGTTGAATCGTTTGGAACGTGCGGTATTTGGTCCTCAAGCTCAAACAACGACAAGTGGTGCGGAGAGTGGCGTTAGCGCTGAATAATCCAAACAGCGCCAGTCTAATAATCTCTCCACTCAGTTCGTGATGGGATAGACAGTTGTGGAACAACCAGTTTTTGGATAATTGCGCGATTTCTTGCTTGTCTTGTGAATCGTGAGGAAAGTCCATGCTCGCGCGAGCTGAGATGCTCGCAGTGTTTGTGCTAGGCGAAACCATAAGCCTAGGTAGGTGTGTCAGACCTAACGGCTGAATTTTAGCTAAGTTTTCCTTGTGAAGATAAGCGACAAATTCTGTAAAAGTGCCATAGAGACGAGTTGCTTTGGAAACTTAGCAAGTGGAACGTGGTAAACCCCTCAAGCGAGCAACCCAAACTTATGGTAGGGGCACTTGCCAAGCGGAAGTGAACGTACGGCGAGGCTGGGTTTAGCATGACTAAACTTGGCAGACAGATGATTATCGAAGGTTGGTGCAACGCCAACTGGAACAAAACATGGCTTATAGAAAACTGGATGACAGGGGCTGGGGCGTAAAGCTCCAGCTTTTTTGATAAACTTGACCTTTGTAGTTGACCAATCTAGACACGCTAAAGCTGAATAGATAGGCGTGTGAAAGCACTTGGGTCGATTGATGAAAGAGATGAGATGAAAAATAATTTTAATTTGGTAGCGACTGCTGCGGCCGGGCTAGAAAGTTTGACCGCACGTGAATTGCGTGATTTGGGGATTGAGACCAAACTAGACGATCGTTCACGTGTTCTATTCTCAGGCGACAAGGCAACCATTGCCACGGCGAATCTCTGGTTAAGAACAGCTGACCGGATCAAAATCATTGTCGGGGAGTTTCCTGCGACCACCTTTGATGACTTGTTTGAAGGGGTCTATGCTTTGGATTGGCCAGAACTATTACCCTTTGGCGCACAATTTCCGATCGCCAAGGCCAAAGCGATCAAGTCTGACTTGCATCATGAGCCAAGTATTCAAGCCATCACTAAAAAAGCGATTGCTAAAAAGTTGCAGGTGCATTATCATCGACCGGAAAACGTGCCAATTCCTGAAACGGGCGCTCTCTTCTCTTTGGAAGTCGCGCTGTACAAAAATGTGGCAACGATTATGCTCGATACAACGGGCGCGTCACTTTTTAAACGGGGCTATCGCGTGGATAAAGGCGGTGCACCGATTAAAGAAAATATGGCAGCTGCTATTATCATGTTGACCAATTGGCGTGCGAATATGTCTCGCCCGCTGATTGATCCGACTTGTGGTTCTGGTACTTTTTGTATCGAGGCTGCATTGATTGGGATGAATATTGCGCCCGGCTTCAATCGTGAGTTTGCTTTTGAAGCATGGCCTTGGTTTGAAGCGGATATTTTTAAGAAGGTTAGGGATGATGCGGAAGCCCAAGCTGATTATGATGCGGTGCTTGATATTTCAGGTTTTGATATTGATGGCAAAATGATTCAAATTGCCCAAGAAAATGCTTTGGAGATTGGCTTAGATGGTCTCATTCAGTTTAAGCAGATGAGACTGCAAGATTTCCGTACGGATAAGTTGGACGGTGTGTTGATTGCGAATCCACCTTATGGCGAGCGTTTGGGAGATGAGGCAGCAGCCCATCAGCTGTATCAAGAAATGGGTCAAACCTTTAAGCCACTTGAGACTTGGAGTAAATACATCATTACAAGTGACTTGGATTTTGAAAAGCATTATGGTGCTAAAGCTACTAAAAAGCGAAAGTTGTATAACGGCCGTCTTCGCACAGATCTATATCAATATTTTGGGAAGAGAATAAAATAATATGTCTAAAAAGAAGAAAAAAACAGCTTATAAAGAAAAAACAATTGCCTTGAAAGATGCTGAAAAGTTGACAGTCGAAGAAGTGGCGACTAAGTCTCACAAAATCGCAGCAGATAATTTGAATCAGGAAAGCTCGCTTGATAAGTATATTCGGCAGCACCGGTCTCAGATTGAAACAGTCAAAAAAGAACGGAAAGAGAAAAAACTTGCGGCAGCAGCAGCTCTGGATGACTTGGTCAAAACAGCTCGTGCTTCGGCAGAGGTAGCAGAGGAGCCTCAGGTGACGGATGCTGTTTCGGATGCGAGCGAAACGACAGAAGCGGAAGCGATTAAATCGACTGAAGCGACTGCTACGACAGAAGTGACTGATCTTGCGCCAGATGATTCAGTCTCTAGTTCGAATGATACACCTGATGCTGAAACAAGCGAGACGCCAATCCAACCTGAACAAGCTGAAATTGAACAGTCCGAACAAGCTTCAACACCAAGTTCGCCGGTAGCTCTCGACTCTGACTCTGAGGTACAGGTCACAAGTGATGTCTCAGAAGCGGTTGAACCTGATTTTCCTGAAGTACATGGGTCTTTTGATACGGTTGTCTTGGCAGCTGATGAAGCAGCTGTGCAAGCAAGCCCTGATACGACTGAGGCGGCTGATACGGTAGATGCGGCAGTTGCACCTGAAACTTTCTCAGGCAAGTCGCGTACTGATAAAACAGTCCTCAAATCAGATGAGATCAGCGATAATGATGACGAGGCTGGCACTAGCAGTCGCAAGTATCAAAAACCTTTGATTATCGGTGCTTGTGCCTTGCTCCTATTATCTGCTGGTGGTCTTGTTTGGCACAATGTTGACCAAGCCAATCAAAAACAGGCAGCTAAAACTGCTAAAGACAAGGCTCAAAAATCAGAGGAAGCGAAAAAAACAGCAGCCTTTAAGCAAAGCTATGCGGCATTTTTCACAGACAAAAAGCAAACCAAACTAAAAAATGATCACTTTGCCCAGATTGATCAGTTGTCAAAAGAACTGGCAAAATTATCTGGACAAGCTGACTATGCTAGCCTGAAAGCTAAGGTAACGGCGCTAAAAGCTGATATCTCAGCTATCCAAGCCATGAATGCTAATTTTGATAAAGCTGTCATTGTGGATGGTGTCCTAGATCAAACGGCTCATGTGCGAGATGGGGCAAAGTTAAGTTATACGGCAACAGAAAACGACACCTTGAATACCTTGCTTAAAGCAGCAGTGACCCACGGTCAAGAACAGCAAAAAGCGGCAACATCAGCAGCGGTTGCCTCCTCTGCTGCTGCAGCAAACGCAGTAAATGCTGGCAATCAGACGGCGCAATCAACAACTGCAGCTGGCGCAAGTCAAGCGCCAGCTACAACAGCGACCGGTAGTGGTCTCACCACGGCGCAATATCAAGCCCAATATCCAGCTGTTGCACTCAATACCTCACTGTCTCGTGTCCCAGTAGATCCTCATGCCAACTTGGCGGATTCAGCATTTGCATGGGAGGCTGGCATCAAGGAATTAGTCTTGCAAAAATGTCGTGAGCGAGGGTACATCTCAGGTGATGCTTATATCTTACTCCCTGCAAGTATTCAAAAAGGCAATGGTTACTACAATCTTTACCGACCAGATGGCTTTTATTTGGTTTCGATCAATTGTAAAACCGGTTATTTTGTCGGCAATGGTGCTGGTCATGCGGACGACTTGGATTATTAGTGGCAACTGAGGAAACCGAACATTTAGATAAAAACTGCTCGTTTGAGGCAGTTTTTTTGCTGTGTTCAAAGAGAATTACGTTATGATAGACTTATATCATCAAAGGAGAATAAAATGACTGAAAAACGGACACTACTTTATGAGGGAAAAGCTAAAAATCTTTACCACACTGACGATGAAACGATTGTGCTTGCCGAATACAAGGATCAAGCAACAGCGTTGAATGGTAAGAAAAAAGATTTGATTGCTGGTAAAGGCGAGCTCAATAATCAGATTACCAGCTTGATTTTTAGGGAACTGAACCGGCGTGGTGTTCGCACACATTTTATTGAACAAGTTTCAAATACCGAACAATTAAATACCAAGGTTGCCATCATTCCTTTAGAAGTTGTCGTTCGTAATTATACAGCGGGCTCATTTTCAAAACGCTTTGGCTTGGCTGAAGGCTTGAAGTTTCCGACACCGATTGTCGAATTTTACTACAAAAATGATGCGTTAGATGATCCCTTTATCAACGATGCCCATGTCAAATATCTCGAGATTGCGACAGACGAAGAAATTGCCTATCTCAAAAAAGCAGCCCTTGAAATTGATGAGATTCTGACCGATATTTTTGCCCAAATTGATCTCAAGCTGATTGACTTTAAATTGGAATTTGGTCGGCTACCTGATGGGGAAATTATTCTAGCAGATGAAGTCTCTCCAGATACATCACGTCTCTGGGATGCGGACAATCATCATGTCGATAAAGATGTCTATCGTCGTGATCTAGGGGATCTAATCCCTGTCTATCAACAGGTGCTTGCTGGTCTACAAACAAAATTTGAAGGAAAATAATCTCGTGAAAAAACGTATATTTGTTGCTAAAAAACCTGAATTTAAGGTTAAAAATCAGGCGTTGTTGACAGAGTTGCAGCATAATCTCCAACTTGAGACCCTGACATCTGTTAATATTGTCCAAGTCTATGACGTTTTTAATGTGTCAGATGACATCTTAGTCGCTGCTGAGCAATCTATCTTTTCTGAAAAAGTAACAGATCGCCTGTTGACTGACGAAGCAGTCCAAGCAGCACTTGCAACGGCTAAGTTCTTTGCCATTGAAGCCCTCCCGGGTCAATTTGATCAGCGTGCCACATCAGCCGAAGAAGCGCTCTTTTTATTGGGTGCGAGTCATAATGCAGTCGTTAAAACAGCTCAACTTTATTTGCTCAATGAGGATCTGTCTGATTCGGAGTTTGATAAGATTAAAAACTATCAGCTCAATGCTGTGGATTCACGGTTTAAGGCAATCGAAAAGCCGATTACTGAGGAGGAAATGCCTGATACAGAGACTCGCATTCCTGTATTAGAAGGCTTTATTAACAAATCTGAAAGTGAAATCGCTGAACTTCATGCGGCGTATTCACTCGCTATGGAAGTCGCTGATTTGCTATGGATTCAGGATTATTTCAAAAAGATTGACCGCAATCCGACTGAAACAGAGCTCAAGGTTTTAGATACTTATTGGAGTGACCATACACGTCACACGACTTTTGAAACAGAGCTTAGAACCATTGACTTTTCACAGTCTAAGTTCCAAGCGCAGCTTCAAGCGTCATTTGACAAGTATCTCGCCATGAGACAAGCGATTCATCGGACGGAAAAACCAACGACCTTGATGGAGTTGGCAACGATTTTTGGACGCTTTGAACGTGCCAATGGTCGACTGGATGACATGGAAGTGTCAGATGAAATCAATGCGTGTAGCGTTGAAATCGAAGTTGATGTTGATGGTGTCAAAGAACCATGGTTGCTCATGTTTAAAAATGAGACACATAATCATCCGACTGAGATTGAACCATTTGGGGGAGCATCGACTTGTATCGGCGGGGCGATTCGCGACCCACTTTCTGGTCGTGCCTATGTCTATCAAGCGATGCGGATTACAGGGGCGGGTGATATCACAGCGCCAATCTCAGAAACGCGTCATGGGAAACTCCCGCAACAAGTGATCTCAAAAGGTGCAGCTCATGGTTATAGCTCGTATGGCAATCAGATCGGGCTTGCCACAACTTATGTGAAGGAATATTTCCATCCGGGCTTTATTGCTAAACGTTTAGAAACAGGTGCGGTCGTTGGGGCAGCCCCTAAAGAGAATGTCTTACGCTTAAAACCTCAAGCAGGCGATGCCATTATCCTATTTGGAGGTAAAACAGGTCGTGATGGTGTCGGTGGTGCGACAGGTTCCTCTAAGGTGCAAACCAAGGAGACCGTCGAAACTGCAGGTGCTGAGGTTCAAAAAGGCAATGCCATCGAAGAAAGAAAAATCCAGCGACTTTTCCGAGACCCGAAAGTCACGCAGCTTGTCAAAAAATCAAATGACTTTGGGGCAGGTGGTGTCTGTGTCGCAATCGGCGAACTAGCAGATGGTGTCCGCATTGATTTGGATAAAGTACCACTCAAATACCAAGGTTTATCAGGGACGGAGATTGCGATTTCTGAGTCACAAGAACGGATGTCCGTTGTCGTTGCTCCCGAGAATGTAGCAACCTTTATCGCTGCCTGTGCTAAAGAAAATATCTTAGCCGTCCAAGTCGCAGAAGTGACTGAAAAAGCGAATTTGACCATGGTTTGGAAAGGTCAAACGATTGTCGATATCGAACGAACCTTCCTTGATACTAATGGTGTTCGTGTCGTCGTGGATGCAAGGGTGGTGGACTCAGACTTGGCAGTGCCATTTGCACACACGTCAACACTTGAGACATTGGCTGAAGATTTGCAAGGACTATTTTCAGACTTAAACTTTGCCTCACAAAAAGGCTTACAAACGATTTTTGATAGTTCAATCGGGCGTTCAACAGTTAACCAGCCGATTGGCGGTCGTTACCAAATCACGCCAACTGAAAGTTCTGTCCAAAAATTGCCAGTCCTAACAGGCATGACCCAGACGGTCTCTCTCTTGGCGCATGGCTATAACCCAGAAATTGCTGCATGGTCACCTTATCACGGTGCGGCCTATGCTGTGATTGAAGCCACAGCTCGTCTTGTAGCAACGGGGTCAAACTGGTCTAAAGCTCGCTTTTCATACCAAGAATACTTTGAGCGGATGGACAAACAAGCCGAACGTTTTGGTAAACCTTTGGCAGCCTTGCTAGGGGCTATTGAAGCGCAAGAACAGCTTGGTTTACCATCAATCGGTGGTAAGGACTCGATGAGTGGGACCTTTGAGGACTTGACGGTGCCACCAACGCTGATTGCTTTCGGTGTGACGACATCTGAGACAGATCGAATTTTATCGCCTGAGTTCAAGGCTGCTGGTGAAAACATCTACTATATTCCGGGTGTCGCAGTGGCAGATACGATTGACTGGGCGACGATTAAGGCTAATTTTGACCTAGTGGCTGACTTGCAAGCGACTTATGACATCACCGCAGCTATCTCTACTAAGGCTGGTGGCTTTGGCGAAGCCATTACCCTCATGACATTTGGCAATCAGATCGGCGCGAACCTGACTTTAGCTGATGTCTCAGACTTCATCAAGGCAGAGTTTGCCGGCTTTATCCTGACGACACCTGATGAGATTACTGGTTTGACTAAGATTGGTCAAACCACCGCGGCATTTGAGCTGGTGGTCAACGGTGTCAGCCTGTCGGGCGAGAGCTTGCTTACCCAATATGAAACGCCATTGGCATCAGTTTATCCGACCTTGTTTGAGCAGTCAGACGATCTAGCAGAAGTGGTCACAAAAACGTCTGAACCTATCCAAAAACCAGCTGTTCCTGTCGACAAGCCACTCGTTTACATCCCAGTCTTTCCGGGGACTAACTGTGAATATGACACAGCTAAGGCATTTGAGGCGGTAGGTGCAGTGACGAAGATTGTACCATTCCGCACCCTCGCGATTGCAGACTCGATCGAGGAAATGGTCACGCATATCGGGCAAGCCAATATCCTTATGTTTGCGGGTGGTTTCTCGGCAGCAGATGAGCCTGATGGTTCGGCGAAGTTTATCGTCAATATCTTGCTCAATGAACAAGTGAAGGCAGCGATTGATGCCTTCATCGCCCGTGGGGGACTGATTCTTGGTATCTGTAATGGTTTCCAAGCCCTAGTCAAGTCAGGCTTGCTCCCTTATGGCCGATTTGACGCCTTGAGCAACAACTCACCGACACTTTTCTACAACGATGCCAATCAACACGTTGCCAAAATGGTCGAGACTAAAATCATCAATACCAATTCGCCATGGCTAAGCGGTGTCGAAGTTGGAGATATTCACACGATACCAGTCTCACATGGTGAAGGAAAATTTGTCGTTTCAGCTGAAGAACTCGCTGATTTGATCGAGAATGGTCAGATCATCACACAATATGTGGATTTTGAGGGGCAAGCTACCATGGCTTCTTTCTATAATCCCAATGGCTCTGTGGCAGCTATTGAAGGGATTATCAGTAAAAACGGTCAAATCCTTGGTAAAATGGGACATTCTGAGCGTTACGAAAGCGGTTTGTTTAAAAACGTACCGGGCAACAAAGATCAGAAGCTCTTTGAGAGTGCCGTTGCTTATTTCAGAGGGTAAGCAGCTTTCAAACAAAATCAAAAAGACAAGTCCGAACTCACTGATAAGAGTCCGAACTTGTCTTTTTACTTTTCCCTCAGTCTAGTCGATCGAGGTTGGGAATTCTGATGAGATCTGATATTCAGGAACGGTTGCGAGGTAGGCATACAAACTGGCAACGAGGTCATCACAGGACAGCTCTGTGAGAAAGTCGAGCGTTTTGTTGATGTAGGAGAGGCCTTTGAACTGTTCTCCTGTCTTGATCAGATAGACGCCTTCAAGTAGATGGAGTTCGGCACGTTCGGAGAGTGCGGAGCTATCTTCCAAAAAATCACGGCCGAGTTTGAGAATTTTCGCCGATTCGTTCAATAACTGTTCGTTCAGGAAGCGTTTGAGTGTGTCAGAGAAGATACGTCCGATGATCGTTCTCACTTGAGGGATGGCTTTAAAGTGACCACTTCTTTGAAAGCTGATATTGCTCATTATTTTGATATCAGCTGTTGTCAGGAAAAACAGGCTATGCGCATAAAGGAGCAGTTCATATATCCCCCAAATCTGTGCCTTTTTTAAATGGTTGAGAATTACGAGGATACTTTTTTTGTCAAAAGGAATACCAGTCAGTTGATTGATATGCTGGTTTAAGATGATGATTCGGTGTTCTTTTAAGAGTTGATCATCAGTTTCTGGTGTCGCCTCTAATTTTTCTAACAGTGACACGAGGGTGTTGAGGTCTTTTCTACGAACTGCTAACATGGTCTCGTCCAAGAAATTTTGATAATGAAACTCTAGATTTTCGTGGAATAAGATCAATTCATTAAGGGTAGAGGTAATGCGCTCGAGTAGGCTGATTAGGTTGATAATCGAGATATGAGACTCACCACGTTCCCATTTCGATAGAAAAGAAGGGGAGATGATACCTCTGGCTGTTTCTCGGATACTTAATTTTTTAGCTTCACGAATTTCACGAAAAGCAGGACCTAAATAGTACATATAACCTCCCAAATGCCAGACTTTAATAGTTGCTGTTAGTTAGATTATAAGGGTTTAAGCCTTGTTCTGTCAAATTATATTAGGTTATCTTGTGATTTTCCCTAAAAACTCAAGTGCTTTTGGGCAAGGCTTGCTGTATTCTGGTTCCTTGAATTGCGAGATTGATCTCGAACTGGTGTGGTGGTTGAGCCGTTGCGTTGCGAGGCTTGTCTCAAAAGCGCGTGGGGACACGCCTCCAAAATAAGTTTAAAACTGTGACGAGGCTGGGTTTGCCGAGGAAACAAAATAAGTTTAAAACTGTGACGAGGCTGGGTTTGCCGAGGAAACAAAGCGTCGCTTTTCCGGCTAAGCTGCGAGCCTAGGGTCTCTCAGCTTGTCTGTTGCCCAAATCCTCTCCGCTCCAATCGGGGTGTTTTTGTGGGGTGTTCAGTCTTTGCTTAAGTCAATGCGAGTGCTTGCTCAAGTCAATGCGAGTACTTGTCAAAGTCTACGCCAACACTTGCCAGCATACCATCCAAGTGAAGTGGCGGACTTTGGGGCTCAAAATCGCTGTGGCATAAGGACAAGAGCGAGACTCAGGCTCGCCAGTTAGCTCTTTAAAGGCGTTCAACCGCAGTCAGCGCCGTCCTCTCCAATCTCTGACCAAAGTGATGGGCATCACTTACCAAAGTGTAGGCCTGCACTTACCAAAGTGTAGGCCTGTACTTACCAAAGTGTAGGCCTGCACTTGGCAAGTCTGTTAGGATAAGTTGTGTCATCTTTTCGTCTGACATCAGTGTTTGAATTGGTTAGGTCTCGCTATTTGCTTAGCTGTTGGCAATCGGTGTCTGGGTTAGCGTGCTTTTTTTAGCGGTTACTATTGACAAATGTCGGTGGGGTAGTATAATAAAAACATCACAAATCAAAAAGATTAAAGAAAACGGAGAAATAATGCAACTTGCGCTAAAAGAGATTACCAAATCATTTGATGACAAAAACCTTTTTAATGAGGTTTCTTTTACTTTTGAAACGGGGAAAATTTATGGCTTGCTTGGGCGTAATGGCGCTGGTAAGACGACCCTTTTTAATTGTATTGCTCAGAACTTAGCATTAGATAGCGGTCAGATTTCGCTCATAGATGATGCGGGTCAAGCAGATGCAGACTATGAGACGACGGCGATTGGCTTTGTGACGACTCAGGCGCATTTACCTGATTTCATGACAGGCTTGGAGTTTGTGACTTTTGTCATGGATTTGAATCATGACCGCTTGACTTCGTCGGCTACTGCCAGTGAGAACCTGACAAGGTATGGGATCAAAGGGAGCGATCAAAGGAAATTATTGCGGGATTATTCTCATGGGATGAAAAACAAGGTTCAGATGTTGGTTATCGAGCTGGCTGCTGCGCCAGTGTATTTATTGGACGAACCCTTGACCAGCTTTGATCCAGTGGCAGCCTATGAAGTCAAAGAACGCATCCGTGAGCTTAAGCAAGGGGCAATTGTCATCTTTTCAACTCATATTTTAGAGCTTGCTCAGGAGTTGTGTGATGAGATTGTCTTGTTGCACGACAAGCAATTAGAAGTATTAGCGCCTGAGAAACTGCAATCAGAAGACTTTGAACAAGAGATTGTGGCGATTTTGAGTGAGGAGGCTGATGGTGAAAGCCTATCTTAAGTTTTATAAGCATTATACGCTGATCCAAAACACGACCCGACTGAATGGGCTCTGGTTTTGGCTGCGGCGTTTACCTCTGGTCGGACGGAAACTCTCGCCGACTTTCTATGGGCTGGATGACTTAAAGCTAGTCCTCCTTGTCATATTGAAATGGCTCGCCCTGCCGTCGTTCATTATCAAGAAAAGTTTCTTAGTCTTGCTTGCTTGGCTCTTTCCTTTTATGATCAAAGTGTTGCAGGCTTGCGGTATGAAAGCGTTGCTCCTAGATAATAGTGATAAGGTCTTCATTAAAGCCTTGCGGACGGCCATTGCTAGTCCAGATGTCTTTCAGTGGACACTGTCCTTGTTTCTCTTTGCCTGTCTGATGTCACAGGTGAACTTTATCGAAGCGTCTGGTAAGGAGGCTTTTGAAGCCGTGACCTTTGCCAAGACTTTTCAATTGTCCGGTTCGGATACGTTGAAAAAGATGAACCGGATCAAGTTGTTGCTGAGTTCGCTCGCTTATCTGCTGCCTTTGGCGATCTTAGGACTGCGCTATCATCAGCTCTTTGTCGCCGTTTGCTTGCCGATTGCCCTACGGATCGTGGGGATCAATAGCAGTATCTTTTTGGTGACCCATGAGTGGTGGACCAGCTGGTTGGCTAGACAACAAAAGAAGAAGACGTCTTGGATAGGGCTCAATTCGCTCTTGGTGTTAAGTTGTTTCCTGATCCTCATCTATGGGACGGTCATTCGGACTTGGCATTGGTCAAGTCTCTTGACTGGGGTCATGATCGTCATTTCAGTTCTGAGCTTTGGCTTGGCTAAAGGGCGATTGATCCCACATGACTTTATCCGATTGATTACCGGCTATGTCTGGCGGAGAGAAGCAGCGGTCCTTAAAATGAAGCAAGGGAAAGGGCAGACGAATCAAGGCTTTAGCGCCGCTCAAAAAACAAGTCAGCAGTTAGAAGTCACAGATGAAAGCGACTTATTCAAGCGATTTGCTGGGACGCAACTGCTCAACCATTTGCTTTTTAAACGGTATCGCCCTATTTTTATCAAGAAGTTAAGACGTCGATTAAGTATTATGCTTGCGCTTTTAGTGGTAATTGTCGGGAGTGCTGCTTACTTGACGTGGCTTAAGGGCATGTCAACCGAGCAGTTGACAGCTGCTCAGGCGAGTCTTATCCTGCCTCCCACTGTCTTTTCCATCATGTATTTTATGTCCCTGTCCAAAGAAAGTGTCGCCATTTACTATCTCAAGTGCGACCAAGCCTTGCTTAACTATCCTTTTTATCGGACTAAGACAGCTATTTTACAGAGTTTCTTGGCACGCTGGCAGCAGGCTTTCTTGCTCAATATGCCGCTGACTCTTGCTCTTTTTGCCAATTTCTTTGCCATTCTCCTCTTGTTTGGCAAAGGCATTCCCCTCTCTTTTTACGCTTTAGTGCTATTTTACGGGATTACCGTGACCTTCTTGTTCTCCTTTCACGACTTGTTTCTATATTATATCTTCCAACCCTATGATCAGTCAGGGCAAAATAAAAATCCAGCCTTTAAGGCGATCGACGGGTTGTTTTATTTCTTTTGTATTCAAAACTTTCAGATTTCCAACGCCTTTAAAAACTCGATTGCCTACGTCTTGTCGATTTCGATTCTGATCGTAATTTACGTCATCACTGGTCTGGTACTGATCAGGCTGAGAGCCAGCAAAACCTTTAAGTTGAAGTGATACAAGCTTGTGAGATTTGGCTCAAGTCTTGCTGTATTTTGCCCCCTTGTCTTGCGAGGCTTGTCTCAAAACAACGTGGCAACACGCTTTTCAATCTTCGCCTTCCAAGCTAAGCTGCGAGCCTCAGGTCTCGCAGCTTTTTTAAGGCCACAGCTCTTTTGAGTCAGACCTCTCCACTGCAATCGGGGTGTTTTTGGGAGCTGTGTTCGTCTTTTCCGAAATGCTCAAGGGCTTGTTGGTAAGTCGTCAAGAGCAGGTGCCAAAACCCTCATGGGAGTTTGAGCAAATCCCCATGGTAATTTGGGCAAAGCTCCATGGTAAGTTAGGCAAACTACCATGGTAAGTTGGACAAACCTCCATGGTAAGTTAGGCAAACCCCCATGGGAATTTGGCAAAACCCTCATGGGGATTTGAACAAAGCTCCATGGTAAGTTGAGCAAACTACCATGGAGCTTTGTCCGAGTCTTGCTTGGGCTGCCCCCTTGCCTTGCGAGTTTGGTCTCGAATTGGCGTGGCGGCTGAGCTGTTGCCTTGCGAGGTGTTTTTGTGGGTGTGCCTGTTTTTGTTAAAGTGCATGCGAAGACTTGTCGAAGTCAATGCGAGTACTTGTCAAAGTCCTCGCATTGACTTTCTCTAAGTCTTCAAAACCCCTTGTCCAATCGTGTGGACAAGGGGTTTATCTGTGTCTGATTTTGCTTTCAATGGTTTGCCATTTAGAGCATCGCTTGTGTGAGTTTGGGTTGGGAGTTATCAGTGAGAGATGCGTTTGCGAGCAGCTTTGCGCCGATTTTCATTGATGAATGCTTCTTTTTTGAGCTCCGGATCAATGATTGTTTTCTTGACGGCAAAAATACCCGCTGCAGTGGCTGCGATAGTGCTGGCGATGCCTGTAATGAAACCTTTGCCAAATTTGTTCATAGTCAAAACCTCCTAAGTAATATGCTATAATCTAATCATAACAAAAAAAGTGAAAAAAGTGAAAAATTTGACTAAGAATAAGGTAATCGTGATTGCAGGACCGACAGCGGTGGGCAAAACAGCGTTGTCAATCGAGTTGGCACAACAATATGGTGGCGAGCTCATCAATGGTGACAGTCAGCAAGTCTATCGAGGCGTTGAGATTGGGACAGCCAAAGCGACAGCTGCAGAACAGGCGGCTGCCCAGCACCATTTGATTGATGTGCGTGACTTATCCGAGACATTCAGCGCCTATGACTTTGTGCAGGCAGCCAATCAGGCGATAAAGACCATTTTAGCGCGTGGAAAAGTGCCGATTATCGTTGGCGGGACGGGGCTTTATCTGCAAAGTTTGATCGAAGGCTATCATCTTGGTGGATCGGGACAGCATGAGCAGATGCGTGCTTTGCGTGAGGTATTGGCACAATTGACTGATGCCCAACTCTTTGATAAGGTCGCTGAACAAGGCATAACCTTAGCTGAACCGAATAGACGTCGGGCGATCAGAGCTTTGGAAATCGCAACTTACGGAGAGCAGTTAGAGAATCAAGCGTCTAGTGATGAGTTCTTAATCCTCGGGCTAAATGCGGAACGACAAGTGCTTTATTCACGAATCAATCAACGGGTTGACGAGATGATGGCAGCAGGGCTGTTAGCAGAGGCAAGGTTGCTTCATGAGCAGTTTCGGGAATCACAGGTGGCGCGGGCAATCGGTTATAAGGAGTTCTTCCCTTATTTCGACGGAAGGCTATCGTTAGAGGCAGCAGTCGAGGCGGTGAAGCGCAACTCGAGGCGGTATAGCAAACGGCAACTGACTTGGTTCAAAAATCGAATGGCTGTTGACTTTGAAGATGTGCTGGCAGCGGATTTTAAAATCAGGGTAACTCAAAAGATAGAAAGGTTTTTAAATGATAACAACTGAACGCGAGCCAGAGCGAGTCATCTTGGTTGGGGTTGAAACCTTTGAGAATCAAGCGACCTTTGAGGCTTCAATGACAGAATTAGCTAGCCTCGCCACAACTGCTGGTGCCACTGTCAGTACTACCTTTACTCAGAAAAAAGAACGATTAGATGGTAAGTATCTGGTAGGTATCGGGAAACTTCAGGAAATCAAAACGCAGCTAGAGCTAGAAGATGAGGCGGACGCAGTCATCTTCAATCATCAACTGACACCGCGACAACTGACCAATTTGTCGGCGTTTTTAGGCGTTAAGGTGCTTGATCGGATGCAGTTGATTTTAGATATTTTTGCACTTCGTGCCAGATCCCATGTCGGCATGCTTCAAGTCGAATTGGCTCAGTTGACTTATCTCTTACCCCGATTAGCTGGCAGCAAGGGCTTAGCGCTCAGTCGTCAAGCTGGAGGGATTGGTGCACGTGGTGCTGGTGAAAGTCAACTAGAGCTAGATCGCAGACAGATTCGACATCGGCTGGCATTAATCGAGGCACAATTAAAAAAAGCTGAGCAAGTCCAAGCCAATATGCGCCAAAAACGGCAAGCCTCACCTGTTTTTAAGATCGGTTTGATTGGCTATACGAATGCAGGCAAGTCCTCGATTTTTAATGCCTTGACAGCGACAAATCAATATGAACAAGACGAATTGTTTGCGACCTTAGATGCGACGACGAAGTCTTTTTCGATTCAAGATGAACTGATGGTGACCTTGACGGACACTGTTGGCTTTATTCAGGATTTACCGACTGAGTTGGTCAAGGCTTTTAAGGCAACGCTTGAGGAGTCTAAAACGGTTGATTTGTTACTTCACGTGATTGATGCCTCGAATGCCACGCACCAGATACACGAAGATGTGGTTGAAGGGATCATCAAGGAGTTGGGCATGGCAGATATTCCTGTCTTGACGGTTTATAATAAACTGGATTTAGCGGACAACTTCGAGCCAACGATATTACCCAGTCTGCAACTTTCGATTAAGTCTGAGACTGGGCTTCAGCAGTTACGGCAAGCAATTCTAGCCAAAATGGCGACACTCTTTGTGCCTTTTGAGCTAGAGCTTCCGTATTCACAGGCACATCAATTGGCAAAACTGCGAAAGTTTGCACTGATTGAGCAGATCGTGGCGCAAGATGACTTGGCACGCTATTTGATTTCAGGAAAGATTGCAGAACGAGAGAAATGGAGACTATTAGAAAATGGATTACGTTGAGTTAGCCATCAAATCAGGTGGGTTTATGGCAATGGATCGGGTATTCTTGAACAATCGACTGGCTGAGCTGTCAAGTGACCGTGATAAATTAGCCTACATCATGCCGCCAGCGAGTGTGATCAATGCTTATTTTGCTGAAATCTATCAGAAGCAAGGACCTGAGGCTGCGACAGACTACTTTTTAGACTTGATGACGACCTTTAAAGGCTTTTCAGATCAACCGAGCTTTGACTTAGAGGGGCATGAGTCTGCACCGACCTTTCGTTTGATTCGCTTGAACTTATCAGGCAAATCATTTGGTTTTGCCTTTCAAAACGAACAAGGGCAAGCGCTGATTGTCAGTGAACTTGCAGATGAGCCGATAACAGATGCCCTTTTATTTGAAGTGGCGCAGCTTTTCCCGCATTATGTGATCCGTTTGGATGCGGGCAAGCTTACGTTGGGAGCGCTGGACTTTGAGCCATTTGGTTCCCCTGTCGACCTTGATGAGCTGACAAGCCAAGCCGAAAACGAGCGCTACATCAAACTGACGACCTTCAATATCGCAGAGGGCATCACGCATTATCAAGGAATAGTAAATCATAGCAGAAGTCAAGCGAAAATGGTACAATACGAGGGTAGAGCATTTAACTTGTATATCAGAAAGTAGGGGAAAAAATGGTAACTCTTTTAATTGTCTTGTTTGTCATCATCGTTTTGGTTTTGGCAAGTCTATCGAGCTTGTTTTTTGTCGTCAAGCAACAAAGTGTGGCGATTATTGAACGGTTTGGGAAGTTTACGTCAATTGCTGACTCGGGCTTTCACTTTAAATTACCTTTTGGCATTGATCGGATTGCGGCGCGCGTGCAGCTTCGTTTGCTCCAAAATGATATGACTGTGGAAACTAAGACCGAGGATAATGTTTTTGTTCAGATGACAGTGGCGACTCAGTACCGTGTCAATGAAGCAAATGTGACGGATGCTTACTATAAATTGATGAATCCTGGTGAGCAGATCAAATCTTATATTGAGGATGCTTTGCGTTCAAGTGTGCCTAAGCTGACTTTGGACGAGTTGTTTGAGAAGAAAGATGAAATTGCCCTTGAAGTTCAACGTCAAGTCGCAGAGGAAATGTCGACTTACGGCTATATCATCGTCAAAACCTTGATTACCAAAGTGGAGCCAGATGCCGAAGTCAAGCAGTCGATGAACGAAATCAATGCAGCCCAACGTAAACGTGTGGCGGCACAAGAATTGGCTAACGCCGATAAGATTAAAATCGTCACAGCTGCAGAGGCTGATGCGGAGAAAGATCGACTTCACGGGGTCGGGATTGCTGAGCAACGGAAAGCGATCGTAGATGGTCTGGCGCTGTCAATCAAGGAAATGAAAGAGACAGGAGTAGATATTTCAGAAGATCAGATCATGTCAATCCTTTTGACCAACCAATATCTTGATACCTTGAATCAATTTGCCAATAATGGCAATTCATCTGTTTTCTTACCAAGCCAACCTGACGGTATCGAAGATATCCGGACACAAATCTTGACAGCACTCAAAGCTAAGAGATAGGTTGAAAATGTTGTCTGACCTGATGTGTCAGGCACTCAAAAAGCGGCGTCAATTTGACGCCGCTTTTTTAGACTGAGTGTAAAAAAATTTTAGACTCATAGCGAAAATTTTTGACACTGATAGCGGATTTTTTTTGCACTGATAGCGAAAAAATTTGAGACTGATAGTGGATTTTTTTTGCACTGATAGCGAAATTATTTGACACTGAGAGCGAAATTTTTTGAGACTCAGTGCGAAAAAAATTTTCAACTGAGTGTCAAAGAAATCGAGACTGAGCCTGAAAAAAATTTCAGACTGTGTGCCAACAAAATTGACACGTAGTCTCAAACGATTTTCCCAAAAAGAGCTGACTTAAGCCATGCTTGGCGAAAGGGGTATCGGAAGGTGCGGCGGCGCCTTGCTTTTGACTGCTAAAAAGGGGTTGACAATCAGAATGTAATCGCATACAATCTAGAGAGGGATAAGAATATGGAGGAGTTTATATGGAAAAGAAAATAGGTTTGATAATAAAGTTAAGTTTAATTATAATTTTGTTGTTGATATCACAAAACAAAATATCTGGTTGTGTTTTTGCAGATGAATTTCAAGAAGATAGCTTGGTATTGACAGAAGAAAAAATAAAATATTTATCTGATTCTGATTTTACAACTGTATATGAAGAGCTTGAAGCTAATAAAGATTTTGAAAAGATGTCAATAGAAAAAATTAATGTAAAAATAATATCCAGATTAATTGAAATTGCAGATAGTAATAGTAAAAAAAGGGGATATTTTGGTTCTCCTTTTACATCTGGGGAACTTAAGTTATTAGTAAATCCTTTATTAGCATATGAGGCGGTTATTGTTAATAATGCGGCAACGATTGCTCAGAATACGACAATGGATAAATATAAGCGAAATTGGGGGGACGATTCTTCAGATGCTTTTCGTCATGCTTATTGGAATTCGAGTATCGTTTTAGGAGTTCATCGTAAAACAGGTGCTAGTATCACACGTTCTAGAGAAATTGCAAAAGTATGGACGGACGCTCATGAGTCAGATACAACAAATAAGAATGAAAAAACTATGGATTTGACTAACAATGGTATTGGTAGAAATGCAGTGGATAAAAATCGATCTGATGCTGATATGGCTGCTATTATCTATAACAAAGTGAACCAAGGCGAAATGATTATCATCACACCAACTGTTTGGCGAGTATATCTTTGGCAAAATGGAGGTCAACATTTTTATACCAAGAATCAAGAAGAATATAAGCACCTTGTTAGAATAGGTGCTGGTCGTGGTGAGGGGATTGCATGGCACTTCAGTAATTCAGGAGACGATGTTTATCGCCTTTATAATCCTAATGCGAGTTATCATTTTTATACGAAAAATATAACTGAAAAAAATAGTTTAGTATCTCTTGGGTGGCAGTATGAAGGGGTGGGATTCAAATCAAATGGGTCTTATCCAGTTTATCGTTTATATAATCTAAACACGGGCAAGCATTTTTTTACGACGAATTTAAATGAAAAAAATGCTATTCAAAACAGCGGTTGGCGTTACGAGTTGGCGTTACGAGGGGGTAGCTTTTTATGCGCAACTTATTAACTCGAATTAGTCAGATCCTTGCCGCGATTGGTGTCGTGTCAGTCTGTTTTCCTTTATATCTGATCGTCATTTGTCATGCCTTTCCCTACTATTTCTTAGAGGGCAAGTGGCGGATTTCGCTAGTTGGCTTGCTGATTTTTTTGAGTGTGGTGGCGGTGCAGATGTCTATCTATCATCGCTATCAGGACAAGTGGCAGATCAAGTGGCGCGTGATTTATTGGGTGGTTTGTCTCCATCTCCTACTGCTTGTGACTTGTATCCTTTGGGCGCTGAGTCAGGGGCAGGCCTTACAGCACTTAACTTGAGTTGAGTGATTAGCAAAAGCAAGCAAAGAATTTCGGCAATTTGACGGGATTTTTTTGCCTTTTAATCAAAATTCTGATAAACTATAATAGTTGTCAAACAAAAATTCCGTCCTTAGTGTAATGGATATCACGTAAGATTCCGGTTCTTGAGATGGGGGTTCGATTCCCTCAGGACGGATTTTTTTCTTTTAAAGGGTACTTCTCATCACTAGATGAGTGATGAGAGGTGCTCTAAAGCTTAAATGCGAAAGGAAACTATGGAAATTCAATTTTTGGGAACAGGGGCTGGTCAGCCAGCCAAACAGCGAAATGTCACGGCGATGGCGCTCAAATTATTGGCAGAGCGTAATGAAATCTGGTTGTTTGATTGTGGGGAAGCCACGCAACATCAGATTTTAGAGACGACGATTCGGCCGCGAAAGATCACGAAAGTGTTCATCACTCATTTGCATGGCGATCATATTTTTGGTCTGCCTGGTTTTTTGTCTAGTCGGAGCTTTCAGACTTCCTCTCTGGACGAGATACCACAACCGCTTGACCTATATGGTCCAGTCGGGATTAAAAACTATGTGATGACATCGCTCAGGTTGTCAGGGAGTAAGCTAAGTTATCGGATTAATTTTCATGAGCTGGATGAGACGGATGCGGGGAGAATCTTTTCAGATGAGACCTTTGACGTTTACATGGCACCCTTAGATCACACGATTTTTTCCATGGGCTATCGCATTGTTGAAAAGGATAAACAAGGGGAACTAGATGCTCAAGCTTTGAAAGCGGCAGGTGTTCCTTTTGGGCCACTCTTTGGCAAGGTAAAAAATGGTCAAGATATTGAAGTCAATGGGCAAGTGATTCGTGCGGCAGACTTCGTTGGTCCAGATAAAAAAGGACGTGTGGTCACGATTTTAGGAGATACACGTCAGACAGATCAGGCCATTCGCTTGGCGCTTGGCAGCGATGTGTTGGTACACGAGGCGACGTATCAAGCGAGCGAGGCCAAGATAGCCAAAAGTCACGGACACGCAACGACACAACAAGCAGCAGAAGTTGCCAAACAAGCACAGGTCAAGCGCCTACTCTTGACGCATATTTCGGCACGTTATGTCGGCTCTCTTGTCGGGCAATTAGCCAAAGAAGCCAAGCGAACTTTTGAGAACAGTTTTGTGGTCAAAGACTTATATGAAGAAACGATCCAATCATGAAAAAGATGCTCATAACAGGTGCAACGGGAGATATTGCACGGGAAATCGCCAAGCAAGCGCAAGGTTATCAGTTGATTTTGTTATCACGAGAGATTAGCAGTTTGCAAGCTGTCTCGCCTAACCTCTATCAAGTCGATTTGGCTGACGAACAGGCTTTACTTGCAACTTGTCAAGAAATTTCAGCACGTTTCGGCCCGATTGATGTCTTGATTAATAATGCGGGTTATGGGTATTTTAAGCCCTTTTTATCAGACAGTGCCGCTGATGTGCGTCAGATGTTTGAAGTCAATGTCCTAGCCTTAATGACAGTGACACGGGCCTTTTTGCCAGATATGGTGGCGCAAAAGTCTGGGCAGATTATCAATATTGCCTCAATGGCGAGCTATATGGCGACAGCTAAGTCGACCAGTTATGCGGCAACGAAATTTGCCGTTCGTGGCTTTTCCGATGCCTTACGTCAAGAGGTAAGGCCTGCAAACGTTCAGGTATTGACTGTGAATACAGGACCTGTCCTAACGAAATTTCATGCGGCTAATCCGACCTATCTGGCTAAGGTTGGTAAAAATGTCGTGACACCAGCCTTTGTTGCGAGTCAAGTTGTCGCCAGTCTCCAAACCAATCGGCGAGAATTAAATTTGCCTTGGCAACTCAATGTGGCGAGAGTCTTTGCCAGTAATTTTCCTAACTTAGCAGATCGCATCACACGGAGGTTTTTCAATTTAAAATGATCAGACCTACTTATGACTGGCAACTCAACACAGAAGCACCCCCTGATGAGTTTGTCAAATTAGTCAAAAAACAAAAACTAGATAGCCTGACAGCTAAAATCCTCTGGAAAAGAAAGATCCGAAATGAAAATGAGTTGACGACCTTCTTAAATCCAGCACTTGAAAATCTTCATGACCCGTTCTTGTTTTATAGTATGCGTCGTGCTGTCGAGCGGATTCGCCGTGCTGTCGAAAGTCAAGAAATGATTCTTATTTATGGGGATTATGATGCGGACGGCATGACCAGTGCCAGTATCATGAAAACGGCCTTGGACGAGATTGGGGCTGAGGCCCTGGTTTATTTGCCGAATCGTTTCACAGATGGCTATGGGCCGAATTTAGAGGTGTATCAGTACTTTATTGAGAATGAAAACGTGAGCTTGATTATCACCGTTGATAATGGCGTTGCGGGTCATCAAGCAGTGGCTTATGCGCAAGAGAGTGGCTGTGATGTCATCATCACAGACCACCATGCCTTGCCTGAAACATTACCGGATGCCTATGCGATTATTCATCCCGAACATCCAGACGGTCAATATCCCTTTAAGGAACTGGCGGGATGTGGCGTTGCCTTTAAAGTTGCCTGTGCGCTTTTAGACTATGTCCCATCAGAGATGTTAGACTTAGTCGCCATTGGAACGATTGCTGATATGATGGCGCTTAATGATGAAAATCGAATCCTCGTGACCTTTGGCTTGGCAGTGCTGAAACAGACTGAACGTGTTGGACTTGAAGCCTTGATTCAGGTTGCTGATATCGACAAGCATGACATCACAGAAGAAACGGTCGGCTTTCAGCTGGCGCCAAGATTAAATGCTCTAGGCAGAATTGATGATCCCAATCCAGCGATTACCTTGCTGACAGGTTGGGATGAGGAAGAAGCTCAGCAGATTGCTGAGTTGATTGATGAGCAGAATCAAGTGCGCAAAGCGCTGGTTGCGGACATGTTAGCAGAGGCTGAAAGCCAGTTAGATGATAGTCCGGTTCAATTCATTTATCAGAAGGGGTGGAATCCAGGTGTTCTGGGTATTGTTGCAGGGCAGTTGTTACAAAAAACGGGTAAGCCGATTGTCATGTTATCAGAAGAAAACGGGATTTTGAAAGGCTCAGCTCGTTCGATTCCGAGCTTTAATATTTTTGATGCCCTGACGGCTCACCGAGACTTATTCATTGCTTTTGGTGGTCATGCACAGGCTGCAGGCATGACCTTTGAATTAGAAAAATTACCTGAGATAAAAGAGGTCATCGCAGCCTTTATTTCTGATCATCAGATTGATATGTCACAAAAAAATGTGCTGACACTAGATGAAACGATTCAATTAGCAGACATCAGTTTCGAGACCATTCAGTCCTTAGCTAAATTAGCACCATTTGGTCAAGACAACCCGAAACCACAGTTTTTAGTTAAAGATTATCAAGTGCGACAAAGTCGAGCAATGGGGCAGGACAATGCCCACCTCAAGCTAAAGATTGCGCAAGACCACACACAATTGGATGCCGTTTATTTTGGTCATGGTCAGGAGAGTGTTGAGTTTGAACAGTTAGCACCAGATTTGTCGGTCACTTTGTCAGTCAATACTTGGAATGGTAATACAGCTGTTCAGTTGATGGTGACAGATGCCAGAGTTGAAGGCAGCCAATTGATTGACTTACGCAATCAACAACATCAGACACAAGTGCCAGAAAATGCTTTTGTTTTTAGAAATGAATCAGAAAATCATGCTATAATAAGTGATGTTCTGCTGATCGCTGAGACCCCCAATAGTCAAGCAGCGTTGGATAGATTAGCAAAAATTGTATCAGCTCATGACTTTACAGCGATTTACTTTCAAAATCAAATCAAACATGCCTATTATTTGACTGGTGGTGGCACACGTCAGCAATTTGCTAAGTTGTATAAGACGATTTATCAGTACCCAGAGTTTGATGTGCGGTTTAAACTGAAAAACTTGGCAGAGTTCTTGAAGATACCTGAGATTTTAGTCGTCAAAATGGTTCAAATTTTTGAAGAGTTAGACTTTGTCAAGATTAAGGATGGTTTGATGAGGGTCAATAAGCAGGCTAAAAAGCGTGAGATTTCTGATAGTCAACACTATCAAGACCTACAACTATTAGTTAAAACACAAGCATGTTTTGCTTTGTCACCTGTGCGCGAGATTTATCAGCAATTAAAAGATCAAGGCTAGGGGCAGTAAGGAGATAAAGATGAACTTAAAGAACTACATTGCAACAATTCCAGATTATCCAGAAAAAGGCATTGAATTTCGAGATATTTCGCCCCTGATGGCAGATGGCAATGCTTATAGTTATGCCATCAGAGAAATTGTGCAATATGCGCAAGATAAAGAAATTGATATGATTGTAGGTCCTGAGGCAAGAGGCTTTATTGTCGGGTGTCCGGTGGCTTTTGAATTGGGAATTGGCTTTGCCCCCGTTAGAAAACCGGGAAAATTACCACGGGAAGTCATTGAGGCGCAATATGAAAAAGAATATGGCTTTGATACCCTGACGATGCATGCTGATGCGATTCAACCGGGGCAACGTGTCTTGATTGTTGATGATCTATTAGCGACAGGTGGTACGGTGCAAGCCACGATTGCTATGGTTGAACAGCTCGGAGGGATTGTTGCGGGTTGTGCTTTCTTGATTGAGTTGGATGACTTAAAGGGTCGTGAAAAAATTGGCGATTATGCCTACAAAGTCTTGATGCATTATTAAAATGTTCCAGCTTTGTGGTAGAATAGGAATAGTGTTTCTGCTAGGTGAGGCTCAAGTGCATTTTGAGCTAAAGACCGATACTTTATAATGGAGATAAATAGATTGAAAATTAAAGCATTTAAAAACCAAGACTTGTCAGAACTTTCGATGATTGAAGTGGCTCACGCCATGCTAGAAGAAAAAGGCAAGGAAATGCCGTTTAACGTTCTTGTCAATGACATTCAAGATTATCTAAGTAAATCAGATAGCGAAATTCGTGAGCGGTTATCACGCTTCTATACGGAACTCAACACGGATGGTAGCTTTATTCCACTTGGCAATAATGTTTGGGCCTTGCGTTCATGGTATGCCATTGATGAGATTGATGAAGAAGTAGTTGCCCTTGACGAGCTGGATGAAGAGGGCGAACGTCCTCAGAAAAAACGCAAAAAAGTCAATGCTTTTGCTGTGGATGGGATTGATATTGACTATAATGATGATGATCCCGAAGATGATGATCAAATCACAGAGCTTGAAGTCGTTTATGAAGATGAGAATCCAGATGACGAAAAAGATGAAGTTGAAGCATTTGACGTGGAACTTGAAGAAGTAGAAATTGATGATGTCGCAGTTGACACTATCGAAGCAGAAGATGATAACGAAGATGATGATGAAGATGAGGGAGGTAACGAAGCAGAAGAGGTGACTAAAAAATAGTGGCGTAAGCCGTGTTTTTTAGTTAAATCCTTGCTTTTCAAGGATTTTCGTGTATAATCTAAAATGATAACTCGTGACATGTCAAGACTGGCTGGATGTCATAGGAAAGCGGAAGATAGTTAATTTGGTAGAAAAAGATACGAAAAAATTTGAACGAGAAACCTTTAAGGACAAGATTCTACGCCAATTAGAAGAGGCCAATCGTTCCTTGGATGACGTTGCTTCAGAAACTGGCTTTGCTACGCCTCAAAAAGCGGCGCAGGATAGTCCGGTTACAGCGAAACCTTCAACTTTTGCTGAAAAGTTAAAGGAAAATCAGCTTATTAGCGCCAAGCAAGACGAAGCGGCTCTTTTTTCTGCTGATGTGCTTGTGTCTGACGATCAGTATCAGGCAGAAATTGCGGATGATGCGATAGCGGTGGAGGATTCTCAGCCGCTTGCAGCAGCTGTTGATGCCTTTAAAATAAGACGCCATCGAACCTCGAAAGCAGCTTTGGAAACGGATGAATCAGATAGTTTAGGGGATACATCGGAAATTAAAAATTTAAAACGTGTCACGCGACAATCTCATGAAAATTACACGCGATCAGCTAAGAAAAAGTCTAAAAAAACAGCTGGCAAGATTATTGCTAGCGTTGTTTTAGTCCTTTTTATCACAGGTGGGGCAACTGCCTTCTTTGGTATCAAGTATATCAAAAGTGAACTTCAACCGTATAGCTTAACCGATAAAACGGTTAAAGCAATTGAAATCCCTGCGGGTGTCTCTAGCAAGGAGATCGGCCAGATTCTTGAGAAAAAGAATATTATCAAGAATGCCACGGCTTTTCAATATTATACAAAATTGAACAGCTTGACAGGGTTTAAATCTGGCTACTATAACTTGTCTCCCAACATGACCTTGAAGCAGATTGCTGAGACTTTGCAACAAGGTGGTACCGCTAAACCAGTTGAACCGATTTTAGGAAAAATAACGATTCCAGAAGGTTATACCATTGATCAGATGGCGGATAAGATGTCAGATAATGTGGCAACGAAATCGACGAAAGATAAAACACCTTTCACCAAAGAAGCTTTCTTAAAAGTTGTGACAGACGCTGCTTTTATTGATAAGATGAAAGCAACTTATCCGACTCTTTTCGCTGCTTTACCAGACGCAGCATCGGGTGTTAAATATCAGCTGGAGGGCTACCTCTTCCCAGCGACCTATGAATACACTAAAAAATCAACGATGACGACGATTGTGACACAAATGATTGCCGCTATGGATCAAAATTTGCAACCCTATTATGATAAGATAAAAGCGACTCATATGACGGTTAATGAGGTACTATCTATTGCAGCATTAACCGAAAAAGAAGCAAACAATGACGCCGATAGACGAAATGTGGCACAAGTTTTCTACAATCGGATGAATGTCGGCATGACCTTGGGTTCTAATATTTCGATTTTGTATGCAGAGGGTAAACTCGGTCAAAAGACAACCTTGGCAGAGGACGCAGCCATCGATACATTGTTGGATTCGCCTTTTAATCTGTATACTCATTTGGGTTATGGTCCGGGTCCGGTCACAAATCCGAGCTTATCGGCGATAAAAGCTGCAGTTGAGCCGACAGATAATAATGATCTGTACTTTGTGGCGGATGTCACGACAGGCAAGGTTTACTTCTCAGAAACGGCACAAGATCATCAGGCAAATGTTCAAAAATATGTCAATGACAAGTTAGCAGCGGGAGAGACGCATCAGTAATAGGGTCAAAGAGCCCGAATAAAATTTTAAAAATAGATAAAAGAAAGGAAATGAGTTTCATCCAGACGAGTAGGGAAAGATTACGAATTAATTAGCGCTAGATGCTAATCTTTTGGGTGGCTCAATAAACTAAATAATGGCAGATACAAAAACATATCAAATGACTCGTGAGGGTTTTGAAGAATTAGAAGCAGAATTAGACAATCTTAAACTGGTAAAACGGGCTGAAGTTGTGGAACGGATTAAAGTTGCACGTTCTTATGGTGATTTATCAGAGAACTCAGAGTATGAAGCAGCCAAAGATGAACAGGCTTTTGTCGAAGGACGGATTGCAACAGTGGAAACGATGATTCGCAATGCTGAAATTGTTGATAATGCTGGTGTGAAACGCAATGAAGTGGCACTTGGCAAAACCGTGACCTTTGTTGAAGTTGGCGAAAAAGAGAAAGAAACCTATAAAATCGTAGGCTCTGCAGAAGCAGACCCGTTCAATGGTAAAATTTCAAACGAATCTCCTATCGCAGCCGCATTAATTGGGCGTAAGACAGGCGATAAAGTGGCCATCACGCTGCCTTTTGGTGAGGTAATTGTCGAAATTACTAAGGTGACAGCCAAGTAAAGTTGCAGGGCTTAAGTTCAGCAGTTACTATCATGCTAAAAAGTTGTCTAGGAGGCAGCTTTTTTGACTGCGTTCTATTAACTGGCTGTCTTAGTTTTAGTGAACCAGCCCTTACCATGAGGGCTGGCTTTTGTCATGTCCGCGATCGGTTCAACCACTTGTGAATGCTGAGTCATGGTCGAGTTTTTCCGAGTGCCTTACTGGGCAAGCGAGAAGTTTTGCCAAAACAGCGAGTCTTTTAACACCATTGTCGAGTCATTGATATCTGATGTCGGGAAATTTATACCGACAATCAGGTTATTGATATCTGAAGTCGGGTCTTTTATACCGAACATTAGGTTATTGATATCTGATGTTGGGTCTTTTATACCGACGATCAGGTCATTGATATCTGAAGTCGGGTCTTTTATACCGAACATTAGGTTATTGATATCTAATGTTGGGTCTTTTATTCCGACGATCAGGTTATTGATATCTGATGTCAGGTCTTTTATACCGAACATCAGGTCTTTTATATCGACCATCGGGGCATTTTGCTCTGACGTTTTAGCGTTAAAAGGCTGCAGGCAATGGGTTTCTGGCAAACTCCGAGAGTTGTCAGGCTGCGAATGATCTTGGAAGGGTCACAATCAACCAGCTGAAATCCGAAATGAGCCTCTCAGGTCAGGTGTCGACTTGCAAACGAACGATAAGGCGCTAGCCTAGTAGGATAGCTGCCCTCGCTTTTGCTAAAACTCGTTCTATATTTTGTGGCACTCGTTTCACTTTTAGCGAGACTGTCTGCCATGACAAGCGTAGGATAGCGGAACTTTCGCTATCTCGTGATTGTGTCATGCGTTTATCAGGCATATTGACATCATCTAGCTGTTTTGTGATGTTTAGCGTGATGCCTTGTGGTGCTCAGCTGGATTCGGCAACCTCTTTTTTTAGCAAAAAACATCAAATCATGATAAAATGGTCAAATAAGGTCAGAAAAAAGTGATGGTTAGGTGATAATAGATCAATCAAAACGTTGCGACGGTTTGGTTAGAGGTTAGCGTGGTTCAGGAAGTGCTATCGTTTGTCTTGTACTTCTTTGTTTGATGACTGAGGTGTGCAAGACTGACTCTCAATGTGACGTGCGTGATGAAGGGAGAAAATGTGAAAAATACATCAGATATGATAGAAAAGTATCTCAAAGAGTTGCTTTCACAAGCGGCAGAAATTGAAATTCGTCGCTCGGAAATTGCGGCCTATTTTGGCGTTGTGCCGAGTCAGATTAACTATGTCATCAAGACGCGTTTCACTTTGCCCAAAGGATTTGAAGTCGAAAGTAAGCGCGGCGGTGGTGGTTATATCCGAATTGTTAAAATTCAATATTCGGATGACCATGAATTTTTGATGGATATTTTATCAAAAATGCCGGAAAAATTGTCGATTGCCATGACTCAGGATTTGCTGCAATTGATTTTTAATGAGCAGATCATTACCGAACGAGAAGGCAATCTCCTGTTAGCGACTTTGAGTCAGTCTATTTTGACAGATATGCAGCGGTCGATTCTTTTGACCGCAATCATCCATCGGTTGGACAAGCTGGATTAAATAAAAGTCCTGTGTAGTCGCCTCAACATCTTACAAGGGAAATAACGATAAATGACACAAAATTATACAACTATACTTCAAGAAATCTTAAACACAGCGCGTATTTTCGCGGCTGGGAATGGCTATCGCTATGCGGAGACTGAGCATGTGTTAGCTGGGATGCTCTCAAGTGATGATAGCTTTGGCCAAAACATTTTGACAGATCATGATGTCAAGATTGAGATGGCACTAGAAGAGATTGAGCAACATCAGATAGAGGGAAAAACAGTAGCGAGTCAGGAGGTTAAATTTTCTCCCAAAGTCGAGCAGTTGCTACTGGAGGCAGATGGACTTGCGTTACAAAACCATTTAACAGAAACTGGGTCTGAGCATTTGCTTTATGTGATGCTCACTGATGATGATAATGTGGCGAAGAAGATTTTAGAGATTCATCAGATCAAAATATCTGAGATCCTCAAAGATTTGGTTGAACTTGGGAATATGACGGTTAAGAAAACTGTCAGAAAAGCAGTGACACCGATGGGAAAAAGAGATGTCGCCTCTGGAGTTTCGGCTGCTAGTTTGACACCAACGCTGGATTCTGTGGCACGTGATGTGACAGAAGATGCGAGACAGGGGCGCATTGATCCGATGATTGGACGCGAGAAAGAAATTGAGCGTGTGGTTCATATTCTTAGCCGCCGCACTAAAAATAATCCTGTGCTTGTCGGAGAACCGGGTGTTGGTAAATCGGCGATTATTGAAGGTCTAGCACAGCGTATCGTAGATGGCAATATTCCAATCAATATGCAGGGTGTCCGGCTCATGTCACTTAATATTGCTAATGTTGTCGCAGGAACTAAATTTCGCGGCGAATTTGAAGATCGGATGACGGCGATTGTCGATGAAGTGAGTCAAGATGCCAACACCATTGTTTTTGTTGATGAATTGCACACGATTGTCGGTGCTGGTGGCGGGACGGATTCGGTTACAGATGCTTCAAATATCATGAAACCGGCATTAGCTCGTGGCGATTTCCAACTAATTGGCGCAACGACTTTCAATGAGTATCAAAAATATATCGAAAAAGATGCCGCATTGGAACGCCGATTTGCTAAAGTGGTAATCGAAGAACCTACGGCAGAAGAAACGATTGCCATTTTACAAGGGTTAAAACCAAAATTTGAAGTCTTTCATCAAGTGGTATTTGATGATGACGCTGTGAAGGCAGCAGTGCAACTCAGTGTTCGCTATCTGCCAAGCCGTAGACTGCCAGATAAGGCGATTGATTTGCTTGACGAAGCAGCTGCAGCCGTTAAAATATCAGCTAAAAGCAACCTGTCTCAGCAAAGTAGCCTCGAGAAACAACTCATTAGTCTCGATGAACGCTTACAGTCAGCAGTGATTGAGCAAGACTTTGGACTGGCGAAAAAGTTACATCAAGAATTTAAACAATTGGAAGAGCAACAAGACAAACTTATAGTTCAAGCCGATTCAGGACGTGTGACGGAAGCTAATGTGTTTGCAGTTGTCGCTAATTTAACGGGTGTGCCAGTTGCACAAATGACGAAAAGTGAGCTGACACGCCTGATTCAGCTCGAAAAAGAATTACACAAGCGTGTTGTCGGTCAAAGTGAAGCGGTTAGTGCTGTTGCGAGTGCGATTCGTCGCAGTCGTTCAGGAGTTTCTGATGATCGACGGCCGATGGGCTCGTTTATGTTTCTGGGGCCAACGGGTGTCGGCAAAACAGAACTTGCCAAAGCTTTGGCAGAGACTGTTTTTGGTGATGAAAACAGTATGATTCGCATCGACATGAGCGAATACATGGAAAAATTTACGACCAGTCGGCTAGTCGGTGCGCCTCCGGGATATGTCGGGTATGATGAGGGCGGCCAACTGACTGAGCAAGTGAGAAATAAGCCTTATGCGGTTGTCTTGCTTGATGAAGCTGAAAAAGCACATCCAGATGTCTTTAATTTATTGTTGCAAATTTTGGATGATGGCTTCATCACAGATGGCAAGGGACGTAAAGTAGATTTTCGGAATACGATTATCATCATGACCAGTAACCTTGGTGCGACCTCACTCCGTGATGACAAAACAGTTGGCTTTGGTGCTGCAGATGTGTCAACTGACTATGAGGCGATGAAGGCTAAGGTCCTCGAAGAAGTGAAAAAGCGCTATCGACCTGAGTTTTTAAATCGGATTGATGCGCGCATTGTTTTTCATCCTTTAACAGAGAAAGAGCTGTCTGAGATTGTTAAAATCATGGCCAAACCTCTGATTAAACGATTGGCAGAACGGCATATCACGCTAAAAATAGCCACAAGTGCATACCAAGTACTTGCTCAAAAAGGCTTTGAGCCAGAGTATGGTGCAAGGCCAATTAGAAAAGCATTGGAAAAAGAACTCGAAAATCCGATTTCGGATAAAATATTGTCTGGGGAAATCAAGTCTGGCGGTCAGCTCACAGTAGGTGTCAGTCGGGGACGGCTTGTCATCAAAGTAAAAGGATAGGCAGTGTTTAAGCTGAAGTCTTTGTTCTCGGAAAAATTTGTTTTAGTTGTGCGTGTGTAAATAGTTGTAAAAAAAACGTTTTCACGGTATAATGAAAATAATAAAAGATAAAGAGGTGATTATCATGATTAAGTTTAACATTCGCGGGGAAAATATCGAAGTAACAGACAGTATCCGCAACTACGTTGAAGAAAAAATCAGTAAACTTGAAAAGTATTTCACTGAAAATCAAGAGCTGATAGCCTATGTCAATCTGAAAGTTTACACAGAAAAGACTTCAAAAGTGGAAGTCACAATTCCTGTCAAAAACATTACTTTGCGGGCAGAAGATACGTCTCAAGAACTCTATGGTTCTGTTGATTTGGTTCAAGAAAAATTGGAACGCCAAATCCGCAAATACAAGACTAAGGTTCAAAGAAAACGGACGCATGTTGCTACTGGGAAAGTCTTTGAAACCTTTGTAGACTTGTCACCAGAAGAAGAAATCGAAGCGTCAAATATTGAAATCGTTAGAACTAAAAATATTGACTTGAAACCAATGGATGCTGAAGAGGCTGTGCTTCAGATGGATCTGATTGATCATGATTTCTTCGTTTTTACAGATAGTGAAACCAATGCGACAAGTATTGTCTACCGCAGAGAAGATGGCAATATTGGTTTGATCGAAACCAACTAAACGGTCGGTAAATTTGTAGCCCCAAAAATAATCATCAAAAGCAAACGAAGGTCGAATGTGATCCACTCGTTTGCTTTTTTGCTTGCGCTCTTGAAACTAGAGGAAGAAGAAGTCGAGGGAACTCGGAAGTCGTAGTTCGGAACTAGAAAGTCGTAGTTCAAACTAGCAAATTCGGAGTTCCGAACTAAGTCTTTCTAACTCCGAACACGGTCGTTCTGTCTCCAAACTAGAAACTCCGACTTCAAAGCCCGCTCCTAGTCTGTCAAAATGTTGTCAGGCTTTTTCTGAAACGGTTTGGTTTTTTCCCTTGAAATATTCGTAAATAAGTGGTAATATAAGTGGGTAATTAAAAAAACACCATCGGGTGTTTCAAATTAAAGGAGACAAAAATGTCAATTATTACTGATGTTTACGCCCGCGAAGTCCTTGACTCACGCGGTAACCCAACTATTGAAGTAGAAGTCTACACTGAATCAGGTGCATTTGGTCGTGGTATGGTACCTTCAGGTGCCTCTACTGGTGAACACGAAGCTGTTGAGCTCCGTGATGGTGACAAATCTCGTTACCTTGGTAAAGGCGTATTAAAAGCAGTTGACAACGTAAACAACGTTATCGCTGAAGCTATCATTGGTTACGATGTTCGTGACCAACAAGCTATCGACCGTGCAATGATCGCTTTGGATGGTACACCAACTAAAGGTAAACTCGGCGCTAACGCAATTCTTGGTGTTTCTATCGCAGTTGCTCGTGCGGCTGCGGATTTCCTTGAGGTGCCACTTTACCACTACCTTGGCGGTTTCAACACGAAAGTATTGCCAACACCAATGATGAACATCATCAATGGTGGTTCACATGCTGACAACTCTATTGACTTCCAAGAATTCATGATTATGCCAATCGGTGCGCCTACATTTAAAGAAGCGCTTCGTTATGGTGCAGAAGTATTCCACGCTTTAGCTTCAATCCTTAAAGCTAAAGGTTATTCTACTGCAGTTGGTGATGAAGGTGGTTTTGCACCTAACCTTAAATCAAACGACGAAGGTTTCGAAGTGATTATCGAAGCTATCGAAAAAGCTGGTTATGTACCTGGTAAAGATATCGTCTTGGCGATGGATGCAGCTTCTTCTGAATTCTACAACAAGGAAAAAGGCGTTTACGAATTTGGTAAATTGGCTAATAAACCTGAAGAAGAATGGGAACTTAAAACTGAGAAAGATATGATTGCTTACTACGAAGAACTCGTAGCTAAATTCCCAATCATCTCTATCGAAGATGGTCTTGATGAAAACGACTGGGCTGGTTGGAAAGAATTCACAAAAGCACTTGGTGAAAAAGTTCAATTGGTTGGTGACGACTTCTTCGTGACAAACACTGACTACCTTAAACGTGGTATCGCTGAAGGTGCTTCAAACTCAATCCTGATCAAAGTTAACCAAATCGGTACTTTGACTGAAACTTTTGAAGCTATTGAAATGGCTAAAGAAGCTGGTTTCACTGCTGTTGTGTCTCACCGTTCTGGTGAAACTGAAGATTCTACAATCTCAGATATCGCAGTTGCAACCAATGCTGGTCAAATCAAAACTGGTTCATTGTCACGTACTGACCGTATCGCTAAATACAACCAATTGCTTCGTATCGAAGATCAACTTGGTGAAGTTGCGGTTTACAAAGGCCTTGACTCATTCTACAACATCAAAGACAAATCACGTTTCTAATTTGATAGAACAGTTTGTTGCAGACACTCATCCGATTGTGGTGGGTGTTTTTTGTTTGACTTTAAACGCTTTAGGAAGATGACAGATTGAGAAAAGGTAGTACAGAATGATGTGGTTTTTTATCTGTTACATAAAAGAAAGTTGTATTGTGCCAGCATTTAACTTGTGGAACCGTTTTCTGTGTGATAGAATTGGTAGGTAAATGAAACAGGCAGTCTAAACAAGACGCCCTCGTAGCTAAAATTTAGGAGAATTAACAAGATGAAAACTGAAGTGACAGAAAACGTTTTTGAAGCAGCATGGGATGGGTTTAAGGGAACCGACTGGAAAGAAAAAGCCAGTATCTCACGCTTTGTAAAAGCTAACCACCAAAACTACGATGGCGATGAATCTTTCCTTGCCGGCCCAACGGAACGTTCTTTGAAAATCAAATCAATCATTGAGTCAACAAAAGATCGTTATGAGGCCTCTCAATTTCCTATGGATACTGACCGTGCAGCATCAATTTCAGATATTCCTGCTGGCTATATTGATCAAGAAAATGAATTAATCTATGGCCTTCAAAACTCTGAGCTTTTCCGTCTGTCATTCATGCCTAAAGGTGGCGTGCGGATGGCTGAAACAGCGCTCAAAGAACATGGTTACACGCCAGATCCGTTGTTGCACGAGATCTATACAAAACACGTCTCAACTGTAAATGATGGAATCTTCCGTGCTTATACGTCAAATATTCGTAAAGCACGTCATGCGCATACCGTGACAGGCTTGCCAGATGCATATTCACGTGGTCGGATTGTCGGTGTTTATACACGTCTTGCTGTTTATGGTGCAGATTTCTTGATGAAAGAGAAGTTTGCAGATTGGAACGCAATCAAAGAAATTAACGAAGAAACAATTCGTCTCCGAGAAGAAATTAACCTGCAATACCAAGCCCTTGATCAAGTGGCTAAACTTGGTGATTTGTATGGTTTGGATGTGCGTCAACCAGCTAAAAATGTAAAAGAAGCCATTCAATGGACTAATATTGCTTTCATGGCAGTTTGTCGTGTCATTAACGGTGCAGCAACATCTCTTGGTCGTGTACCAATTGTCCTTGATATTTTTGCAGAACGTGACCTAGCCCGTGGCACCTTTACTGAATCAGAAATCCAAGAGTTTGTGGATGATTTTGTCTTGAAATTGCGGACGGTTAAATTTGCACGGACGAAAGAATATGATGCGCTCTACTCAGGAGATCCAACTTTCATCACGACTTCTATGGCTGGTGTTGACAATGATGGCAAACACCGTGTGACGAAAATGGACTATCGTTTCTTGAACACTTTGGATAATGTCGGTAACTCACCAGAGCCAAACTTAACAGTGCTTTGGGCTAAAGAATTGCCTTATGCGTTCAAACGTTACTGTATGAGCATGAGCCACAAACATTCATCTATTCAGTATGAAGGTGTGAAGACAATGGCGGAAGATGGTTATGGCGAAATGTCATGTATCTCTTGTTGTGTGTCGCCACTTGATCCTGAAAATGAAGATGGGCGTCACAATATTCAGTATTTCGGTGCGCGTGTGAATGTCTTAAAAGCACTCTTGACAGGTATCAATGGCGGCTATGATGATGTTCATCGTGACTATAAAGTCTTTGACGTTGCGCCAATCAAATCTGATGTCTTGGATTTTGAAGAAGTGAAAGCTAACTTTGAAAAATCACTAGATTGGTTGACAGATACGTATGTTGATGCCCTGAACATCATTCACTACATGACGGATAAGTACAACTATGAAGCTGTTCAAATGGCATTCTTGCCGTCTAAACAACGGGCTAACATGGGATTTGGTATCTGTGGTTTCGCCAACACAGTCGATACCTTGTCAGCTATCAAATATGCAACAGTTAAGCCAATCCGTGATGAAAATGGCTATATCTACGATTATGAAACAATCGGGGACTTCCCACGTTACGGTGAAGATGATGACCGTGCAGATGATATTGCAAAATGGTTGATGGCGCAATACCACAATCGTTTGGCTAGCCATCGTCTCTATAAAGATGCTGAAGCAACAGTTTCGCTTTTGACGATTACTTCTAACGTTGCTTACTCTAAACAAACTGGTAACTCACCTGTTCACCGTGGTGTCTTCTTAAATGAAGATGGTACAGCTAACCTTAGCCAAGTAGAATACTTCTCGCCAGGTGCTAACCCATCTAACAAGGCTAAAGGTGGCTGGTTACAAAACCTTCGGACTCTTGAAAAACTTGAGTTCAAACATGCCAATGATGGCATCTCGTTGACCACACAAGTGTCGCCTAAAGCGTTAGGAAAAACACGTGATGAGCAAGTGGATAACTTGGTCGACGTTCTTGATGGTTACTTTGAAGATGGGGGACAACATGTTAACTTGAATGTCATGGACTTGGCAGATGTTAAGGATAAAATCCTCAACGGAGAAGACGTTATCGTGCGGATCTCTGGTTATTGTGTCAACACGAAATACCTGACAAAAGAACAAAAACATGAATTGACCCACCGTGTCTTCCACGAAGTTTTATCAATGGAAGTCTAAGCTGATAAGCTATCAGTCCAAAAGATCTCGCTTTTAGCGAGTTTTTTTTGTTAACGGGTCTTTCTATCTGTGGTCAATTTTGAGATAATAATGATACGACTGCAATCAGCAAGTGGCTGAACAATCAGAAAGGAAGTAAGATGTTAAAAAACTATCGGGTCAGTTTAGGCTCTGAATTTAAGGGCTATAATCGGGCTAAATTGATTAAAGATGTGATGGCGGGGGTTACTGTGGCTGCTGTGGCTTTGCCACTAGCGTTGGCCTTTGGTGTATCAAGTGGGGCAACGGCTTCAGCGGGCTTAGTGACAGCGATTGTCGCCGGACTCGTCATTGGGACGTTATCAGGAGGCTTTTATCAAATTTCCGGACCAACTGGGGCAATGGCTGCCATTTTGATTGCTTTAGTCAGTCAATATAAAATGCAAGGTGTCTTTGTGGCCACCTTTATGGCGGGCATTTTTCTCTTATTGGCAGGACTCTTTAGATTAGGGCGATTGACGGCGCTGATCCCCTCATCAGTGATTACAGGCTTTACTTCTGGAATTGCGGTGATTATTGCTAGTGGCCAGATTAAAAATTTAGTTGGACTCAGCAGCTTTAATGGTAGTTTCCTAGCGTTAATGCACCAGATTCTGACTGGTGTGATCAATCCAACAGCACTCATGATTGGTATCTTGACTATTCTGTTGATGATTTTTTATCCAAAATCTTGGAATAATCAGCTGCCGGCTTCGCTGATTGCCATTGTTTTTGCGACGCTTTTTGTGCTAGTTTTCAAAATTGATGTGCCAGTGGTTGGGAAAATGCCAACGACTTTATTACCGGACAATCGCTTTCATTTGGATATGCTTAATCTTAAAATGATGCAAGGGTTGCTTGTGCCAGCTTTCTCCATTGCAGCACTGGGGATGATTGAAAGTTTACTCTGTGGCGCTTCGGCTGGTCGTGCGGCCAAACAACCGTTAGATAATAATCAAGAATTGGTGGCGCAAGGCGTTGGCAATATGGTGCTCCCATTTTTTGGCGGGATTCCTGCCACAGCAGCTATTGCACGAACAAGTGTGGCGATCAAATCAGGTGCTCAGACACGTCTTGCCGGGATTGTCCATGCGTTGATTCTGCTCTTGTCAATGTTTTTGTTTGCACCACTGATGTCGGCGATTCCTTTGAGTGCTTTGGCAGGGGTGTTGATTATGACGGCCATTCGCATGAATGAGTGGGAAGCGATCGACTTTTTAGTCAAACATCAAATGAAGGGTGGGATGATTAAATTCCTAGTGACGATGGTGGTGACGGTCGCTTTTGATTTGAGTACGGCTATTTTGGTCGGGATTGTGATTGGCTTTGTGCTGTTTATTTTAAAAGTGTCTCAGATTGAGATTAGCACCTCTCAGATAGATCCCAAGCGGATGAATCAGCATCCTAACCGAGCGATTGAAGATTGGTACGTGATTTATGTGACAGGGCCGCTCTTTTTCCTTACCAGTGATCAGTTGAAGACGGTTGTCGAACAGTTGCCAGATGAGAGTGATTTGATTTTCTCTTTGCGTGGGGTCTCCATGGTTGACGTGACGACACTTAAATTGTTTATTGATATTTTGACAGCCTATCATGCGCAAGGTCGGCGGATCGTCTTTTCATCCATGAGTGACAGACTTTATACCTCCTTTCAACGTGCGGGAATCGTTGCGCAAGCTGGAGAATCAGCATTTTATCCAGCGGTCAATCAGTTTCTAGTGGCATTGTGGGAAGAGCAGGACGATGAGACAGGGAAAGAACCTTTAAAGGAAACAAATGCGGTCATTCAAGAAAGACAAAAAAATTGAGACTGATAGCGAAATTTTTTGACACTGATAGCGGAATTTTTTGAGACTGATAGCGGAATTTTTTGAGACTGATAGCGAAATTTTTTGAGACTGATAGCGGAATTTTTTGAGACTGATAGCGGAATTTTTTTGCACTGATAGCGAAAATTTTTGAGACTGATAGCGGAATTTTTTGACACTGAGTGCAAAAATATTTTAGACTGAGTTGAAAAAAATTTCAGACTGAGTGTAAAAAAATTTTAGACTGAGTTGAAAAAAATTTCAGACTGAGTGCAAAAATATTTTAGACTGAGTGTAAAAATATTTTAGACTGAGTTGAAAAAAATTTCAGACTGAGTGTCAAAAAAATTTAGACTGAGTGCGAAAATTTTTGAGATTGAGTCTGAAAAAAATTTCAGTCTGGGTGCGAAAAATTTTAAACTGAGTCAAATAAAAAAGCCTAAACCGGCTTTAGCAGCACAAGACTAAAGGGACGTTTCGCAACGTCCCTTTTAGTCTGCCAGTAAGGTCAACTTACTTGAATTTTTTCAAGATAGGAAATGAAATTTCAAACAATCTAGGTTCATTGACGATCGTAATGCGGTCATGATCGATAATCTTTTTGTCAATTCGTTTCTTAAAAAAGAAGTTTTTGATGGCTTCACGCTCGGTGTCTCGAATGGCACGGTGTTTATTGGTCACAACAATTTCATAGTGAGTAGAGGCTCTTGTGAAGATAGCCGTCGTATTGCCAGCAGAATAAACCTCAACCGTCAAAGCATCCGTGTTTCTGAGTTGTTCACGTACGAGATCAAAGTAGTTATTAGTGATATTGATGATTTTCATAGCTTTCCTCCGATTCTATTTTAATTATATTATAACATGATTTGTTGAAAAGTTAAAAAATTTGCAGTTGAAAAATGTTATAATGGCGATATGAAAAAGATAATCGGTATAACAGGTGGGATTGCAACAGGAAAATCGGTGGTCACATCTTTTCTGAAAGCTCGAGGCTATGAGGTCATTGATGCCGATGCAGTGGTCAAAGAACTGCAACAAATCGGTGGGCCACTCTACTTGGCGATTCGAGATGGTTTTGGTTCAGACTATTTCTTGGCAAATGGTGACTTGGATCGGGCTAAGTTTGCGGCATTGATTTTTTCTGATTCGGTAGCGCGGGAGAAACTCTCGGCTCAACAAGATGCGATCATTCAAGAGGAGTTGTTCAAACGCTGCGCTGAAAGTTCAGCAGAGCTTGTCTTTATGGACATTCCCCTATTATTTGAACGGGATTATACAGGCTTTGATGAAATCTGGTTGGTTTATGCACCGAGAGATACCCAGATTGAGCGCTTAATCAAGCGAAATGGCTTGACCCAATCAGAAGCCGTTTTACGCCTTGAGGCACAGCTGCCAATTGATGAAAAGCGGTCGATGGCGACACGGATTATTGAGAATTGTGATACAATAGACTTATTAGAACATCAGTTAATCAGTCTAATCAGTAAAATTTAACGGACACATCAGCTGATGGGGTTCGTTTTTTAACTGTCGATCCCCGATAGGTAGTCGGATAGACGATCGAAGATTAGCAAATAGAAAGAAGGGATAGCTATCAAAATCAATTGGAAACGGAATTTGTTGATTGCGTGGTTTGGGACTTTCTTTACAGCGGCGAGTTTCTCGCTGGTCATGCCATTTATGGCACTATACGTGGAGGAGTTAGGTATCACAGGTAGCTCAGTGGCGATTTTTGCTGGGCTTTCAGTTGCCATCAGTGCCTTAGCTAGTGGTCTGGTTGCACCTTTATGGGGGCGGCTTGCCGACCAACATGGTCGCCGTCTGATGATGATTCGGGCTTCAACCGTGATGACCTTTACCATGGGAGCGCTAGCCTTTGTGCCAAATGTCTGGTGGTTGTTAATTTTACGCCTGCTTAATGGCTTATTTTCAGGCTATGTGCCTAACGCCATCGCCTTAATCGCTAGTCAGGTGCCGCGAAACAAAAGTGGTTATGCGCTAGGGACTTTGTCTACCGGCATGATTGCGGGTGGCTTGATTGGCCCATCAATTGGCGGGTTCTTTGCCCAGTTGGTCGGTATCAAAAATGTTTTCTTGATTACAGGTCTGATTCTCTTGGTGGTCACGCTCTTGACGGTCTTTTGGGTCAAGGAAGACTTTGCACCGATTGAGAAAGCGGACTTGTTATCGACCAAGGAAGTCTTTGCGCGCGTCAGCCAGCCACAAATCTTAGTCGGGCTGTTTGTGACCAGTTTTATCTTACAGTTGACGGTTCAATCTGTCGCCCCTATCTTGACCCTTTACATTCGGGACTTGAATGGGGCCGCCAATCAGTTGATGACGATTTCAGGTTTTATTGTTTCAGCGGTTGGGCTATCTGCCATGCTTTCCTCTGGTACACTAGGTAAGATCGGAGATAAGATTGGTAGTCATCGGTTGCTATTGATTGGGCTGATTTATAGTTTTGTGGTTTATGTTCCGATGGTCTTTGTCAAAACACCGCTACAACTTGGTATCTTACGTTTTCTTTTAGGTTTCGGCTCAGGTGCTTTGATGCCATCGGTCAATTCATTACTATCGAAAATTACGCCAGCAGAAGGGATTTCACGTATTTTTAGCTTTAATCAGATGTTTACCAACTTTGGTCAAGTGGCGGGGCCGCTTTTGGGGAGTGCGATTGCCGGCTATATCAGTTATCGCGCCGTCTTTATTACGACCAGTTGCTTTGTGCTAGTGAATCTGATTTGGTCCTTGTTTAATTTTAGGAAGTTTTTAGGGGTAAAAGATATTGCGCGTTAAAATCAATCTCAAATGTAGCAGTTGTGGTCAGAAAAACTATATCTCCTCTAAAAATAAGGCGACCCATCCAGATAAAGTGCAAGTCTTGAAGTATTGTCCCAAAGAACGACAGGTCACGATACATTTGGAAGATTAATGACAAAAGTTCTTGAGCATTTGGCAGATCTGTCGTGGCGAATGGCAAGTAAATAACCCGAACGTTTGTTGAAAGTAGCTGAGAAATATCAGATACTTTCTTTTTTTCATTTGAAAACATGATATAATGTAACTTAATAAATAAAGCACGAAAACTCTGACGTCTGCTAAGACGTTGAGGTATTTGATAAAGGATAAGACAGAGCGTATTGCTCGATAAATAGGATAATGAAAGAACTTAAAAAAAGACATTTTTTAAATTACTCGATTCTGATTCCCTATCTGATTTTGTCGGTGCTAGGGCTGATTATGGTGTTTTCTGCCACAGTCCCGCACCAAATCGAAGTAGGACTCCCGCCCTATCAGCTGTTTCGCAACCAGGCTATCTTCTTTGCCTTTTCGCTGATCATGATTGTGGTGATTTACCGAATCAAAGTTGATAAGTTACGCAGTCGTGGTTGGTTTGGTATTTTAATTCCGATCATGTTGGCTTTGCTCTTTATCGCCAGATTTTTTGCCCCAACCGTTAACGGCGCACATGGTTGGATTTCTGTGCCGGGGATTGGGACGATTCAGCCAGCAGAGTATTTAAAGTTAGTAGCGGTCTGGTATCTCTCAGCAACATTTGCGGTCAAGCAAGAAAAGATTCGCCAGCATGACATCAATGCCCTCTTTGATCGTAATCAGTTTTGGGTCAACTTCATCAGTGGTTGGCGGGTCTGGATGCTACTCATGGTCGGGACAGTTCTGATCATGCCGGATATGGGCAATGCCTTGTTGATTCTGATTGATGCGGCGATTGTCATCGCAGTCAGTGGGATTTCTTACCGTTGGAGCACAGGCTTGATGAAGATATTTGGTGTGCTGACCATAGCGTCACTGGCCTTACTCAAGATAACGGGTGGTAATGTCATCCCTAGTATTTTTGGCTCGATTGCCTATGTCAATAAACGATTTATTGCTTTTGCCAATCCTTTCCAAGATACAGGAGATTCTGGTCACCAGTTGATCAATGGTTATTATGCCGTCTCAAATGGTGGCTGGTTTGGTCGAGGCTTAGGCAATTCGATTGAAAAGAAAGGCTACCTACCAGAAGCCCATACAGATTTTATCTTTTCTATTGTTATTGAGGAGCTGGGCTTGATTGGCGGCATAGTGATATTAGGAATTATCTTCTTTTTGATTATGCGGATTTTCATGGTTGGGATACATGCCAAAGATCCTTTTAACAGCATGATGGCGATGGGTGTTGGGGGAATCTTCTTTTCACAGGTTTTAATCAACATTGGTGGGATTTCAGGTTTGATTCCGTCGACCGGTGTGACCTTTCCTTTTCTGAGTCAAGGGGGTAATTCACTCTTGATCTTGTCAGTGGGAATTGGCTTTGTACTGAATATTTCAGCCGATGAAAAGCGGCGAGAATTGGCGGAAATGACAGCCAAGTATCAGGTTGCTGACTTGCACACCACAGGTTTGTCTGGTGGGTAACTGATCAAGTGTCAGGCGGTAGGTTCTGGACTTTCCCAGACTTTTCCAAACTATTTGCGATATTTCTTTGATGACTGTAAAAATTGAAAGGCTTTACGAATGAAAAAACTACTAGTAGCTAACCGTGGCGAAATTGCGATCCGTGTCTTCCGTGCTTGTAGCGAGTTGGGTATCTCAACCGTAGCGATTTATGCCAAAGAAGATGAGTATTCCGTTCACCGTTTCAAAGCTGACGAAGCTTATCTGGTTGGTGAGGGCAAAAAACCAATTGATGCCTATTTGGATATTGAAGATATTGTCCGGATTGCTGTCGAATCTGGTGCAGAAGCGGTTCACCCTGGCTATGGTCTCTTATCAGAAAATCTGGAATTCGCACGTCAAGTAGAGGCGGCAGGGCTTATTTTTGTTGGGCCAAGTTTGCATCACCTAGATATTTTTGGGGATAAAATCAAAGCCAAAGCAGCATCTGTTGCGGCAGGTGTAGGGTCGATTCCGGGGACTGAAGGGCCTGTTGACCTAGATGGCGCTCTTGAATTTGGTCGGACCTATGGCTATCCTGTCATGATCAAAGCAGCACTCGGCGGCGGTGGTCGTGGGATGCGCGTGGCGCACAACGAAACAGAAGCACGAGATGGTTATGCACGGGCGGCATCGGAAGCCAAGTCTGCCTTTGGGTCAGACGAGATTTATGTCGAAAAATATATCACTAATCCTAAACATATCGAAGTTCAAATTCTAGGGGACAAGCACGGCAACGTGGTGCATTTATACGAACGAGATTGTTCTGTTCAACGCCGTAACCAAAAAGTGATTGAAGTTGCACCAAGCGTTGGGATGTCAGAGGACTTGCGTCAGCGGATTTGTGATGCTGCTGTGAAACTTTGTCAGCATGTCGGCTATATCAATGCGGGGACGGTTGAGTTTCTAGTCAAGGATAATGAATTTTACTTTATCGAAGTTAATCCTCGGGTTCAAGTCGAGCATACGATTACTGAAGCGGTAACAGGGATTGACATCGTCCAAGCGCAAATCTTGATTGCGACAGGTGCAGATTTGCATCAGGATATTAAGATTCCTGAGCAAGCGAGTATCCCTTTATCAGGTTCTGCCATTCAATGTCGGATAACGACAGAAGACCCGGAAAATCAATTCCTGCCGGATACAGGTAAGATTGATACTTATCGCTCACCCGGTGGGTTCGGTGTTCGTCTGGATGTCGGCAATGCCTATTCGGGTTATGAAGTCACGCCTTATTTCGACAGCTTGTTGGTCAAAGTCATCACTCATGCGACTGATTTTAGCGAAGCCATCCGTAAAATGGACCGTTGCCTACGTGAATTTCGGATTCGTGGTGTCAAGACGAATATCCCTTTCCTGAAAAATGTCCTTAATCACCCTGAGTTTGTATCAGGGGAGGCTGAAACGACTTTTATCGACAATACACCTGACCTCTTTAAATTCCCGCGCTTGCGTGACCGAGGCAATAAAACGATGAAGTACATTGCCAACATCACGGTCAATGGTTTCCCGGGAATTAACAAAATACCTAAGCCTTACTTCGATGAGACACGCTATCCTAAAGTTAAGCACATTGAAACGTTGACCACGAAAAATATATTGGAAGCGCAAGGTGCTGATGCGGTGGTTGACTATATCAAGTCTCGCAAGGAAGTGCTGTTGACGGATACGACTTTCCGTGATGCCCACCAAAGCCTTTTGGCGACTCGTGTCCGCTTGCAAGATATGAAGCAAGTCGCTGCGGCTGTGGATCAAGGCTTACCCAATCTCTTTTCAGCTGAAATGTGGGGAGGGGCAACCTTTGATGTCGCCTATCGTTTCCTCAATGAAAGTCCTTGGTATCGCCTGCGTGAATTGCGCAAGTTGATGCCTAATACCTTATTTCAAATGCTCTTTCGGGGATCCAATGCAGTAGGCTACCAAAACTATCCAGATAATGTTATCCAAGAGTTTATCCAAATTGCTGCCAAAGAAGGCATGGATGTCTTTCGTGTCTTTGACTCATTGAACTGGTTGCCACAGATGGAAAAATCAATCCAAGCTGTCCGTGATACGGGTAAAATCGTTGAAGCAACCATGTGTTATACGGGAGACATCTTGGATAGCAGTCGTCAAAAATATACGATTGCTTACTATAAAGACCTAGCAAAAGAACTCCAAGCAACCGGCGCTCACATCTTAGCCATCAAGGATATGGCAGGGATTCTCAAACCACAAGCGGCTTATCGCTTGATTTCCGAGTTGAAAGATACCATTGATATCCCACTGCATTTGCATACGCATGATACGGCTGGTAATGGTGTCATGATTTATTCTGCGGCTGTTGCTGCTGGCGTTGATATTATTGACGTGGCGACCTCTGCGATGTCATCAGGAACTAGCCAGCCGAGTCTCTCCTCTGTCTACTATGCCCTGAAAAATGGGGAACGGACACCGAACCTTCATATTGCGAATGTGGATCAAATCAATCATTATTGGGAAGACGTGCGCAAATTCTATGCACCATTTGAAAAAGGTCTGACCAGTCCACAAACAGAAGTCTACAACCATGAAATGCCGGGTGGTCAATATACGAACCTCCAATCTCAAGCGACCGCTGTCGGTCTCGGTCTACGTTTTGATGAAGTGAAAGCCATGTATCATACGGTCAATCTGATGTTTGGCGACATTATCAAAGTGACACCATCGTCTAAAGTCGTGGGTGATATGGCACTCTTTATGGTTCAAAACAACTTGACCGAAGAGGACATCTACGAAAAGGGTGACACGCTGAGCTTCCCTGAATCTGTCGTTAGCTTCTTTGCCGGAGATCTGGGTCAACCAGTCGGTGGTTTCCCTGAAAAGTTACAAAAGATTATTTTAAAAGATAAGCCTTTTATCACAGATCGGCCAGGTCTACATGCGACACCAGTTAATTTTGATGACGTGACAGCTGAGTTGACTGAGAAACTAGGCTATACACCAGGTCGTCATGAGGTGCTGAGCTATATTCTCTATCCTCAAGTCTTCATGGATTACCAAAAGATGCAAAACGAATTTGGTAGTGTGACCCTTTTGGATACCCCGACCTTCTTCAATGGGATGCGTGTGGGTGAGAAGATTTCAGTCCAAATTGAAAAAGGTAAGACACTGTTAATTCATTTAGATAGTATCTCTGAGCCGGATCATGAAGGCAATCGGACCCTTTTCTTCAACCTCAATGGCCAACGGCGTGAAATCATTGTCAAGGATACAGCGATCAAAACGCATGTCGTTGCCAAAGAAAAAGCTGAGCCAAGCAATCAACATCATATCGGTGCGACCATGCCGGGATCAGTCGTGACGGTCTTGGTTGAGCCAGATGAACAAGTTGTTAAAGGGCAACCGCTGATGGTTACAGAAGCGATGAAGATGGAGACAACGATCGAAGCACCATTTGATGCGCAAATCAAGAAAATTTATGCCAAAGCAGGCGATGCCATCGCCACACAAGACTTATTGATTGAACTCAAATAAATCTTGTGAAGCCTACAACACCAGTTTAAAAAGTTGCTTTTAGAGCAGCTTTTTTGGGTTCGGTTAAAGTTCCCATGGGAACTTGGCCAACTTCTCATGGGGCTTTTGGGAAACTCCCATGAGGCTTTCGACAACTTCCCATGAGGCTTTCGACAACTTCCCATGGGACTTTTGGAAAACTCCCATGAGGCTTTCGACAACTTCCCATGGGACTTTTGGAAAACTCCCATGAGGCTTTCGACAATTTCCCATGGGACTTTTGGAAAACTCCCATGAGGCTTTCGACAATTTCCCATGAGGCTTTGGGAAACTCCCATGAGGCTTTCGACAACTTCCCATGAGGCTTTTTGGCAACTCCCATGAGGCTTTCGACAACTTCCCATGGGACTTTTTGGAAACTCCCATGAGGCTTTCGACAACTTCCCATGGGGCTTTTGGAAAACTCCCATGGGACTTTAGGAAAACTCCCATGGGGATTCTGGAAAACTCCCATGAGGTTTTTGAGAAACTCCCATGAGGACTTTTGGAAACTATCATGGTAACTTTGACAAACTACCATGGTAATTTTGACCAAACACCATGGTAAGTTGAGCCAACTACCGCCGCTATTTTGTCAAAGTTTCGATCAACTGATGTCATTGAGTTGATCAAAAAGAAATAAATACGGCTATGACTAGAAAAATGATTCACAAAGTGCTATAATGAACACGTTAAATAAATTTTGGAGGAACTTAAGAAATGGCAATCGTTTCAGCAGAGAAATTCATTGCAGCAGCACGTGAAAACGGCTATGCAATCGGTGGATTCAACACAAACAACTTGGAGTGGACACAAGCTATCTTGCGTGCAGCAGAAGCTAAACAAGCTCCAATCTTGATCCAAACATCTATGGGTGCTGGTAAATACATGGGTGGTTACAAAACTGCTAAATACATCATTGAAAACCTTGTGGAATCAATGAACATCACTGTACCAGTTGCAATTCACCTTGACCATGGTCATTATGAAGATGCTAAAGAAGTGATCGAAGTTGGCTACACATCATTGATGTTTGATGGTTCTCACTTGCCAATCGCTGAAAACCTTGAAAAAACTAAAGAAATCGTGGCACTTGCACACGCTAAAGGTCTTTCAGTCGAAGCTGAAGTTGGGACTATCGGTGGTGAAGAAGACGGTATCGTTGGTGCTGGTGAATTAGCACCAATCGCAGATGCAGTTGAAATGGTTAAAACTGGTATCGACTTCCTTGCTGCTGGTATTGGGAACATCCACGGACCTTACCCAGCTAACTGGGCTGGTCTTGATTTAGATCACCTTAAAAAATTGACAGAAGCTGTTCCTGGTTTCCCAATCGTACTTCACGGTGGTTCAGGTATTCCTGATGATCAAATCCGTGCAGCGATCAAACTTGGTGTCGCTAAAGTCAACGTGAATACTGAATCACAACAAGCATTTGCAGCCGCAACTCGCCAATTTGCACGCGATTACGATGCTAACGAAGCAGAATACGAAGCTAAAAAACTCTTTGACCCACGTAAATTCCTCAAACCAGGTATTGATGCCGTTCAAAAAGCTGTTGAAGAACGTATCGACGTCTTTGGTTCAGCTAATAAAGCGTAAGCCTTATGCTGCGAAGCAATCTTAGATTGTGAGCAAACAAAGCTTAATCAACTTTATAAATATGTTTAAACAACGCTTGCTAGTGATGGCAGGCGTTGTTTTTGTTGTGAGGGAATACCGTCATCATATTCAGCCTAAATAAACCCCCATCGCATGCGATGGGGGTTATCTTATTTTGATTAAGGAGAGGGATCAAAATGATAGGATCGGCTGTTTAATCAGCGAAATCATAGAGGAAGGTTGACAGGTAACGCTCGCCATTGTCAGGTGCGAGGGTCAGGACTTTCTTGCCTTTACCGAGTTTTTTAGCGACTTGTTTGGCAGCGTAGATTGCTGCACCGCCTGAGACACCGATAAGGAAACCTTCCTCGCCACCGATTGCACGGCCTGTAGCAATCGCATCTTCTGATGTCACTCGGATGATGTGATCATAGGCTTTGGTATCTAGTGTTCCGGGGAAGAAACCAGGAGAGATACCTTGTATTTTGTGAGGACCGGGTTTTTCACCGGAAAAGACAGCTGATTCATTGGCTTCAACGACATAAGTCTCGATATTGGGATTGGCGTTTTTGAGGATATGAGAGACACCTGAGATGGTGCCGCCAGTTCCAGCACCTGCAACGAACGCATCCAAGCCATTTTCACCAAAAGCAGCGATGATTTCTGGTCCTGTCGTTTCCTCGTGAATCCGTGGGTTAGCAGGGTTTTCAAACTGTAAAGGAAGGAAGTAGCCGTTATCTTCGGCTAATTCTTTGGCTTTGGCAATGGCAGCCCCCATACCACCAGCAGCAGGGGTCAAGACAAGCTCTGCGCCATAGGCTTGGATGAGTCGGCGACGTTCAATGGAGAAGGTTTCAGGTAGCACGATAATGACTTTGTAGCCGAGCGCAGCGCCGACAAAAGCAAGCCCGATACCAGTATTACCTGAAGTCGGCTCAACAATTGTGCCGCCGGGTTTCAAGCTCCCATCAGCTTCAGCTGCACGAATCATGTTGAGTGCGATCCGGTCTTTGACTGAGCCACCGGGGTTAAAGGCCTCCAGTTTGACGTAAACGTCAGCAGATTCTTCATCAACATTGCGCAATTTGATAATCGGTGTATCGCCGATTAACTCTGTAATATTATCGTAAATTTTTGACATGTAAGTGTCCTCCCAAAAGATTAGTAAATAAGTTATAATAACATTATACTACTGAAAGCGCAGTCGGTCTTATCAAAAGATAAAATCGGAGATTGAAATATTTTATGAAGATTAAACATATTACACCAATGGGCTATTGTTACGGGGTCATTGATGCGATGGTGATTGCTAAAAATGTCGCCAAGAGTCCTGATTTACCACGACCGATTTACATCTTAGGGATGATTGTCCATAATCATCATGTCACGGAAAGCCTCGAAAAGATAGGGATTCAGACTGTTGATGGCGAGAATCGGTTGGCGATCTTGGAGCAAATAGATCAGGGGACCGTCATTTTTACAGCACATGGCATTTCAGATGCCGTGCGTCAACGAGCTGCGGAAAAAGGCTTGACGGTCATTGACGCCAGCTGTCCAGATGTGCTGATTACCCATGAGATTGTCAAAAAAAGATTAGCAGATGGCTATGAAGTGATTTATATCGGTAAAAAAGGCCATCCAGAGCCAGAAGGTGTCCTCGGGATCAATCCGGAAAAAATTCATCTCTTATCAAGTCTGGCAGATTTGGACTCGCTTGAGCTTGAGGGCAAGATTTTCATGACCAATCAAACAACCATGAGTATGCGGGATGTGGCGGCAGTGATGACAGCGGTACATGACAAGTTTCCTCAGGTCGTTGAGCATAGCGACATCTGTCAGGCGACGAATGAACGTCAGCAAGCCGTGGCAGACCAAGCCGTTGGCTGTGAGTTGACGATTGTCGTTGGCGATCCGCGCTCCAATAACACCAATCGCTTGGCAGAAGTGTCTCGAACGCAAGCAGGTGTGCCAGCCTATCGTGTGGCAGATGTCTCAGAAATCAAACCAGAGTGGTTGACAGACCTGCCGGCAGATGCGGTGATTGCGGTGACTGCTGGGGCTTCAACACCGACAGCCATTGTTCGAGAAGTGATGACTTACTTGACCCACTTTGATGGTCGCACCATGACCAGTCAGGTGACCTATGAGGACATTATTCCGCGCGGAGCTGTGCGTGATTTGACCCAAAAACGTGAACGGCGGTTGGCAATCTTGCGCAAGCAAGCTTTTGATGAGGTCTAACGAGTCAAATAATTGACCATTACTGACCAACACGATATAATAAAGGTATCAATTAGAAAAAGGAGCTAAACAGATGGCACTTATTCCCACAGTCATTGAACAATCGAGTCGTGGCGAGCGCGCTTATGATATTTATTCTCGGCTTTTGAAGGATCGCATTATCATGCTGACAGGCGAAGTCGAAGACAATATGGCCAATGCCATTATCGCGCAACTTTTATTTTTGGATGCACAGGATGCGACCAAGGACATCTATCTTTATATCAATTCGCCCGGTGGGTCAGTCTCCGCTGGTCTTGCCATTGTGGATACGATGAATTTTATTCGGTCTGATGTGCAGACGATAGTCATGGGGGTTGCGGCTTCGATGGGGACAATCATTGCCTCATCTGGCGCAAAAGGCAAACGTTTCATGCTACCCAATGCGGAATACTTGATCCATCAACCTATGGGTGGTACAGGTGGCGGGACACAGCAAACTGATATGCAAATTGTTGCAGACCATTTGTCACGGACACGTAAAACATTGGAAAAAATCTTGTCGGACAATTCTGGTCAAACGGTCAATAAAATTCACAAAGACGCCGAGCGTGATCGTTGGATGTCAGCCGAAGAAACCCTAGCCTATGGCTTCATTGATGAAATCATGCAACGCAATGATTTGAAATAACTCAAGCACACCATCAAAAAGGATATCAAAACTACAAGCAAACGAAGGTCAATCGTGACCAGCTCGTTTGCTTTTTTGATCAACGCCTGTTGGGAATAGGGGGAGGAGACGTAAAAAACAAGCTCGAGTCTGTAAAAAGTAAGCTCGAGTTTATAAAAAGTAGACTCGAGTTTATAAAAAGTAGACTCGAGTTTGTAAAAAGTAAGCCCGAGCTTGAAAAAAGCAAACTCGAGCTTGAAAAAAGTAGACTCGAGTCTGTAAAAAGTAAGCTCGGGTCTGTAAAAAGTAGACTCGAGCTTGAAAAAAGTAAGCTCGAGTTTGTAAAAAGTAGACTCGAGCTTGAAAAAAGTAAGCCCGAGTATGTAAAAAGCAAGCCTGAGTCTGTAAAAAGTAAGCCTGAGTCTGTAAAAAGTGAGCCCGAGCTTGAAAAAAGTAGACTCAAGTCTGTAAAAAGTGAGCCCGAGTTTGTAAAAAGTAGACTCGAGCCTGTAAAAAGTAAGCTCGGGTCTGTAAAAAGTAGACTCGAGCTTGAAAAAAGTAAGCCCGAGTCTGTAAAAAGCAAGCTCGAGTTTGTAAAAAGTAGACGCGGGCTTGAAAAAAGTAGGCTCGAGTCTGTAAAAAGTAAGCTCGAGCTTGAAAAAAGTAGGTTCGAGTTTGTAAAAAGTAGACTCGAGTCTGTAAAAAGTGAGCTCGAGTTTATAAAAAGTAGACCCGAGCTTGAAAAAAGTAAGCCCAAGCCTGTAAAAAGTAGACTCGAGTCTGTAAAAAGTAAGCCCGAAGGCGTTCAGAATAGGAATTAGCGAGTTCGGAACTCGGTCGCCCTATCTCCGAACTCGCTCGTTTTGATTCAGAGACAAGTATCGGAAGGAATGCTAGGCTGTCAGGATTTTTTCGGACACCGATTTGAAAGCACTTGGTCAGGTCTTTAATTTCTGGTATAATAGGGGTAATGTTGAGAATTGATGAAAAACTAATCGAACTAGATGACTTAACGGATGAACTGACACGGGCTTTTCTCAGATTAGAGCTGGTTCAGATATTCCAAAGACGTCAGCAGGCTTTTGCATCAGATCAGGTCTTGCAGCAACAAGTGAAAAAGTTAGAAGAAAATCGGGCATTTGTGACGATGAGACCTGAGATTCGGGCTTTGCAGCAAGAGGTGATGATGGCAGATGCCACTTATCAGTTGAAGCTTGCAGAGAATGATATGCAAAGCGCTCTGTCTGAGCTGGCAAAAAAAATCGCAGGTGTGATATCCGTTGATATTTTTGTTGACGAAAATCTTCCCCTAAAGAAAGGCGGGCATCATGGTAGACATCACCACGGCGCTAGAACAAACCAAACCTTCTTCCCTTGATATTGTGAGCCGAACGGCAATCTATGTCTTTTACAATAATTACAAATACGTCCGTCAGTTGAGTCGGTTTGGCGATATGAGTTATAGCAGTAAGAAAGCACGTTATGCGCTTTTGTATGTGAATACTGACATACTTGAGGAAGTCGTTGCCAAAGTGCAAGCCTTGCATTTTGTTAAAGAAGTCAGGGTGTCTGTCTTAGATGATCTTGACCGTGATTTTTCAACTGCATTTCATGAGACGGTTGAAGCAATTAAAAAAAACAGCTGAAGTTTAGCGTTCAGCTGTTTTTTGGTGGAGGTAAGCGAAGATTTGATGTTGATCAAGATGGTTAATCTGGATGGCATCCGTTTTAAAGTAAACCAAACTAGAGGGGAGGACATTCAAAGCCTCTGAATGAAAATGGTGTCGGCTCCGGAGTAGACTTGCCTTGGCATAAGGATGGTGTTGGATGAAATCAGAACACTTAAACTCGATTTGATGGAGCACCTTGCGTAAGTGTTCTGTGTTATAGTCCAGAGGTGTTTGACCAGCCATCTCATCTTGGAGGGCCAGTAGAAAGCGGCGGCCAGTGTGTCGACCGGCAAAATTAACGGTGAGATAGTCTAGTGTTGCTTTGTGAACACGGTTAAAGACAGCATTGTAAGTCGCAACGTCCTTAGCAAGACCATAGGTATCACGGATATGTTTGATCGCTGTTGGTGTGACGACTGGATTTAGAAACCACTCATAAGTCTCTGTGTCGAAATCACCAAAATGATCATCAAAAAGGGTAAAGTAGTGCTGGATTTCAATTGTCATAGTTAGCCCCGATCGTTTTATCATCGTCTTTATCGTCTTTGCCTGAAAGTTGACAGAGAAGAAGTGTGTTTAAGGGCAGCTTTATGAACTGGATTTTTGCGCTGTGAGATAGATTTCACGTCTGAATAGGCAAGCGACGAAACCCATGTGGTTCATGGACTGAGGAGCTTAACGACTTCAGACGTGAAATCTGGCCATAAGCGAAAAGATGAGTGAATAGAGGAGCCCTTAAAGTATAGTTTATCAAAATAAGGTCAAGAACCAAAAAGTTATACAGCTCAGGTTACTTGCATCAAGTTAATTTGCCCATTGAGTCAAGGAAACGGACGACTTTGCTGCGGGCATAACGATATTCAATCTTGTTGTCTTTTAAGAAATGTTCAAAGTGTTTCTGACCCGAGACGGCTTCTGTGACTTCTACTTCGAGTTCGTAGTCAATCTTGCCAGCGTACTCGTTTTTATCGAGCGCCATCAAGCCAATCTCTGTCTGGTATTCACGGCGCGTGGTCGTCAGTGAGCCTAAAATCTGAATATCTGAGGTGGCAATCGAATAGCGCCGTAAAATATCGAGGATCTCTTGAATGTTGGCACAAGTCTCTGGCAACTGTTGTCTGCTCAAGATTGACCTAGCCTCTTCTGAGGTCAGGTAGATATTATGTTCCAAGTTACCGACTTGTTGGGGGATTTTGAGTGTTAGTTCAGCCGCCTTGTCAAAAGTTCGGATGCGTAAGGAAAGTTTATGTTTCCTAAGTTGCAGATCTGGGCTATCCAGATAATGATTGGTTTGACGAATAGGTTTGACATGACTAAAAAGTTTGCTGAGATGATCAAACTCTGGAAGACTCAGCAAGGTTTTATATTCAATTTCAAGGTTTGTTTTCATAGAAAATCCTCATGTTTTATGGTAAAATTAAATAATAATGATTGATTACATTGTACTGAAAAAAAGGAGAGATAGCAAATTTTATAGCGTTTGGCAGGGTTGCATGGGCTGTATGTAGATCATGACGACTCCAGCCATTGGCAAGACAAGCGCCACTTATCGCTAAATAAAATGAGCGATCCAAATCACTTATGACAGAAAAATTTAACTGGGAAGCTTTTCTTGATCCCTACATTCAGGCGGTTGGAGAGTTGAAAATCAAGTTACGCGGTGCGCGTAAGCAATATCAGAAACAAAATCGACATTCGCCGATTGAATTTGTGACCGGTCGTGTCAAGCCGGTCGAGTCTATCAAAAATAAGGCGAGATTAAGGGGCTTTACGCCAGAAAACATTGAAGAAATGCAGGATATTGCAGGTGTTCGTGTGATGGTGCAATTTGTAGAGGACGTAGAAGAAGTTTTGCTTTTGCTACGCCAACGCAAAGACTTCAAAATTGTTCAGGAACGTGATTATATCCAACATCAAAAAGAATCGGGTTATCGTAGTTATCATGTGATTATAGAATATCCAGTGGAGATGATTGATGGTAAAAAGAATATCTTAGCAGAGATTCAGATAAGAACCTTGGCGATGAATTTTTGGGCAACCATCGAACACTCCCTGAATTACAAATATCAAGGCGCCTTCCCTGAGGAGCTGCGAACGCGTTTAGCGACGACTGCAAAAATTGCCTTTGCTTTAGATGAAGAAATGAGTAAGATTCGAGAAGAAATTCAAGAGGCGCAACTTTTATTTAATCCATCACGGCATAAAGTTGATGATGGAGTAGGAAATCGGGATGATTTTGATGAAGAATACAACTGGTAAAAGGATTTGGATTGTTAAAAATGATTCTCAAAAAACCGCAGTCATAGCGGCAGAATTAGAGCAATTGTGTCGGGCTGCGGGCTTTGTTTTTGATGAAGAGAATCCGGAGATTGTGATTTCTGTGGGTGGGGATGGCACCTTATTAACCGCTTTCCATGACTATGAAAGGCAGTTAAAAACAGTTCGGTTTATCGGGGTGCATACAGGACATTTAGGTTTTTATGCAGACTTTCAAGAACATGAATTGGAGCAGGTCATTGAAACGATTGTGCATGAAAAGCCTTCTCAAGCCTTTAAATATCCGCTTTTAAAAGTCCAAATTAAGTTTACAGATGGTCGTGTCAAAACCCATCTGGCGCTGAATGAATCCATCATCAGACGTGCTTCCAAGACATTGGTAGCTGATGTCAAAATCTCGGACTTCTTGTTTGAAAAATTTCGAGGAGATGGTTTGGCTGTTTCAACGCCAACAGGCTCAACTGCTTATAACAAATCAATTGGCGGAGCGGTCATGCATCCAAGGGTTCGTGCTTTTCAGGTCACCGAGGTTGCCTCACTTAACAATCTAATTTACCGAACACTCGGGGCAGCCATGATTATTGCTGAAAAAGACACGGTTGCGTTTGACTTGGAAAATGCAGATGATTATTTGTTGACGGTGGATCAGCTAGAATACTTTTATGATCGGATTGCCTCGGTCACTTATAGTCTTGATGGCGGTGAGATTGCCTTTGTTAATGGTGGGCATACAGGTTTTTGGCATCGTGTTAAAAATTCCTTCATCGGTGAAGTCAAATGAGATTTGATTTCATAGCGAAAGAGGATGGTATTTTATTAAAAACGCTGCTCAAGCAACAGGGGATTTCTAAAAAACTATTGGCTAAAATCAAGTTTGATGGCGGCGACTTACGGGTCAATGGTGTTCAAGCAACGGCTGTGTTCAGATTGGCTAAGCAGGATCAAGTGACTGTTGTTATCCCAAGAGAAGCGGCAACGCCAACCCTGACACCGCAAGATTATCCTTTAAAGATTGTCTACGAAGATGCGCATTTTTTAGTCCTTGATAAACCAGCTGGGATTGCCAGTGTGACCGGTCAAAATTATCCCGATCAGACGATGAGTAATTTTGTGGCAGGGTATTTGAAAGCGCAAGAGTATGAGAATCAAAAAGTTCACGTTGTGACTAGACTAGACAAGGATACGTCTGGGCTGATGCTATTTGCCAAGCACGGCTATGCCCATAGTAGGATGGATCAGCTGCTACAAAAGAAAGCCTTGACCAAGAAATATTATGCTGTGGTTCACAGGTCAGATCAGCTGCTAGCGCAAGCTGAGATTCGACTGCCGATTGGTAGGAAAGATGGGTCGATTATTGAGCGGGCAGTGGTTGCGGCTGACCATCCGACAGCCAAGAGCGCCCACACCTCCTATGAGGTGATTCAATCAAATGACCAGTTGGCTTTGGTCGATATTCAATTACATACTGGACGGACGCATCAGATTCGGGTCCATTTTGCCCATCTGGGCGCATCACTACTGGGAGATGATCTCTATGGTGGTCGTCGTGATACGATTAAGCGGCAAGCCCTACATTGTCATTTTTTGAGTTTCGTTCATCCCTTTTCAAATCAAAAGCTGGTCTTGACATCAGCTTTGCCAGAGGATATGCAGCGAATTTTAGACTTAGGGGCAAATCAAAAGAGTGAACAAGCTGCCTTAGAAAAGGATCGGGCGACACAGATTGTCGTGTGATAGCAGAGAGAAAGGAGGTGTTAAAAGATGGCTGATGATAACTTAACCACACAAGCTATTTTTGCAAATTTGAAAGCACGATTAGCCGACAATGCTATTCAGGAGTTTCGAGATGACTTTCTGGAGCATCACATTTATGAGCAGTCTCAGTTTTATCTGGATTTAACTGATCAAGAACGGTTGGCGCTCTATGAGGTACTCTCACCACAGGAGTTGGCAGAAATCTTTGAGAATCTTGATTTTGATGAAGTAGACATCAATCCCTATCTCAAAGAAATCTCACCAGCGTATTTATCGGCTATGTTTGATGACATGTCATCGGATAATGCAGCAGATATTTTGACCAATTTGAGTCAAAGAGAACGGCGTGCGATTTTTAACTTGATGGCACCTGAAAATGTGGCTGAAATCCGAAACCTCATGCACTATGATGAGGAAACGGCAGGCTCTCTCATGACGACAGAGTTTGTAGCAGTTGTCGCCAATCAGACGGTGAGTTCAGCTATGACCGTTATCAAGGCAACAGCTGAGGATGCAGAAACGATCTACTATGTCTACGTCTTAGATCAGGAGAAACAATTATTAGGGGTGATTTCCTTACGTAGTCTCTTGATTTCTCATGACGACACCCTCATTTCTGATATTGTCAATGACCATATCGTCAAGGTAGATGTCGATGAGCCACAAGAACGTGTCGCCCGTTATTTTAGGGATTATGATTTACTTGCTTTGCCAGTCGTGAGTCATGATAACCTGATGCTAGGCATTGTGACAGTCGATGATATTATTGATGTCATTGATGATGAGGCTCAGAGCGACTACTCTGGACTTGCCGGTGTCAATACTGAAAATGTTAATCAAAATCCTCTACAATCTGCGAGCAAACGATTGCCCTGGTTAATTGCCCTGCTCTTTTTAGGGATGGGGACAGCCAGTCTGATTGATCATTTTGATGGTTTGGTCGGCAAGGCATCGATTTTGGCGGTCTTTATCAGTTTAATTACGGGTACTGCTGGTAATGCTGGGACGCAGTCCTTAGCCGTTTCGGTCCGTAGGATTTCGATTAATGATCAAGCCCATCGCTCATTTTTCGGCTTGATCTTGACAGAGATTGCGACAGGTCTGGTCACAGGTGCTGTGACAGGCGCGACAATCTTTGCCGTGGTCAGTCTGTGGAAAGGGAACTTGGTCTTAGGCTTTGCTGTGGGGGTTGCTATGTTTTGTGCCATCACAGTCGCCAATCTGGCAGGCTCTTTGATTCCAGTCGCCATGGACCGAATGGGATTTGATCCCGCAGTCGCCTCAGGCCCCTTTATCTCGACCATGTCTGATCTGACCAGTGTCTTTATTTATTTTTCCATCGCCGGTGTTTTTATCCAATTCTTTTAGCGCCAACTTTCAAGGCGTCAAATAAGACTGGTAATCGTCAGCCAAGCTGACGTTTTTTTGATGTCATTAAAAGATACAACTGCGCAAAAAAGTTTAAGGGCTTAAGCAAAAAGGTCAATGGTTTAAGCAAAAAGCTTAAGAGCTTAAGCAAAAAAGTTAAGCCCTTAATATAAAAATTTAAAGGGTTAAGCCAAAAACTCGAACATCGAACTTGAGAAGGCTTTATTGAGCTAAAAAAGCCTTATATTTGCGTCATATAGAGGATTTCAAAGCAAATTTCAAATGAATTTTAAAAAGCTTTCTTGTCTTGTGACACTAGGGCTAGCGAGGGCAGGTGGTTCAAAAAGAGAAATTATAAAAACAGACTTAAGCCCTTGAGAAGACTGACGTTAAAGTAGTTGGAAAGGGCTTGCCACTATATGATAACCCCTATTGTCTTGTGCTTTTGATGGTGGTATACTGTGAAGCAGTTGAAGTGAAAGGAATTTATAAGGTGTCATATTGGCTATTGCAATAAGTATCGTGATGTTACTTTTAATGTCCCATAGTATTTTTAAAATCAATAAACAGCAATATAGTTGGAAAGATTTGTCAATTATTTTATCAGCAAGTCTAATGTGTCTTTTAGGGATTGTTTTGTTTATTCATGAAGTGCATCAAGTGAAAAGTAACTTTATTGCCGTTGCTTTCAGCTCTTCATGCTTATATTATACACTGGATAAAATTTATAAAAGTAAAAAGAAAAATGACAGTGACTTTTAGCACGGCTATCAAAGCACAAGGCATTCATAAGGTGTAAACGATGGAAATTATAATCAGTCTCTTAACTTTTGTGGTCTTAACCTTGATAGGAAAGGTATATCACTTAGGTAAGCTCAAAAATAAGCCAGTTTATTTCGGTATTATCATCCTGAGTGTGCTGCTCTGTCTTACTTTCATTGTGGGACTATTCCCCAAAAATCCGATTGCTTTTGCAATTATGCTCGGTGGTTTTGGTGGTACGGTTTCAACAATCCAGAAGTCAATGGTTAAACGAGCAATTCAGGAACATTCCCAAAGCCATGGTGCGCAACAGATGAGACAGAAAACGAGGTGGTATGACCGATGAGTATATACAAGAGCGTCATTTTTGTGCTATTCATGAGCTGTTTGCTAGGGTCTCAGTCGACGGTTCTAGCAGATGGCACAGCTTTCAATCCAGTCGTCAAGACGAATTTTAAAATAGATGGCAATGTGTATAAGTACGCACTAGCAGTTGATGGATCTTTCGTTCAAGTCGAGCGGAATAATGAGGGCTGGTATCAAATAGATGATGCAGGAGGTGTTGCGGGCCTTTTTCCATATTACCGGACAGCGATTGACAATTATAATAATGATTATCAGTATTTAAGTAAGAACGGTGTGATGATGTCAGTTATTGGCGCTGTTTTAGGAATAGGTGGCGTTGTGACAGCCGGTCTACTACCAGCTACAGTTGTCACACTTTTACAACTCACTGGTTGCGCAACTATATTGACCACTGGGGCTGATTACATTAATAAACTAAATGATCTCAGTGCTTCAGCACCAAAAGAGATAAAAACACGATTTGACGCACTGCATCATGTAGTTAGTTATCACAAAGTAGCTGATTAGAAGGGGGGGGGTATGGTACTACTAATGATATTAATCATCATTAAACTTATTTATCATGTAATCGGTATATGGCTTTTAGTCATTCTCTTATGTAAATATTTACTTTTTAAAAAAGAAAGAATCGCACAAATCAATAAGGAGAAATCGGTCGAGGACTCTGACCAGAGATAAGCACAGTCAGTGCTATTTAGCAATCAACCAAGAAAACCTGTTCTCAAATCAGAGAACAGGTTTTCTTGGTTGTGTGCTTTTCTGCGGGCTAGGCTTAATCGAAAATTGCCAGATAAGCTTGGTAATCATCGGCCTGTTGCTGCAAGTTCAATTGTCTGAGCACTTGAATTGCCCCATCAATCTTGGCTTGTCCCTCGACCTTTTGACCTAAACGTGTCAGGTAAATGCCTTCTAAAAAATGAATCTCGTTGATTTCATAGCAGAGCGTGGTCTCTGCCAAAAAATCAGCGGCGAGTTTGAGGAATATCGCCGCATCATCCAAGAGATCTTCGGCAAGTAAGCGGCGGATGGTAGCGGTGAGAATGAGAATGATGGTAGCGGCTACTTTTGGTAATGAACGGAAAAACAAACTTTTTTGGTAGGCCTTAAGCGTAAGTGCGCTGAGCTGAGTCGTTGGTATAAAAAACATGGCATGGCTATAAAGTGTGAGATCGTACAAGCCCCAGACCTCAAGCGCTTGAAATTCTTTGACTAGCTGTTGCGTTGCCTCAAGGTCAAAGGGAATCTCCATGATTTGATTGATATGTTGGGTCAAGACGGTGAGGCGATGCTGTCGGACAGTCACAGCGCTAGGATTAGTGTTGCGTTCCTCGTGGTAGCGGAGCAATAGGAGTCCTTCGAGATTCTGGGTCGCCACACAGGCTGACAGCTGATCGATGAACTTCTGATAATGTAAGTCCAGATGTTCATGGTACAAAAGGAGCTCGTCAAAGGAAGTTCTCGCAAGATCGAGCAATTCTATGAGGTGGGCAACAGAGATCCGACTTTCACCACGCTCCCACTTGGAAAGAAAGGAAGATGAGATGGTATCTTGACAAAGGAAGTGTGTGCTGATGTGTTTAGCTTGACGGATTTTGCGAAAGGCAGGACCTAAATAGTACATATTATCTCCAATTGCGTGAGTTGCGTTGCGTTAATATGACTTGATTATAGAATATTGCGTCAGCGATTGTCAACCGATAGTATAGATAAGGGCGCAAAAACACCATGGTAAGTTGGACAAACTACCATGGTAATTCGGTAAAGTTACCATGGTAACTTTGGTAAACTACCATGGTAATTTCGACAAAAGAAAAAACCAAGCCAACACACGGTTTACTTGGTTGATTGGTTTTCTATCAGTTTGAATGAGCTGTCTTGCGTGAGGGGCTTATTTTTTAGCGACAATTTCGATCACGAATTGTAGCGGACCAGCGGAGTCTTCAGTCGGTGGTGTTTCACCATAGGCCAGATCGACTGGAATGGTTAATTTGTAAATGCCGCCGACCTTTTTACCTGCTAAGCCTTTTGTCCAACCGGGAATGACACCCGACAAAGGAAATTCGATTGGCGTTGTGTCACTATCGGCAGTTTTTTTAGTCGTGTCAAAGATGACACCTTTAGCATTCCAGCCGGTGTAGTTAGCTTCAATCGTATCATTTTCAGAGATGACAGCACCTGTCCCAGCTTTGAGTTCTTCAACCTTGAGTTCAGTGGCTTTTTCAGCATCAAACTTCTTAGCTTTGACCAGTTTAGTGAACACTTGATAGTTATCTTGTGCGGTCTTGACCGGCTTTTCAGCAGACGGCTTGTTTGCGAAATAGACGAGTCCTAAAGCCACAGCTGCTGCTGCGAGTACAAGTAGGACAATGTGTGTGAGTTTATTTTTATTTTCCATACTTCATAGTTTACCACAAGCGTGCTAATTTTGACTAGCAAAAACCAATTTTTAAGTTTGGTTTTAAGCTTGGTTTAAAGAAAGCAATCATAATTTTCAGAAAACATGCTATAATTGAGTACAGAATATCTGAAAAAGAGGTACTGGTGCGCGTATGCGTGTTGAGAAGTACCGATCTTATAAAATGGAGAAGTGATGCCCTACATCTTAGAAATTTTACCTCAACTATTAGATGGGCTAAAGTTGACTTTATTAGTCTTTGCCTTGACGCTCGTCTTATCGATTCCTTTTGGCATGTTATTGGCTTTCTTATTACGTGTGCCGGTCGTTAAATGGGTGGTCAACGGTTATGTTTGGATCATGCGGGGGACACCGCTCTTGGTTCAGTTGATTATCATCTTTTATGCGTTGCCAATGATTGGCCCAACCTTGCCACGCTTTCCGGCAGCCTTGTTAGCCTTTACCTTGAACTATGCGGCTTATTTCGCTGAAATCTTCCGTGGTGGGATCAAGGCAGTGCCTAATGGTCAGTTAGAAGCTGCTAAAGTCTTGAAGTTAAGCAAATGGCAGACCATTCGCTATGTGCAGATTCCGCAAGTCGTCAAAATCGTCTTACCCTCAGTCTTTAATGAAGTTATCAATCTAGTCAAGGATTCTTCGTTGATTTATGTGGTTGGCTTAGGCGACTTACTACGAGCAGGGAAAATTGCCATGAGTCGTGATGTCTCATTGGTACCAATCATGACGGCTGCGTTGATTTATTTGATTTTAATCGGTGGCTTGACCATTATCTCGAAAAAAATTGAACAGCGCTTTGATTACTATAAATAGGAGGGGCTATGTTAGAGCTTAAAAATATTGCCAAGCGATTTGGTGAGCAAGTGATTTTTGATGGCTTTGATTTGACACTCAAGAGCGGTCAAGTCGTGGCAATTGTCGGTCCTTCTGGTGGTGGCAAGACGACCTTGCTCAGAATGCTGGCAGGTTTAGAGACAATTGATGCGGGTCAAGTGATTTTTGATGGTGAAGCTATCGGGCTAGACGAGCTGATGACGCGGAATCTACTGGGCTTTGTCTTTCAAGATTTTCAACTGTTCCCACATATGACCGTCCTTGATAACCTGACCTTATCGCCGATTAAAACGATGGCGGTGTCAAAAGCAGAGGCGCTTGCCAAAGCTGAGCAGTTGTTGACCAATCTCGAAGTCATCGAACAAAAGGATGCCTATCCTTATAGCTTGTCCGGTGGCCAAAAGCAACGGGTGGCTTTGGCGCGAGCGATGATGATTGATCCCAAAATCATTGGTTATGATGAACCGACCTCAGCCCTTGACCCCGCCTTGCGTGATCAGGTCGCACAGTTGATTTTAGAAAACAAGAAACTCGGCATGACCCAGCTTGTCGTGACCCACGACATGACCTTTGCCGAAAAGATTGCGGACGCGATTGTCAAGGTCAATGCCAAAATCGTTGAAAGATAAAGGAGAAAAGATGAACGTTAAGAAAATTATAGGACTGCTTGCTGTGCTGATTGCAGCAGTTAGCCTGTCGGCTTGTGGCAAAAAAGAGACAAAAGATGGCTGGCAAGCGATTCAAGATAAGAAAGAAGTGGTCATTGGCTTTGATAATACCTTTGTCCCAATGGGCTTCAAGGATGAAAATGGTCAAAACGTTGGCTTTGATATTGACCTTGCCAATGCTGTCTTCGCCAAGTACGGTGTCAAAGTTAAAATGCAGCCGATTGATTGGGACATGAAAGAAACGGAGTTGCAAAACAAGTCGATTGACTTGATTTGGAATGGCTATTCGGTGACCAAAGGGCGTGAGAAGAAGGTGTTGTTCACCACGCCTTATATGAAAAATGACCAAGTCCTTGTGACCAAAAAAGCGAGTAAAATCGCTAAGGTGTCGGATATGGTCAACAAGGCTTTAGGCGCGCAACAAGGGTCATCGGGCTATGATGCCTTTACCAGCCAGCCTAATATCTTAAAGGACAAGGTTAAAAACCATGACGCCACACTTTATGATGATTTTAACTCAGCGTTATTGGATCTGAAAGCTGATCGGATTGATGGGCTCTTGATTGATAATGTCTATGCCCACTACTATTTGACTAAAAACGGCGAGATTGGAGACTATCATATCATCCCGACGGGGTATCACTCAGAAGATTTTGCTGTCGGGGCTCGGAAATCAGATCAACAATTAGTAGCAGCCATCAACAAAGCCTTTAAAACCTTACACGCAGATGGCGACTTCCAAAAAATCTCTCAAAAATGGTTTTCAGAAGACGTCTATCCTAGCAAATAAAAGCCTGCCGCCAGTTCTGCTGCCCAGCCTAACAAGCAATCAGCTCCTTGATTGCTTTTTTGCTGTCCTGCCTGTTGCTGTTTTGGAGAGGTATTCAGCACTTGTCCTAAAGGATTTGTTGTTTTTTGCAAAATAAAAGGCTCTTTTTTTGATTTTCTGGGGACAAGATGAGGGAGAGTAGGGCTGTTGTTTGACAAACTGCGAGCCCTTTGGGGACAGGCGTGAGACGATGGTGGCAAGTTCCCATGGGGAGTTAGGCAAATCCCCATGGGAGTTTAGGCAAATCCTCATGGGAGTTTAGACAAAGTCCCATGGGAAGTTGAACCAAGTTCCATGGTCATGCTCAAAACACCGTAGGGACAAATGATCGGAGTCTTTTTGACCCACTGGCTTGCTTGTCTTGCCAAATAGGTGGGAATGATCTAAAAACTCAAACTTTTTCTTGCTTTATGTTTGACAAATGCAGGACAAAACGATAAACTGTAATAAAAATATGAAAGGTTCTACGGTTGATCGAATGAAAACGTCAAACACAAACTTGCGATTGTTGTTGAAGGGCACGCACTAAGAGAGTTTCTCTTTTGGATCGTGTCCTGTTTGGCGTTCATTCATCAGGTAGGACAAGTTAGGCGTCTTACTGAAGTGGTGAGGCGCTTTTCTTTTATCATTTTTAACTTAAAAGCCGTCATGTGCTAGTCTTGAGCCAACAATTTGTTGACATCAGCGATGCCCGCCGAGTCAGTTCTAGCTAGTCATGTCTGTCATATCTAATGAGGAGATTATATCATGCGTAAAATCGAATTTCTGGACACCACACTTCGTGATGGTGAACAAACACCGGGTGTTAATTTTTCAATTAAAGAAAAAGTCGCGATAGCAAAACAACTCGAAAAGTGGGGGATTTCAGCGATTGAAGCAGGCTTTCCGGCTGCCAGTCCGGATTCATTTGAAGCTGTCAAACAAATTGCCAACACGCTGACTCAAACAGCTGTCACAGGTCTTGCCAGAGCAGTCAAATCTGACATTGATACGGCGTATGAAGCATTGAAAGACGCTAAGTACCCACAAGTTCATGTCTTTATCGCGACTAGCCCAGTGCATATGCAGTACAAACTCAAAAAGACACCTGAGCAAGTCATCGCCTCCATTACCGAACATGTCAGCTATGCTAAAAGTCTGTTTGAGGTGGTCGAGTTCTCGCCTGAGGATGCGACACGAACTGATAAAGACTTTCTGCTTAAAGCTGTGCAAACGGCAGTTGATGCGGGTGCGACCTATATCAACATTCCGGATACAGTCGGCTTTACCACGCCAAGCGAGTATTATCACACCTTTAAATTTTTGATTGATGAGGTGAAGTCTGACCGTGAGATCATCTTTAGCCCCCATTGTCATGATGATTTGGGTATGGCGACTGCTAATACTTTAGCGGCGATAAAAGGTGGTGCTAATCGTGTCGAAGGAACGATCAACGGTATCGGCGAGCGTGCCGGCAATGTTGCCTTAGAGGAAGTTGCCGTTGCACTGGAAATTCGGAAAGATTACTATCAAGTCAGTTCAGACATTGTCTTGAATGAAACTTTTACAACGTCTGAACTGATTTCTCGTTTCTCTGGCATACCAATCCCTAAAAATAAGGCAGTCATCGGTGGCAATGCCTTTGCCCACGAGTCAGGGATTCATCAAGACGGCGTGCTTAAAAACCCAGAAACCTATGAAATCATCACACCCGAACTGGTCGGTGTCAAGAAAAATTCTCTGCCGCTTGGGAAACTCTCTGGTCGTCATGCTTTTGTTGAGAAGGTTTACGAGCTTGGCTTCGATGATGTGACAGCCGATGAGCTTCAAGTGCTTTTTGCTAAATTCAAAACCTTGGCAGATAAGAAACATGAGATCACGGATACGGATATTCGGGCCTTGGTGGCAGGAACGACAGTTGAAAATCCAGAAGGCTTCCAATTTGATCATCTCAGCATTGCCTCCAATGAAGACGGTACACAGACAGTGACGATTAGCATGAGAAATGAGGGCGATGAAGTGTTGACAACGATTGCCCATGGCAGCGGTTCGGTAGAAGCAGCTTTCAATGCCATCGACAAGTTCTTTAACCAAACGGTTAAATTGAGTAGCTATAATATTATGGCTGTGACGGAAGGCATCGATGCGCAGGCTGAGGTTCATGTCACAGTGGAAAATATCGACACAGGGACGATTTTCAATGCCAGTGGTTTGGACTTCGATGTCTTGAGAGCGAGCGCAATTGCTTACTCAAACGCCAATACCCTTGTTCAACGTGAAAATGCGGGCATTATTACTAAGAAGATTTCTGAAAAAGCGAATCCAGAAGGTTAGATGTTATCATCTTCTTTCGGCGTCCAGTGACCAGTCAAGGCTGGTCGGAACGTCACAAGAACTGAGAGATAAGGAGAGAATATGACAAAAAAAATTGTAACCCTAGCAGGAGATGGGATAGGACCGGAAATCATGGCTGCTGGTCTGGAGGTCTTGGCAGCAGTCGCACCTAAGATTAACTTTGACTATCAAGTCGAAGCCAAGGATTTCGGTGGTGCCGCCATTGATCGCCAAGGTCATCCACTACCTGAGGCGACACTGGAGGCAGCCCAAGCAGCAGATGCTATTTTATTAGCAGCGATCGGCGGTCCGCAGTATAATGATGCGGCTGTTCGACCAGAACAGGGTCTGTTGGCCTTGCGAAAAGCTTTGGGGCTCTTTGCTAATATCCGTCCCGTCCAAATTTTCCCAGCTTTGCAACACCTATCACCACTGAAATCGGAAATTATCGCAGGTGTGGACTTTGTGGTTGTCCGTGAGCTGACGGGGGGGATTTACTTTGGGGAACATACGCTGAATGCGCGTGATGCTAGAGACATCAATGCTTACACGTATGAAGAAATTGATCGGATTATCAGAGTGGCATTTGAGCTTGCACGTGATCGCGGCAAAAAAGTGACCTCAGTCGATAAACAAAATGTGTTGGCGACCTCTAAACTTTGGCGACTAGTCGCTGAGGAGGTCGCTAAAGATTACCCAGATGTGATCTTGGAGCATGCGCTGGTCGATAGCCTCGCCATGAAGATGATTACTAATCCAAGTGATTTTGATGTCATTGTCACTGAAAATCTCTTTGGGGATATCTTATCAGATGAATCAAGCGTCCTGCCGGGGACTTTGGGGGTAATGCCTTCAGCTTCTCATGCGGATAATGGTCCGTCGCTTTATGAACCGATTCATGGCTCAGCGCCTGATATTGCTGGCTTAGGAATTGCCAACCCAATCTCAATGATTTTGTCCGTGGCGATGATGCTACGTGAAAGTTTTGGCGAAATAGCTGGTGCCCAGTATATTGAGCATGCGGTGGATAAAACTTTGCGGGATGGTGTCTTGACCAAAGACTTGGGTGGGCAAGCCAGCCTATCTGAGATGACCGCGGCAATCATTGCGAACTTATGAGCGGACAAACTTATTTAATCGGTCTATTGTTTGGCTGGAATCTAGTTGTTTTCGGCCTATATGCGGTGGATAAAAGTCGTGCAAAACGTGGCAAGTGGCGGATCAGCGAGCGGACATTACTGTTATCGGCAGTCTTGTTTGGTGGGCTTGGCGCCCTCCTCTCAGGCCATCTTTTTCATCATAAAACCAGAAAACTATATTTTCAAATCGTTTGGTGGCTAGGTGTGCTGATTGACGGCGTGGTCATCTTTGCCCTACTCAAATAGAATAGAAAGCCCTTGAACGGCCGGAGGTTGCGAATGCCCCCGCTCCCGCTCGGACGCAGTAACAGGCACAGGTCGAGTTTCCAGCTGTCGCCAAACGACAGCGCAGAAAGCCTTTGAACAGCCAAAGGTTGCGAATGCCCCCGCTCGGACGAAGCGCTAGCGTAGGTCGAGTTTCCAGCTGTCGCCAAACGACAGCGCAGAAAGCCTTTGAGCAGCCAAAGGTTGCGAATGACCCCGCTCGGACGAAGCGCTAGCGTAGGTCGAGTTTCAAGAGGTTACAAAGTAATCTCGCAGAAAGGAATTAATAAAATGGGACAAACAATTTTTGATAAGCTGTGGGATCGTCACGTCATTACAGGCGAAGTCGGCGAACCACAACTCCTTTATGTGGATTTCCACATGATTCACGAGGTCACCAGTCCTCAAGCTTTTCAAGGGTTACGTGAAACCGGACGTCAAGTTCGTCGACCAGATTTAACTTTTGGGACGACGGATCATAATGTACCAACTGTTGATATTTTCAACATTACGGATTTGATTTCTAAAAATCAGATCGACACACTGGCACGGAATGTCAAAGAATTTGGCATTGATGCGGCAACTCATGGCTCTGATCGTCAGGGAATCGTGCATATGGTAGGTCCTGAAACAGGCAATTCACAACCCGGTAAAGTCATCGTTTGTGGGGACTCACATACGGCAACGCACGGTGCTTTTGGTGCCATTGCCTTTGGTATCGGGACCAGTGAGGTCGAGCACGTCTTTGCGACACAAACGCTCTGGCAAGTGAAACCCAAGCAGATGAAAGTTGAGTTTATCGGTCAAGCTGCGAAAGGTGTCTACTCTAAAGACTTTATCCTTGCGCTTATTGCCAAATATGGCGTTGATGCCGGTGTCGGCTATGCGGTCGAATTTACGGGCGAAGCCATCGCCGCTCTGGAGATGGAAGAACGCATGACCATTTGTAATATGGCGATTGAGTTCGGCTCTAAAATGGGACTGATGAACCCCGACCAAAAAACTTATGACTATGTTAATGGGCGTGAGTTTGCACCGAAAGATATGGCAGCTGCGATTGCTGATTGGGAAACGCTACCGTCTGATGCGGATGCTGTCTATGATAAGGTGATTACGATTGATGTGTCTGAACTGGCACCGATGGTGACTTGGGGAACCAATCCTGAGATGGGGATTGAATTTACCGAAACCTTCCCAGAAATCAAAGACTTCAATGATGAGCGAGCTTACAACTATATGGATTTGAAACCGGGGGATAGGCCGACAGATATTGACCTCGGCTATGTCTTTATCGGCTCTTGTACCAATGCGCGTTTGAGTGACCTCAAGCTGGCAGCGGAGATTGTCAAAGGTCATCAAATCTCTGATAAGCTGACAGCAATTGTCGTTCCGGGCAGCCGACCTGTCAAACAAGCGGCAGAGGCGCTAGGTCTGGACAAAATCTTCCTAGCAGCAGGATTTGAATGGCGGGAGCCGGGCTGCTCGATGTGTCTCGGCATGAACCCTGACCATGTGCCAGAGGGTGTCCACTGTGCATCAACATCGAACCGAAACTTTGAGGGGCGTCAAGGTCACGGTGCAAGGACACATCTATGCAGTCCTGCGATGGCAGCACTTGCGGCGATTAACGGCAAATTTGTAGATGCAAGGGAGGCACTTGCCTAATGGAGAAGTTTACAGTTTATAAAGGCACAACTGTGCCACTCATGAATGACAACATTGATACCGACCAAATCATCCCGAAACAGTTTTTGAAAGCAACGGGAAAGACAGGATTTGGGAAAAATATGTTCTTTGAATGGCGTTATCTGAGCGATGGGGAAAGTGAAAATCCTGATTTTATCCTTAATCATCCCGAGTATCAACAGGCAACGATTTTGATTTCAGGGGATAACTTTGGTTCTGGTTCTTCTCGGGAACACGCTGCTTGGGCGATCAAAGATTATGGCTTTCGGGCGGTGATTGCCGGCTCATTTTCGGATATTCACTATAATAATGAGCTGAAGAATGGGATATTGCCCATCGTCCAACCACTTGAAAACCGAGAAATTTTGGCGGCATTATCACCTGATGAAGCCATTGAGATTGATTTACCTAATCAAGTCATTAGAACTTCAAAAGGAGACTTTGCCTTTGAGATTGACGCCGAATGGAAGCGCAAGCTCGTCAATGGCCTAGATGATATCGGTATCACGCTCCAATATGAAGAACTGATTGCCGCCTACGAACGTCAACGGCCAGCCTACTGGCAATAATCAAAACAAAACCACTGAGGATCAGGCAGTGGTTTTTGTTTGGTTTTAAGGCAAGGTTTGCCGAGGAAACAAAATGAGTTTAAAACTGCGACGAGGCGGGCTTGGAAGCAGCTAACTGTCTCGCTCTTGTCTCTCTACCACAGCTCTTTTGAGCCAAAACGATCCACGTCACGATAAATTTAGTCTATCTGAGGGAGCGACGTGTGTCCAATCAGTTTGCTGTGTCTGATGGTCTCGCTTTTAACTAGCTTATTCTCACTTTTAACGAGCTTGTCCTCACTTTTTTCTAGGATAACCTAGTGATTTACGAGACTGTCCTAGCTTTTTCGAGGAAGATCTCACTTTTTACTAGGATGTCCTAGCTTTTTCGAGGACGGTCTCACTTTTTACTAGAATGCCCTAGCTTTTTCTAGGATGTCCTAACTTTTTACTAGGACGTTTTCACTTTTTACGAGAACGTCCTCACTTTTTACTAGGACACTTTCACTTTTTACGAGAACATCCTCGCTTTTTACTAGGACACTTTCACTTTTTACGAGAACGTCCTCACTTTTTACTAGGACGCTTTCACTTTTTGTGAGAACGTCCTTACTTTTTACTAGGACGCTTTCACTTTTTGTGAAAATAGCCTCGCTTTTTACTAGGACGCTTTCACTTTTTACGAGAACATCCTCGCTTTTTCTAGGACACTTTCACTTTTTACGAGAATGCTCTCTCTTTTTACTAGGCTGCCCTCGCTTTCTACAAGCCTAACCTCGCTTTCAACGAGGTTGCCCTCGTGATCGAGTGCGGTTGTCGTGTCACATACTACCTTGTCCCTGTCATGCGCAAGGGTTGCCAATCTTTTACTAACCCCCTCGTGCGATACTCTGTTGACAATCAAATGCGAAGGGATAGAATGAAGACTGTAAACGATTGCAGCTGGGGTGCTGTAAGATGAGAACAGGCGTGTGTGAGCAAGCTTTTATCGGTCAGCTCATGCGACTGACATGATTGGGGGATGTGGGAATGTTTGATTTTTTTGATGTGCTATGGTGGGTCATCAGTATCATAGGAGGTGGGGTATGGGGCTATCGTGGGCTTAGCAATAGGATCGCAGAGAGGGAGCGTAGGGTTTATAAATATGTTAGGCTACTCTATGTGGTGACGGGCCTTTTATGGATAGCGCTTGCTCTCAAGTTCATTTCTGGATTAGTAGTCTTACCAATTGCTTTAATCATTTTGATAGCAGTGCTTTATTGGCCGAAGCAACCCAAAGGCTAGCCAATTAGTCTAAAATGAACCACACCCCCAAGAACTCGTGGCTTGGGGGTGTTGGTGTTTAAAAGTTAGGAAAGGCGAGTGTCTGTGTTTTTTTATGTTATAATGAAAACACGACTACTAGAAAAAGAGAACAAGATGCAATTCACAGATTTTAATTTTAAACCTTTTATCAATGACACTTTAGCTGCCATTCATTTCAAAACCGCAACGCCTGTTCAAGAAAAACTGATTCCCATTGCCCTTGAGGGGCGTGATATTGTGGGCGAATCTAAAACAGGCTCTGGCAAGACCCATACTTTTTTACTCCCGATTTTTCAAAAGCTTGATCCTGAGACTGACAGTGTGCAAGCGGTCATCACGGCGCCTTCAAGGGAGCTCGCAACGCAGATATACCAAGCAGCACTCGCCTTTACCAAGTTTGATGAGCGTATCCGCATCTCAAATTTTGTCGGTGGGACAGACAAGAAACGTCAAATCGAGAAATTGGCAGGGCAACAACCGCATATCGTAATCGGAACTCCCGGTCGGATTATGGATTTGATTAAGGCACAAGCCTTGAAAACTTACACGGCGCAGACATTTGTCGTTGATGAAGCGGACATGACCTTGGACATGGGCTTCCTAAACGAGGTCGATCAAATCGCTGGAACCTTTAATCAAAAAGTTCAGATGTTGGTCTTTTCGGCGACGATTCCGCAAAAGCTGCAACCCTTTCTCAAGAAATATCTTAATCAGCCTGTCATCGAAAAAATCGCAACCAAAACAATCATCAGTGATACCATTGACAACTGGCTGATGTCGACCAAAGGTCGTGGCAATAATGGGGCGATTTTAGAGGTCTTGCAGACGTTGCAACCCTATCTGGCAATGATCTTTGCTAATACAAAAGATAGAGCAGACGAGATTCACAGCTTTTTGGTCAACAATGGTTTCAAGGTCGCGAAAATTCATGGTGGCATCCCGCCTCGTGAGCGCAAACGCATCATGAAAGCTGTGCAAAATCTGGACTATCAATACGTGGTGGCGACAGATTTAGCAGCGAGGGGGATCGACATCGAGGGTGTCAGTCATATTATTAATGATGGTATTCCGCGGGACTTGGAATTTTTCGTTCACCGTGTGGGGCGGACAGGGCGCAATGGTCTGTCAGGAACGGCGATTACGCTTTATCAGCCATCAGATGATGTAGCCATTCAAGAGCTTGAAAAGATGGGAATCCAATTCACACCAAAAGTTATCAAAAATGGTGAGATTGTTGATTCCTACGACCGAGACCGTCGTGATAAGCGTGAGAAGTCGAGAGAAGCGCTTGATATTACCATGATTGGTCTGGTTAAGAAGAAAAAGAAACATATCAAACCTGCCTACAAAAAGAAAATTGGCTGGGAAATTGATAAACAAAAGAAAGCCAAAAAACGGATTGCCGGTCGTGCCCAAGGCCGTGCGACACGTAAGGCCAAGCGTCAAAGTTTTTAACTGATCGTCAAGTATTAAAAACTGCTCCAGTGTTGACTCGCCAGTCAACCTTGGGGCAGTTTTTGTTTGACTTCGTTAGTTGACTTTGGGAGACGATACCGAGATATCAAAAAGGTAGTCGGATTGTGCCCGACCACCTTTTTGATATTGGCTTGTCATGCTTGTCGTTAAAAGTTATCAAGGTCGAGCATATTGATTGCCGCGTGAAGCGCGGACGGCACCCGCAGCTTCTGCCTCGCCTTGTGTTTGATAGACGTAGTTCTGAGGATTGATGACAGAGGTGTAATACTTATGACTAGTTGAAACAAAGACCATACCTGGTGCGGCCACTGACCATTGCCCTGAGCTTGTATAAGGATGATGAGGTGTCACAGGTGCTGGCTCAGGTGTTGGGACAATGGACGGCGTCGGATGAGTAGCAGTCGCTGAAGCTGATTCAGAGGAGGCAGTTGTACTAGCAGGCGCCAGTGCTTGATAATCTAACGTGATCCCTTCGGCACTGTTAATCACTACGACTTCGACATCAAGTAGGCCATCTGATGATTTGATGTCAACGATTGAGCCACGTGGCATCGTCTCATTGCCATTATAAATCGGCTTGGTCTGATAGCTAATCGTTTCGCTCGTCTGAGGATGGCTTTTCCAGTAATGCTCCGCCAACTCTTCCGCATAGCGCATGCCACCGTGTTGATCGGCACCGACATTTTGACTTCTAGTCCCAGTTGTGAAGTTATACTTAGACGTATAAGATGCTTCTCCTAGTAAGCTGTCAGCAATCGAATGACTGCGATTGTAGAGATAACCGTGGTAGGTTTTAGCAGTCAAGGCAAAGGTGATGGCAATCTTTGGATTGGACTTGGGCCAATGGGGTGGGTCTAAAGGCTGCCCTTGACGCGACCCTTTAGAGGCTTGATATTGATCATAGGTCAAGATGGCGCGAGCAGTAGCCGCACGGCCGTTCTCATCAGCTTCAAAGTGTGCCTCGCCTGCCTTTAAGGTCTCAAAACCAGAGAGCGTTGCAGTGCCATTCTCCCAATAGTAATTTTGTTTTGGGCCTGCTGAGCGTTCATTGGTGTAGGTGATGAGTTGTGCTAAAATCTTATCTGCAGCTACTTGGGGTGCCTGACTAGCAGGGTTAACTGTCGAGGATTCAGCTGTGCTAGGCGTTGTATTTTTCTGGCTGGTCGCTGCGGACTTACTGATTGAAGTCTTGGGCGCATGATCAGTGGGTGGTTGTGTTATCGTCTCGCAGCTGGCCAAAGCGAGCAAAGCTAAGGACACAATCCCGATTAGCCACCACTTCTTGAGTCGCGGTGGTTTAACGACCGAACTCTCCCTATGTTTCCGCATCATGCCACTATCTCCTACTTATTTTCCTTTGTTTGCAATAGACTTAAAGTGCTTAAGTCAAGTATGCCACTTATTATAGAAAAGATTGCGGTAAATTTCAAGTCAAATCAGTCGTCTCTTAGGACAATCGTCTGTAAAAATGCAGCCCTAAGGCAATCAATTAGCCAAATTATTGAATCTTGAGCGTCTTGTTTAAAAAATCTGTGCGACTTGCCTATCTGAAAATGGAAGGATTTGCTGTAAAATGAGTGTATCAAATCAAAATAAGAGGTAAAGCCAAATGACAACGCTCAAATTAGAACATGTAGACAAAATTTATCCAAATGCTAAAATCAAATCAGTTGAAGATTTTAACTTGGATGTTAAGGACAAAGAATTTATCGTCTTTGTTGGTCCGTCAGGTTGTGGGAAATCAACGACCTTGCGGATGATTGCAGGACTTGAAGAAATCACAAATGGTGAGTTTACGATTGACGGTGTCCGGATGAATGATGTGGCACCGAAAGATCGAGATATTGCCATGGTCTTCCAAAACTATGCCCTCTATCCACATATGACAGTCTTTGACAACATGGCATTTGGTCTTAAACTTCGGAAATACAAAAAAGATGAGATCAAACAACGGGTCGAAGAGGCTGCAGCGATTCTGGGCTTGACCGAGTTATTGGATCGGAAACCAGCGGACATGTCGGGGGGGCAACGCCAACGTGTGGCAATGGGGCGTGCGATTGTCCGTGATGCTAAAGTGTTCTTGATGGATGAGCCGTTGTCAAACTTGGATGCGAAATTGCGCGTGTCAATGCGGGCTGAAATTGCCAAAATTCACCGCCGAATCGGGGCGACTACGATCTATGTTACCCATGATCAGACAGAAGCGATGACATTGGCAGACCGGATTGTCATCATGAGTGCCACTAAAAATGCTGACGGCACCACAGGTCGGATTGAGCAGATTGGCGCACCGAAAGCGCTCTACAACGAACCGGCTAATAAATTCGTTGCTGGCTTTATCGGTAGTCCAGCCATGAATTTCTTTGAAGTAACCTTTAATGGCGAGACGATTAGTAATGGCGCTGACTTGAATATTAGCATTCCAGAAGGACAACAAAAATTACTTAAGAAAGCGGGATATGTTGGCAAGAAACTTTGGTTTGGGATTCGACCAGAGGACATTTCAGCAGAAGAAATTGTGCATGAGGCCTTTCCTAACCAAAATGTCACAGCAGAAGTTGTCGTCTCTGAGCTACTCGGTGCGGAGACCATGCTTTATTCAAAAATCGGCGAGACAGAATTTGTCTCAAAAGTTGATGCCCGTGATTTCCGGCAACCAGGCGATCAAGTTGACTTGACTTTCAATGTCAATAAAGGCCACTTCTTTGATTTTGAAACAGAAAAACGGATTGTGGGCTAAACTAAATATTAAAACGAGCCAGTCCTCAAAAGTAAAAGCAAACGAAGGTCAATCCTGATCAGGTCGTTTGCTTTTTTATTTGCCTTTTGGGAATCAGGGGAAGAGGTGTTCAGATGAGCTTAAGTGTTAGCTAGCAATAGCTCGTCCGAGTTCAGAACACGGACTTCGGAGTTCAGAGTATCAAAGTTTGAGTTCGGAACTCAGTCTTTCTAATCCAGAGACAAGTATCGGAATGTCATCAAGACGATCAGGCTTTTTTTCAGGCGCTTGTCGTGGCTCTGAGAGATATTCTTCAAAAATTGCGCTAGGATTGTGCTATAATAAAGGGGTCGCGGCAAACTGTCAGCTGAGTTGAACGGCATTAAGCACGGTTTGCGCGTTGTTCGTAACCTTATTTTCAGAAAGTGAATCCAAATGAGTTTTAATTTTATTGATAAATTTTTGCCTTACTTCAATGACGGCTTGATTGTAACCTTGATGATTTCGGCTTTTGTGGTCCTGATTGGAACGGTGCTCGGGACTTTTCTGGCCCTAGCCAAGTTGTCCAAACTCTCCGTCTTGCGCTGGTTTGCCAATGGCTATATCGAGATTTTTCGGGGCACGCCGATGCTGGTGCAGATCATGATCGGCTTTCAAATTTTGGGCAAAATGCCCCTGCCTGAATTTCAATTGGGGATTTTAACCGAGGACTTGTCTCGTTTGGTGCCGGGGATTATCGTCTTGTCAATGAACTCGGGGGCATACGTGGCAGAGATTGTCCGAAGCGGGATTAATGCCGTGCCAAAAGGTCAGACGGAGGCTGCCTATTCGCTAGGCCTTCGCCCCCGTCAAACGATGCTCAAAGTCATCTTGCCCCAAGCCATTCGGAATATCTTGCCAGCACTCGGCAATGAATTTGTGACGATTATCAAAGATAGCTCACTGCTGGCGACGATTGGTGTGATGGAGCTTTATAATGGTGCGCAAACCACGAGCTCAACGACTTATCAAAGTCTGTCGCCGTGGTTACTGGTTGCGGTTTACTATTTTGTGGTGACCTTTATCACTAGCCGCTTGATTAACCTATTTGAGAAAAAACTAGGGAAAGGATATGTGAAATGACAAGCCCAAATTTGATTGAAATTAAGGCGTTGCATAAATATTTTGGTAAAAACGAAGTCTTGAAAGGTCTCGATATCCAGATTAAAAAAGGCGAGGTTGTCGTCATGATTGGCCCGTCAGGCTCTGGCAAGTCAACCTTTCTGCGGACCATGAATTTATTAGAAACGCCAACAAAAGGTGAGGTCTATTTTGAGGGGACTAATATTGCCGATAAGTCAGTCGATGTGTTTAAACACCGTGAAAGAATGGGGATGGTCTTTCAGCAATTCAATCTTTTCCCCAATATGACTGTCCTTGAGAATCTGACACTAGCGCCAATCAATACAGGCCAATTATCCAAGGCAGCGGCAGAAGAAGTCGCGGTTGCCTTATTGGCAAAAGTGGGCTTATCTGACAAGGCGGATGCCTATCCGCAAAGTCTGTCAGGTGGGCAGCAACAACGTGTCGCAATCGCTCGCGCCCTAGCCATGAATCCAGATGTCATGCTCTTTGACGAGCCAACGTCAGCACTCGATCCCGAAATGGTCGGAGATGTCTTAGCTGTCATGAAAAATTTGGCTAAAGACGGCATGACGATGGTTATCGTCACGCATGAAATGGGCTTTGCTAAAGAAGTTGCCGATCGGGTTATCTTTATAGCAGATGGCAAAATTGTCGAGACTGGGACACCCAGTGACTTGTTCGACTCCCCTAAAGAAGCCCGCACGCGTGAGTTTCTGGCACAGGTGTTGTGACGAGGACGCTTTAGGCGTTGGCGGGGCGGTTACTATCGCTAGTCTAGTGACGACCTACTGTCAGGATTCATCAGATGCAAATTCGAATTATAATCTAATAGAGGATAGGGTTTAATCGAGATGAAAAAATTAGGGATGAAAAAAATCGGATTAATAATTGTCATGATGAGTTTAGTCTGTTTATGTTGTCTTTGTATCTATCTATCTTTTAAGCCACCAAGGCTGATTGCGAGGATACCGTTTGATTCGTCATTTACCGAGTCAGAAGAGTTCATAAACAAGAACATATTAATTAGTAGCTTTGTTTCTTTAGGAATGGCATTAGGATCAAAATTAACAATTTTTTTAACGACTCTCTGCATCCGAAGTTTCTTTATAAACGACAAACAAAATGCTCATTATTTGAAATTACTTACGGCTATGAAATTGACGCAGGGGGGATTGAATGGTCTTGTGGTGGTAGGTGTTATGTCGGTTATTAGTAGCTGTAACCGATATTTCTAGACAGCTATCGACAGATTCTGCTATCTTGCAATTGCTTCATGCCTTTATTGGTAGTATAACCATGAGCGTCCTAAAATGGGCGCTTTTATGGTATAATAGGGGTTCAAGATAGCTCTGGCGTTTGGTTGCTATTTTGAAATGAAATACGAGGTTAGTGTGATGGAATATAAACAAATCAATGATAAAACGATCAAAATCTCTCTGACTTTTGAGGATTTAAAGGCGCATGATGTCAAAATGAGCGACTTTTTGGTCAATCAGGGCATGGTCGAAAAATTATTTTACGAGTTAGTCGGCGAGCTGGAACTGGAGGAAAGGTTTGCCAATACTGGCATGATGACCTTTCAGGTTCGCCCGCATCCCAAAGGGGTTGATTTGCTAGTAACAGAGGAATTAAACCTAGATAATATGCCTTTTGATCATGCAGATGGTCTGCAAGAGATGATGGACGAAGCCATGGGGCATATGGAGAACATGGGTGCTATGATGGATGCCATGTCTGCGAAACCCAATTTTGATGTCATGGATGATCAAGCGGACTATGTCTACTTTATCCTCAAATTTCGTAAGTTGTCCGAGGCGATTAAACTCAGTCAAATGGTCATCAATGATGTCGAAGAATCAGAACTTTTCCAATTTCAAGATCAGTTTTATCTGACAATCTTGGATAGTCAAAAGCGGAAAGGTGTCAAAGCAGTTAGCCTCTTACGTGCGAGAATGTTAGAGTATGGCGAAGCATCAGACTTTTCGAGAGAAGCTTTGCTAGAACACGCTAAGACAATTTTCAGAGAATCCGCACTAGAAAATCTCCAACAAATCTGACAATCAAAGCCCCTGCCTACTTAAAAAGAGACTGCTGAAAAACTAGCCAACCTACTTTACCATTTCACAAAAACACTGTGACCATAACCCTTTACAGTGTTTTTGTTATATACTAGAAGCATGATAAAACTTCAAGAAGAACTGATTTTAAGTCCCTATCTCGCTTTATACGATATTCTTGTCCCCAAAGACCATGAACTCCGCCAGCTCAAAGCGCTCGATGATTTCAGCTTTATCC
>JAISXW010000014.1 GCA_031270325.1 Streptococcaceae bacterium
ATTGACAGTTTGTTATCTACTTAATAGATAACCCTGTACTTGGTTCGTTTCTGTTTTATTCAGTTTTCAAAGGTCTATTTACCATCCCGATTGAGAGACAACTATTTAAGTCTATCAAACCTTAATTCGTTTGTCAACTGCTTTTTTAAACTTTTTTGTTTTTCTGCAGCATTGTTCGGCTATGCTCGCGAGAGGTACTGTATTATATTACCAAATCTGCCGAGGAGTGTCAACTATTTCCCATTATATTTTTGATTTCCGTCAATCAACATGAACTTAACTTCTACATTTTTACAATCAGATAGATTAACTGGATTTTATATATTCTGGATGATAATAAAGGAAAGCACGGGATTCGAACCCGCGCACGTGTCGCCACGCCTAACGCCTTTCCAAGGCGTCCCCTTAAGCCACTTGGGTAACTTTCCAAAAAACTTTCTTCCGAAAGTTAAAGAAATGTCAAGCGATACAAAGCTAACGCTTGACTAATTCTAGTATACCAAATATTAATCACTTTGACTTGATTTTTCTACTTCTTTAGCAAATTTATTAGCAACCGCTTCAAGCACTAAATCTTCCTCATCGCCGATATAATTATCATCATCTATTTCATCCAGATTAGCAAAGATTTCAATGTGGTTTTTAAGATTAGTCAAAACAATTGGTGCATCGCCACCGTATTCCCCATCAAGATTAATCATCATCTGATCTTTTGTTTGGGGTTCGATTTTGATTTGACTCGTTTTGATATATTCGATTTTCTTGTCTTCTATATGTTTGCCACCATTAATCACGAGCCCAATCAAGCGAATCATCTCAAATAGGTTGGCGGTGCGAACCAAAATTAAGGTGAAAAGACCATCATCCAACTGCGCATCTGGTGCAATTTGCTCAAAACCACCAACTGAATTCGTCAGAGCGGCGAAGAACATCGATATTTCTCCCTCAAAAACACCTGTGTCATGCGTGATTTTAAGTGGAATTGCCTTAACTCGTGGTAATAACTCTGCCCCCTTAGCCAGATAAGCCAAGTAACCAAATGCTGTCTTAAGTTGCGAGGGCACACTATAAGTCAATTCAGTTAAAGAACCTCCGGCAGCGATATTGATGAAATACTGATCAACACCTGCCCGACCGATATCCATGCTCAAGGTTTGATTTTTCCCAATAATCTTCGTTGCCGCAACTGGATTATTTCGTGGTATTTTTAGCGCTCGTGCAAAATCATTGGTTGTCCCTGCTGGAATGATCCCAAGTTTCGGCCGATTTGTCAATGGTGCAATGCCATTCACGACCTCGTTAATCGTCCCATCGCCACCCGCAGCAATAATCATATCAAAACCGGCTTCAGCAGCACGCCTCGCCTCATTTTTTGCAGAATTTTCTTCTGCTGTTGTCGCAAAGGTTGAGGTTTCATGCCCAAAACCTTCTAAAATATCCAAAATTTCTGCAATGTTTCTTTGCATCGTTTCTTGCCCTGATGTTGGGTTATAGATTAGTCTCGTTCTCATACTTGATTAGCTCCTCTTCCGTCCAGACTTCAATCCCTAACGCTTGTGCCTTATCCAGTTTACTGCCAGCCTCACTGCCTGCAATGACAATATCAGTGTTTTTCGAAACACTGCCACTGACATTAGCACCTAAATTTTCTAGTATTTCCTTAGCTTGTGTGCGTGTTAACTGTGCTAACTTCCCAGTCAAGACGATAGTTTTGCCTGACAATGCCGCATGCTCTCGGTTCATGACACCTAAATAATCAAAATTCAGACCGGCGGCTTGTAATTCTGCCAATAATTTCTGCGTCCCGTCCAGAGCAAAATAAGTAGTCAAACTCTTAGCAAGGACTGTCCCAATCGAAGAAATTTCTGACAGGGCGTCCACACTAGCTGTTGCTAATTTGGACAAATTTAAAAAGTGTTCTGCAAGTATCTTGGCGGCTTTAGCACCGACATGGCGAATCCCCAAGCCAAACAATAATTTTTCAACTGAATTGCTTTTAGAATCTTGGATAGACTGGTAGAGCTTCTCTGCCGTCTTTTCCTTTACCTTGTCCAACTTTAGCAAATCATCGACTGTCAGCTGATAAAGGTCAGCAACATCGGTCAGCAACTCCTTCTCAAAAAGTTGTGTCACAACGGCTGTCCCTAGGCCAGTGATGTTCATCGCACCACGGCTAGCAAAGTGAATCAATTTCTCTCGAATCTGTGCCGGACAACGAGGATTCACACAGCGAAGTGCGACTTCATCTTCAAAATGTTGTAAATCAGCCTGACATTCAGGGCATTGAGTTGGAATATCAAGTGGCACAGAGTGACTCGGCCGTTTATCTAGCAGCACACGCTGAACAGCCGGAATAATATCGCCCGCCTTGTAGATCACAACCCGATCGCCTAATCGAATGTCCTTTTCCTTGATATAATCCACATTGTGCAAGGTCGCACGCGCCACAGTTGTCTGAGCTAAAGTCACTGGAGTCATATTAGCTGTCGGTGTGACGACACCTGTCCTACCGACTGTCCAATCAACGCTTAAAATCTCAGTCTCAGCCAGTTCCGCTGGAAATTTGTAAGCTATCGCCCATTTGGGAAATTTAACTGTAAACCCGAGCGCATCTTGTTGGGCTAAGTCATTGACCTTAATCACCACACCGTCAATATCGTAATCCAAGCTCTCTCGCATCTCTGCAACGCTTTCGATAAAGGCCCAAATCTCAGTCATGTTCGTCGCAAAAGCACGGTGCTGATTGACCACTAAACCCAGTTTGGCAAAATAAGCCAACACTTCTTCTTGTGTTTGATTGGTCGCTGGGCTCGCCTCTTGATAGAGGAAAGTCGCAAGCCCTCTCTTAGCCACGACTTTTGTATCCAATTGTCTTAGCGTGCCTGCGGCAGCATTTCGCGGATTGGCAAAGGATGGCAAGCCTGCTTCTTCACGTTCTTGGTTTAAGCGTTGGAAGTTTTGTCGGGGCAAATAAGCCTCACCACGCACCACAATGTCAATCGATTCTGACAAAACCAAGGGTACATCTTTGATCCGCTTGACTTGCTCGGTAATCTCTTCGCCAACGCTACCATCGCCGCGTGTGGCTGCCGCCTCTAACACCCCCTTGACATAGACCAGTGATAAGGACAGGCCATCAATCTTCAGCTCACAGATATACTCTGGTGCGGCGATTTCCTTGCGAACGCGGGTGTCAAATGCCTCGATTTCTTCACGTGAAAAGGCATCTTGGAGGCTATACAGCTGATAATCATGCTGATATTTCTTAAAGCCAGATAAGATGACTCCGCCTGTGCGATGGGTTGGCGAATCCGCTCGAATCAAATCAGGGTGTGCCGCTTCTAAGCGAGTCAACTCCCGATAAAGTTGATCATAGGCCGCATCTTCAACGATTGGCTTGTCCAAAGTATAGTAGGCATAGGCATATTGATTGAGTTGCTCCGTTAAGGTTTTAATTTCTAATTCGACGTTCATACCTCAATTTTAACACAATTACTCGGAAAAGATTATCTAAAATCGTCGCCAACCAAACTCCTAAAAGCCCCAGACCGAGCCTTGTACCCAACAGCCATGCAAGACCGATGCGAATGACCCACATCCCAGCCATTGTAATATAGAAAGGACTTTTAGCATCTCCCGTAGCTTGCAAAGCTGCCGTGTAAATGATGACACCAGATACAATTGGCTCGCTCACAAAAGAAATCAAGACAACGATACGGGCAGCGGCAATCGCAGTCGGATCCTGAGTGAAAAAATGAAGCATCATTGGCGACAAAGCAAAAATCAAGCCACCTAAGACGGTACTCACAACCGCCGTGATGACCAGCGACTGTCGTGTCAGAACTTGCACCTGTGCCTGATCTTTAGCACCGAAAGCACGACCAATCAAAATACTAACACCTGTCGCAAAGCCAAAAGCCGGCAGATAATTATAGGCTGTCAGAGTCTCGCCGATTGAATTACCAGCAAAAACTTTCGTCCCATAGGCGATAATCAAGGCAAAGATGAGCACATCCCCCAGCCGCATCATCAGCCTTTCCCCCATAATCGGCAATGCGCGCTTGACAATGTCACTTCTAAAAACTGACGTTTGCCGTCTCATGATCGCAGCAGTTATCCGATGTGGTGTCTTTTGCAATTGATAAAACAATAAACCGACACCGACAAGCCTAGCAAGCGCCGTGCCAATCCCGACACCTAACACACCAAGTTTAGGTAAGCCGAAATAGCCAAATATCAAAAGCAGATCTAAGACAAAGTTTAAAAGATTGACCACTAAGTTGATGACCATCGGCGTTTTTGGTCGGTCTGCGGTTCTGATAAGCTGACCTAAGACGGTCATCAGCACCATCAAGATACTGCTGCCTGCCACCACTCTAAAAAAGAGGCAGCCTTGTTGCCATAATGCCCCTCTAGCACCAAGCGCCCATAAAATCGGCTGAGCAAACAGCAGAGAAAAGAGCGATAACACTAAGCCAAGCAATAAAGCTAGCAAGACCGCATCGTGAATCGCATCCGAGCGTGCGGTCGTTTTTTTCGCACCAATGCTATTTGAGATAACCGTTGCAACAGCAACAGCCAAGGCAATGAAGACCGCCTGATAAACAGCCATGATCCCATTCACTAAACTGACAGCAGAAACTGCCACAAGAGAGATCTTGGCAATTAAAAGGCCATCAACAAAGCCCAGACTTGTTTGCAATATATTTTCAACTACCGCCGGCAACGCATACCGCAGCAACTCATGCGTCTTATTTTTCATCCGTTACTTTCCTAAAGGTCGCCTCACAAGCCACGCTAGCGCCAAGACCACGGCTAACTTACCGCCCTATTTTTTGTAACCTATTATAACCAATTCCTAGACCTTTCTCAAGTCAACGACATCACCAGATAGCAAGCAAAAAGCAAGCGACCTAACCTATCCCCCTGCTTATTTCAGAGCATGCGCAACTTACCATGGTAAGTTGGACAAACTACCATGGTAACTTGAGCAAACTTCCATGGTAATTTGAGCAAAACTCCATGGCAACTTGCGTAAAACCCCATGGCAATTTGACTCACCCATCCAGCACGACAATCGTATGACATGATCGCACAGTTTTAAAAGCTATCCAATCACTCTCCTGAACGCACAAGTTCCCTTCCGATGTTTGTCCCTTAAACGTCGCATCTCCGGTTTATCAAACATCTTCTGTCATTCTGACGCCAAATCAAAGTGTTCAAACAGTTTCATGCCTTTGACTTACCCGTCTAGCAGTGTCGATTAGCAGGGTGGCCGATCAAACGCCAGCCTCTCCACCCGTGTTTCCCCTCTGCCCCCTTAATCAACCGACCTGCTACACCTGTCCATTCTTTTTGACACACTGTCCCTTTTTATGTAGAATGGGAGCAATGACTTATTATCTTTTAGCGAATCCCCACGCTGGTCACGGTCGTGGGCAACAAATCACAGACACACTCATCAGCCACTTGCAACAAAAGCAGCTTGGCTTTCATCTTTTCAAGACCGAACACCCTTTGGATGAACCCCGACTGATTGCCCAGATCTTAGCGCAAAAGTCTGACGAGGATCACCTCGTGATCATTGGCGGTGACGGGACGATTTCACTGGCAGTCAATGCCCTGCCCGCTGATCAGCCCTTTACCTATATCCCTGCTGGTTCTGGCAATGATTTCGCTCGTGCCCTCGGCATCCCCCTTAACAAGCCAATCGAAACATTTGAACAGAGTCTCACTGCCCTCCCTAAAACCATCTATGTGCTGACGTACAGCTCAGAACAGCTATCCGGTATCGCCATGAATAACTTAGGCATCGGCCTCGATGCCGCAATCGTCGACGCAGCCAATCATAGTCTCATCAAAAACTTCCTCAATCGTCTCAGACTGGGACAGCTCGCCTATCTGGTCAGCGCTTTAGGCGTCCTCTTCTCCAAGAAGCCCTTTACAATCGTGGCGAACCAGCAAACATTTCACAAGGCTTTTCTCTTTACCCTGACCAAACACGCTTTCTTTGGCGGCGGTCTTCCGATTGCACCAGATGCCTCGCTCGACAATGATGAGATACATATCGTAACCCTTGAGCGGTTTAATTTATTGGGAATCTTTGCCCTCATCCCTAAAATGCTGCAAGCGGCTCATCTGAGCAACCCACACGTCAGTCATCTGATTGATCAGCAGTTCCAAGTGATAACCACGAGCGAGCAACCGGTTCAAATTGACGGCGAGATTTATCACTTGCCAGCCAACCAAACCTTAACCCTGACAACTGAAAAAAGAACGATCTTCCAATAATCGTTCTTTTTCTGTTGTTTCTTCTTACCCTTTTATCTCATTTTTGGGGATGCTTTTGGATTTTTAAAGATGCTCTTATCTTTAAATGCTTATTATTGGACTTGCCAATGATAACCCGGAGGTAAACTACCACCTGGAGGAATGATTGTACTATGACCTTTACGTGTATACCAAGTATAACCATCTTCAATTGCCCATTTATTAGCATCTGTATGGTTAACGTTTGCTCTTTCAGCTTGCGCTGCCTTTGCAGCTTCGGCTGCCTGAGCCGCCTCCGCCGCTTTTCTTTCTGTTTCAGCTTTGGCTGCTTCAGCTTTGGCTGCTTCGACTCTTGCTGCTTCGGCTTTGGCTGCTTCGGCTTTGGCTGCTTCAGCTGCCTTCTTTTCTATTTCAGTTTTATCAATTTGTTTTTGTACTTCTTCATTTTTGATGCTTAATTTATTAGAAGCATCCTCCATACTCTCAAACTCATTCTCTTCTAAAACTTTTCCATAATCTTCAATTAACGATTCAAGTATCTTTTTGTTATCTTGTGAAATGTTTTTATCAGCTATTTTTTGCTTAGAATCTTCGATAGTATTTTTTAAAGCATTGTATAATATTTTATTTGCCGAAATTCGTTCATTATTTTTTGAAATTTCAATATTAATATTTTTTATTTCGGTATCTACGGTATCAATATTAGCATACTTTATCTTTTCCAATGCTTGTTTAGATTTTTTAACTTTAGTGTCAATTATCTTTTTATCCGAGTCCAAAAGGAATTGGCTTGTTTCTAGGTTAGATAATCTATTAATCTGTACTTCTAATCTTCCTTTTGCATCACTAACGGAAGAATTATGTTGATAATTGATAACCAATACTACAATTATAACGAGTAAAACTAAAATATTTGATAAAATAGTCCACTGTTTTTTGCTAATAGTTTTCAATCTTTCGGTTAATAATTGATGAGCAGGTAGATCATATTCGCTAAGTTCCCCAAGTTCAAGTTCTTCATCTTGTCCACTAATATTATAGTCTTTATAAGCTTGCACAGCCACTTCTACTTGACTATCCGGGACACTAGGTATACCAAATATAGGAAAATATGCATCAAACGTACCTCTTTCACCACTTTGTAAAAAGGCTCGGAATTTTCTCTCGTTTATACCATATATTGTTGCAATATCTGTTGTTTTCATTTCGTTTCCTGCTATCTCACTATGTCTACACCTTTAGAATTAATGTTGCCTGTAAATATTTGAGTGACTACTATAATAACTCACACAGCGTCTCGTTTGTTAATAAAAGACTAGCTTCTTTTTTCGAAATAGACGTACCTTATTCCATACAATAGATACGTCCATCAAATTTTGTGGTCTATTTTTTTGTGGTTTTATTTTTTCGCAAATTCTGACATTGTTTCCTTCCTCAGACTATTAAACATAAAAGAGGAGCACTTTCTTTGGTTTTAAAATAGCTAACTATACTAATATCAAGTATAAGACGCTTTTGAAAAAAATCAATTTTTAGTGAATTTGACAGTACCATTTAGAACCATAATTTGATTGCCTTCTGAAATCCTACAAGAAGTTTCGGTCATGATCTCATCATAGCCGTGATTTTTAACGTCGTTTAAATATTGACGCGAAGTGAGTGTCCCATCAAAAATAGCTTTATCAGTATCCCCTGCTATATCGTATTTATTGCCATCAGGAAAAACTGTGATATAGACCATCAAATCACCATAATCTTGATAAGTCTCAAAATCTGATCGTTTTGGGACATAGAGGCACTCGACGGTATAATTGCCGGATTCTTCAGCTGTCACAATGTGTACCGCTTCTTGGTCTCCAGTTCCTTGGAGCTTAAAACCATAACCCGTGGACTTTAAGGAAACCGTGGATTCAGGTTGCGAATCTGTCAAGACTGATTGTTCCCAATTCTTTTTAGCCTTACCAGAACAGCTTGATAAAAACAACATTGTAATGGCGGTTACTAAACCAATTGATATTTTTTCATCCTATCCTTCTTACCCTTGATTGAGCTTCCTCAAAAGTTCATCAATCTTGCCTCCATAGGCGACTGATTCATCTTTGGCAAAGGTCAAATCCGGAATTTTATACAGTGACATCCGTTTGGCTAGCTCACTCTTAATCGCACCGGTGGCTTTTTTCAAGCCCACCCTAGCTTTTTCATTATCTGATGCCAGATCAGATAAGAGACTATAATAAACGGTTGCTTGGCTGAGGTCGCCAGTCAGTTGAACATCAGAAATGTTCACTTCTTGAACCCGTGGATCACGGATTTTCAAACGCAAGATATCATTAATTTCACGCATCAGTTCAACCGCCACGCGATCACTACGATGTGTTTGAGACATAGTTTCCTCCTTCTCCTTCGTCAGTTGTTCGTTCAGCAAGGCTTACCGTTTGATTTCAACCATTTCATAGACTTCAAGCGTGTCATCCATTGCAACGTCGTTGTAGCCATCGATCATCAGACCACCTTCTTTGCCTTTTCCGACTTCTTTGACATCATCTTTAAAGTGTTTCAGTGAGGCTAATTTGCCATCTGCGACGACAATGCCATCCCGAATCACACGAACACTGGCATCCCGTTTAACAGAGCCTGATAAGACCATGAACCCTGCAATCGTACCAACTTTTGAGACGGTAAAGGTTTCACGGACGATGGCTTCTCCGATGATTTTTTCTTCAAACTCAGGATCAAGCATCCCTTTCATGGCTGTCTCAACTTCTTCGATGACCTTGTAGATGATGCTGTGCAGGCGGATTTCGACTTCGTCAGTCTCAGCTTGTGCACGTGCAAGTGGTGTTGGTCGAACATTGAACCCGATGATAACGGCATTAGCTGCTTCGGCTAGTGACACATCTGACTCATTGATTGCACCAACGGCACTATGGACAATATCAACTTTCACACCTTCAACTTCAATTTTTTGCAAGGATGCTGCCAATGCTTCTGCAGAACCTTGCACATCAGCTTTGATAATCACATTGACTGATTTGATTTGACCTTCTTTGAGGGTATCAAATAGGTTTTCAAGGCTGACACGATGCGTGTTGTTCCGTTGGTTAAAGAGTGCACGTTTGGCACGTTCTTCGCCGACTGAGCGTGCAGTCTTTTCATCTTCAAATACCGCAAAGTGATCGCCTGCTTGAGGCACATCATTGAGACCGGTAATTTCGACTGGGCTTGATGGCCCAGCAGCTTTTTCACGACGACCTAGGTCATTGACCATGGCACGCACACGACCAAAGGTATTGCCGACAACGATTGGGTCTTGTTGCCGGAGTGTCCCTTGTTGAACCAAGAGGGTTGCAATCGCCCCTTTGCCTTTATCCAAACGCGCTTCGACAACTGTCCCAATCGCTTTGACTGTCGGATCAGCTTTGAGTTCTTGGACTTCTGCAACGATTAGAATTGTCGCCAGTAATTCCTCGATATTGGTATTGAATTTGGCTGAGATTTCGACAAATTCCGAATCTCCACCCCAAGCACTGCTCATGACACCATGTTCTGATAATTCTTGAATCACACGTTGTGGATTGGCACCCGGTTTATCAATCTTATTGATGGCAACGATGATCGGCACACCTGCTGCTTTTGAGTGGTTGATTGCTTCAATCGTTTGCGGCATCACGCCATCATCAGCTGCAACGACAAGAATCGTAATATCGGTTACAGATGCACCACGTGCCCGCATGCTAGTAAACGCCTCATGTCCCGGTGTATCCAAGAAAGTAATCTTTTTACCTTGTTCTTCGATTTGGTAAGCACCGATGTGCTGTGTAATCCCACCGGCTTCCCCACTGGTCACACGCGAATTGCGCAGTGTATCTAGGAGGGTTGTTTTACCATGGTCAACGTGCCCCATAATCGTCACAACTGGTGGACGTTCGATTAACTCATCTTCATTGAGATAGCCGTCTTCGATAAAAAGGCGTTCAATATCAGTCTTATCTTCTTCGACTTTTTTCTCAGGTGTGACACCATAGTCCAAAAGCAATAGCTCGATCGTATCAGCATCTAAAGACTGGTTTTGCGTCGTCATGATACCCATCATGAACAGTTTTTTGACCAATTCAGCCGGCTCACGTTTCAAACGTTTTGCCAAATCAGCAATGGTCATGCCCTCAGTGTAGACCAAACTTTCAGGCAATTCGTGGAACTTACGTTGCACAACTGGTTGCGGTGCAGGCTGTTGCCCACCGCGTTTGCCTTTTTTCTTTTTGTTACTGTTCCAGTTTGAATTACGGGCATTCCGGACTTGATTCCGGTTGTCATTGACACGCAATGGCCCACCCTGACGATTACCAGTCGTATTGCTTTGACTTTGATCGCCAGTCGTGTTGTTGCGATTTTTCTTGTTCTTCTGGCGATTAGCCGGTGCGTGTTTTGAACTGGCTGGTGCCATATCCTCTGCTCGTCTAATCACTTTAATCCCACCAGTATTAGTCGGTTTATTCTCTTCGGCGCGTTTGATAACTTTGATCCCCCCATTAGCTGGACGTGCTGGTTGTTTCGGCTTTTCTGCCTTGACTGCCGTTTTGGTTGCTGCTTGTTTTTCAACTTTTGGCGCTACTGTTGACTGAGTCACAGCCTGTTGCGCCTGTGCTGGTTCAGTGGGTTTAGTAGGTTCAGCAGGTTTTGTATCTGCTTTGACCGGTGCCACTGTTTTGCCGCCAACTGAAATCACACGACCGCCGCCAATCTCTTCGTCTGTCAAGACTTTTTTGCCACCGACAACAATCGGACGACCTCCTGTTGCGGTGTCAGACATCACTTTCTTGCCTCCTGCCACAATCACACGGTTCTGAGTTTTGGGCTCGACCACTTTTTTAGCTGTCGACTTGGTTGCTGCCTTAGCAGAACGATCACTACCAGCTGTTTTAATCGAGTGCAACAATTGTTGCGTTTGCTCGCTATCAAGGCTTGAGCTATGCGATTTGACTGGCAAGCCAATTTTTTGGGCATGTTCGACCAGTTCTTTATTGGTCAAGCCACTCTCTTTTGCAATTTGATTAATTCGTTTTTTTTCAGACATTGACTGTCCTCCTCGTTTATCTTATTTCATAAGACTCTCCATTTTCTTGGCAAATCCTTTATCTTGTACAGCGATGACTTTCCGCTCACTACCAATGGCGTGGGAAAGTTCCGCCGTAGAAAAGATGTCTAGCATGGGAATTTCATAATAGGTTGTTTTATCCGTCAACCGTTTGAGTAGATTGGGCGCTGCATCTTTCGCAACAAATACCAATCTCGCCCGTTCGGCTTGAATAGATTTGATGACAAGCGCCTCACCTGTCACAAGTTTACCGGCTTTTTTAGCCATTCCTAAAGCATTTAATACTTTTGTTTTGTTGAAATCTGTTAGTTGAGTCATTTTTTCACGCTTCTATTTAGCGATTCTCTTTACCGTTTCTCTCGACAGACCGCTTTTGACCTGTCTGACCGAAAAGCCGTTGAGAGAGCTGCCTCTAAATTTCTGGTGCTTCATCAATTGAGTAAGTCACCGTTGCCAGTTTTTGACGTTCAACGAGATGCAAGACATAGGCCGCCAACTCATCATAAAAGCTATCTGCAATCTGAGTTTGAAAGACCCGATCAAACACACGCTTTTGTTTGGCTTGCTTGGCTTCATCAGTTTTGATGGCGATATAAGCGCCACGACCTGCTGCTTTTCCTGTCGGATCAATGCTAATCTCGCCAGCTTTATTAAAGGCAATCCGCAAAAGTTCTTTTTTAGGAAACTGTTGATTGGACACAACGGATTTTCTTAAAGGAATTTTCTTTGTTTTCGCCATCGTCGGTCACTCCTTTACTTGATCAAGACTTAGTCTAGCACTTCGTCAGCGAGATCTTCCTCACGTTCAACGGCTTCAACTTCTTCCGCCTCTTGCTCAAACTTAGTTTGAGACTTGATGTCAATCTTATTATTGGTCACGTGTGCGGCTAGCCGGACGTTTTGCCCACGTTTACCGATAGCTAGCGACAACTGATCGTCCGGTACCACGACAATCACTTCGCCTGTTGCCTCATCAATGATAACGTCATTGACTTGGGAAGGCTTGAGGGCGTTTCGGATCAGCGTGGCACGGCCTTCATGCCATTCAATGATATCCATATTCTCGCCATGCAATTCGTCCACCAAAGTCCGAATCCGCGAGCCACGTGGTCCGACAATTGTCCCAATCGCATCGACATTTGGATCATTCGATTTGACGATGACTTTGGCACGATCGCCAGCTTCGCGTGCAATGCTGACAATCTCAACTGTCCCATCATAGACTTCTGGGATTTCTTTTTCAAACAAGCGTTTGAGCAATTCTGGGTGCGTCCGACTAACATAGACAATCGGTCCTTTTTTGGATTGTTCAACAGAAGACACATAGACCTTGATTTTATCGCCGATTTGATAACGTTCGCCTGGAATCTGATCCCGCTTACCTAGCATGCTATCGACTTTTCCGAGATTGATGAAAATCGCCCGATCGTCGACCCGTTCCACCGTTCCCTGAATGATTTCGTGTTCATATCGCTTAAATTCATTGAAAATAATCATGTGCGATTCTTCACGCATTTTATTCATGATGACTTGCTTGGCAGCATTAGCTGCTGTCCGAGCAAAGTCTTTAGGTTTTTCTTCAAAGCGAATCTTATCGCCGATTTGATAGTGCGGGTTAAGCGCTAAAGCATCCTCAAGGCTCATCTCCAGCCGGCTATCAAACACTTCATCAACGACTTCACGGGTCGAGTAGACGATAAAATCGCCTTTGTCATCATTATACTCAATCGTCACATTTTGCGACTGATTGTATTGCTTTTTATAAGCAGCTGTTAAGGCCTCGGCAATTGCGCCAATCACGACTTCAGGCGAGATACCTTTTTCTTCTTGCAAAAGCGCAAATGCTGCTTGCATTTCTTTACTCATGTGTTCCCAACTTTCTATATCTAGTTTATGCTTACGATGACAGTTTGACTTGTGTGCGAGCTTTAGCGACATTAGACAGGTCGATGTCGACAGTTTTCTGCCGTGTCTTGTCAAGATATGACAAGGTCAACCGCTCGCCGTCAAAGGCAATCAAGTCGCCAATAAATTCTTTTTCGCCCGCAACCTTTTGGTAAAGTTTGACAAAGACATAAGCTCCGATCTGTTGCGCAAAATCAGTGGCTGTTTTGAGCGGTCGTTCTGCACCGGGGCTTGCGACCTCTAGCAAATACTCGGCCGGAAAAGGATCAGGCGAGAGCTGATCTAACGCTGGGCTGATCAACTCTGTCAAATCCGCTGTCTCTTGGAGCGTGATGCCATCTGGTTTATCGACAAGCACTGATAAGACATTATCTGAGCCCAGTTTTGACCATTCGACATCAACAAGTTCAAAAGGCTCTGGCAGTAGGTCTGCTAAATGCTTTAAGACAACTTCTGTGATAGAGGTAGACATTCAATTTCCTTTCTAGAAGAGGTTGAGGCGACTGAAGTCCTTGAGAGAATCGCCCTCGGCAAACAAATCCTTGCCAGTCCATCCCTCAAAGTGACTTCCCGCAACGCCAACCCGCTACACCGTCAAACTTGATGACCAACAGCATCAAGTCAAACAACAGGAGCGCCCGTCATGAGCGCTCCCTTCTTATTTCCTTAAACCCATTGTACCACAATTTGATTTAAAAGCAACTGCAAGTGTTTGATAGACTTGAGCAAGGCAGGATACCAGCATGACAACGGGAGGTTCCGTTCCGAAACTGCGTGACGACACGCTCTGCAAAAGCAAGCTTATAACTGTGACGAGACTGGGTTTACCGAGGAAACAAGCTGCGATTTCCGAGCTAACTGTCGAGCCTAGGGGTCTCGACAGTTGTCTGGATACCATAGTGGTTTTGAGCCAAAGCGCTCTACGCCACGACAAGACTAACTTTACCAAAAATTTCCTTTCCAAGACGAAATATTCCCTCTTTTCTATCAAAAATTGCTTTTCTAAGACCAAACATTGCCTCTTTTTTATCAAAAATTGCCTCTCTGAGACCAAACATTGCTTCTTTTTTATCAAAAATTGCCTCTCTGAGACCAAACATTGCCTCTTTTTTATCAAAAATTGCCTCTCTAAGACCAAACATTGCTTCTTTTTTATCAAAAATTGCCTCTCTAAGACCAAACATTCCCTCTTTTTTATCAAAAATTGCCTCTCTGAGACCAAACATTCCCTCTTTTTTACTAAACATTGCCTCTCTAAGACCAAACATTGCCTCTCTGATAGGAAAAGTTTCGTCTTTTATACCGAAGATCAGGTTATTGATATCTGATGTTGGGTCTTTTATACCGACGGTTGGGTTATTGATATCTGATGTTGGATCTTTTATACCGACGGTTAGGTTATTGATATCTGATGTCAGGTCTTTTATATTAAGCGCTTAGTATATTTGCTTAACAGCTTAAGCTTTTTACTTAACGGCTTAATATATTTACTTAACGCCTTAAGCTTTTTGCTGAACACCTTAGACTTTTTGCTTAACACCTTAAGCTTTTTGCTGAACACCTTAGGCTTTTTGATGAACAGCATAAGCGTTTAGCACCACGCCACCACTCAGTCAGACAAATTTATCGTTGCGAGTTTTGGCTCATCTAGCTGCGGGTAACAGACAAGCTGAGAAGCCTTAGGCTCGCAGCGAAGACTGGAAAGCGAACCCCCACTATCTCGTGACAGATAGGTCTTTGGAAATTTTAGGGATAAAATGGTAGGATAAAAGTATGATTATAAACCTACTACTTGTATTATTGGGATTTGGACTGATTATTTTCGGGGCTGATGTTCTTGTGGATGGTGCGCGCAACATTGCCAAAAAATACCGCATACCCGATGTGGTCATCGGCTTAACGATTGTCTCCATCGGCACATCTTTCCCAGAAATCATGATTACCATTACTTCCGCTCGAAACGACTATCACGATTTGATTTTTGGCAATGCCCTCGGCTCAAACATCGTCAATCTTGGCTTCATTCTCGGCCTCATCGCCCTGATCAAGCCTGTCTACTTGGATCGCGAGACCAAAAACATCCATCTGCCCCTTGCCGTCATGGCGACAGCGGTTCTCGCATTTATGGGGAATGGTCTGATTGGCGAGCATTTGATGATCTCCAAATTCGAGGGCTGGCTCTTGATTGGCATGAGCCTCATCTATTTCATTGTCCCAGCCTACAAATCACTTCGACGGATTCAGCTGTCCAAACACAAGGTGCGGCACAATACCGAACAAATCTCTGTGCCAAAGTCTATCCTGTTCATTATTCTAGGTTTCGTGACGCTCAAATTCGGTGCTGATTTCGCCGTCAATAGTGCGACACATATCGGTGAACAACTCGGTGTCCCCGAAAGTATCATCGGGCTTACTGTTGTCGGCATGGGGACAGCGCTACCCGAGCTGATTACCTCAATCACAGCGACCCTCAAAGGCACAGAGGGGCTTGCTATTGGTAACCTGATTGGCTCTTGTATCCTCAATCTCTTTCTGATTATCGGGATAGGTGCGGTCATCAGTCCGCTCAACTATCTCCCCGTCTTTAACCTCGAGTTGATGTTCTTATTTGGCTTAACCTTTGTCATCTGGATTTTTTCCTACATCGGCAAACGCAACACCCTCTCACGCCTCGAAGGCAGCCTCCTCATTGGCAGCTTTATCGGCTACATGATTGTGCTGTTGAGCTGAGTGAGAGCCATGGCTTAAAACGACAACACAATAAAACCAAGACTGTCCTGATGACAGGTCTTGGTTTTTTGAGTTATTTACGTTTCCGAGCAATCAGATGAATCGGTGTACCTTCAAAGACAAAGGCTTTGCGGATTTGATTTTCTAACATTCGAGCATAAGAGAAGTGCATGAGTGCTTCTTCATTGACAAAAACAACAAAGGTCGGTGGTTTGATCGCCACCTGTGTCGCATAGAAAATCTTGAGCCGGCGACCTTTATCTGTCGGCGTTGGGTTGATGGCAATGGCATCCATGATGACATCATTGAGGACAGATGATGGCACCCGCATATTTTGCGCTTGACTGACCGTTTTAATCAGCTCTGGCAGCCTATTCAAGCGTTGCTTCGTCTTCGCTGAGACGAAAACAATCGGGGCATAGCTCAAATACTGGAAGGCATCTCGAATCTTTTCTTCCCACTGTTGTAAGGTTTTATTATCTTTTTCTAGACTATCCCATTTGTTGACAACAATAATGATGCCACGACCTGCCTCATGCGCAAAACCTGCGATTCTTTTGTCATACTCACGGATACCTTCTTCGGCATTAAGCACCATCAACACCACATCTGAGCGGTCAATCGCCCGCATGGCACGCATGACGGAATATTTCTCAGTGGCTTCATAGACCTTGCCCCGCTTACGCATTCCAGCTGTGTCGATCACGGTAAATTCCTGACCGCTGTCATCTGTGAAATTCGTGTCAATCGCATCCCGTGTCGTGCCCGCGATCGGACTGGCAATCACACGATCCTCGCCCAAAATAGCGTTAATCAAACTAGATTTACCAACGTTTGGTCTGCCAATCAGGGAGAACTTGATCAGATCGGGATTTTCTTCGACCTCATCACTAGGCAGATGCTCGATAATCGCATCCAAAACATCCCCTGTCCCAATACCATGAACCGCAGAAACCGGATAAGGCTCTCCAAGCCCCAAACTGTAAAAATCAAAAACATCCATCCGGCGTTCAGGATTATCAATTTTATTGACAACAAGGATGACCGGCTTATCTGTTTTGTAGAGAATTTGTGCGACATATTCGTCCGCATCCGTCACCCCATTTTCGCCATCTACGACAAAGACAATGACATCCGCTTCATCCATAGCAATCTCAGCCTGTGCCTTGATTTGCACCATAAATGGTGTGTCCGCCAGCTCAATCCCACCGGTATCAATCATGGCAAACTTTTTATTGAGCCATTCACTTGTCGTATAGATGCGATCCCTTGTCACGCCCGGTGTATCCTCAACGATCGAAATCCGCTCGCCTGCGATCCGATTAAAAATAGTCGATTTCCCGACGTTAGGTCGCCCGACAATTGCTACTGTTGGTAATGCCATGATGTTCTCCTATCACTGAAATTGAATTATTACCAGTATAACATAATCTCCCTTGATTAAGAACACCCTCTACCCAAGCTCGCGACAAACGCATGACGAATCACGAGATAGCGGAGGTTCCGTTCCAACCTTTGTCTCAAAACTGCATGGCGACATGCCTCCAAAGCTACGCTTTTCCAGCTAACTGGCGAGCCTAAGGTCTCATCAGTTGTCCCTATGCCACAGCTGTTTTGAGCCAAAGCTCTCCACTCCACGACAAAATTGTCTGACTGAGGGGCAAAGTGTGGCTAAATCTTCGACAGTTGCATGATGGCTCGTGTGAGGTTAAGCATTTTCTCACTCACTGCCGGCTTTATAATGCTCCGCGATATCGGACTTGAGCTGACTGGACGAGGTTTGACCACGTGGAAAGTACATGACCTTTAAGTTTGGGAAGTCATCTTTTAGGCTGTCAAACTTGCCGCGCCAACCATCACCCATGGCAAAAATATCGACATCGAACATATCGATATAAAGCGCCTTGTCCTCCCAAGTCTGCTCCGGAACCACTACGTCAACGTAACGCACAGCTTCCATGACAAACTTTCTCGTCTCGTAACTTTCATAAGCTCTGTGCCTCGCTTCCCTTGTCTTTTTATGCACCAAACTCTTTCTCCACAGCAACCAAAGCCGCGTGAAAGACTTGGTCCATGTCATAGTATTGATAGTTGCCGAGGCGACCGCCCATGATAACCTTGTCCAGCGCTCTGGCTTCTTGCTTGTATTGCTTGAACAGGCTCGAATTCTTCTCATCGTTGACCGGATAGTAGGCTTCCTTGCTGCGGTCCCAATCTTGCGGGTATTCGCGAGTCAAGATGGTCGCACCCTCATCTCCTTTTTGATCAAAGTGACGCCATTCCATGACGCGTGTGAAAGGTGTTTCAGCATCCGTGTAGTTGATGACCGCATTGCCTTGAGCGTTTTCTATCTCTAGCAACTCGCTCTCGAAACGCACGCTGCGATATTCTAGCTCGCCATATTTGTAGTCGAAGAACTGGTCAATCATGCCTGTATAAACAATCCGTGGAAACTCCGCCAGATAAGCTGCCTTGTCGGCGAAGAAATCAGTGTCCAGTTGAACATCAATCAAGTCACTATCGAGCAACTTATCAAAAATCGCCGTATAGCCATCAACTGGCACGCCTTGATAGCGGTGGTTGAAGTAGTTATTATCAAAAGTAAACCGTGTGGGCAAACGGCGAATGATGAAACTTGGTAATGCCGTCGCTTTTCTGCCCCATTGCTTTTCAGTATACCCCTTGATGAGCTTGTCGTAAATGTCCGTACCGATTAGTGAGATAGCCTGTTCTTCCAAATTCTTTGGCGTGCCTGTAATCCCAGCTGCCGCACGCTGCTCTGCGATTTTAGCTTGGGCTTCTGCTGGCGTCTTAACGCCCCACATTTGATAAAAGGTGTTCATATTGAAGGGCAGATTATACAAATCGCCCTTGTAATTCGCGACGACTTGATTGATATAGCCGTTGAACTCGGTGAATTGATTGACATAGTCCCAGACTTCTTTGTTATCCGTGTGGAAGATGTGTGCGCCATAATCGTGGACGTTGATGCCATTCTCTTTGTGCGTGTACATATTGCCACCCAAATGACTGCGCCGCTCGATGATCAAGCTCCGTTTGCCCCGCAACGCTGCCTCATGCGCAAAAATCGCGCCAAAGGGACCTGCCCCGACGATGAGATAGTCGTAGTTTTTGGTGTTGTGTGTCATGGTGACTCCTTTAGTTTAACTTAATCGTTCTGATTTAACATAAGCGCTATTATTTCCGATGTTTTGTAACTGGTGGTAAAATCTTGCTTAATTTAATATTCTTTGCCACGACCTTTTGAACCAAAGTTCGCAACAGATTGTCGGTTGCTTGTCTACCAATTGCCTATCAAAAAAGCAAGCACCAAAGCGCTTTCTTGACCTGTCCGTCTGCTGCTAGACAAACTTCCCTCACGACCTAGTCTGCCAACGTGCGTTTGGCGGCTTCATAAGTTTGCTCCATGAGCATGGTGATTGTCATCGGCCCAACGCCACCCGGCACAGGCGTAATCAGGCTGGCAATCGGTGCAACCTCATCAAACTTGACATCTCCGATCAGCTTGCCTGATTCATCCCGATTCATCCCGACATCAACCACAACAGCTCCTGGCTTAACAAAGTCTGCCGTTACAAAGTTTCCCCGACCAATCGCCACAATTAAGACATCTGCTTGTTTGGCTAAGGCTGGTAAATCTTTTGTCCGAGAGTGCGCAATGGTCACGGTCGCATGTTGATCCAGTAACATCTGCGCCATCGGTTTACCGACGATATTGGAGCGGCCGATAACTAGCGCCGTTTTGCCCACCAAGTCCACACCGTACTCAGCCAACATCACCATAATACCAGCTGGTGTTGATGGAATCATGACAGGATTGCCCGACCAGAGCCGACCCATGTTGGTCGGATGAAAGCCATCCACATCCTTATCCGGATCAATCGCCAACAAGATTTTTTCTTCTGAAATATGCGCTGGTAATGGCAACTGAACCAAAATCCCGTGCCATTTGGCATCCTGATTAAGCTGTTCAATAAGCGCCAGCAAATCTGCTTGACTCGTATCGACTGCTAACCGGATCACTTCCGAATTAAAACCAGCTGATGTTGCCCGCCGTTCCTTATTTCTCACATAGACTTGACTGGCTGGGTTCTCGCCAACCAAAATCACGACCAAACCAGGTGTCACACCAGCTGATTTCAGCTGATTTACTTTTGCTTTCAAGGCAATCGCCATTTTATCAGCCAACGCCTTGCCATCTATTATTGTCATCAGTTTCTCCCTTATATTTTGATAAACCCGAGGCATAGCTCTCAATTCAATCTGATACCATTCTAACAAAAAAACAGCTAAATTTCCGCTGTTTTCCTGATTTAATATGTAAAACTCTTGATATTCCTATGTACTACTTTAGCTCACACTTTGCAAGTGCATGTCTGCTTTGATCGCTTCGCCCGCTGTTTGACATTCTATCGTCCTGACCGAACGTGGTAAAAACTTTCTGATGTCATCTTCATTATAGCCAACTTGCAGTCGTTTCTCATCGATAATCAACGGCCGCCTCAATAACGTTCTATTTTCTTTGACGATACTCAGCAGTCGACCAATGGATAACTCATCAAAATCAAGATTGAGTCGGCCATACGACTTACTCCGTTTGGAAATAATTTCTTCAGTCCCGTTTTCTGTTAAGGACAGAATCTGAAGTATTTCTTCAGTCGTGATTTCATCTGTAACCAGATTCACTTCTTCATAACTGAGATTGTGTTCGTCCAACCAAGCCATAGCTTTCTTACTTGACGAACAGGATGCAACGGTATAAATCTTTATCATAACTTCTCCCCACTTTTAAACCCTATAAGATAACTCGCATCTTATATATTTGATTGTTATTTAAATCCTTTACTTGTATTATTATATCAACAAAGAGTACGTTTGTAAACCCTATTTTTGAAATATTTTCGAGTTATTTGATTACTGTTTGGATACAATTATATAACAAAGAACACAAATCTAAATTCTCGCTTACCGTAATGGCAAAAAAAGAGTTCCCCTGATTTAACAGGATAAACTCTTTTTAATCGCTTGATCAATCTTTGCCATGACCGTATCATTTAGATGCCCTGTCTTTTCTCGCAGACGGGATTTATCAATGGTTCTGATTTGTTCACACAAAATGACTGAATCAGAGCCAATGCCTGCCGCTTCTTTCTTAACTGTGACATGAGTCGGAAGCGGTCTTTTCGTTTGTTTTGCTGTGATTGCCGCCACAATCGTTGTCGGCGCAAAGGTATTGCCCGCATTGTTTTGAATAATCAAAACTGGTCTAATGCCGCCTTGCTCACTCCCAACCACTGGTGACAAGTCTGCAAAAAAGACATCCCCTCTTAAAATTTCTCTAGCCATTGATATATGTCCGTTTGATCCGGTCGCTTAACAAACACACGACCTCATAGTTAATCGTACCACGATGCGCAGCCACATCATCTACGGTTATTGTTTCGTCCCCATCTTGACCGATAAGCGTGACTTTAGTTCCGATTGGCAGCTGATCATTTAAGGCAATGGTCATCTGATCCATGGAAATCCGGCCAATGATTTGACATTTTTGACCTGCGACTAAAACATGAAAACCTGTCATCTCACGAATCCAACCATCTGCATAGCCGATTGGTACCGTCCCAACAATCGTGGCTTGGTCTGCGACAAACTCGCCACCATAACCGACCGTTTCCCCTGCAGCAATCGTTTTGATATGGGTCAATTCGGACTTGAGTGTGAGAGCGGATTTGATTTCATAAGTCATGTCGAGCGTCCGACCACTAGGGTTAAGGCCATAAAGGGCATCCCCCAAACGCTCAATGTCTTGAATCGTTTCTTTGTGCCAAATGCCCGCAGCAGAGTTACTAGAGTGCACATATCTCGGACGGCGGCTCAACTCTGCCACAATGACATCAAAACGCTGTTTTTGTTGCTCAAATTTGTCTTGTGAGACCTCATCAGCAGTCGCAAAATGCGTAAAGATACCATCAAAATCCATACCAAACTCATCTGCTAAGCGAATAATCACATTAGCTTCCGCTGCTGTTGTCACGCCGATACGACCCATACCAGAGTCTACTTTAATATGTAATTGAAGATGTGCTGTCTCAACGCCTTCAAGATTTTGCGTAACCAGCGTCAGCCACTCAAGCGACGGGACGGTCACTGCCACACGTAGATTAGCCGCAATATGAATATCTTGGGGTTCGATTCCACTCAACACTAGAATCGGCTTGACAATCCCATGACTTCTCAATTCGATGGCTTCATCAAGATTAGAGACACAGAATCCAGAGACAAGGTTATCCGCACTTTGCGCCACCCTAATGGCACCATGACCATACCCATTTGCCTTGACCACTGCCCAGACTTTCACACGGCCACCCACAAATGACTTGAAATTTTTGATATTCTCTTGAATCGCCGCAAGGTCTATCACTGCTTGCGTTGGGCGATGCGTACTTGGTTTCATAGCTTATTCACAACTTTCTAAAATAACAGTAGCAACTGCTTCTAAACGAGTATGGCTAATGGATAAATGCACCCGTCCGCGATCAAGAAAAGGATGTTTGACAAACTTGGGTGCCCCAAGCTCATCTGGTAGAATTTCCAAATCCTGAAAAGAGAGTCGACCGCCAATCCCTGTCCCATAGGCTTTAGAATAGGCTTCTTTTGCCGCCCAACGACCAGCCAAAAATTCAATTTGACGTTGCCCAGACAGCAGCAAAAATTTTACCATTTCTTGTTCAGTCAACACACGCCTTGCGAACTTAGGACGTCTCATCACTGTTTTTTCAATTCGTGAGAGTTCAACATTATCAACACCATTGCCATAAATCATATCCTTATTATAACAAAATAAAAAAAAAATCCCTAACGTCAGGGATCTTTTGACAGAATTATTTGGCTAACTCATAAATCGCTTCCGCATAAATAGCAGCGGCACGCAATAAGACATCAACTGGGATGAACTCATTGGCTTGGTGCATAGTATCCACATCTCCTGGGAACATGGCACCAAAAGCAACGCCACGTTTGAGCAAGCGACCAAATGTACCACCACCGATAATTTGCTCATGCCCTTTCAGGCCTGTTTGTTTCTCGTAAACACTGAGCAAAGTGCTGACCAACGGATCTGTCATTGGCACATAGTGTGGTGTATGTTCATGTTCAGATTTGGTCACACTGCTAACACCTGGCAACTTAGCCAAAACCTTACGGATGGTATCGGCATCTGTCCCTTGCGGATAACGGAAATTCAGCGCAATCGTATTATCTGATGACGTGTCCTCAAACTTGAATACACCTGCATTCATCGACAAAGCACCCATCTTCTCATCTTTAAATGCCACACCTAGTTTTTCACCTGCATGGTCCTCTAGTAAAATCGTTCCCGCAATCTTGGTAAATGGCGACACAACACCGATTTCATCTAGGAATTTTGCCAAATAGGTTACGCCATTGACACCTTTTTCTGGCATCGCACCATGGGCTGAACGACCGTGTAAGACCACGGTTACTCGACCATCAGTACCGATTTCAGTCTCAAGTCTAAGGTGTTTATCTGCGTAACGTCCAGCAAATGCTGCGAATTTAACAGTCAAATCATCAAGCGCTCCCGAAAGGACAGCCGTTGCTGATTCAGGCACCATATTTTCACGTAAGCCACCTATCAAGCGATGCAAGTGCACAGCGCCTGTATTCTCTCCATCAATGTGGAGATACTCCGTGATATTGCCTTTTTCACCATTGATGATCGGAAATTCCGCATCTGGCGAAAAGCCAAAGTCAGGTGCTGGCAGACCAACATGGTCAAAGTAATAAGCCATATCACCCCAACCAGACTCTTCATCCGTGCCGGCAATAAAGCGAATTTTTTTAGTCAAAGGTAGCTTGAGCTCTTTTAGAATTTTCAGCCCATAATAACACGCCATTGTCGGTCCTTTATCATCAGAAGCACCGCGTGCATAGAGCTTGCCATCTCGAATTTCAGGTGCATAAGGCGCACTATCCCAACCAGATCCCGCAGGCACGACATCCATGTGCGCAAAAATACCCAGCACTTCTGCATCATCTGGCAAATCATCCCCATATGTGAAATGTCCGGCATAATTATCTACATTTTGGGTCGCATAGCCATCGCGTGCCGCCAAATCCAAAAATGCTTGCAAGGCAGCAACTGGACCTGGACCAAATGGTGCTTCAGGTGTCGCTTGACTGTCATCACGTTCCGAATTGATCTTCAATAATGAAAATAAATCCGCTAATAAGTCCTCCCGACGTGCTGCAACTTCTGCTTTAAAATCAATCTCTGTCATTTTCTTCCCAATAACCTTTCTTTATATTCTTCGTATTCATCTGCTGTAATCAAGCCTTCCTCTAGGGAAAGTTTAGCAGATGATAATTTCTCATACATCGTCGCTGTATCATAGACAATCTTCGTTTCAGCCTGCCTATCAAGCCCCGCCTGTGATACTGTTTGACCTTGCGCATAGTCTTCAGAATTACTAAACACATGGCCATTCTTGATGTCACTGACACCCTCTTGGATTTGTTTGGCAATTTTTCTGACAACACTTTTAGTCCAAAAGACCGAAAAGTTGTCGCCCAAAGACTCCACCCGAACGTGCCCCCAAATAATATGCGTAATCGGTTCGATATTCTTAATATCATTGAGCGGAATAGAGGAGACTTTGTGAAAAAATGGACGCCAACGGGCATAAACCAACCGGTTTTCATTGGTAATCACATAGGCATAATAGCCTTGCGTATTGAAAAATTTGGGCTTGGCTTGCCTGCCATCCAGCTCCTCGCCTTCATCATCATCATAATCCGTATGTCGCCCGATAAAGCTAGAGACCACATACTCATCATCTAAGAGACTTTCCGCCACAACTTTAAAATGTAGTTTTTGCAGCCAAGCCCCCCAGATATTAAAGCCTAATTGATTGTCTCTCGCAAACTGATACATCTCATCTGCCGTCCAAAGCTGATCTTTTATCGTCATCTGTCACCTCTTTTCATCTCTGCTCACCTCTGTTCCCAACAAATCGTTCTCTTTATTCTATCAAAAAAACAGGCTAAATGGCTAAATTCTTGATAAGTCACTGCCGATCCTGCTTGTCTTGTTCGGCTTTTGACAAGACATCTTTAACCCGTTCGGCAACTTCATAGGGCACACCAGCCTCATGAATTTCTGCTGGTGTTGCGGCTTGTATCTTGTGCAATGATTTAAAAGTCCGCATTAATTTCTGTTTGCGCTTAGGACCCAGACCGGCAATGCCGTCCAATTTGCTAGAAAATGAATACTTAGACCGGACTTGCCTGTGAAAAGTAATGGCAAAGCGATGAACTTCGTCTTGAATTCGCTGCAAGAGAAAAAACTCTTGACTTTGCCGACTCAGCTGGATAACCTCTAAAGGATCGCCAAACAGCAATTCCTGCGTTTGGTGCTTCTCATTTTTTGCCAAGCCTGCAATCGGAATATCAAGCCCAAGATTGTCTAAAATCTCCTTGGCAGCATTGATTTGCCCGACACCCCCATCCATAATAATCAAATCTGGCAATATCCCATTTTCCTTAATGGCACGGCTGTACCGCCGACTAATCACTTCCCGCATACTAGCGTAATCATCTGGCCCGACAACAGTCTTGATTTTAAACTTACGGTAGTCTTTCTTAGCTGGTTTCCCATCCACAAACACAACCATAGCACTCACTGGACTCGTGCCCATGATATTGGAATTATCAAAACTTTCGATTCGGTGAGGCGTAGGGATATTCATCATCACCCCGAGATTGACCACAGCACCTTGTGTCTTTTCGATGTTCTTTTCAGCCAAATCAAACTTCTGCTGCAGACTGACGCGAGCATTTTTAGTCGCAAGATTGACCAGCTGTTTCTTTTCCCCCCGGGAGGGTTGGAAAACCTTGGTCTGTGTCAAGGCCTTGACCGATGCCAAATCAATATCAGAGGGGATGAAAATCTCCTTAGGAATAAAATGCTCACTTTCCTTGTAGAATTGCCCGATATAGGTCAAGAAATCTTCATCTGCATCATTGTAGTAGGGAAAAAGATTGACATCTCGCTGGATGAGTTTGCCCTGTCTGACAAAGAAAACCTGCACACACATCCAGCCTTTTTCGACTGCATAGCCAAAAACATCTCGATCTTGCAAGTCTTGATTCATGACTCTTTGCTTGGTCCTGAGCGTCCCAATGCTTTTGATCAAATCACGGTATTCAGCTGCCTTTTCAAACTCAAAGGCAGCTGCGGCGGCACGCATTTTAGCATCCAATGCTTTCACGATTTTATCCTCGCCACCATTGAGAAACTTCGTAATTTCTTCTGTCATCCCATCATAGACTTTGGGATCAACCTCAAAGACACAAGGTGCTAGACATTGATGCATATGATAATAAAGACAGACTTTATTGGGCAAAACGTGGCATTTACGCAAGGGAAAAATACGATCCAGCAAATGTTTGATTTCATTAGCCGCACCGACGTCTGGATAGGGACCAAAATAATAGGCTTTGTCCTTTTTGACCTGTCGGGTAATCAAAAGCCGCGGAAATTTTTCACGCGTTATTTTGATGAAAGGGTAGGATTTATCATCCTTGAGCATGATATTGTATTTGGGCATATTTTCTTGGATCAGATTGATTTCCAACAACAATGCCTCAATATTCGACTCCGTGACAATAAACTCAAAATCCACAATCTCTGAGACCAAACGTTCTGTTTTGGTATCATGCGAACCACGAAAATAAGAACGCACCCGATGCTTGAGATTTTTTGCCTTGCCAACATAGATAATCGTGCCATTTTTATCTTGATGCAGATAACACCCTGGGCTATCTGGTAATAATGCTAATTTCGCTTTAATCGTTGCATTCATACGTTTCATTATATCAAAAAAACTGATAGGCAGACACCTATCAGTTTTGATACTCAGTTTAAAGGGTTAATTAAAAGTTGTTAATATCGAAATCGTCACCTAAGAAATCAGCAAGTGAGAAACCTTCTTGTGTTTCTGGCAATGTGTATTCTGGTTTTGTGTTGCGACGTGGTGCACGTGGTTTAGCGTCACGACGTTGACCACCTTGGGCACTGTTACCTGAATCATTTGAGCGTTCTTTCCGCGCAGGTGCTTCAGTCAATGCTTTGATAGACAATGAGATGCGTTCTTCAGATGGTTTAACATCAAGTACCTTGACTTGAACTGCTTGACCCACTGACAAAACGTCTTTAGCATTTTCAACACGATCCCAAGAGATTTGTGAAATGTGAACCAAACCTTCAACACCTGGGAAGATTTCAACGAAAGCACCGAAATCAGTGATCCGTTTAACCGTGCCATCAAGAACAGAATCAACTGGTGCTTTTTCTTCGATTTCATCCCATGGACCAGGCTGTGTCGCTTTGAGTGAAAGTGACACACGGCCAGCTTCTTCATCAACTTTCAAGACTTTCACTTGAACAGTTTCACCAACTTTGACCACATCGCTAGGTTTCTTCACACGACCATGAGCCAACTCAGTCACGTGAACAAGACCGTCAACACCACCAAGATTGATGAAAGCACCAAAGTCAGTTGTCCGTGCAACAGTTCCTTCAACGATGTCTCCTTCGTGCAAGTTTTCAAAAGCTTCAGCACGTTGTTGTTTAGATTCTGCTTCAACAACTGCACGACGGCTTAAGATGAAACGTTTGTCAGCAGCATTCACTTCGATGATTTGCGCATCGAATGATTCCCCAACAAATTTCTTAGTATCACGAACAAAGTAAGTGTCAATCATTGATGCTGGGATGAAACCACGAACACCATTGAAGTCTACTGACAAGCCGCCTTTAACGTCTTTCAAGACTTTAACAGTGACAACTTCGCCTTCTCTACCTTCAAGGTCAGCAAATGCTTTGCGTGCCGCAAGACGTTTTTCAGAGAGCAAGTAAACATTTGCACCTTCTGATTCTTTGCCGACGATTTGCTTGACAACCAAGAGATCCTTAACGTCGCCAGATTTGACGAAGTCATTTATATCAGCGTCACGTTCATTTGTGAGTTCACGAAGCGTCAAGACCCCTTCAACACCTGTACCAACGATCGCAACCGTAGCTTGATCGCCTTCGACAGTGAGGATTTCACCGCTCACGACATCACCAACTTTAACGTCACCGACGCTGTTCAATAGTTCTTCAAATTCGTTCATTTTTTAAAAAGTTTCCTCCAACAATTTGACTCTACATATCTTTTACGACAGATACAGTCCTAATGAACATAGTAACATAAATTTTATAAAAAAGAAAGGGTTTTAGAATAGAAATCGATTTTCTTTTAGATTTGGCTGGCTTGTTTCAAAAAGTCAAGGACTTCATTTGTGCGGTTTTCGTGTAGGGCATTGACGATATAAGACCCCACAATGACCCCGTCAACCGCCTGCCGAAATGCTTCGACATGGGCAAGCGATGAGACGCCAAAACCAGCCAGTACCGGCGCATCTGATAAGGCAGACAAACTTGCCAAGTGTTGGTTGAGATCCTCACGATAGGTGTGCCCTGCCCCCGTCACACCATTGACCGTCACAGCATAAATAAACCCTTCTGCATCCTTGACAAGTTCTGCTTGACGTTCGGGTCGACTGGTCAAGGTGACAAGTGGCACTAGGGCGATGTCCGTCTCCCTCAGAAATGGCGCAATCATCTGCTCATGTTCTCGTGGCACATCTGGCAAGATCAAACCCTTGACTGGCGTCGCTTTGAGGTCATTGACAAATCTTTCAATCCCATATTTGTAGATAGGATTGAGGTAGGACATGATGACTAATGGCACTGTCGTCTCAATCTTGGTCAGTGTGTCAATCACAGCTGTCAAAGTTGTCCCATTATTAAGTGACCGAATCCCTGCTAATTCGATCACTGGCCCATCAGCCACCGGATCTGAAAAAGGAATCCCAATTTCAATCGCACTGGCACCATTCGCCGCCAACAAGGCGATCGTTTCTGGCAATCCTGCAATGCCGTCAACATGATCCCCCGTCATGATATAAGGGACAACTAAGGTCTTACCCTCAGCTTTCAACTTTTCTAAATGTTTTCTCAACGTTTTCATCATGCTCTCCAATCATAAGGTAAAAGGGTTCTCAAACTGACGGTTGTATCAGTCGCCACCATTATTTCAATCATCAAAACGCTCCTTTTTCAGCCCGTTCTTTGATTTGCGCCACATCTTTGTCCCCACGGCCACTGAGACACACAATGATGGCATCCTCTTTGCCATAACGCTTGACCAATTCTGGTAGTTGAGAAATGGCATGTGAACTTTCTAGGGCTGGAATGATGCCCTCTGTCACACAGAGCAGTTTAAACCCTGCTAAGGCTTCATCATCAGTCGCTGAGATGTATTCCGCCCGTCCGGTTTGATGCCAATGGCAATGTTCTGGCCCAAGACCCGGATAATCTAAGCCGGCTGAAATGCTATAAGCTTCCTCAACTTGACCATTTTCATCTTGCAAAAGTCGCATGATATTGCCATGCAGGACACCGTCTGTCCCACGATTGATAGACGCAGCCGTTTCGCCACTGTCAAGACCAAGTCCGGCAGCCTCTACGCCAATCATGGCAACTGTTTCATCATTGACAAAGGGATAGAAAAGTCCGGCAGCATTTGAGCCACCGCCGACACAGGCCACGACCGCCGCAGGAAGTTTGCCCTCTTTTTCAAGAATTTGCGCCCGTGCTTCCCGACCGATAATCGACTGAAAATCTCTGACCATTTCTGGAAATGGTGCCGGCCCAGCAGCTGTCCCCAAAATATAATGCGTATCCTCGACATTTTCGACCCAGGCACGCAAGGCGGCATTGACTGCATCTTTAAGCACACTTGAGCCATCTGTAACCGAGATGACTTCTGCCCCCAAGAGCTGCATCCGAAAGACATTCAGCTCTTGACGTTTGACATCCACCGCACCCATATAAATCTTACACTGCATGCCAAAAAGCGCTGCAGCTGTTGCAGTGGCGACACCATGTTGCCCAGCACCCGTCTCTGCAATGACTTTCTGCTTGCCCATTTTTTTAGCCAACATGACTTGGGCAAGGGCATTGTTAATCTTATGTGCGCCTGTGTGATTAAGATCTTCACGCTTGAGATAGATTTTAGCCCCACCCAACTTTTCAGTAAGATTTTTGGCAAAGTATAATGGATTTTCCCGCCCCACATAGTCTTTGAGTAGATCAGCCAACTCGGCTTGAAAAGCCTCATCTGTTTGACTCGCCTCATAGGCTGCTTTAAGTTCTTTGACAGCGTACATCAAGGTTTCTGGGACAAATGTCCCGCCGTAAGTGCCGAAGAATCCGGCTTGATCTGGTTGATTATAAGTCATCTTTTGCTCTTTTCTATAAATAGTTTGATCTTCTCTAGGTCTTTCACACCATCCGTCTCCACACCACTGGAGACATCCACACCCGTCGGCTGAAAAATCGTGATCGCCTCAGCCACATTGTCAGGTGTCAGACCTCCAGCGATAAAGAAATCATAATCAGCCAGTGCCGTCAAATCGACCTTACCCCAGTCAAAAATCTTGCCACTCCCGCCGGCAAATTCAGTAGGTGGTGCATCTAGCAAAATCATATGTTGTTTGAAGGCAGCCAGTTCAGGTGGTAGTTGTCCGTCTTTAATGCCAAAGGCTTTCATGACTGGTACCGAAATCTGATCGGCAAAAGCAGCTGTTTCTTGCCCATGCAGTTGCACCATATCTAACCCAACTGTTGCGATCGTCTGTTCAATCGTCAGCAAATCAGCATTGACAAATAAACCGACTTTTTGGACTGACTCGGGGACGAAGGATGCCAGATATTTTGCAGCTTCTGGCGTGATCTGCCGTTGACTTGGCGCAAACACAAAGCCGATATGGGTCGCACCATGTTTAACAGCTGCTTCGACCGCTGGCTGTGTGGCTAGCCCACAAATTTTAATCCACATGGCGCTTCACCTGTAAAGACTGGGCAGCCGCAGTCGGATTGCCATTTGTCATCAAAGCTTCGCCGACTAGGACTGCCCGAAACGCTGGCGCAACTTTTTCCGCTTCAATCTGAGATTTGATACCGGACTCTGAGATATAGTAGCGCCCAGCTTGTTGTAGACTGACCAACTCCAAGCTGTTTTGAATGTCAACTTCAAATGTTTTGAGATTGCGATTATTCACCCCGATCAGTTCTGCGCCAATGCGATGGGCAGCGGCTAATTCTGCTGCATTGTGAACCTCAACAAGCACTTCTAGCCCAAGTGATAACGCCGTATCATAAAGGCTTTGCAATACTTGTTCATCAAGACAAGCGACAATCAAAAGAACTAGCGTTGCCCCGCTATTGACCGCACGAATCAGCTGCTTGGTGTCAATGATAAAATCTTTGTTGAGGACAGGTAGCTCGACATTTTGGGCGACCAAGCGTAAATCCTCAATCGACCCTTTAAAAAAGACAGGATCAGTCAAAACTGAAATGGCCGAAACACCCGCTTCTTCATAGCTTTTCGCCTGAGCCAAGACATCAACAGTCAGGTTAATCGCACCAAGCGAGGGCGAGGCACGTTTGACTTCTCCGATGACTTGCAAGCGGTCAGGATTTTCACGTAAGCGCTCAAGCAAACCCTTGACCTGTCTGACTGGCTTGGGACTTTCAAGTACCATCTCTGCCACTTCTTGTCGCTTTTCAGCTAGAATCTTTTCAAGAAAATCTGTCATTTATCTCAACTCCTGCATCTCAATCAGCTTAGCCTTTGCCGAACCACTGGCAATGACCTCACGTGCCTTAACAATCCCTGCTGCTATCGTATCGACTACCCCTGCTGCGAAAAAGCCAAGTCCCGCATTTAAAACCGTGACTTCAAGAAAAGGACTGGCGACATTATCCAGAACACGTGTCAGAATCTCAGCATTTTCCTTGCCCTCGCCACCTCGAATCTCCTGTAAAGTCACTCGTGGCATACCAAGACTTTGATAATCAAAGCTGTCCTCTGTAATCTCGCCGCTTTCATCTAACAAGGCGTAATGGTTGACACCATCAAGACTCGCCTCATCCATATTGTTAGGCCCACTGACGACAACAGCACGACGACGCCCCAATGATCGCAAGACTTCAGCTGTCGTTCTCAACAAATCAGGTCGTGACGTCCCAAGTAATTGGGTATCCAATTGGATTGGATTCGTAAAAGGACCAATCAGATTAAGCACCGTGCGAACTTCTAACTCTCGCCTAACGGGCATGACATAGCGCATATTGGGATGCACATACTGGGCAAAGAGAAAGACAAGCCCAGTTTGTTCAAAGATTGCTGCCAATTCATCTGCACTATGGTAGAGATTAATCCCGAGAGACTCCAAGACATCCGCTGAGCCAGATTTCGATGAGATGGAGCGGTTGCCGTGTTTGGCCATCTTGACCCCACCTGCTGCTAGGACGAAGGCTGCCGTTGTGGAGACATTAAAGGAGAATGACAAATCGCCACCCGTCCCACAGTTATCCATAGCTGTCGTGAGTCTTGTCGGAATTTTCAAGGCTTTATCCCGAACCACTTCGACAATCCCTGCCATTTCATCAACGGTCTCGCCTTTCATGGCAAGGGCGATTAAGATTGATGACAATTGTGAATCAGTCAGCTCGCCATTAAACATTGAATTCGCCAATTGATTGACCTCATAACGTGTGAGGTTTTCTCGATTCATCAGTTTGATTAGATTTTCTTTCATTTGATAGCCTTTCTCTCCTTAGAGGGTCACAAAATTTTCAATCATCCGCAAGCCATCTGGTGTTCCGATACTTTCGGGATGATACTGCATACCGAAAATCGGTAGCGTTTGATGTTGAATCGCCATGATTTCCTGATCGTCTGTTGTTTTGGATAGGATATCAAAGGCTTCTGGCATTTCTGAAATCACAATCGAGTGATAACGCATGATGGGATACTGGTTAGGTAACTCAGCTAATAATGGCGACGGCTTTAACGTCTCTGCGATTGAGGTTTTGCCGTGCATGATCCGCTTGGCTAAGGCCAACTTCCCACCAAAGACTTCTGCGATGGCTTGATGCCCCAGACAAATCCCCAAGAGTGGTTTCTGACCCGCAAAATCACGAATCAACTGCGGCATCTTCCCTGCATCTCGAGGCCAACCGGGTCCCGGAGATAGTACGATTTTGTCGGCTGTTTGGGCGACTTGTTCAAGTCTCTCATCATCATTTCTGACCACTTCAACCGTGTCAAACTCGCCAATGTATTGGGCGAGATTATAGGTAAAGCTATCGTAATTATCAACTAATAAAATCATGACTTTCTCCAATCTTGGTCATCGCTTTGGCTTTATTGAGTGTTTCTTGATATTCATTCTCTGGGATACTATCAAAGACAATCCCCGCACCAGCTTGGGCGTGTGCTTGCCCATCTTTTAGCACCATGGTTCGCAAGGCAATGGCAAAATCCATATCCGAGTTGCTAGAGAGGTAGCCGATCGCCCCCGCATAAATCCCACGTTTTGTTTTCTCTAATTCATAAATCCGTTGCATGGCTCTGATTTTCGGCGCACCGGATACTGTCCCAGCTGGCAAAGTGGCTTTGAGCGCTGCCAAACTCGACACCGTGTCAAGCAGCTGCCCTTTGACGACACTGGTCAAGTGCATGACATAACGGAAATACTCGACCGCCATATATTTGGTGACTTTGACCGTACCAATTTTAGAAATCTTACCAATATCATTGCGCCCGAGGTCGACCAACATCCGGTGTTCTGCTAGTTCTTTTTGATCCGTCAGTAACTCCTCAGCCAAGTCCCTATCCTCTGCTTCATTTTGCCCACGAGGTCGTGTGCCTGCGATTGGATTCGTCGTGACCACGCCATTTTTGACAGAAACCAAACTTTCCGGACTAGCCCCCATAATCTGATAATCACCAAAATCTAGGAAATACAGATAATTAGACGGATTCGTCAAGCGGAGATTGCGATAATAATCAAAGGGGTTGCCAGTGATTGCACTCGTCAACCGTTGACTGAGGACGACTTGGAATATATCGCCATTCTTGATATAAGTCTTGGCCTGCTCGACCATTGCCATAAACTCACTTTTTTCAGTATTGGCGCTAAAGGACAGGGGACTGAGCTTGACTGTCTCAAACTCCGCCTGATGCGGTCGTGTCAAATTTGATAAAACTAGCTCTAGCGCCGCTGTCAACTCATGGGCTGAGCGACCGCTGTAAAGATCAGACTCGACAATCGTCAGCTGTTCTTTTTTGTGGTCGAAAATCAAATAAGACTCATAGAGAAAGAAATGCAAATCTGGTGTGCCAATCTCATCTTTGGGAATCTGACCAATGTTTTCATAAAGCGAAATTGTATCATAACTGACAAACCCAATCGCACCACTCGTAAACGGCAGATCTGAGGTCTCTTTGTCTTTAACCGTCAGTTTTTCCAAGTAATTTAAAGGGTCACCCGACTTGACTTGACCATTATCGGTCAGCACCCCATCCTGATATTTAATCTCGTGAACGGGATGATAGGCAATCATCGAATAGCGCGCGTTCTCTTTCTCTCTAGGAATCGACTCTAAAATAATCTTATGGCCCACATCCAATCGTAAATAGGCTAAAATCGGTGTGATAATGTCCGCATTAATCGTTTTTCTTACTCTCATCGCTTACTCTTTCTATCTGGCAACGGCTAACCCTACCAAATGATACAAAAAATCCTCGACGAAATCATCACAATTTCGTCGAGGACGTGCTAACACGCGGTGCCACCTCAATGATAGAGAAATAACCTTTCTCTAACGCTCATCGCCCTCAAACAAGGGCTTGTGCGGTATCGGGCACTCACGTGATTCTTATCGTTTGGAATCAAAGTTGAGCCATCTGCTCACACTCGGCAGCCCATTCACTTGATCGCACTCTTGTCTCGCAATGACCGACAAGTCCCTGAAAGTCCTCTATCAAGCTACTTCTTCTGCTAATAGGTAAATTTTACGACTATTCTGATAGATTGTCAAGTCAAACCTGATAGAAAAGTTTGACGAGCTCGTTAAAAGTTCGGGCGACCTCGTCAAACATGAGGACAGCCTCATTAAAAGTAAGGATAATCTCGTTAAAAGTGTGGGCTGCCTCCTAAAAAGCGAGAGCGTTCTCGTTAAAAGCGAGGACAACCTCGTAAAAGCTAGGATATCCTAGTAAAAAGTGAGGACGGTCTCGTAAAAAGTGAAAGCATCCTAGTAAAAAGTGAGGACGGTCTCGTAAAAAGTGAAAGCACCCTAGAAAAAAGCTAGGGCGTTCTAGTAAAAAGTGAAAGCATCCTAGAAAAAAGCTAGGGCATTCTAGTAAAAAGTGAAAGCACCCTAGAAAAAAGCTAGGGCATTCTAGTAAAAAGTGAAAGCATCCTAGAAAAAAGCTAGGCTATCCTAGTAAATAACTAGGGCAGCCTAGTAAAAAGCTAGGATAACCTAGTAAATAACTAGGGCAGCCTAGTAAAAAGCGAGTATATCCTAGTAAATAACTAGGACAGCCTAGTTAAAAGTGAGAACAGCCTCGTAAAAGCAAGGGCATTCTAGTTAAAAGCGAGGGCATTCTAGTTAAAAGTGAGGACAGTCTTGTAAAAGCGAGGGCATTCTAGTTAAAAGTGAGAACAGCCTCGTAAAAAGCGAGGGTGGTCTCGTAAAAAAGTGAGACAAACCTAGTAAAAAACGAGAGCGTTCTCGTAAAAAGTGAAAGCAGGCCCATTAAAAGCGACATCAGCCTCGTTAAAAATGAGGTCGACCTCATTAAACGTGACATCAACTGAATGGGCAGCTCACATCAAAAAAGAACAGACGGGCATCTGTTCTTTTTGCTGATGATCAAGGCTTGACCGATTGAAATCCGCTTATAGACTTGCGCCAACATTTTCAAGCAATTGCCCGATACCTGCTGGGTTTGTCCCACCTGCCATGGCTAGATCTGGCTTGCCGCCACCACGACCATCAATGAATGGGACTAGCGCTTTGACTAAATCGCCCGCTTTGACCGCGCTTGATTGGCTGGCGACTAGCACATTAGCTTTTTCGCCAATTTGTGCCACGAGAACCAAGACCTCTGAGCTATTTTTCTGTTTCCAAATGTCAGCCAACTGACGTAGCGCACCGGCATCACTTACCGTGACTTTTGCCGCAATAAAGCTGACACCATTCGCCGTTTGAACCTTTTGGAAAATTTCATTGGACTGCGCTGATGCGATTTTAGCTGATAACTGTGCCACTTCTTTTTGAGCAGCCTTGAGTTCAGCTTGCAGCGCTTCAATCTTGGCAACTGTTTGATTGACCTGTGGCGATTTGACTAGGGCTTGCACCTCTTTGAGAATGGTTTCCTGTGCCTTGAAAGCCTCAAATGCGGCTTGACCAGTCAGGGCGATGATTCGGCGAGTGCCAGAGCCAATGCCTTCTTCTTTGATGATCTTAAACAAGCCGATTTCACTGGTATTGGCCACATGCGTCCCACCACAAAGCTCGACCGAGTAGTCGCCAATCGTCACGACTCGCACAAGTTTGCCGTATTTTTCGCCAAAGAGTGCCAAAGCGCCCATTTCCTTAGCAGTGTCAATGTCCGTCTCAACAGTCAAGACATCAATCGCCTGCCAGATTTCTTGGTTGACTTGATGTTCCACTTCTGCCAGTTCATCTGCTGTCAGCGCTGCGAAATGCGTAAAGTCAAAACGCAAGAAGTCGACTTCATTGAGCGATCCCGCCTGAGTCGCGTGCTGACCTAGCACATTGTGTAGCGCTGCATGCAACAAATGAGTGGCTGTATGATTTTTGATGACACTGTTTCGCCGTTTGTCATCAATGGCAAGGGTGTAAGTCTCGCCTTCAAACAATTCACTTTGGATGTCAACAGTATGCAAGGCTTGCCCATTTGGTGCTTTCTGGACATCGGTCACCTGCGCCACAACCACACCACTAGCATCTTGAATCACACCGTGGTCGGCGACCTGTCCGCCCATTTCAGCATAAAAAGGTGTCTCCGCAAAGATGACTTGCGCTGTCCCCTTAGCTGTCGTCACGCGCTGATCGTCTTGAACGATCGCAGTCAAGGTAGACGTCAAGCGTTTGTCAGTATAGGAAAAGATAGACTGTACTTCAAGCGCCGTCAACACTTCTGACTGTTGATTCATTGAGCCACCTTTGACAACTGCGGCACGCGCCCGTTCTTGTTGAGCAGTCATGGCTGCTTCAAAGCCCGCGTGATCAATGTCAAACCCAGCATCTTCTGCCAACTCCTCTGTCAACTCAACAGGGAAACCATAGGTATCATAAAGTTTAAAAATATCAGCACCATCAAGTCTTGTTTGCTGCTCAGCTTTAAGTTTGGCAATCACGTCATCGAATAGCTTGCTGCCGGCATCAATCGTACGGGCAAACGTTTCTTCTTCTCTCTTGACAATCTTTTCAATGAAGTCACGTTTTGCCAAGACTTCTGGGTAATAAGACTGCATGATCTCGCCAACAATCTTGACCAATTGATACAAGAAAGGCTTGTCAATCCCAAGCTTCCGACCGTGCATGACCGCCCGACGTAACAAGCGGCGCAAGACATAACCACGCCCCTCATTTCCGGGGAGCGCACCATCGCCAATCGCAAATGACAGCGAGCGGATGTGGTCGGCAATCACCTTAAAGCTCATATTATCCCCGTAAGGTTCATACTTTTTGCCTGACAGTTGCTCAATTTGGCGAATAATAGGCAGGAACAAATCGGTCTCAAAGTTGGTCGGTGCACCTTGAATCACTGCCACCATCCGCTCTAATCCCATGCCCGTATCAATATTTTTATGCGGGAGTTCTTGATAGGCACTCCGTGGCAGACTTGGATCAGCATTGAACTGGCTAAGGACGATATTCCAGATTTCAATATAGCGGTCATTCTCAATATCTTCAGCCAGCAATTTGATCCCGACATGTTCTGGGTCAAAGGCCTCACCTCGATCAAAGAAGATTTCTGTATCCGGACCGCTTGGTCCCGCCCCAATCTCCCAAAAATTATCTTCGATTGGAATCAAATGATCAGCTGCAACGCCGACTGCTATCCAACGGTTGTAGGAATCTTGATCATCAGGATAATAGGTCATGTAAAGTTTATCTACTGGAAAATCGAACCATTCTGGACTGGTCAAGAGCTCAAAGCCCCATTCAATCGCTTCCTTGCGGAAATAATCTCCGATTGAAAAATTCCCTAGCATTTCAAACATCGTATGGTGACGTGCTGTTTTCCCAACATTTTCAATGTCATTGGTCCGAATCGCCTTTTGTGCATTAGTAATCCGTGGATTTTCAGGGATAACAGAACCGTCAAAATATTTTTTTAAGGTTGCCACACCCGAGTTAATCCAAAGCAAAGTCGGATCGTTAACCGGCACTAGACTGACCGATGGTTCGATCGTATGACCTTTTGACTTAAAAAAGTCTAGGAACATTTGGCGCACTTCTTGCGATGTCATTTTTTTCATAAGATAATCCTTCTATATTATTTGATAACTTTTTACTCGTAACAGTCGAAATCAACCCATCAACAGCCCTTTCAACAATAAAAAAGACAATACGCCACCGTAAGCAAGGGGCGCAATAAACGCGGTACCACCCTCATTCACGATAACTTATCGTCTCAATTTGTTTGGTAAGGCAGGGTACTCTGCCGATAAGCACACATCAAGTTTGATAGCTTACACCACCGCTATCTCTCTGGCTTTACTTGATGATTTATTTTGATGCACTTGATGACGCACTTGATGATGCACTTGATTCAGTTGATGACGAACTTGTCGCAACTGTTTCAAAAGCTGCAAAGATATTTGAAAACTCAGTCGCTTTCACCTTCACATTGTAGGCTTTCAAGTAGTCTGCGATGACACCATTGACAAATTCACTATCATTTTGCTTAGTCGCAGTAATAACAGCCTTAAGTTCAGTGGTATATTTTTTCCAATCCGTCCCCTTGTCAGCGTTCTTAATCATTTTCACGACATAGTAAGTACTTGACCCTGTTTGAGAATCTGTTACAGCAATCGGTTCAGCGGATACTTCGCCATCTTTGAGTTTAAAAGCTGCTGTTTTAACTGCTGTCGCAACACTTGTCGTAGCAGAGCTAAACTTCAGCTCAGCTTTTTTATCTTTAGCTGTTTTTTCAAAGTCATCTGCTGAATTTTTAGCAGTCTCAATCAAGGCTTTAGCAGCATCTTCAGTCGTCTCTGACAAGACATAAGCTGTCACTTCTGGATGATAAGTGGCAAATGCTTTTTTATAGGCCGCATCTGTATACTTGATTTTGCTATCAACCGCAGCTTTTAGTAACAATTGCGAACGGATTGAGTCTTTATAAGACGTCTCTGTATAGCCTGCTTGTTGCAAAGCTGCCGCAAAATTGGTGCCTAATGCCGTTTTTTGTTTGTCAAATGCTTTTTGGACGGTTGCATCAGTAACTGTTTTAGCAAATTCTTTTTCAAACATTTTGTTAAAGGTCATGTTTTGCAATAAAGTCGCTGCACCAGTGGTCGGATATTCTTTTGCTTCTTTATAAAGATCCGTCACACGAATGGTGTCGCCTTTCAAGGTCACAATATCCGTGTTCGCACTGTTATTGCCACAAGCAGCAAGTGTTGTCGCTGCAATTCCCGTTGCTGCAATTAAGCCAAGTTTTTTCAATTTCAAAATCTTTTTACCTTTCCTGGTCATTCTTACTGTTTAGTTTTAAAAAACGTTTTAAACAGAAACCTTCATCATTATAACATAATATCTTGTAAAAACCTTAATTCATCCTAAATCCACCTGTTCATTATTTTTTCTAATCATCAGCAAGCCGTCTCCTAAAGGGAGTAAAGTTGCGGTCAGACTAGGATTCTTAAGCGTTGCCTCAAATAATTTTCGCAGACCACGATAGATGCTACGCTGATTGCGCTTGATCTCCTCAAGAGGTTTGGCGACATCGCCACCCTGAAAGACATCATCAATCACGACAATGCCGCCGACTGATAAGCGGTTTAGAATTTCCGGTAAGAAGACGATATACTTAGATTTTGCCGAATCCATAAAGGCAAAGTCATAAGTTTCTGTCAAATTCGCAAGGACATCTACCGCCTCCCCTTGGATTAACTGAATCTGATGGTCTTGATCAAACTTATCAAAGTTCTCTTGTGCCAATGCCACCATCTCCGGATTACGTTCAATCGTCGTAAGCGTTGCACTTGGCGAGGCTTGTGCCATCATCAGTGCCGAAAACCCTATCGCCGTCCCAACTTCTAGTATCTTTTGCGGTTGCAAAGCCTGCAAAAGAAACTGGAAATAAACCACCGTTTCATGCGGAATAATCGGCACATTTTCATCATGGGCAAACTGGGCTATCTCTGCTAGAAAGCCCGTCAACTGCTTCTGCTCCGTACGCATCATCTCAACAAGTTCTGGCTTGACCACTGGACGTCGCATATTAGGGTTAGCATTGACACCGTATGACTTAACCGTCTTTTCCGCTTGATCCAAATGAATCCAGTAATGTGCTAAACGTTCAATTTTGCCGTTTTCTTCAAAATTGATGATGGCATCAAGTTGCCCGCCAGCTTTTTCAATCGTTTTACGACTTGCTTCGTTGCCCTCAACTGCTGTAATCAAGACATCCAAAATGCCGCGCTGACGGTATTTTTCTAAAGCAAACCTTAATAATGCAGTTGCAATCCCACGTTTGCGATATTTTGGCGCTGTCTCGTACCCAATATGTCCATCAACTTTTCGCAAATTGCCTTTTTCAAGCTGCCAACGACAACTAATCCTTCCTGCAATCTCACCCGTTTCTGTAAAATAATAATAAGTTGTTGCTGTTGAATCATCAGGGTGGCTTGGTTTAAGCTCGTATTGTGCTAATTTAGCTAAATAAGCCTTGAAATCCGTCTGTGCGGGTACATATAAAAAAGGGTTATGATCAGCCAGCAGCGCTTGCTGATAGTTGTCAAATGCGCCTTCATCTTGTTTACCTAGAGTTCTGATGACTACCATTATTTTACACTTCCTTTTTTAACTAACTGTTCTAACTCAGCCAAACGTTTGTCAAAGACAGCAAAGGCCGCATTAAGATAATCAGCTGATGTCATGTCAACCCCCGCCTTCGCAATCACATCCAATGGATAGTCAGACGAACCGGCACGTAAATACTCTAGGTAATTCGCCTTGTCTTGCCCTGTACCATGAACAATCTTATCTGCCAGTGCAGACGCCGCCGCAAAGCCTGTGGCATATTGGAACACATAGTAATCGTAATAAAAATGTGGTATCCTTGCCCATTCATACTGGATTTCTGGATTGTCTAGCGTTGCGAGACCATAATACTTTTCATTCAGTTGCCCATAAAGTTGATTTAGAAACTCACTCGTTAAGACTGTCCCTGCTGCATCTGCCTCATGAATGGCATGCTCAAACTCCGCAAACTGTGTCTGTCTAAAGACCGTCCCTCTAAAGCCGTCCAAAAAGTGATTCAGCACGGCAAAGCGAGTCGTGTCGTCTGTCGCCTCATTGAGCAAGGTCTCAGTCAAGATATTTTCGTTGGTTGTCGAAGCAATCTCTGCCAGAAAGATACTATAATCGCCGTAAACATAGGGTTGTGTCTCACGTGTAAAGGCACTGTGCAGACTATGCCCCATCTCATGCACCAAGGTGAACAGATTATCCAAAGTGTCTTGCCAATTCAGTAAGATAAAGGCATTGGTGTCATAAGCGCCACCCGAATACGCCCCCGAGCGCTTCCCTTTGTTTTCATAGACATCTACCCAGTTTTCTTTGAAACTTCGAACGACTTTGTCCAGATAATCCTGTCCAAAAACAGACAGAGTCTCCTGCGTTTTGTCAATAGCTGCTGCATAAGTAAATTTGAGATCTGTTTTTGACAAAGGGGCATAAACATCATACATCTTCAACTCTTCTATTTGAAGGAGGTCAGCACGGAGCTTGAGATAGCGGTGCAATAACGGCAAGTGCGCATGAACCGCTGCCACCAAAGTCTCATAGACGGTCTCCGGAATATGATGACTAGCTAAAGCTGCTTGACGTGCAGACTGATAACGCCGTGTTTTAGCAGTAAAATTATGCACCTTGACGGTCGTACCAAGCGTTTTGGCATAGGTATGCTGATACTGATCGTAGACACTGTATAGCGCCTGATAAGCTACTTTTCTCACCTCACGATCCGGTGACTCCATCAAGGCAACATAATTTCCGTGGGTCAGCTGAACGTCATGACCTTGCGCATCTTTAACCGTTGGCAAGACAATATCAGCATTGTCTAAGATTTCAAAGGTTTCAGCACTAGCCCCAAAGATTTCTGTCACACCTGCTAAAAGTGATTCTTCTGTACTGGACAAGACATGGGCTTTCTTATCAAGCAAGCGAGCAAAGAAGTGAGCATAATCCTGTAATTTAGGCTGTTCAATGCTAAACTGTGCCAACTTTTCTGGCGATAAAGTCAGAAATTCTGGTTCATAGAAAGCAAAGACTTCACTGAATTTAGCATACAAAGCTGTTGCCTTAGCCTGATAGGCTTGATAATGACTGACCGTGGTGTCTTGATCATGTTTCATTGAGGCATAGACATAGAGTTTCTCAACTCGTCGCATCAATGCCAACTCTGTCTCAGTGACTGCTAATAAGCTTTCAGCCGTGTCTATCAACGTCCCTGCTAACTCACGCGCCACTTCCAATTGACCCGACACATCTGTTAACTCGACTTCAAATGCTGCATCACTTTCAAAGACTGTTGTTAAATCCCATTGATACTGTTCAGCAATTTCTGTTCTTTCTTTGACCATTTGTGACTCCTATCTTATTCTGTTACCGACTTTTAAGGATACCTCTATTACCCGAATTTTTGCTCTGTGAGACAGATTGCTTATCTAACGAGACATGCAACGAACCCCCTGTGCTTGAGGGATGAGCGCTAACGACTTCAGCCGAAAAATCTGTCCACACAAGGTTTTAACTGTCCCGAGTCAATCTTTGACGAGGAAACAGGCGGATCATGAGTGAATAGAGGTGTCCTCAAGGCGGTATTGCCTTTTATTTTAACATAAAAAATCAGTGGAGGTACTGTTTCAAAGCAGTTTTGCTGATTTTTCCTGCGCCTGACATCATCTGGGGTCAAGCATTTGCCTATAAAGACTTGGGGGATACAGGATATCAGCCGTCTTTTGAACATGATAAACTAAAAACTGACGGTAATAGTCGCTAATATCCCTAGTCACTTGGCAAAAGTCTGGACTTTGAGGCGCTTGAAAGCTAGCTAACAAAGGATTGAGACCTAGGGGCGCAATGGGCAAAGGAATCGAGGTCAGGGTCAGAAGATTTTGACCGTTTTGATAGTAGAGCGCTTGAATTTTCAACCATTTGGGATTCTGATAATACAATTGGCGTGCAATAAATGTTGTCAAATCGTTGGGCAAGTGAACGGCTAATTTTGCCGTTATTGGCTTAAATGGACACCTTAGAATCGTCAGCAAGTTCGCCGACCCAAAGGCAAAGTCTCGTGTCAAGTAATGCAGCTTGCCCGTCAAGTCTTCATGAATCAAATACCGCAATCGGATTTTGCGACAAGACAAGTCCAACTCCCAATAATAAAAGCCGGCGTTTTGTGAGAAATACAGCAAGTCCTGTTTGAGCGCCGATAGCTTGCTGCCTAACCATAAGTCCTTACCCATCAGCCAAACCACCGGATAACCATGCGTCTGATAGGCTTTGGTTCTCTCTCGCAAACGCTGGATTGACAGATGACTACATTGAATTTCAATGGCAAGTGTCCCATTGACCAACAAATCTGGTGTCTGCTGTAAGGCGGGGAGAAAGTGCTCGATTTGAACCGTCTCAGTCTGAGCAAACCACTGATACAAGGCTGTTTTCAGAGCTAGATGTTGATAGCTCTCATTTTCCGCCTGATGTCGACACGCTTTCAAAGAAATATGGGCAAAATGCGGTGCCTTGACTCGCCCATTTTTCAACCGAACTTGACTTTTACAGGCCGGACAAACTAACGCTTGCCTCGCAAGCACCGACCGCTCTGAGTCGTCCATCTCCAATAAATTAATAACTTTTCCCTGTTCATTCATTGCAACTAACATGTCTTACCTCCTAATATCTTATACGTAAAGGATCGTCAAGGCGCAAGGAAATTGATGCTTTTTTAGCGTGGTGCTTGCCTTTCAACCTGATGAGCCGTATAATAAAGGTAAGAAGGATGTGGTGTTTGATGGCGAAGATGGGCAGACCAAAAACAGATAATCCGAAGAACAAGAAGGTAACTGTAAATTTTACAAAAGCCGAATTCGAGGCTTTTGATCGATACGTTGAACGACACGAGACCAGTAAGACGGAAGTCATCCGAGGGCTTGTGAAATCGTTGGTGGATGCGACCTAAGGAGGTAGCGCGATGGAATTGGCAATTATGAGTTATATTGTTGCAGTGATTGGGGTTGTTTTGATTTTGACACCTATCGTTTTGGGTGTTTTTGGATTGTATGCTTTGGGGACATGTATTTTTGGTAGGGGCGATGATGCACGGAGTAAGGAGGTGCAGAAAAGGAATGCGGAATTTAAAAAATGGTATAAAGATCAGCAGCAAAGTGATGCGGAATGGGTCAAAGAAATGAGAGTTATACTTGATAAATATGAAATCGATAAATCCACAACTGAATTAAGCAAATAATAAAAGAATACTGCAAGTTTGTATCTAAAAAAGTCCTATTTTCAGGGCTTTTTTATTTTACACTAAAAACATAGATCAAAAATAAAAGGTCGTGACCTTTCATAAGTCACGACCTTTTATCATCCGAAAAGACCTTGCAGTCTTCTTAACTTGTTTTGCCTTGCCAAGACTGGTATAACCCCTCAATAATCTTTAGGCCTGCCAATGTCATCTCTGCTGTCATCACTGGACTTGCCGTCTTGCCTGATAAGATTAAAGTATTGACATGCTCGGCTTCAGCAGCGAAATCACTCTCGAAATCAGCATGAAGGAGGCGTTTGACTTCGCCATTTGCAAATAAAATCGTTGCTGTCTTCGCTCGCCAAAATTCCGGAATGATCAGTTGGCCCTTAGTGCCCTGAATCGTCATGACCTTGTCTAAGGCGACTTTAGTCGTCAAAAAGACCGTCACAAGCACTCCGTTGTCTAGTTTCAAGAGGACCTTCGCCTGCGTATCTGCACCACCGGCTAACTGATCCGCAATCCCTGAAAATGAAATGATTTTAGCATCAAAGATATACTGTAAATAACTCAGGGCATAGGGTAGCATAAAATGAACTGTCCCACCACCCGCATCCAGATCATGAAACCAGCTGATGTGATCAATTGACGCATAGGCCGTCACGCTATCCACTGCCAAAATGTCGCCTAGTTCATCGGAGTTGACCACTTCTTTGACCAACTGAGTCAGCGGTAGAAACACCGACTTTTGCGCCTCCATCAAAAAGAGTTGCCGTGCTTCTGCTAAGGCAAACAGTTCTTCTGCCTCCGCCACTGTCAAGGTAAACGGTTTTTCCAGCAAGACATGTTTGCCAGCCAAAAGGGCTTTCTTAGCCTCAGGAAAATGGCCTTTATTATAGGTGGCGATATAAATCACGTCAAGCTCAGGGTCGGCATACAGGTCATCGTGACTCCCATAAGCTCTAGCGATTTGATGCGCTGCCGCAAACTCCTGTGCAGCAGCCAAACTGCGGCTCGAAACAGCGACGACTTCCCCATTATCTGTCAAACGAAGTCCGGAAATAAATCTCGGCACGACCTGAGCCGTTGAGACAATGCCATACTTTACTTTTGTCATGCTTTTATTTTAGCATAGGAGCCAAAGGCACTTCAAACGAAAGCAACTGCTAACAGCCCAATCAGGCAGGACAAACACCCAATCCTTTGTAAAAATATGACAGGAAGCGTATAATGAAGCTAGGAGGTAAGCACATGAAAATTACATTTGATGCACAAGTTTTGGCACGGGTTGCCAACTGGACAGATGCTGATCTTATCTTAGATTTCGATCAAACGATCGGGGAAAATGGCAGACCCGTTGAAGGCTGTTCCATTGGCACCAACTATCGCCTGATTGCCATTGACAAAGGAACCGTCCCTGATGTTTTTGACGTCATCATTGACTCAAACTTTGCGCCCCTACATTTTAAAGCGTATGGGCGTGTCTTCCTAACCAAAGACATGACCCTGACAGAAAATCCAGACAAACGTGTACAGCTCAAAGAATCTGGCGAAGTCATCGACAGCAACGTTCAGGTTTTGGATTTTAGAACGCAGCCAAAGGCTTAGACAACTGATGGTCAGCGTGAAAAACTGCTAGGAGCTAGCGACAAAATCGCTAGGTGCTAGCGATAAATTCGCTAGGTGCTAGCGACAAAATCGCTAGGTGCTAGCAATAAATTCGCTAGGTGCTAACGATAATTTCGCTAGGTGCTAGCGATAAAATCGCTAGGTGCTAGCAATAAATTCGCTAGGTGCTAGCGGCAAATTCGCTAGGTGCTAGCGGCAAATTCGCTAGGTGCAAAACTAAAAAACTCAACCCGCTAAATGAGCGGGTTGAGTTTTTTAAATGCTGCGATTAGTTGGCGACAATGTTGACCAATTTATCCGGAACGGCAATCACTTTTCTGACTGTTTTGCCCGCGATTAAGTCTTTAATTGTGGCATTGTCAAGCGCAATTTTCTCCAGCGCTTCTTTTGAGGCACCGGTCGGTACCATGACTTTGGCTTTATTTTTGCCCAAGACTTGGAGGACAATTTCCACTTCATCGTCAACAAGTTTGCTTGGATCAAAGGTCGGCCACGGCACGTAGGAGATACCTGACGTCTCTCCTGTCAAGATTTGCCAGAGTTCTTCACTGAGATGCGGTGCAAATGGTGCCAGAAGTTGCACAAAGCCTTTGGCATAGGCGAGCGGTAGCTCAGGCAATTTATTGGCCGCATTGACAAAGATCATCAGCTGTGAAATCGCCGTGTTGAACTTCAAGGCATCAACATGCTCAGATACCAACTTGACCGTCTCGTGATAGACACGATCGAGCTGTCCCTCATGTTCAGAAACGAGTGGCTTGTCGGTCAGCAAGCGGTAGACACGCTCTAGGAATTTGTGCGATCCCTCAAGTCCCTCTGTCGACCAAGCAATGCTGGCATCTAAAGGACCCATGAACATTTCATAGAGTCGCAGTGCATCAGCGCCATATTGCGCCACGACATCATCAGGATTGAGGACGTTTTTCAATGATTTAGACATCTTGGCAGGGCCTTGCTCAAGCGCTTCTCCTGTCTCGATACTATAAAACTTGCCATCACGAGTTTCGACCTTATCAGAAGCAACAAGCGCACCGCGTTGATCACGATAGCTTGTCCCCAAAATCATGCCTTGATTGTAAAGCTTTTGGAAAGGCTCCGTGGTCGGTACGAGACCAATATCATAGAGAAACTTATGCCAGAAACGTGCATAAAGCAAGTGCAAGACAGCGTGCTCAGCACCGCCGATATAAATATCAACCGGCAACCATTCTTTTAGCAGTTCAGGGTCCGCTAACTGTTGACTGTTTTTCGGATCAATATACCGCAAGAAATACCAGCTTGACCCCGCCCATTGTGGCATAGTATTGGTTTCACGCCGACCTTTGACACCGTCCTCACGTGTCACCGAAAGCCAATCTGTTAAGTTGGCCAGTGGTGATTCACCTGTCCCAGAGGGTTTAATATCCGACGTCTTAGGTAAGACAAGTGGTAAGTCACTTTCCGGCACCGCCGTTGTTGTCCCATCTTCCCAATGAATAATCGGAATCGGCTCGCCCCAATAACGCTGCCGGCTAAAGAGCCAGTCCCGCAAGCGATAGGTCACTTGTTCTTGACCGACCTGATGTGCGGTCAGCCAGTCAACCATTTGCGTGATGGCATCAGATTTATCCAGCCCATCTAGGAAGTCAGAGTTGATATGCACACCGTCTTCTGTATAGGCAGCCACTGTCACATCGCCACCCGCAATAACAGGCACAATCGGCAAGTCGAAAGCTGTCGCAAAATCCCAGTCCCGTTGGTCATGCGCAGGTACAGCCATAATCGCACCTGTCCCATAACTCGCCAAGACATAATCAGAAATCCAGATCGGAATCTCACGACCATTGACTGGATTGATGGCATAGGCACCCGTCCAAACGCCTGTTTTGTCTTTGGCTAAATCCGTTCTAGCCAAATCAGATTTGAGACTGGCTTGGTGTTGGTAGGCCTTGACCGCTTCAGCTTGAGCTGGACTGGTAATTTGCCCGACTAGATCATGTTCAGGTGCTAAGACAGCATAGGTCGCCCCGAAAAGTGTATCCGGACGTGTGGTAAAGACCGTAAAGGTGTGATCAGTCTCCTTAATCTTAAAGTCAACATTAGCACCGACCGATTTACCAATCCAATTGCGCTGCATATCTTTGACTGATTCAGGCCAATCCACCGTTTCCAAATCATTGAGCAGGCGTTCGGCATAGGCTGTGATTTTCAACATCCATTGGCGCATCGGTTTGCGCACAACAGGATAACCCCCACGTTCTGATGTGCCATCTGGTAGCACTTCTTCATTTGAAATCGCTGTGCCAAGTTCTTCTACCCAGTTGACAGCGACTTCGGCTTCGTAGGCTAGACCTTTTTCAAACAGCTTGGTAAAAATCCACTGCGTCCATTTGTAATAATCTGGATCAGTCGTGTTGATTTCACGATCCCAGTCATATGAAAAGCCTAGGGCATTGATTTGACGCTTAAAGGTGGCAATGTTTTTCGCTGTGAATTCAGCAGGGTCATTGCCCGTATCCATGGCGTATTGTTCGGCAGGAAGGCCAAAAGCATCCCAGCCCATCGGATGGAGAACATTGTAGCCTTGCGCCCGACGCACACGACTCAGAATATCAGTTGCCGTGTACCCCTCAGGGTGACCAACGTGAAGCCCCGCACCGCTTGGATAGGGAAACATATCCAGTGCATAAAATTTGGGTTTATTGGAATCAGTCCCTGTCTTAAAGGTCTGATTGGCTGCCCAAAAGGCTTGCCATTTTTTTTCAATTTCTTGATGATTAAAAGTCATAATCTGCTTTCCTTTTATTGATTGATGGGTCAAGGTAAGCTTTAAAAGCTCCCTCGAAGATACCCCTTATTTTACGCTATTTTCCTTGTTTTTTCAAATGGTGCTAGTCTTCAGTCACTTGATCGATCAGACTATAAAGCAACACCAAATCGCTGCCGGTCAAGCTCAGGTCATAGTGCTTTTCAAATTTTTTGATTTTCTGTGTCAAGGTATTGCGGTGAATATACATGGCTTTAGCTGTTTGGAGTTGATTGCCATCATTTTGGTAGAGATGCCGAACCAAGTCCTGTGCCTCAAAATCTGTTAAAATAGCTTGCTTGATTTTGGCCAAGGGTGCATGAGCGAGATGAGTCAGCCCCTCTCTAATCACGGCTTCAGAAAAGGTTTGTCCCTGATCAAAATTTCTTTTTTCGATTGGATAAAGGCTCTCCAGCTCTGTCCTATCTGCAAACAAACCCAAATAATAACGACAGGTCACGCCTAAATCTTGCGCCAATGTGGCTAGCGCTTGCTTGGCATCAAGCGCACTCAGTCGATCAGATGACAGTTTTTCGATGGCAAAGCCATGAGCCACACCTTGTTTGTGAACTTTGACAATGCTTGGAAAGATTAAAGACAGGTGATCCGCAATCTCGTCAAACTCTTCCGACCTAAACTGAATCAGGCGGTAAGTTCCGTTCGCCAATTCACTGAAGTCTATGCCTTTGTCCGCAAACAACACCTCTTCAAAAAGCCGAACTTCTCTTGATGTGAGTGCTGATTTGATAATGTGAAACTGCTGACCAGCCAGTTCAAACTGAATGGCTGTCTCAGGCTGATCACTTCTGCCCTTTTTGACGGGAAATAATTGTGCTAATGCTTCTATTTTCATGACTTTACCAAAAAACGCCGACTGGCGTTTAGACGATATCTTCTGATTTCACACGCATTTTAAACAATGGTGACAGAGGACGATTTTCATGGATCCGAACAATCGCATCCGCAATCAAAGCTGAAATCGAGATTTCAGTGATCTTGTCAGACTCTCGAATGCTCTCTGGCAATTCAATCGTATCGGTCACGACAAGTTTTGTAATCGCTGAATTTTCAATCCGCTCCAGCGCTGGCCCTGACAGAACACCATGGGTACATGAGGCATAAATCTCAGTCGCACCAAGTTCTTTCAAGGCATTGGCAGCAAGTGTGATCGTCCCAGCTGTATCAATCATGTCATCAATCAGGACACATTTTTTACCATTCACATCGCCAATGATATTCATAATTTCTGCGACATTGGCACGCGGGCGCCGCTTATCAATGATCGCGATCGGTGTTTTGAGGAAGTCCGCTAATTTACGCGCTCGTGTCACACCGCCGTGGTCAGGCGATACAACAACGACATCGCCATGCTGACCAGTCAACCCTCGCCGTTCAAAGTAATCAGCGATTAAAGGCGCCCCCATCAAATGATCGACAGGAATATCAAAGAACCCTTGAATTTGTGAGGCATGGAGATCAATCGTCAACAGGCGATCAACCCCAGCCATCTGAATCATATTCGCCACCAATTTTGATGTAATCGGTTCACGCGGCCGTGCTTTCCGGTCTTGGCGGGCATAGCCATAGTAAGGAATGACCACATTAATCGTCCCGACTGATGCTCGCTTTAAAGCATCCACCATAATGAGCAGTTCCATCAAGTTTTCATTGACTGGACTTGACGTGGATTGGATCAGAAAGACATGACTGCCACGAACTGATTCCTCGATATTGATTTGAATTTCACCATCACTGAAAGTTTTAACATTGCATTTTCCCAGATCTAATCCCATATTTCTGGCAACTTTTTTGGCCAATTCTTGATTTGAACTAAGTGCAAATAACTTCAGGTTTGCGTACGACATGTCATCCTCCGAGATTTCTTCTATACCTAAATAACCGCTGACCCCTTAAAAAGCCACAGTCAGCGATTCATCAATGAGCGCAAGCTCAACAAGCGTGAACCCGTCATCAATACTCTCTTATTTTACTATTTTTCGAGGCCTTTGTAAATGATTACCCCGACATCAACACGACAAAGACATGAAACAAACGCATGACATGATTGCAATAGTTTTAAAAACTAGCCAACCATTAGCGTGATTGCGGAGCTGCCGTTGCGATGGTTGTCGTACAAGATCAAACTACTGATAAGGCTCGACATGCCCTCCCTTCCTAGTGCTTTCCTTGCTACAAGCAAAAAAAACAAGTGTCCAGACTGCTGAACACCTCAAATAAGGTAGGACTTACCATGACTACTGTGGCAAAATCCGTGATTGATAAGGTTGGTTTGTTTGCCTGACGATCTTTGAGATGCCTCCAGCAACCTTTTGGCTTGCTGAGACATAGTTTTTACATGTCGTGACATAGTTTTTCTATGTTACGACATGCTTTTTCTATGTCTCGACATAGTTTTTACATGTTGCGACATACTTTTTCTATGTCTCGACACAGTTTTTACATGCTGCGACATACTTTTTATATGTTGCGACATAGTTTTTACATGCTGCGACATACTTTTTATATGTCTCGACATAGTTTTTACATGCTGCAACATACTTTTTACATGTCTCGACATAGTTTTTACATGCTGTGACATACTTTTTGCATATCGCAACATAGTTTTTACATGCTGCGACATACTTTTTACATATCGCAACATAGTTTTTACATGCTGCGACATACTTTTTATATGTCTCGACATAGTTTTTATATGTTGCGACATAGTTTTTACATGTTGCAACATACTTTTTGCATGTCTCGACATAGTTTTTACATGTTGAGACACGCTTTTTACATGTCTCGACATAATTTTTGCATGTTGAGACACGCTTTTTGCTTGCTGAGACATAGTTTTTGTATGTTGAGACACTCTTTTTATTTGCTGCAACATGATTTTTGCTTACTCTAACACCCGTTGACCTTATTCGACCAAGTTTCCACCAAGCCGAGCCTATCAATTCTCGATCACGTGATGAATTTTAGGACTAAACGGCACTGATTGCAAACAAAAAACGAGCCCTTAGGCTCGCCACTTAGCTTGAAAAGCGTGTCGTCACACTATTTTGTCTATCAAGCACGATGACAATCGTCTTGCGCACCACCGCTTGAACTAGATTAAGTCTTGGAATAGTCCCCTGACAAATAACACCTCGTCAAAGTCTTCCAAATCCTGAATCCCTTCGCCAAGTCCAACTAATTTGACCGGAATTTGTAAGATTTGCTGAATGGTCAAGATAATGCCACCTTTTGCCGAACCGTCAAGTTTGGTCAGGACAATCCCTGTCAACGGGGTCACGTTTGAGAATTCCTTTGCCTGCGAAATCGCATTTTGCCCTGTCGTCGCATCTAAGGCTAAAAGGGTTTCGTGTGGAGCGTTAGGCAGCTCACGTTTGATGATTTTAGCCATTTTCTCAAGCTCTTTCATCAAATGATCCTTATTTTGTAGCCGCCCTGCCGTATCAATTAGGAGGATGTCAAAGCCTTCTACCTGTGCACGTTTGACGGCATCAAAGACCACTGAGGCTGGATCGGATTTTTCTTTGCCGACCACAATGTCAACGCCACTCCTGTGCGCCCACTCAACTAATTGATCCGTGGCTCCTGCCCGAAAAGTATCCGCCGCTGCCAATAAGACTTTTTCCCCCTCATTTTTAAAGCGGTTGGCGAGTTTACCAATTGTCGTTGTTTTCCCAACACCGTTGACCCCGACAAACATCATCACCGTCAAGCCATCTTGCAAGTTCAACTGCGGGTCTAGTCCTGACTCGCCAAAATTATCGACCATTTTTTCGATAATGACGTGCTTGATTGCCTCCTTCGATTTGGCATTCTGGAGTTTGACTTCATGGCGCAAGTCATCTGTCAACTGGGTCGCCACATCAACACCGACATCACTCATGATAAGTGTATCTTCTAAGTCCTCAAAAAAGGCTTCGTCAACTGATCGGAAGTTTGACAGAAACTCATTCAGCCGTGCCCCAAATGACCGACTGGTTTTTTTCAATGATTTTTCATATTTGGCTTCGATTGCTTGCGCTGTCTCGACTGGGGCAACTTCTGCTGCCTCTGCTGTCTCGCTAGTCGCTGCGACATGATGTTCTGGTGCTGCGCCTGCTTCTGAAACTTCAGGCGTTTCGGCTACTGTGTCGCATACTGGACTTTCTGGTGTGACTGCTACCGTGTCGGTTTCAGAACTTTCTACTACTGCCACGACCTCATCAGCTTCAGCTTTTGCCTCACTCTCATCAGTGCCTGCCGGCTCCGGCTCGACATCTGATAACTCAAAGCTAAAAATATCTGCCGTTTGGTTGTCTTCAATCTTTTTTTCGATCTTCTTACCGAAAATCTTATCAAATAAGCCCATTTAATCCTCCAAAATATAGGTCTGAATCGCCCAAGCGACACCGTCTTCATCATTTGTCAAGGGTGCGACCACGTCCGATACCGCCTTGACTTCTGCTGTGGCATTTTTCATGGCAATGCCCAATCCAGCCCATTCTAACATTGAGATATCGTTTTCTTCATCTCCCATTGCCATGACATTTTCTGGTCCAAGACCTAAAAAAGTAGCCAATTTATCAAGACCAAAGGACTTGACAACACCTTTAGGCATAACTTCAAGCAAGATATCACGAGATTTAAAGATCTCGTATTTTTCCTTTAAAGCAGTTGAGATTTTAGGGATTTGTTGATCCAAAAACGAGGCATCAATGGCACTGACAGCTTTATTAAAGATAATGTCACGGGGAATCGACTCGAACGCCCCTTCAACAAAGGTCAGAAAAGGACTAAAGCCTTGATAGAGCGACTTAGGATTAGTCTCATAGCAGACTTCGCCAGAAATCACATCCATCGGTAACTCAAGCGCCACCAACTGTTCATGAATCGCCGTCAAATCGGCATAGGAAAAAGTTTTTTTCGAGAGAATCTCGCCATTATTGCGCTGAACCAAACCGCCGTTAAAGGTAATCGAATAGGCACTTGCAACTAGCAAGTCGAGTGCTTTCAGGATATGCTCAATCGCTTTGAGAGGGCGACCAGTCGTAATCACAACCTGCACACCCGCTGCCTGTGCAGCTTTGAGCGCTGCCTGATTCGCCTCAGAAATCGTTTTGTCATGTGACAGTAGCGTCCCATCCAAATCAAGCGCTAGTAATTTTATTTTCGTCATGTGTTCATTATACCACGACTTACCGTGGTCTCCAATACGCCGCATCTTCTCGACCCGACAAGGATCCCCAGACACCAATCCAAAAAAACGCCTGACGTCAAGGGGTTAACCAAGACTGTCAAGCGAGTTTTGATTCACACGACTTATCGGTCGATAAAGCCTTCCTCAATAAACCAGTCTTTTTCCTCAGGCAAAAACTTTACAAAACCGGTCCGAAGCTGTGAAAATCCTAGCTTTTGATAGTAAGCGCTGGTCTTAGGGTGGGTGTATAAGGTCACGATTTGACCTTTGAGCTGGTCTAGCAGCCGCTCAATGATTTGACGGCCAATGCCTTGTCCTTGCAAATGGGGTGCCACAGCAATATTATAGATATTGGCTTGCAAGACACCGTCAGAAAGCGCCCGACCACAGCCAACGAGCTGATCATCCTCAAAGGCAAAAACAAGGACTTGCGAGTTTTGAAAAGACAGCTTGACTTGCTCAGCATCTAAGGATGAGATGTCAACTACTTGCATCAAATCGGCGACCGCTGCGTAATCAACCTGTTCATCTGTTAGCACATAGTTGATCATTTGAAGACCTCAGCTGATGGCGCATAATTACCACCATAGAATTTCTCAGATAATTTTTCTAAAGTCCCATCTTCTGACAAAGTTTTGAGTGCCTTATCCATTTTCTTTCTGAGCTTTTCTTGGGCATTATCCAAAATAAAGTACTCATAGGTTTTAAATGTTGGATACTTGGCTAGGTCAGGGATATTGCTGGCAACGGTGACACCATGTGTCTTGGCTAGATTTTCTCCAGCTGCTTTTGAGGCAAATAAGAAATCTATCTGCCCTGATTCGACTGCCGCCAAGCGATCGGCTAAAGGTCGTTCAGAATAAGTCACGATAATTTTTTGATCCGGATGTTTCTTATTCCAAGCCTCAAAGATTGCCCCGTAATTTGTCCCAGCAGGGATTTCTGTTTTCTTGCCAATCAACTCCTTGATTGACTTATAAGCATTGGCTTTATTTGAAAAGATTGCATTGACATTTTCCGAAATCGGATAGGTGAACAAATATTTCTCTTCACGTTCAGGCGTTTTACCAAAGTTATTAGCGCCGATTTGGCTCCGACCGGCATCCAAATCCGTTAAAATCGCCTCGTCAGAAACTGTTTTATAGTCAAATTTGTAATCTGGCAACTTGTCGTCGATAGCTTTTAAGACCTCAATGTCAAATCCTGTCAGGCTATCGCCATCTTGATAGGCATATGGTTTAGAGTCAGCCGTTTGCGCCACAACGACCTTCGTCACTTGATTAGCTGTACCAACTGTTTGCTTATTTGATTGACCGCACGCTGCTAGAAAAGCCAGACTAACTAACCCGACAGCAGCAAAGGCTGCAACTTTTTTGATTGTCATGATTAAACCCCCATTTCATTTGATACTCATTATTCTAACACAGAATCGCAGCCTAACGCCATCAAAAGATGTCATCACGCCTAAAAAATAAAAATGCATGCAAGTGCCCTGCTGCTTTGCCACCACACAAAAACCTTGCCCTCAACTGTTGGACAAGGTTTTTACACAGCTCTAAAACCTCGGAGAAATTTTTATTTTCTAACACCCCCAAATTTAATTGAGCAAGTGCCTCTTTCCGTGATTTCGTCCTCGCTGCTCCGTTTAGCAAACATCTAAAATGGAATTTCTATATCTGTGTCATTCACATCTAAGCTATGAATTTTTACTGATAAATTCCCGACAGGAACAAATCCTCTGAGTAACTGACTTTTTTCCTATGAGACAGATTCAGTCAGCTGACTTGCAAACTCGATAAATTGTTGAAGTGCAAAGTCCTCATCTGGTAGGTGATCATCCCAATCATCTGCTAAATAATAGTCCATCAAATTAGCATCAAAGCGCAACTTGCGATAATCAATTGGCACCGTCAGATAAAGAGAGGTCTTGCCACTCAAACTACCGACTAAAACATTGCTTGCAACTAATGCCGTTCTTTTATTGCCATTATCAAATGCTTGTAACTTGGCAAGACGGGCATAAAGTTCCCAACCAGATTGGGGTGTTTGCCCTTGAACTGCTTGCAGTTGACGATCAAGCATAGGCAGTGTCACCGTTTCGGGTGGCACGTAATCGCCAACATGAATAGGTAGATGATCCCGTAAAACCCCCGGTGCTTCAGGTTGCCCAGGTTGTTTTGAATCCATCTGTGCATTAATCGCCAGTACATCTTGACTTGTCAAATTTGACAAGCCCTTTGCATAGTTGATCGCTTTGAGCAAATCTTCAAAAATATAGCGATCCGATTCACTTGCGAATACCCGATTTTCTGGATGCTTTTCCAAATTTTTTTCCGTCTGTAAGATTGACGTATTATAGCCATCATACTGACCTATCCCATAAATCAGTTCGGCGAGTTTCTGATTATTCATAAGGCTATTATAGCATATTCTATTTAACACCCACCTCTTGCCGCTTAACAAAAATTAAGTCATTCGAGGTATTAGTCCCCCTCAACGCTTATGCTCAACACAAAAAAACAGAACTAGATTGCTCTAGCTCTGAGTTCAACCGACCTAGCTTAGAGGTTACTCGCATCACGGATTGTCGCCTTGTGAGGCGACACTGGAAGATGAGCACCATCCTTAACTAGAGTTGATGATAGCTTTGATAGAGTTCTTGACGCACAAGGTCGCGTGCTTTGGCGACTTTTTTGATGGCTGCATTGGGTTTTTCGCCCGCTTGAATCAAGGCTTGAACCGCTTCTAAAGGCGTCAATTCTGACTTATCCGTAACTGCAGACACCTCAGCGCCGCTGACAATCAGCAGACATTCGCCTTTAATCGCATGTTCTGAGATCGACTGCAAGACTTCTGAAATGCGACCACGCCGATATTCCTCATAAATCTTGGTCAACTCACGAACAAAAGTCAACTCACGGTCCCCATAGACTGCCAAGAGGTTCGTCAGAGTTGCGACAACCCGATGGGGCGATTCATAAAAAATTTGACTTTCTGGATAAGTCACTTTTTCAGTCAAAAAAGCCACTTGCTCGGACTTTTTCCGAGGTAAAAAGCCATAAAAGATGTGAGGTTGCGGCGCAATACCTGACGCAATCAGCGCTGTAATCCCCGCACTCGCACCCGGCAAGGCAACCACGTCAATCTGCTCAGAAAGGCAGGCCAGCACCAGATCATGTCCGGGATCAGAAATGGAGGGCAAACCAGCGTCCGACACCTGAGCAATATGTTTGCCATCCCTGAGCAAGTCTAGCAGCTTAGGGATTTTCAGGCCACTATTGTGCTGATGAAAACTCTCTTGCGGTGTGTCAATCTCGAAATGATTGAGCAGTTTCTGTGTATTGCGAGTGTCTTCCGAGGCAATCAAATCCACTGTTTGCAAAGTTTTCACCGCCCGAAAAGTCATGTCCTCGAGATTGCCAATCGGTGTTGGCACGAGAAACAAAGTCCCCCTTGCCTTGACACCTCTAAAACTTTGCTGAAAATTGATCATCGATATAAAATCTCCCCACAGTATAAACAGCCTTCCCCTGACTCTAAATGCTTCCCATAGTATTCACGACACACATGAAAACCATCGTCATAGATTTCTTGTAAATTAGACATGGGGACTTTCTTATCTGCTTGTTTCTGTTTATTCTCTGGTGTTTCAAGCTCTGATAATTCCGCTAAACGATCCCGTAAGCGCGCATTCTCTATCCGCAGACTGGTATTTTCGGTCAATATCTTTTGATAATCGCTCTTGATATCACTGGCATGTGTCAATGTCGCCACCAAGCGTTCTTCAAGTTCAGATAAATTATCAAAAAAAGACATTCTATCGGTCATGATATCACCTCTATTTCCGACACAGGATAATCTCGTACGACATTGTCCTGTCGCACTTTGACAGTATTAGACAAGACATTGAGACCAATCACGCGCGCCTGTCCGTCTGCGGTTTGAATCATCTCGCCAAAATCCGGAAAACTGCGCCGAGCCTGACGGTAAAATTCATCTTCATAAGACAAACAGCACAGTAAACGGCCACAAAGACCATTCAATTTGTTTTGATTGAGCGACAAAGCTTGATTCTTAGCCATTTTAATACTCACATTAGGAAACTCACCCATAAAGTCAGCACAGCAGAGCGGTCGACCACAAGGTCCGATACCGCCAAAAACCTTGGCAACATCTCTCGAGCCGATTTGGCGCAATTCAATCCGAGTCTTAAAGGTCGCAGCCAAGTCTTTCAAAAGCTCACGGAAATCGACACGATGCTCCGCTATAAAGCTAATATAAAGCCGTTTGTGATCAAGTGTGTAAGTGACCTCGATAATCTTCATCTCAAGACCGTGTGAGCCAACCAACCTTTTGATGATATCTTTGGCTTCTCTTGATTCATGCGCTACCTTGTCTGCCAATTCAAAATCAATGCGATTCGCAGGGGCGACAATATAACCCTCAGTCTCTAATTCTTGGGAAAGCTCACGCACAATGTGTCCCATCATCTTGCATTTTTCCGTTTTGATAATCACAATATCAGAAATCTTGTAGGGCGTATGACTTGTGACAAACATATTGTCTTCACTATGCGCAAACTTTATTTCGTAATTCATCCTTTTTCCTTATATCTTCTCTCTTGCAAGCGCACGAACTATCCTAAGATAATCTTTTCTAAACTCGCTTGGAAATTGACATTTGAACGCCAATACCTTTGCGCTATAAAAACATTTTGTGCGAGTTTGGCTTGTCGCTGCTTGACCAACAAAATCGTGAGGAGTTGAAAAGCCAAACCCTGCGATTTTTTATCCTTAAAAAGCGGCACTAATTGCATGATTTGCAAGAAAGCATCATCAGCTTGTCCTGTTAATGCCTTAGCAAATTTTTCTAACTGTTTGATACTGTCTAAAAAAGATTTATCTCCAGCCAAGCACCTTGCCTCATCTAGCGAAGTCACAAGTTCTGAAATCAGAGCCGCATCTGTTTTTAAGGTTCCATTTTGAATCAGGTCATCTTGAATGATTGCCGTCTGGTTGGGAAAAGTAATCACTTGGGTGCGAGACTTGATTGTCTCCAAAACCATATTTTCAGAGGCCGTCAAAAGAAAGATGTAAATCTCAGATTCAGGTTCTTCAATTGACTTGAGTAGGGCATTGGCAGCGTTGGGATGCAGTTTTTCAGCCCCATCAATCATCACAACTTGCCGATTAGACTCAAAACCAGACTGGGAAAAGGTCAGCAATAAGTCTCGAATCTGCTGCGTTTTAATCGTCTGACCGTCAGGTTTGACGATATGTAGGTCCGTAAAATCATTGGCTGCAACCAGTCGACATTCTCGACATTGACCGCAAGGCAAGCCTGCCTGCAGTGACCGGCAAAACCGAGATTGTGCCAGCCACAAAGCCATCTCCATCGCACCAAAACCACCTGAAAACAAAAAGGCGTGGTGCAAACTATCTTGCTTTAACACACGAGCAAAACGCTCAAAAAGTTCGGGTTGTAACTCAGCTATCTTCATCAAAAAAGCTCCGGAAACTTCGTCTGGATAGCAAGCACTGTCGCTGCTACCACATCTTCAAGTGGATTTGACGCATCAATCGTCACAATACGCTGAGGATTAGCTTTGGCAATTGCCTGATAACCCGCACGAACTTTTTGGTGCATGTCTTGCGCCTCCAAATCAAGCCGATTAACCTCACGATCGCCTGACATCACACGTGATAGACCAATCGCTGTCTCCACATCAAAGTAAAGGGTCAAATCCGGCAAAAGCCCATCTGTCGCAAAATTGTTAATCATCTCAACGTCAGCCACCTCAATCCCTCTTGCGTAACCTTGATAAGCGACTGACGAATCAATAAAACGATCAATGATGACAAGCTTTCCGGCTGCCAAAGCTGGCCGAACTTTCTCATTCAAATGTTGTCTACGAGCGGCTGCAAATAATAACAACTCAGTCTTACCATCTATCGCTGTATTTTCAGGTGCCAAAATAATCTCTCGAATCTGCTCAGCAATCCGAATCCCACCCGGCTCACGCGTGGTGACGAACGAGACCTGCTGCTTTTCCAATATCGGCAACAGTTGCTGTAAAACCGTTGTTTTTCCAGCTCCCTCAGGCCCCTCCAACGTTATCAAAATTCCTTTAATCATGTCTTAGATTATACCATGTTTTAACTGCTTTTGGTACTGTCATCATTAGGACGGCACAAAAACACACAACAGTCATCCCCTCATCCCAAATTGAACTCCTGATTTTTCAAACTTGTGTTTCAGCAGACTGATCCTCATAAGCTAAACAAGTTTTCTATCTGATTCGGCAAGCAAAGGCGAGCGCCGACTGACCATGTGTCGTCTGAATTTGACCACGAGTGGTCTAAATTCAGGCAAGCGCGGGTCTTAATCAGGCGAGCGAGACTCTTTTTTAGTCGACGGCGAGTCTTTGTTGTACGACCGACACTCTTTTTCGCCCGACGGCGGGTCTTTGTTACACGTCCGACACTCTTTGTTGCCCAACGGTGCGGCTTTGTTACATGACCGACACTCTTTGTTAACCAACGGCGGGTCTTTGTTACATGACCGACACTCTTTGTTGCCCGACCGACACTCTTTTTCAGTCAAGCGAGAGACTTAATCAGGCGAACATGATCTCCACGTTGTTTTGAGACAAAGATCAGAACGGAACCTCCCCTATCTCGTGATCGTTTCATGCCTTTGTCAGCATTAGGTCGCAACAAAAGCATCTAAAAAGAACCTTTCGGCTCTTGGTTAATTGTTTTTTGGATTCGGCTTGACTTTATTCTAGTGAATTAGCCCATGATTTTTGAAGGCGACGTGAGAATTGAGAGATGGTAAAGTTGATCACGAAATAAATCAAAACAACAAAGCCATACAACATAAAGACTTGACTCGCTTGGAAATATTGTCCCATTAGAATCTGTGAATTGCCGAACAGTTCTTGTAAAGCAATGACTGAGTATAAGAATGACGTATCTTTAATCACGGTCACAAACTGTGAAATGATGGCTGGCAACATCTTCCGAATCGCTTGGGGCAAGACGATATGAATCAAAATTTGCGCCCCTGTAAACCCTTGTGATTTTCCGGCTTCTGTCTGACCTTCTGGCACACCGTTTAGCCCGCCTCGGATGATCTCCGCTAATGCCGCTGTCGTAAAGACTGTAAAGGAAATAATCCCCGCCGGCACTGACTTGACTTGAAAGATTAAAAAAATGACGAAAATCCATAGGAGATTGGGGACATTCCTGACCACTTCGATATACACACTAGCGATTGCTTTAAAAAATGGATTCTTACCATTGCGCATGATCGCTAAGACGGTGCCGAAAATAGTTGAGAGAAAAATCGAAATAAAGGCGATGAAAATCGTTAATCCTAAACCCTGAAAGAGAAAGCGGATATTTGTTGCGGTAAAAACTTGTGCTGCTTCTTGTGCTAAACTCATGTCTATTCTCTCTTTCTAGCCAACACTGTAGGCTTTTTTATTCTTTTCTTCCATTCGACGTGCTAGGGTTGCCAATGGGAAACAGAGGAGGAAATAAAGGCAACCAACCCCAACAAAAGCCGGAATATAACTCATATTCATAGACGACCATGATTTGGCCGTAAACATCAGGTCAGCACCTGATATAATCGCTACTGTTGATGTATTCTTAATCAGATTGACCACCTGATTGGTCAGTGGTGGGTAAATCATCCGAATCGCTTGGGGCAAAATGATCAGTCGCATGGTCGCACCGTAAGTAAAGCCTTGAGACTCCGCAGCTTCTGTCTGACCTTTGGGAACTCCCTCAATGCCTGAGCGAATGACCTCCGCAATATAGGCACCGTGGTAAACCCCGACACAGATAATGGCCGTCCAAAAAGCAGAAATGACTAAACTTTTATTTAAAAGCGGAAAACCATAATAGACTACTACAAATTGAATCAACAGAGGGGTGTTTTGATACACCTCAACGTAAACACGGCTAATGCCACGCAATAGCTTGTTTCGTGTCGCAGAAAGCGATCCGAAAATCACACCTAATAACATGGCAAGTAGCAAAGCGCCAATTGAAATCTCCAATGTATAAAGAAATCCCTTAGCGAATTGCCCAAAGTCAGCAAAGAATGCTTGCCAACGTTCTAAAGCAAAAGGGCTCATATCTATCCTTTCTTATGTTCGTCACTTGAGACATGCGCTCAGCAAGGTAACTTTATCCTGTGGACAGCTTGACGGCTGCCATCATTTGACTTGGCAGCCGTCATCTGTATCACGCTACAAAAAGCTAGGCGTTAGAGCTGCCTCGCAACATTTCCTATTCTTCCGACAGCTTTTTATTTAGCTGTGGCATCTGTTAATTTGTACTTATCGGTCAATTTTTTAAGTTCACCATTCGATTTGAGTGCTTTAATTTGCTTGTCCAGATAGGTCGCCAATTCAGTGTTTGATTTCTTGGTCGCAATGCCGTACTCTTGGCTAGCAAAACCTTCGCCTAAGATTTCCGTTTTAGCATCGACATAGCCTGACAAGATTGATTTATCGACTGAGAAAGCATCAATACGGCTTGATAGCAAGGCCGTTTTCAAGGTTGGATAATCAGGCAGTTCAGAGTATTTGAATGCAATTCCTTTTTCTTTTCCGAGATTTTCGAGACCATCTTTGGTAGAGGACGACTGCGCCACACCAATCGTTTTGCCGTCCAAATCAGTGACTGACTTAAAGCCTGATGATTTATTGACCAAGAATCCAACTTCATCTGTGAAATAAGGCGTTGTGAAGTTATATGTTTTTTGACGTTCTGCTGTAATCGTGAAGGTGGCAATAACGGCATCTACTTGTTGATTATCTAGCAATGGGCCACGTGTTTGCGCTGTTACTGGCACAAACTCTGCTTTAACACCCAAATCTTTGGCAATTTTATTGGCTAGGTCAATTTCGACACCTGTGAATTTGTTTGTTTTCGGATCTTTATAGCCAAAGTTTGGCACGTCTTGTTTGACCCCAAAGACGATTTTCCCTTTATCTTTGATTTTATCTGTCGCAGATTTTGAAGCGGTGTCCTTAGATGACGACCCACACGCCGCCAGTGTTAGTGCGGCAAAAACAGTTGCGACCGTTGCCAATAGTTTCAGTGATTTTTTCATAGTATTCTTCTCCTTGTCTGTTTAACTGCTCGCTCAATGATTGATAATCTTACTCAAAAATTGCTTAGCTCGTGGTTCTTGTGGCTGATCAAAGAAGCCTGCAACATCTGTCGTGTCTTCTAAAATCTCCCCTGCGTCCATAAAAATAATGCGGTCCGCAACTGATCGGGCAAAGCCCATCTCATGTGTGACGACAACCATATTCATCCCGTCTTTTGCCAATCCTTGCATGACTGACAGCACATCGCCGATCGTCTCAGGATCCAAAGCCGAAGTTGGCTCATCAAATAATAATAACTTGGGATTCATGGCGAGGCCACGCGCAATCGCTACCCTTTGTTTTTGCCCACCTGACAATTGACCGGGATAGGCATCTTTCTTGTCCCACATATTGACAAACTTTAAATATTTTTCTGCCACAACTGTCGCCTCACGCAACTCACGTTTGAGGACTTTTGTCGGTGCCAATGTCACATTTTCTAGCACCGTTTTATGAGGATAGAGGTTGAAATGTTGGAAAACCATCCCAACTTCCTTGCGCAGATCGACCAGATCTTTTTTGGAGGCATGATCAACATGATGACCATTGACGATTAACTCGCCAGATTCGATCCCCTCCAGTGCATTGATCGTCCGAATCAATGTCGACTTGCCTGATCCGGAAGGGCCGAGTAAGACCACTACCTGACCTGCTTCAATCTCTAAATTAATATGTTTCAGAGCATGATAGTCGCCGTAGTATTTCTCGACATTGTTAAACTCTATAAGCGGCATTTAAAACTCCTAATCTATCTCATGATGTGATACTTTATAACATGTCATAATTTGTGACATGTGCCTATTCTATCATGTACTTTCTGAATTGTCAAACAATTCTTTCCGATTCTCTTTGTCTGACTTGCTTCAAACTCCAGAGGGTTTAAGCAAGTGCGTTGCAAGAACTTTGACAGATCATGAGAGAGAGTCGGCACAAAATAGGCTTGCCGCACAGGCAAAAGCAGCACAAAAAACCAGATGCGGTCGCACATCTGGTTTTGGGAACTAGAGTTCAGCTGCCTCAAGGTCAAAGCTGGCTGTCCCTTTCCTTTACTGAAGCGTCACTACTAAAGCTGGGCGAACAGGTGCGGTATTTTCCATATGGAATTCATTGGCTATCCAGCTGCCGTCTGGGTCTGGATCTGGATAATAAGCGACATAACCAGGACTATCATAGCTCTTTCCAACCGACCGAAGCAGAAAATCCGCTGGTAAGTTATCAGAGAAGTTGAGATAAATGCTAGTAAGCGCTGTACCACCTAATCCCATGTTAGTATGAATATCCCCATAGGAGAGCGCAAAGGCTTGTTTGGCACCAGCTGGTTTTAGCGTTGTCGTTAGCGTTGTCTCAAAATTGGTATCTCTCGCATAACCAGTACTATAAGGATGAAGGGCGTCCTTGACCCATTCGCCGTTATTGAAAGTCCATGTTAGATTGTGGGCTGTATTATAGTCAGTTAAAGTCGGATTGTTGAGCGAGACTGCATTAACATATGCCACTTCAGGCGTATTGGCGATGAAGTTATTGTAATAATGATCAATACTGCTTTTGAGTAAGCTATGCTCATAGCCGTTGTCGCCATTACTATCGAAATAGGTGCCCTGACTCTCATGGAATTTGATTTTTTTGCCAGCTGTTTCTGAGCCAGTCTGACCGTCTGATGACATTTCTTTTTCACTTAAGGCAGCTTTCTTAATAATCAGCGCCTGATAGCCTGAGACGGTGGCGTCAATATCCGGTGCCAAAATCCGCCAAGTCGCACCGGCAAAGGTAATCTCCTCGCCTGCTTCTGGCGCAACAGTAATCGTGAAATTGACTGTTCCTGTATAAGTCCCCGAAAATTTCGGCGTCCCACTTGCTGAAAAGTCAAGGGCTTGCGACACATCGTCACCGGTTGCACCTGCCGATACTTGGACAAAGCGACTACCGTCATTCGCCACTTCAACACTCCCTTTCTTAACCACATAGCTGATGCCTTCGCTATCACCTGCTGTGATCAACTTCCGGCTTTGACCTGCGGCGAGGGCGACCGACAGCACATTGCCAGGCGGAATTTTCAAGTCTTCCCCTGTCTTAATTGTCACCGTGCCAGTTTCTGTCCCACTGGCAGATAAGTCAACACTCAGCGGAATGGTTACCGTGTACTTCTGATCTGACACGTAGCTGACAGGGGTTGCCCCAGAGTCGCCTGTAATATCATCCGCCAAGACAGGTTGCAAGGTCGTGGGCAGCAGCAAGCCCAGTAAAACCAAACCCATCAAGCACTTGCGTGTTGCGCCTAAGTTTTGTGCGACTCCGTTTGTCACTGCTGACACACGCAGCCGCAACTTAGAAAAAAATAAGTTAGCCGTTCGTTCGTTCGTTCGTTCGTTCGTTCGTTCGTTCGTTCGTTCGTTCGTTCGTTCGTTCGTTCGTTCGTTCGTTCGTTCGTTCGTTCGTTCGTTCGTTCGTTCAAGTGAATCATCCGTTATCTCCTTTGTCAAGTATTTACTCGTTTGAAATTATTATAGTTTTATTATATTACTATTCGAAAGCGTTGTCAATTTTTACACAAGACCTAAATCACTGCATCAACGCAAAAGATTTTAGATGATTGTGGGCATCTCAAAGACTCCTCCAGCAATCTTTGGGTTTGATCAACCGATTACCTTTCCCCAGTAGTTGATTGGTTTAGGGCAGGCCGCACCCTTTTAATTGCTGAAACTGACAAAAAACGTTATAATAAAGCTATTAAACGGAGAATTAGCCTATGAAAAAAATACTCGTTGTTGATGATGAAAAACCAATTTCGGACATTGTCAAATTTAATCTGACCAAAGAGGGTTATGAAGTCTTAACTGCTTTTGATGGAGAGACTGCTTTAGACATCTTCGCTGAGGAACAGCCTGATTTGATTTTGCTTGACCTCATGCTCCCTCAAAAAGATGGCCTCGAGGTCGCACGTGAGATTCGCAAATCATCTGAAGTCCCGATTATCATGATTTCTGCCAAAGATAGTGAATTGGATAAAGTTATCGGACTGGAGCTAGGTGCTGATGATTATGTGACCAAACCCTTTTCAAACCGCGAACTTTTGGCGCGTGTGAAAGCCAATCTCAGACGCTCTAACCTCTCGACTGAGGCAGCAGCTAGCCACAACGACAAGAAAGAAATTCGGATCGGCGACATTACCATTGCACCTGAAAAATATGCCGCCTATAAACATGACAAGCACATTGACCTGACCCATCGTGAATTTGAACTCTTGCACTATCTGGCGCAACACGTTGGAGAAGTCATGACACGTGAGCATTTGCTAGAAACCGTGTGGGGCTATGATTATTTTGGCGATGTCCGAACCGTTGATGTGACCATTCGCCGCTTGCGTGAAAAAGTCGAAGACACCCCCAGCCGACCAGAATACGTGGCGACCCGCCGAGGTGTCGGCTACTATCTGAGTGATCCCAATGAAAAATAAACTCCCTTTTACCAGTACCATTTTATTCAAAGCGGTAACGTCACACTTACTGCTTTTTTCAGCGTTCTTTGTCTGGAACCTGAAAGCTTTCCTGACACATGAAGCTATCCTCGCTCGTTTCAGTGTCATTTACGTCTCCTCCCTCTTCCTGCTCGTCTGGTTTGTCTCTCGGATTTCGATCGGCTTGAACCAAATCTCTGACCAGATTGATGAGTTCACAGAAAAGAAATATACGGTCAGAAAGCAAATCCCCGGCCATACCGAAATCAATCACCTCTATGACAAAGTCGTCAATCTAGGTGATCGGATTGAACAGACACAAGAAACGTTGGAGTCGTCTAGCACACGGCTGAATGGGATTTTGACCTATATGACCGACGGCGTCATCGCCACCGACAGACGTGGGAAAATCATACTCGCCAATGCTGCTGCCCTAGAGTATCTCAATGTCACTGAAAAAGACATCTTATCTCGTAAAATCATTGATATCTTAGATATTGCAGCAGATTATACCTTCCGAGACTTGTTAGAATCTGAACCAGAACTCCTGATTGATGCCGAAAACGCCACGGGAGAGTTCACGACCTTACGGATTAAATTTGCCCTCTTTCGCCGAGAGTCTGGCTTCATTTCCGGTGTTGTCGCAGTCCTACATGACGTTACCGAACAAGAAAAAAACGAACGCGAGCGGCGGCTGTTCGTCTCCAATGTCTCACATGAACTCCGCACCCCTCTGACCTCCATCAAGTCTTATCTTGAAGCTCTTGATGAAGGGGCGGTCAATGATCCTGATATTGCCCCCGGTTTCATCAAGGTCTCCCTCAAAGAGACTGACCGCATGATTCGGATGATTCGAGACTTAGTGACCTTATCTCGCATGGATTCGGATACGATTATCTTAGAAAAAGAAGTCATCAACCTCGTCGCCTTTCTCCATTATCAGCTCAATCGGTTCGACCAAATCGTTGGCAATCGGGATGAAGATGAAAAGCAATTCAAAATCGTGCGCCAGATTCCCTTACCACCGATCTGGATGGAAATCGATACCGACAAACTCGGGCAAGTCATTGATAATCTGATGAATAATGCCATCAAATATAGTCCTGACGGAAGGCAAATTACAGTTAATCTGGAACAAACCAACACCCAAGTCCTGCTCCGCATTACTGATGAGGGCATGGGCATTCCCAAAACAGATCTCCCTAAAATCTTTGACCGCTTTTACCGAGTGGACAAGGCACGCAGCCGTGAACAAGGCGGTAGCGGTCTGGGACTTTCGATCGTGCGCGATATTGTCAAAATGCACGATGGCTTTATCTGGGCAAAATCAGACGGCAAAACAGGGACAACCTTTACCCTCGTCTTGCCTTATACGACACTTGAAACCGAAACAGACACAATAGCAGATGATTGGGTCGGGGCAACAGACCCCCACTAATCTCATGTCAGTACACCATTAGTAAGGATCAGACATTGATAAAAGAAAAAGGCTTTAAATATAGCATACTCGCCAGTGGTTCGACTGGCAACTGCACCTACATCGAAACCCCTGAACGCAAAATTCTCGTGGATGCGGGGCTTTCAGGTAAAAAAATCGAAGGTCTTATGCACGAGATTGGCCGGAGTTTATCAGATGTTGATAGCCTGCTAGTCACGCATGAGCACAAGGATCATGTCGCAGGCTTAGGCGTTTTAGCACGCAAATACAAGATGACACTCTATGCCAACGCTCAAACTTGGCAAGCCATTGGCGATGGCTGTGGTCAGATTGATCCCTCACAAAAACAGCTTTTTGAAATGGGCAAAACGCTGACCTTTGGCGATATTGATGTCGAAAGTTTTGGCGTCAGCCATGATGCTGCAGCCCCACAATTCTATAAGTTTATGAAAGACGGCAAAAGTTTTGTCCTCTTGACCGATACTGGCTATGTCAGCGATCGCATCCGTGGGACAATCGAAAATGCTGATGCTTATCTGATGGAATCTAATCACGACGTCGAAATCTTACGCATGGGCAACTATCCGTGGCGATTAAAACAAAGAATCCTTTCTGATCACGGCCATCTATCCAACGAAGACGGTGCCAGCACAGCACTTTCCGTCATTGGCAAGCAAACGAAAAGAATCCTACTCGGCCATCGCAGTCAGGAAAATAATCTCAAAGAGTTGGCGCACATGACAATGGAAAACACCCTGATGCAACACGACATTGACATTCAAAATGATGTCCAAGTGCTAGATACCAGCCATATCGAAGCTAGCCCCTTATATTCGATATAAGAAACAAGCCGAAAGCTGTGAGACGACAAACGCATGAAGCACTTCCGAGATAGCGGAGGTACCGTTCTGATAGTTGTCTCAAAACTGCGTGGTGACACGCCTCCAAAAATAAGGTTAGAATTGTAACAAGGCTGGGCTTGCCGAGGAAACAAAAATAAGGTTAAAACTGTGACGAGGCTGGGCTTGCCGAGGAAACAAAGCGCCGCTTTTCCAGCTAACTGTCGAGACGAGGCAATAAAAAAATCTCGTCAAGACGAGATCAGAGTGTCAGCCTTTAACCGCCGAAAGACGTGCGATTAGATAAAGACTGAGAGTGCCGCTGCAACTGCAGCAAAAATCGTGAGAAGCAACATCAACCAAATAATGATGAGGACGACTTTTTGAAAGGTCGTTTTTTGTTGTTTTTTATAAGCCATATCCAAATTCTACCGCAAAGTCTGAGCTTTTTCAAGCACTTACGTGGGGTATAACACTAAGATTTTAATAAATAATTAAATTTTAGCTTTTAACTTCTCCTCCTAGATATTGGATCAAGTATTTGCTGTCATATTTTAAACTGATGATCAACCATAAGAGCCAATTAAATCATTCAATTAACCCAGCTTTCCAATTGATAGCAATTCGTGATTGTAAATACCTATCAAGCGTATCTCGTTCTTTGTTGAGACATCGGCGTAGCCGACCAATACATCGTCTAATACATGAAATTCCATAAAACCACGCCACGGTTCACGATCTAATTCATGAAGAAAATAGCCATAGTCATCAGATAACGTACCAGTTTCTTCGAGAATATCAACTGCATCAAGAATTTCGTTCACAATTAAATTTGCCAATTGCTTACTAATTCCCAACCTATCAGGAAGTGTTCGCATATGTTTTTTGAAACGACTTGTTTCTTTTATTTTATAGCTCATTTATACAAGTCCCTATATTTATTACGTTCATTTTTAGTTAGACTTGTTGCATCATCTTCAATAATACCAAGAATTTTTGCATCTTCTTCAGCTAATAACTTCCGTAAATGTGGGGATATCTTCGATTTTGCTTTAACTTCAAAAGGAATTGCTTGGTCATCTACTGCACGCTTAATAAACATCGTCATTAAGGTTGTTGTATTAGAACCCAGATCTTTTGCTAATTCTTGAAACTGCTCTTTCAGTTCGCTATCAAGTTTGAAATTGATAACACCACTTCCCATATCACAACACCTCCTAATTATTTATATATCCATTATAGCACTTTAAATATACAATCACTATTTTTTGTTTAGATTAGTGTTAGCATTAACCACTAAAAAATCGCGAGAAACAACATCAACCACATAATTATCACGACAACCGCATGGCACAATCACATGATAGGCATGGCTTTAATGGATAACTGTGATCTGTCAGTCATGCGCCTTAACCGTCACAGCTTTAGTCATCACGAGCGTTAAGAGTCCCAGAACACCAACAATCAGATAAAGCCATCTAATTCCAAACATGTCCGCCAAATGTCCAAAACTGGCATCTGCTATCATAAACACGATAGATAAAACGGTGGTATAGTAAGACCAAGCAAGGGACCGATTTTCAGTGATGAGTTGATTAAAAGAGGGGGTAAACTCCGCTTGCCATATCCCATTTACCAGACGTAAAACAAAGAATAACGCTAGTGTCACTACCACCCCTTTTCCAATTAAACCTATCGCCAGTGCCATTAAGCCATAGACAGCGACTAAGGGCAGTAATGCTATATTTATTTTTTGTGCCAGATAACTCCCAAATGCCATCATTAGATTGAAAATAAATAAAATAAAGCCAATATAGGCGACTGATACGCCTGATTTTTGCAGTAGAAGGCTGGCGTAAGTATTTGTCACCATAATCAACACTGCCATTGTCAGCCCTAAAACAAAAATAGGCATCATCACAAGTTGGGATTGCTTCTGAATCCCCTGATTGACTTTTGAAACAAGGCGCTCTGACACATCAGGTAACCCACTAAGTAAAATAAGACCAGTCAATAGAAACAAAATACTCACAATCAAAGGGATAAACAAATTAAAAGTCATTAAGGCAGTGCTTGAAATGGTTAATGCTGCTGTTAAAAGCCGACTCCAAAACGCTATTTTTCGATATAAAGTCTGATACCTCAACTCATCTGAAGTGAGTAAGCATAAATAAATCTGGGCGTTCCCTTCAACCAAGCCTTCTGATGCCCCTAGTAAGACTGCCGCAAATAACGCCACAGCCGGATTCACAAAAAATAATAAAGCAAAGCCTATGAGTTTCAACACGATAGACAGCATCATGATTCTTTTGACACCAACTCTTGATAATAAAATCTGGCTCGGAACATTAGAGACGATTGATACTAACTCAGCTATGCCCCCCATCAACCCAATGCTCGTATAACTATACCCAACATTATAAAGCAACAACATACCGACAAAATAATAGGGCAGATTATCTGTTAACAGGCTGTAAGCCACATAAACTTTTTCTTCTTTCGTCACCTAGTTCACCCCTCCCATCTTCAAATGCAGTTGCCAACCAAACCTAAGACTTAATAGCAATAAAGCAAAGCCATTAACCAGATAAAGAAAAGTAAAGCTGCTCAGGTTTAATAACTGACAGCTGACCATTATCAGACAAGCAACGCTATTGACAATGAAGGTCAGCTTTAACACACGGCTTGCTTCTCCAAGCGCTTGGAGACTGTATTTCAACACCTCATAACTGATTGAAAATACTGTAAGAGCAGCGACACTTCTGAAAGCTGTTTGAAACTGAGCAGCCAATGCCTGACTCACAAATAAGTTGGCATAAACTCGCCCAAACAAGCTAAATAGCACGACACCCACAAGATAGAAGATACTAGCACTCATCAGTGTGATCCCTAAGATACTCGGCAAGTCTTGTTTATCTCGGCCACTCCCTTTGGATTCGGCAAGAAAAATCGTCACGGCATTGCCATACATCAGTGTCGGCATCTTAACAAACGCTATCGCTTGTGCACAGATAGCGTATAACGCAAGTGTTCTGACACCAAGCCTCGCCATCAAAGCCTCAAAAACGACACTCAAAATCACGCCTTCTAACATTTCTTGACTCACTAAAGGAAACGATTTGTGTAAAATCTCGCCAATCACACTAACCCGACTGGTCAATGCTACCGCAATTGATTGCCGTAACACAAAGCCGTAGCTTAAAACAGAAAAAAGCAAGGTCGAAGTAGACGCCAAGCTCGCACCGATTATTCCCCACGATAAACACCTGACAAAGAGTAGATTTAAGCCAAGATTTAAACCCATTGTCAACACAGAAACATATAAAATCCACTGGGTCTTTTTCTGCATTTTCAGCAGATTGGTCATTAAAAAGGTCATTAAAATCAACAAGATATACGGCGCTTGAATCACGAGATACCATGTGGCAACATTTAGGAGTTGCCCCGAAAAGCCATAAATAAGTGCCAGCAATAGATGACCACCTAGTACCACTATCACACCCGAGACCAGACCAACGATAAGATTGAGGATAAGCGATGACTTAATCAAGGCCTGATACCTTGCCTCATCTTTCGCCCCAACTGCCTCACTCCCTAAAATATTAAAGGCTAAGGCAACCGCACCTAAAATCCCAGCCAAGGCATAAAGAAACCCTTGAACCGTTGTAATCCCCGCAATAGTATTAACACTTTTATTCACAGCAATCATCAGTGTGAGCTGTCCAACCAGCAATTGTAACAACTGAGTCAGGATTAAAGGCAGGGTAAATGTTTGAATTTTAGAGCACATGTGTGACCTCCTGCCTTGATTATACTACTATTTCGAGCGCATAATCAAGCCGCTTAACAAGGGCGTCTGCTTTCAAACTTCAAAATAATGCGTCAAACCTGTGCCGATGAGCACGAGTTGACTCGGAGAGCGGACGTCCTCAGTTTTTGATTCCCAACCCCAAGTAGACAATAAGTGAATCACAGGCGTGGCGACATTTGGCACACAAAAACTGTGACACAACGCCAACTGGCGAGGGCTTAGATTCGCCATTGAGCTTGGCAATCGAGGATTGGAGCGCAGGTCGCCACGCTATTTTGAGACAAAGCTCGAAAGACAAGAACCGTCCCTCTGCGATAGACGAGATGTGACGGTCATACGCAACACCTCGACACAGAAAAACAGCCCGATCTGTGTGACAGTGGTATACTCGTCCGGCGAGCATACCACTATCACAACACGATCTCGGCTGTCATCATCATGTCAAGGCTTTTAAAGCCATTTCTATCTCGTGAGTATCTCCTGCCTTTGTCCTGACAGGAAACACCTCCCACCAACTCGCTCAAGCCACAAAAACAATAGCTTCCGTAAGCTCAATTGCGGGGTCTAGTGATTGGATAACAGGGCAAGTTGGGGCGACTGATTTTAAAGCCTGTGTGACACGGTCTTGATCACTTGCCTCTACCTTGACGTAAAAGGTTAGGGCAATTGCTGAGATCGGACGAGCAGGTTTTTCTTCATCTCGATCATAGACTGCCTCTACTCGATCTAGGACAAATGGAATCATCGACCGTTTCAAAATAGCCGACAGGACATAGCCGCAACAAGCGGCGGCAGCAGCTGCCACCATCTGCATTGGACAATAGCCCGTCTCTTTCTTGAGCACCCATCTCACACCCTCACGAACCAACAAAAGCTGGTCGTTTTCCGCTGTCACAATTAGTTTTTCACTTGACATCTATCTCTCTCCTTATCAAATGAGCCGCAGCAATCTGAGGCCTCACATACATCATTATTCCGACACTCTGATTATACCCCATCTCCTTGCGGAACAATTAAATCACGTCTCCAATTTAATTCGCGCACATAAAAAAACGTCAATCAGCCATGACAGGCATGGAGATTACTGCTTGAGACGAGGACGAGCTTGTTCAAAACAAACTAGAGTTTACTTTTTTATAACTCGAGCTTATTCTAAACAAGCTCGAGCTTACTTTTTTATAACTCGAGCTTATCCAAAACGAACTCGAGCTTACTTTTTTATAGCTCGAGCTTATTCAAAACAAACTCGAGCTTACTTTTTTACTACTCGAGCTTATTCAAAACAAACTCGAGCTCACTTTTTTATAGCTCGAGCTTATTCTAAACAAACTCGGGCTCACTTTTTTATAGCTCGAGCTTAGGCAAAATGAACTCGAGCTTACTTTTTTATAGCTCGAGCTTATTCTAAACAAACTCGGGCTCACTTTTTTATAGCTCGAGCCTATCCAAAACAAACTCGAGTTTACTTTTTTATAGCTCGAGCTTATTCTAAACAAGCTCGAGCTCACTTTTTTACTACTCGAGCTTATTCAAAACAAGCCCGAGCTCACTTTTTTATAACTCGAGCCTATCCAAAACAAACTCGGGCTTACTTTTTTATAGCTCGAGCTTATTCTAAACAAGCCCGAGCTTACTTTTTTACTACTCGAGCTTATCCAAAACAAACTCGGGCTTACTTTTTTATAGCTCGAGCTTATTCTAAACAAACTCGGGCTTACTTTTTTATAGCTCGAGCTTGGGCAAAACAAACTCGAGTTCACTTTTTTACTACTTGAGCTTATTCTAAACAAACTCGAGCTCACTTTTTTATAACTCGGGCTTACTTTTTTACTACTCGAGCTTATTCAAAACAAGCCCGAGCTCACTTGTTGATCCCTCTAGCTTGGTCAGAGATACAGCAACCTCCCCACACCAAGTGAAATGGTGCGGATTGGCTCAAAAGCGCTGTGCCACACAGACAAGTGGCGAGCCTAAAGTCTCGCCACTTAGCTCGGAAATCAAAGATTGCAGAGCGGGACGCCACGCACTTTTGAGACAAACCACCGAAGGCAACGACAAGGCAGAACAGATCACTCAAAAGCAAGTGACACTCTGACGCCAAACTCATTCGCCTTCCAGCTAACTCCCCCGAAACTTATCCAAACGATTGATCAAACAAAAAAAGCCGCCCTCAAAGTTGAGAGCGGCCGACCGAAACAGGCTTTATGCTTGAAATGAATTAGTCTTCAGTGCTTGGCGCAACTGTTTCTTCTTTTCTTTTCTTACCATTTGGGAATCTTTCCCTTAACTCTTGGTAAACCTCATTCGCACCAGGGACATTACGTTTTGCAGCATCTCGTGTCACATGGTAAAAATCAAGGGAACTTTGATAGGCCTCTGATCCTGCGACCACAGCCGTTGATTCAAGACCATCGTATAGTTGGCGCAGACCGATAATCAATTGGCGTAAGCCTGTCGCATCTGCCTTGTCAGCGGCAAAGTCTGAAAGGTTGAGATAGGACGGGTAGAGTTCAGGATATTTCGTTGCAAAGTCATACGCTTTTTCCACGAAACTGAGTGATTTGTTGCCCATTTTTGGCAATTGTTTCCGTTCTTTTGCCGTCATCGTCAAAAGATAGGGGCGAAGCAGCCTGTCGAGCTGGGTCAGCAGCTCTTGCGTGTCATACATGACATCGGCTGGAATTTGTTGATGGTGTCTGGTTACCATAATAATGGTCCTCCTTTAAAAATAGATAGTGGCCTCCCAGCAAATGCTAGGAGGGAGGGAAGTCTTTAATTCCCCCTACCTTTATATACGATAAAAAGGACCCGTTTGTGTCAACTTTTTTTAAAAAATTTTTTTAATCGCTTTGATTGCTCATGAATCTGGTCAAAAAATGGTCGACTGCGGCGATTTATCCAGAGGTTTCTTTCCCAGAAGCTGAGCCTAAAGTGCTATAATAAAGCTATAAAAGTCATCATTTCAGATCCTTGAAAGATGGCGCACACATCAATGGTATCTGCAGACAGATACTAGAAATACGAGGTGACTTATGGAAGGAAATCAAATCAACGGTCAAGTGGTGACTGAGGATGAGTTGTTGGCGCTCGGCTATCGCAAATACTATGGCGAAGAACTAGATATTTTTTACCATCAGGCAATTTGTGCGCATGTTGGGAATTGTGTCCGAGGTGACTCCGCTGTCTTTGAAGTCGGTCGCAAGCCGTGGATTATTGCAGACAACGGGCAATCGACGGCACATTCAATCGAAGTCATTGCCTCTTGCCCAAGCGGTGCTTTAAAATGGCGACGTCACGAAAACACAGAAGAGGCGGGCTAGTATGGCAAACTTTAGATTTGAAGCACAAGACGATGAAATCTTACTGATTAATGCCGATACCCAGCAACAAGCTGGCGAAATTGCCTTCATGACGGCAGATGAAACATTGATCATCGTTCACACTGGCGTCAATCCAGAATACCGCGGACAAGGCCTTGCCGAACAACTGGTGCTCAAGGTCGTGGAAAAAGCACGCCGTGAGGATAAGAAAATCCTGCCGATCTGTCCGTTTGCCCAGAAAGAATTTCGAGAAAAGCCCGATTACTCCGATGTCTTACGCCAAGATGTCTGATCGGTCAACCACACAAAAACTCACAGCGCCCTGTCTATCAGGTGACTGTGAGTTTTTTATCTTTAACACGTGATATTAGCTTATTTGATGTTAATCACCAAAGCTGGGCGGACTAGGAGGCTAGAAGTCATACCACTATGATAATTTAATTCACCGAGACTTTCCCCTGATTCGTTATAATTATCATATATAGCACCTACCTCGTTATATCTGTTAGCAGGCGACCGAAGCCAATAATGTTTACCACTAGCACTAGAAAAATGTAAGAGGCTTGTCTTATACTCACTACTTAAACTCATGTAACTGTTAATATCACCGTAACTGAGGGCGAAGGCTTGCTTAGTGCTGCCAAGCGTGGTCTTATAGTTTGTGTTTTTATAGTAGTCATTAAAATAGACATTACCAGCAGGCAAGGCACCGTAAGTCCACTCTAGCCCGTTGTCAAAATTCCAAGCATCTAAATCCGGATCGTTGAGTGTAACAGCATTAACGTATTGGTCATCAGTATCGTTAGCAATGCTATGGGTGTAATAATAGTCAATAGCCCCTCTTAAGCCAAAATCAGATTGCAAGCCACTATCCTCATAACCATTAGAGCCATCACTATCAAAGTAATAGTACGCACGCTTACTAACGCTGCTTCCAGCTGGCAATGCCCCTACAGCCGTTGGGGATAAAAATTTGAGTGTCGTTATGTTTCCAGTGTTGCCTGTACCCATCTCGGTATCTTTCAAAGCATCTACCTTAATAATCAAAGCTTGATTACCAGCTACGGTGTCATCAATATCTGTCGCTAGAATCCGCCACTGCGCATTTGCAAAGGTGATTTCTGAACCCGGTGCTGTGTTAGCAACGTCAAGGGCTGGTGTGGCTGGTTCTGGTGCGTCAACTACATTAATCGTGAAATTAAGTGTCCCCGTGTAAAGACCTGAAAACTTAGGGATACCTGTTTCAAAGTAAAGTGTTTGCGATGCCATAGCCCCATTAGCTGCATCGACAAAGTTAATGCCATCAGCTAATACTAAATTACTCGTGTCATTCTTAACCGTATAGGGAATGCCTATGCTATCACCTGCTGTCGTCAGCTTCAATGTTTGACCTGCGGTCAAGGCAACACCGACACTCACGTTGTCAACGCTAGCCACTGTATTATCAATCGCTACCGTAGCAGACCCAGTCCCTTTTAAGTCATTGGAACCGGATAGGTTAATCGTCTCTGGAATCGTCACGGTATATGCCGAGGCAAGACTTCCAAATCCCGCAACGCCTAGCAACAACACTGCCAAAACCAGCAGATATTTACCTTTCGCACCTAAGTTTTGAGCGACTACGCTTGTGACGACTAAAACACGCAGCCGCAACTTAGGAAAAAATAAGATTAGCCGTTCGTTCGTTCGTTCGTTCGTTCGTT
>JAISXW010000006.1 GCA_031270325.1 Streptococcaceae bacterium
TCAGTTCTTCTTGAAGTTTTATCATGACTCTAGTATATAACAAAAACACTGTAAAGGGTTATGTTCACAGTGTTTTTGTGAAATGGTAAAGTAGGTTGGCTAGTTTTTCAGCAGTCTCCGTGATGAGAGTAGCCTTTTTTTGTACATAATTTAAGAAACGACCAAGCTATCTTTGAAAAGATTTTTCCTGATTTAGGGCAAACTGTACCTTTTGGGTTAAAGTTTCTAGCTTTTAGGTAAAGCATTCTACCTTTCAGGTTAAACTTTCTACCCTTTAGGTTAAACTTCCTACCTTTTAGGTTAAAACTTCTACCTTTTAGGTTAAGCATTCTACCTTTTAGGTTAAGCACTCTACCCTTTAGGTTAAGCATTCTACCTTTTTGGTTAAACATTCTACCTTTTTGGTTAAACTTCCTACCCTTTAGGTTAAGCATCCTACCCTTTAGGTTAAACATTCTACCTATTTAGAGAAACATTCCTCTGATTTAGAGGAAATTGCCGCTTATTAACTGAAACATTGCGCCTCTTTTGACAAACGTCCGTTTCTCAAACACAAGATGGCTGCTTTTGAATAGGGCTGAGCTTGGCGACGACTAGCTTTTAAGCAAGAATCAGCTTTTTTTGGGGGATTTATCACTGCAGAGTTGGCAAAACCTTTAGGTCATCTGTGTTAATTATGTAAAAATTCAAGTGCTTTTTGATATTTTTTCAACCTTATCTCATCATCTTCTGTCAACTTACCTAGTCGTGACCGATCAGAATTATGTGTTAAATCTGCAAGTTTGACTGTGCGTGCGAGCTTGTTTTGTTTGACATCTTCCAGATAAGTAAAATAGGGTTGATTTTTTTCATGAGTTAAAAGTTTGACTGCTATAATGACCGAACTTGGCATGCCAATTGCTTGTAAATCAGCCTCTGTCACTTCCGTATCTTCAAGTGTATCATGAAGAAAAGCGACAGCCTTTTCCTCATCAGTCGCTACAAAACTTGCAACCTGCTTAGGATGTTCAATATAGTCAACACCAGCTTTATCTACTTGACCCGTATGAGCTGCTTTGGCTAGTAGATAAGCCCGTCTTGGAAAATCAGTGATATAAACACCATGAACGGTATGCTCAACTTCAAAATCAATCATCACACGTTCAATTGCCAAGCGTACATCACTTAAAGGTTGATAATCATCTCGGATGAATTCATTCATTTCCTCATCAGTAAATGAATGATCAACTAATTTATGTTTGCGCATCGCCCTACCCCAATCATATTTTGCTGTATCATATTTATGATGCCAATTACTTTCAACTTGCCATCGCCGAAACAAATAGTAATCTAAACGCTTGATAAATAATAGTTTTAAGTTTTTAGCTAAAGTATCATCAAAAAAATCAGAATAATACTGCTCTAATACAGGTAGAGGGGAATCTTCATTAATTCCTTCTGGTCGGTTTTGCCATACCTCAAAAGGTTTTTGCCATTCCTTATAAGGTATACCAAAATAACAAATTTGATGATACAAAGCTTCATCAAATCGGTTGAGTTTATCCTTCATTTCCTCATAAGACAAATCATAAAAATTCTCTTTTATGATTGATTCATTATTTAATGACACTGAATCATCATTTTCGGGAGAGTGATGTGTCGTATAGGTTCTATCGGTGCTACTACTTGATGTGATGGTATCTCCATTCAATGACACTAACCCACAAATCTCTCGAGACCAATAGGTAGTAATCGTCTGTTTCATCTTTGGTATCTTTGATAAATTTTCTTGACTTTGATCCATGAGTTATCCTTTCAATCAATTATAGCATAACTCAGCAACAACTTATCGCCAACTAAATGATTAGACAAGGTACGTTTCGAGACGAAAAATAGAAGAGATAGCCTGCGGACAAAGCACCCTACACTTGATTAAATGGCTTGTAATTGACATCTAATCAGGTGTATAATGACAGTGAGAGGAGGTTCAAGATGGATAAGTTAGCAAATCTTAAATCATCAGACGTTAAGGCGTGGCTGCGAAAGCCAGACGGATCAATTATCGCTAAGTTGTTTGTTTTAGGGTTGATTTTTTATTCGGGTATTCTTGTTGGACCTCTGATGGTGATTGAGTATTCACTCCGGTTAAAGGAACGGAAACTCAGCGATAGCGAGAGGTTAAACTGCTGGATTAAGTTAGTTTTGCACATCATCTGGTTTGTCCTCGCTCTAGGCATGTTTATTAAATTTTACAGATAAGAGACTAGAAGCACCTTGTAAGTTTAGGGTGTTTTTTTATTACTATTAGGCTAGACATCAAAAAAAACACTGCCGAGTGCTTTTTAACCATATGCAATTATCGCTTCTTGATTTAATTCAGGTTTTGTCCACTTCAACATTACGTTCCGATCGGCACCTTTAGAAAAAGGCCAGCCGATGTCGCCGTCATCAAATCTTGTTTGGTTTGTTTCTCGATTAATAAAACCACTAACCGTTTTTCCATTAGTAGAAGTTTTAAATTCATATTCCCACTCAACGCCATTGATTCCTAAAAATTTAATGATTAACATCTGATTGACTCCTTTCAAAGAGATTGTTTGTTGTAGCGAATGCTTCGTTCGAGTATTTTATTTAGTAATCATAGTCGGATTTTTTTAACTCTTTCTGTCACTCTTGCCGTTTTTTAAAACTGTCAATCGCTTTTTGCTCTGAAATGCTATCAGCTTATTCCAAACAATTTCAACCCGAAATCCAGCAAGCATATCGCTCACCTTTATCAAACGCTCTAATCGCCGTCAAGATATGATGCGAGCTTAACTGTGGATAGGTAGATTGATATTCTTGTCCATCTATCGTAGGAAATCTGAGGACTTGGAAATGCGGTTGTAAGTCATATCCCAGCGGTTTTGCTCTTAAGTGTAATGGACGCGGGTCATAGGTTTGCCAATCTAAATCAATAACTGCAACACCCCAATTATTATATTTTCCTCGTACTATATCTGGCGACACTGGGGCCCAGTAGAATTTGAACTTATTGCCTTTTTTATTAATTAAATAATATTGACCATTCATATCAAACTCCTTTTATGACAAGGCTAATAAATATCCCAGAACATATCATGCCACTCTTCTTCAGACATCTCGCCAGAAAAAAACAGATTAATTAAGGCTTTGATATTTTTAAAATCACTATTAGCATCCGATTCTAAATCATGAAATACAGTTGTGAACATCATACCATAAATCCCACAAGTAATAACAAAAGGAGGACCGCCTTTCGCAATACTCTCAAGCGTTATCCGTGCGCCATCTGTACTTTCGTCGTCTTTAAGAATAATACCGCCTTCAGAACCTTCCAAGCCAATTGTCAGACCTTCATTATACTTATGCCACATCAACTTCTCTCCCATAAAGATAACGATGACCATCGTAGTAAAACGGTCAACAGCTTAAAATCCCTAAGCATTTCTCTGACCAAGAATCCGAGTAAACTCTGTTTTCAAAGTATTATAGATGAGTGTGGCTTTCTCGCCGAATTGTTTTTGCAATTTGGTGTGAAACTCTGTCTTATCTTGTTCGGTTTTGAACAGGTTGTAAATATATTTGTAGTCTGTCGGTTTGATTTTTAAATCTTTGAGGCTGCTTCTGATTGTCTTTTGATCTGCTGTTGTCAAGTGACCGGTTTGTTTGACGGCATTTTTTTCTTTGACCACGGTCTTGATTGCTTTGCCTGACAAGGTTTGTTTGACCAAGATTTTAACAGCTGGATTGGCTTGTCGCCAAAAATCAATGACGGCATCATAGCCCCGATCTTTACTGACAATCGTAAAAGACTTGTCAGTTTGCGTCACCACTAAGCTACCCAAGAGTGTTGCCAATTGAAAATCAAGATAGTCTGGCTGTGTTTTTTCGGTCACATACAGCTTGATGTTTTTTGACATAATCTTTTTCAAATCTACAGCTGGTATTTTGGCTGATTGGCCAATGAACAAATAAATTTCATCAGCAGTTGAAATGGCTTCAATGCCATCAAAACCGTTCTGATGTACGTTTTCATAATCAATTAAGTAAATCATAGTTACTTCTTTCTATTTATTGCGAGTCTGTCGCATTCGTCACGGTCAGGTCAGATGAAAGGTTGTCACGATTTGATCAGCGACTTGTTGTGCGGCTAAGTGTGTATTGTTGATTTTGAGATAGCTAACGTTGGGGAAGCGGTGCAAAATTTCACCATCAAGCGAATTTAAGCGATGTATGTCGGCGGCAGCGAGTAACTCGCTTTCCGAAAAGGCAATATCTCGTTTAGAAGGTTTGGCTGCTAGCCGATCCTCATGCTGATTTCGAGCCAGACGCACATCAAGGTTGGCAACAAGTTCAACAAAATAAATCGCTTGTCCCGCAGACGAGAATATCTGTACGATCTCATCAAAGAAGGCCATATCCTCCTCAATATCAAAAGCCATGACGGCGGTAAAAATAAGACTTGTCGTCACATTTGTTGGCGTATTTTCAGTGAAGGCTTTGAATAAGCCCCGTCGAGTTTGCCTAGATAGCTCAAAAGTCGCTGATGTAAAGCCTAAAAATTTAGAGAAAATATCAATCGTTTCATGATTGAATAAAAGCCTGCCGTCAATTCTTTTTTCTAGCGCACGACCAACAGTCATCTTCCCCACAGCCTGTGGTCCGAAAATTAAAATCAAGCTCATCTCTTTCTTCCTACTCTCTATGCTCAGGCTAACGCCTACTCTCGTCAGTCGCCCGAGGCAATTGACTTGCCAGCTCCTTAATTTTTCTCAAGCGGTGGTTGACTCCTGATTTGCCTAGCGGTGTGGCGAGTGTTTGCCCGAGTGCCACAATTGTTGCATCTGGATTGGCGATTCGAGCTAGGGCAATCTCCCGCAGATTATCCGGTAGTTTATTCTGACTTTGGAGTAATTTGATGGCCTCGATCACAGCTTGGGCGGCGTTGACTGTTTTGCCAATATTAGCCGCCTCAAAATTGGTTTGTCGGTTCGCCCTGTTGCGCATTTCCCGCACGATTTTAGCGTCTTCAAACTTAAATCTGGCTTTATTGGCGCCAATCAAACTGAGAAAGTCGATCAACATCTCAGAATTCGATAGATAAGTCACGACCCTTGTCTTGCGGACAATCGTCTTGCTGACGATACCGAAAGTTGCCAGTAACTGTTGTAAGTCTAGCGCATGTTCTTCATAATAAGAAGCGATTTCCAAGTGATATTTGGCGTGTTCAGGATCGCTGACACTGCCGCTGCTGAGAAAAGCACCACGTAGATAATCAACTGCCATCTTCTCATCAAACTTGACAGAGTCTGGCACACCGTGATCCAATAGCAGACTGTCGGCTAACTCAAAGCGATCCAAAACCTCCGACACCTTGTCGCTAATGACTAGCGTATAAACACGATTCTTAGACAAGGTCGTCTTTTGATGTGTTCGGATACTGGCCTGAATCCCATAGTTTGCAGACAAAGCCTTGTAAATAAAGCGAGCCGTGGTCGTGTTTTCAGTCGTGATCGACAGGGTCAAGCCATTTGAAATGCCTAACACACCATTCATCCGTAGCAAAGCAATCATCACACCGTCCGTCACAGCGGCTTGGGTCAGCTCTTTTTTGACTTCAGTTGTAAAACTCATGACGTCTGATGCTCGCTAATTCTCATGATTTCCTCTGTCACCGCATCGCCATTGTGAAAGGCACCGCCATCGACTAACTTGAGAAAGTTGTTGGAAATTACCCGCACATTTTCGGCCTGTAAGCCTGCAAAATCGTGCTTGACTTGGACGAGGTATTCGTCAAACTTATTGCTATTCATATAGCTGTCTGGTACGGTCTCGACATTGACCAAGACAGTGTCAATAAAGCCTGCTCCAACGTGTTGGTGTAAGACTTTGACGTGATCGGCATCGGTAAAGTTTTCTGTCTCGCCACGCTGAGTCATGATATTGCAGACATAGACGACCTGTGCCTCAGTCTTGAGCAAGGCCTCCCGTATCTCCGAAATGACCACATTAGGTAAAATCGACGTGAACAAACTCCCCGGCCCCATGACAATCGTATCCGCAGACATAATCGCCTTGACAACGTGCCGTGAAGCTGTCGGTTCTTCGTCATTGTAGGTATTGGTCACATAGACATGGTCAATCGTCCCCGGATAATCGGCAATATGGCTCTCCCCTACCACTTCTGTCTGGTCTTGAAAGACAGCGTGTAAGGTCAGAGCCGCTTCGCTTGAGGGTAAGATCCGCCCTTGAACGTGAAAGAATTTAGATAAGATCTGAATCGCATTATAAGTCGAGCCTTGCATTTCAGAGATACCCGCAATGACCAGATTCCCAATGGGATGACCGCTTAAAGGCCCATCATCCGCACGAAATCGGTATTGAAAGATTTGTTCATAGAGTCTGGGCATATCACTCATGGCGACCAAGACTTTGCGTAAATCTCCGGGAGGGGCAATATCTAACACGCCCCGAAGTTCTCCAGAACTCCCTCCATCATCAGCCACTGTGACAATCGCGGTCAAATCCACAAACTCTTGTCTCAAGGAATTGAGAATGACGGGAATACCTGTCCCACCACCAATCACCACAATTTTTTTCTTTCTCATGAGCGATTCACCGTTTCCTTCCGTCTGTCTTTGTCCCGATGACTGAGATGTACGGGCCACTTGTCAGCTGTCAGCTCCTCGGCTATCCGTTTGGCAAAGGCGACACTCCGGTGTTGTCCTCCCGTACAGCCGACAGCAATCACTAGGACTGACTTGCCTTCTTTTTGGTAACCGGGAATAATCGGATTGAGCATGCCCATCAAGTTCGTATAGAAAGCTTCTGACTCAGGCGCTCCCATGACATATTGGTAGACTGCTTGATCAAGCCCTGTCTGGTTGCGCAATTCTGGGATATAGTGAGGATTGGGTAGGAATCTAACATCAAATACCAAGTCAGCGTCTAATGGTAGCCCGTACTTGAACCCGAAACTCATCACTTCGATTCTAAAAGGAAGGGTCGTGTTCTCAGTCGCAAATTGTTGGCTGATCTGTGTCCGAAGATTGCGAGGTGTTAGCTTGCTGGTGTCGATTACGTGTTGTGAACTAGACTTCAGAGGCGACAATAAGTCACGCTCCCGAACGATACCGTCTAAGACTCGACCCTCTTCGGCGAGTGGATGACTCCGCCGTGTTTCCTTGTAGCGTGCGACTAATTCTTCATCAGAGCTATCCAAAAATAGCAAGCGGAAGTCAACATTGGGGTTATCGGATAAGTCATTGACGATAGCGGATAAGTCATCAAAAAATCTCCGACTGCGCATATCCACAACCATGGCAACCTTATCAATGTCGCCGGTTTCAGATGTCGTCAGCAGACTGACAAATTTGTCAATCAGATTGGCGGGCATATTATCCACCGTAAAGTAACCCATATCCTCAAAGGATTGAATGGCAACGGTCTTGCCAGCCCCACTCATCCCAGTAATAATCACTAAATTAATTTTTTGCATTTAAGACTCCTATATTCAGATGTGTCGCAAGCGTTTAGTTCAGCCTCCTTTGACCGCCAAAATATCTTTTGCTTTTGACTAATAAAACCAGCCAGAAAGCGACATAAAGGAGGCCGAAGATGATAAAGCAGAGCATGAAATAAGTTTCAGGTAGGATGTTAATCACAGGGTCAGTCGCTGGATCAAACAACCAAGTCGTATCACGAAAAAAGAGTTGATGAAAGCTGATAAAAATCGGTTCAAAGCCACCGAATAGGGCAATGCCCAAGATGATCAGCGGAATCAGGAGACAAATCTTAAGCCCTTGATAAAATTGCCGATAAATCCCCTTTTGGATCAAGCGATAAGCCGGTATTGCTAGCAGCACCATGACGACAAAAGCGAGGAGAAACAACTGTTTGACGTCCGCAAAATGCTTTAAACCGCCTGCCGAACTCGAAAAGTCTGGCAGCTTTAGTGTGCTAACCCACGGCTTGAGCAGATAGGCCATCAAGACATCAAAGTTATCATGAATCGTTTGCCGACTCAGATCGGTCAGCTGAGGGAGTTTCAAGACATCAATCAAGCTCAGAAATAGCGGAATCGCTAGCAAGATGGTTAGAGAGGCGCTGGTCGCAATCGACCACACAATCGTCAAAGAAAAGTGAAGTTTAGCTTTCATCCTAGCACACTCACAACTGCCAGTCGTCGAGCGAGGCGACGACATAGGTTGGTGCAATCGGTAACTGCTGGACATCATCAGCTTTGGTAAAGCCTGTTGTCACGAGCAAGGTGTCGATATCATTATCAATCCCAGCCCGAATATCCGTCAGGTAGTTGTCCCCGACCATCAATAGCTCTCGCCGTGGGATACCAATCCGATCGACCGCCTTGCTCATGATGATGGCATTGGGTTTGCCGATAAAGATCGGCTTAATGCGTGTCGCAGCTGCCAAGAGTTGATTGATACTTCCAGCCCCCGGCAAGAGTCCCCGTTCTGTCGGAATACTCAAATCAGGATTCGTCCCGATAAACATCGCCCCATTGGCAATGGCAAGTGTGGCGAGGGTCAACTTTTCATAGGTTAAGTCATTGTCCAAGCCAACCACAACATAGGCTGGGTGCTCCGTGTCTCGTTGATAGGTCGCATAGATGGCGGACTTGAGCCCAGACTCGCCGATGACATAGGCGGTATCGCCTTTTGCCATGTCGTTCATGTAGTCCAATGTCGCCAGTGTCGCCGTATAGATCGTTTCCTCGGCTGTGATAATGTCAAACTTGTCCCGCAGACGTGCCTGAACTTGTGCAGGCGTTTTGGTCGTGTTATTGGTCACGAACAGATAGGGCAGGTTTTGCGCTTGTAGCCGTTTGACAAACCGCGTGCCTGCTTCGATTTTGTCTTCGCCTAGATAGATCGTCCCGTCTAGGTCAATCAAGTAGCCTTTGTATGTCTTCATATTATTTGCTTCTCCAACTGAGTTCAGCTTGGGCGTGATGGTCGGTGGTCACAATCTCATGATAGGTCTGACTGCCGTCTACTAGCAGTTTGGAGCTAACATCCACTCCGTACATCACTTCTTTCGTGTATTTCAAATGAATCGTTTGCGGCACATATTGACTCAGAAAGTCAAAGCCTAAACTATCCGTCATCCAGTCTAAGTACTTGCTATTATTGACATGACCATTGAGATCAATGTCGTTAAAGCGGACATGATAGGTCCGCTCCAGCATGGTCGCTGACTTGAGGGTCTGGTATTGGTGGCCGCGAATGACCTTGTTGAGCTTGTCGGCTTCAAAAGGCGCTATCAGCTCGTCTGGAATGCGCGCAACCTTGCGGCGAATCGCATCCATCAAGACAAAGGTCGTGCTAATCGTCAAGAGCTGCTCGCCCTTTGCGCCGTAAACATTAAAGTCTCGGTAGCAGAAAAACTTATTGTAGGCTCTGGCGACTGTTTCGATCTTGAGCTGTTCATTGGCAAGCGGCAAGCGGCGAATCTCGGCATCATGCGCCACAATCACCCAAAGACACTGATACTGCGCTCTGACCCAGTCATCACTGACACCTAAGGCATGGGACTGCTCGCCCGAGACCTGTAAGGCAACATTGAACAAGCTGGATAATTTCATATTGCCATTGGCATCACTTTCATAATAAGGGACGGTATAGTTCTTGCTGTAAGTTAACATACTCTTATTCTACCAAAAAAACGTCTGAAATGGCGAGGTAATGGTCAATAGACCGACGACAAAGGTATTTACTAAAAATTAAAAAGCGTGGTCTTTAGCCACACTTTCTGCTTTGATTTAATTCATTGGATTGCCGTGATTAAACAGTTTGTTGTAAGCGTCAAGGTTAGTGATCCGATTAAAGTCGAGGTCATGGGCAAAGCCGTTGAGCCGACCCTGACTGGTGTATTGGTGCAAGTCATAGTCGATATCCGTGTCAGGCGACGCATCCCAATAGCCAGTATCGCGACCATAATGCGCCAACCAAACGGCATCAAAAGCACTGACGTCTATTTGATTGGCTGTGACAAACCAATCCTGCGTGTAGATTCCAACCTTTTTGGCGCCGAGCTTGACCAATTCTTCTCGGAAAGCCTGAATGCCCTGATTAAAGTTCTTTTTCATCGTCACTTCTTCGACATCTACCCACCAAAAAGTCGGGTGATACTTGACAGCACGCTGATAAAACTTCTTCGCCTCCTGTCGCATGGCTGCTTTTGATGTCCCGTCAATATAAGCATAGACTGCCACAGGCACACCTCGCTTTTGAAAGGCTTTGATGTGTTTCGCCATCGCCTTATCTTGCCCATCTTTATCTGCGGCAGCATTTGTTTTTTCCAGACTGATGCCATGCTGGACACGGACAATAACCCCATTGACCTGTTGGGCAAGCGCATCATAGTTCATCTCGCTAGGCAATTGCCAACCCGAAATATCAATGATCGGTTTCTTGATGTCAATCCCGTGATTAAGTGTGACCTTAGTCACAACCTCATCAGTCTCAGGTTGGGCAATCGTTAAGTTGAGCAATAAGCTCACGATACTTACTGACAGCAAAGTTGCAAATAGGAGCGGTATCGGCTTTAAGTGTTTTCTCATCATGTTCACTCATTTATTGTAACAAAAAATTTTGGTCATCGTCTAACAAAAAAGCTTGAAAAACATCATTACCTAATAGTAAACCTTGTCGTGTCAGAGAAATCTGCTGACCAACTCGGTTCAGTAACTGACGGTCAATCAAGTCCGCCACGACCTTGCCATAGACTAGGTCAAAGTCTTGACCAAACTTGGTCGTAAAGGCTTGCGTATTGATACCTGATTGCTTGCGCAACCCTAAAAACAGTTCTTCTTCTATCTGTTCTTTTAGGGACAGCTTGTCACGGACGACCTTTTTATCAGACCGTTCCAGATAATGATGAATCGGCACATGATTCTTATAGCGGACACCTGCAACATAGCCACTCGCTCCTGCACCAAAGCCGTAATACTCGGCATTGTCCCAGTACATGAGATTGTGGGCGCTTTGATACCCCTTCTGACCGAAGTTTGAAATCTCATAATGCGCATAACCCGCAGCTTGCAAGCGATCCATGATGTACGTGTACATCTCAAAATCGGTCTCCTCACTCGGCAAGTCAAGCCGCCCCCGCCGCATTTTATTCATAAAGATCGTATGGTTTTCCAGTATCAGTGAATAGAGGGCGACGTGTGGGAGATTTAAACTCAGCAAGATGTCCAAGTCTTCTTCAACATCAGCTAGGGTCTGACCCGGCAAGGCATAAATGAGGTCAATCGTGATATTGTCAAAACCAGCTGCACGCAACTTGGCAATCGTCTCCAACACATCTTCTGGCGTGTGGCTACGACCGATTTTTTTGAGCAAGCGAGGATTGAAGGTCTGAACGCCTAGCGAGACTCGGTTGACCTGATGGTGTTTGAGAACAGCAATCTTGTCATCAGATAGATCTCCGGGATTTGCCTCGACTGTGAACTCTTGGAGCGCTGACATCTCTAGTCCTTGCCTTAGGCCAGATAAGAGCCGGTCCAATTGCGCCGCCGACAAGGCAGTTGGCGTGCCACCACCGATATAAAGGGTCTTGAGAGACGTGATCTGCTCAGCCGCAAACTCCGCCAAAAGCGTTGTGATATAGCGATCGACAGGCTGGTTTTTGATATAAACTTTTGCAAAATCACAGTAATAACAGATTTGGCTACAAAAAGGAATATGCACATAGGCAGAACTTGGCTTGCGAGTTGTCATAGTTGTCATGTGGAATCTCGATTTCTTTTGATTGTGTGACATCAGGTTGGTCACTCAGTATCGACTGCCTGAGGCAGCCCCGTCCAGATCAGGTCATCTGCAAACTCATTCAGCTCGTGAGAGGCGCGCATCATCTTGCATTTGGGCAATCAAGGCCTCGACACCGTCAAATTTAATCATGCCACGAATAAACTTCAGGAAATAGACGGTGACCGTCTCGCCATAAATCTCATCATGAAAGTCAAAGATATTGACTTCTAAGGTTTTTGTCGTACCGCCAAAGGTATCATTATAACCGATTGATGCCATCCCCCGATAGCGCTTGCCCGCGACCTCAATGTCAACGACATACACGCCACTCGCTGGCAAATGCTGATGGGCTTTTGACTCGATATTAGCTGTCGGATAACCAATCGTCCGACCGCGTGCCTCACCATGCACGACCAAGCCGCTGACTTCATAAGGATAACCCAAAAGCCGATTGGCAAGGGTCACATCACCTTGAGCAAGCGCTTGGCGAATCCGTGTTGATGAGATTTTCTCGCCACCATCAGAAACTTGTGGGACTTGATAGACCTCATAAGCCGATAAAGCCTTTAAGCTCCCATGATCCGAACCAAAGTGGTAATCAAAGCCGGTTACAATCGCTAGGACATTGAGTCGTCTCAGGTATTTAACAATGAAATCATGGCTGGTCAACTTGGCAAAATGACTGGTAAAAGGGGTCAAATAAAGAAAGTCAACCCCATTTGCCGCAAACAGTGCCTGTCGCTTGGCGGTCGAGGTCAGATGTTTGAGTAAACTGGTCTCAAACTTCTTAAAGACCAGTGTCGGACTTTCGGGAAAGGTCAGGACTGAGATGGTCGCCTGCTTTTCGGCAGCCAGCTCCCGAGCTTTAGTAAACAAGGCTTGGTGCCCGCGGTGTAAGCCATCAAAATAACCCAAGACCAAGACGGTCGGTGCGCTATCTAGCGCTTGATCATTAAATTCGATTACTTTCATATCATCACTTTCTTAGGTTTGTAAAGCTTGCCGTCACGTTGCTGCAAAATCGCGACTAATTGATTGGCTTGAAACCCTGCCACGATTGCTGCGTCAGTCGCCAAGGTCACGAAACGGCCGAAGCTGATTTCCTTGACCTGTTCTGGTGTGAGGTCGACCCTTGCTAGGTCAGCCACGCCATACTCAATCGGCAGCAATGCCTCATCAAGTCGATCTTCCGCCTTGAGCTGGGCAAGGTCTGATAAGGTCACAGCTTGTGCCAAGGTCAGGCCCGCTGACGCCGTGCGCCGGAGGCTAGACATATGACTGGCATAACCAAGCTTTTCGCCCAAATCTACCGCCAAGGTTCTGACGTAAGTCCCCTTACTGCAAGCCACGCGAAAGTCAAAGCGAAGCAAGCCTTGCGCTGGGTCAAAGATGAGGTCTGAGGTACGTTCAAAGGCTGTAATGGTTACCTGACGTTTGGGGCGCTCGACCGTTTCGCCTGCCCGCGCATAGTCATAGAGCTTACGCCCATTCACCTTGACTGCCGAGTACATGGGCGGAATCTGCGTGATGTCCCCGACAAACTGTGCCATCGCCGCATCGACCTCGGCTTCGGTCGGCGGTGTCACGACAGGTGTCCGAGCCACAATCTTGCCGCTGGCATCCTCCGTCTCAGTCGCAAAGCCCAGTGTCACCTGTCCCTCATAGACCTTGCCCGCCTCAGTCATGTACTCCACAACACGTGTCGCCTTACCGATGGCAATCGGTAACACGCCAGTCACATCAGGATCCAAGGTGCCACCATGACCGATCTTCTTCGTCTGCAAAATCTTGCGCAACTTAAAGACCACATCATGGCTCGTCATGCCCGCCGCCTTGTCGATTGCTAAAATACCATTATACGTCATGTTTCTTCTCTTCTAGTTTTTTTAACGTCTGTACTGATCGACACACGCCAACCAATCGCAATGCCAATACCATTTAGCTCATGACCTAGCCATTCAGGCGTCACTTCTCAACTTTCTCAATCGGTGCGACCTGTGCCAATAGTCGTTTGAGGCCGATTTCTGGGAAAGCAATCTTCAGTTCCGTATTGGCACCTGTGCCTGAAACATCAAGGACTGTACCGTCTCCAAATTTTTTATGGTGGACGGTGTCGCCAATGTCCCAAGTCGCAACAGCTTTTGCTGGCTTTTGCTTGGATGATGGGGCAAACGCTGATTTGCGACCTTTGATGGCATCTGCCAGACTCATCCCAGAGCCAAATTGGCTTTGCCTAGGGATAGTGCTTGTCGATGTCGTGTAGGTCGCATTATATGCTGTGTTCGCTTTTCTTGCTTGCCCCGCATAAGTCAGGAGGTCGTCATCCATCTCAGCTAGGAAACGTGACGGCTGATTATAGCTAGAACGCCCAAACAACATCCGAGAACTAGCATTCGTCAAATACAACACTTCTTCTGCTCGTGTAATCCCGACGTAAGCCAGCCTGCGCTCTTCTTCCAGCTCATCGTCAACTTCGGCTTGCCGACTAAGCGGAAAGACTGTCTCCTCCATACCGACCAAAAAGACCACCGGAAACTCTAATCCTTTAGCGGCGTGCAAGGTCATCAGCGTGACTTGAGATGTCTCATCCTCACTATCGGTATCGGCAACGAGGCTGAGATCATTGAGGAAGCGACTGAGTTTATCCAAGCCTGTCTCATCTTCGGACGCCGTATCACTTTCCTTTTTATCAAAGTTTTGGGTAACCGTCAGAAATTCTTCGATATTCTCCAGACGGTTTTGCGCTTCGAGACTGGTCTTTTGGTCTGTCAACGCCTTTCGGTAGCCCGTCCTGTCTAACACCGCTTCGACTAATTCGGTCATGGTGAATTGGTCAATATCAGCAGCTAAATTCAGCAGGATGTGGGCTAGATGATAGAGCTCTGTCACGGCTTTTCCTTTGAGCGGACTCAAGGGGACATCACGCGCCGACAGTAACAGCGAGCTGTCCTGCTGGGCAGCGAAATCTCTCAAGTTTTCTAAAGCCTTAGGGCCGACACCACGTTTGGGTTCATTGACAATGCGTTCAAAGGAAATGTTATCTTGTGGATTCGCAATGACATTGAGATAAGCGACGACGTCCCGAATTTCCTTACGTGAGTAGAACTTGGTGCCCCCGACCATCGTATAAGGGATATTGGATTTGAGCAAGGCTTCTTCAATCGCCCGTGACTGCGCATTCGTCCGATACAAGACCGCAAACTCTGCATACATGCGATTGTTTTCTTGCAGTTCCTGATTGATCTGACTGGCAACAAAGTTAGCCTCCTCACGCTCATCACCAGAACGGTAGTAAATAATGGGTTCGCCATCCGGATTTTGGGTCCAAAGCTTCTTGGGTCTTCTATTTTTATTGTGCCTGATGACCTCATTAGCAGCTTGGAGGATCGTTTTGGTCGAGCGGTAATTTTCTTCTAACAAAACGACTTTGGCTTCTGGATAATCTTTTTCAAAGTCTAAAATATTCTGCATATCCGCACCACGCCAACCATAGATAGATTGATCGGCATCGCCAACGACACATAAATTTTTGAACCGCTTGGCAAGTAGTTGGACGAGTTGATACTGGGCGTGATTGGTATCTTGATACTCATCAACATGAATATATTGAAACTTGCCTTGATAATAAGCGAGGACATCTGGATGCTGGTCAAAAAGCACGATCGTATTCATAATCAAGTCATCAAAGTCCATCGACTCGCTCTGTTTGAGCGCTGCTTCATAGCGCTTATAGGCTTTAGCAACAGTCTTGGTGTAGAGGTCGTTGGCATTTTTTTGATAGATATCAGCCGTGACCAAGTCATTTTTACTATTAGAAATCGTCCCTAAAATTGTCCGCTCTGTGAATTTCTTGGGGTCGACATTTAAGTCTTTGAGGATTCGCTTCATCAGCGTGCGTTGCTCACCCGGGTCAATAATCGTAAAGTTGCGATTGTAACCGATATGGTCTGCATCCCGACGAAGAATCCGCACACACATACTATGGAAGGTGGCAATCAGAGCATCTTCTGCCCGTGGGTTGAGTGCGATTGCACGTTCACGCATTTCACGTGCTGCCTTATTGGTAAAGGTAATCGCTAAGATATTCCAAGGGTTGACCAGCTTTTCTTCTATCAAATAGGCGATCCTATGGGTCAATACGCGCGTCTTACCAGAACCAGCGCCCGCCATAATCAGCAATGGGCCTTCTGTTGTCTCTACCGCCTCAGCTTGGCGGTCATTCATACCTTGTAATAATGAGTGCATGTTATTCTCTTTTCCTGTTTGACTATCCTACTCATTATAGCACAAAAGCGACCTGTCGTTCTAGTTGATTGGACGGTAAAAAGCTCAAAAAACTGTGACGAGTCCGTCTTAGACGAGGAAACAAAAAACAGCTGTCGGGTTGACAGCTGTTTGAGCGTTTTTCTTCTTAAATCAACACCCACATTAAACCTATTCCACAATGAAAGTCAGATCAAACTCATCATCTCCATTATCCGTGACTGATAAGACCTTTGTAACCTTATGGGTCTTGCTTTCTTCGCCATAAGACGAAATGTCCTGATTATCAGCTGTTTTGTAAGTGATATAAAAATAAGCACCCTCTACCGACTGTTCTAAATCATCTAGGCTATCATCTGCCAGTGCCACACTTACACCCACGACTTTTTCAGCTTGTTCTTTGACTTCCTCAAGACTTAACTTTTTTTTACTTTCTGATGTACTTATTGGCGTTGACCCTATCTTCTGAGTAATTTTTGCCGTTGCTTTTGTTGCTTGTTTCTTTTTGAGTATGACACCAGCAGCGTGATTTTTTAATTTTAAAAGTAGTTTGCCATTTATCAGTTGATATTTAACAGTGCCTTGATCGCCACCAAAAGCAATCACTCTTTTAGTACGATTAACAATTCCGCTATAACCGCCTTTTATGCCATAGACGTACACTTCTAGTAAAGCACGTGAACCTTTGACAGTTAGCGCATATTCCAATTTATCTTCTCCGCTACCCATGCCACCTGACCAAGTCCCAGCTATCCTATTATTGACATGACTAAAAACTAGCATTATAATTAGCAAAACACTGATGAATGCTCCGCCAATTAACACTAGCAAGCGATTCGCCTTTAGACGAGTGACGAGTCTGTGATAAAAACCATTTTGTATCTCAGTTTCATCATCAGCTTCAAACTCACGTTGCGCCTTTTCATGCTTGAGTTGGTCCTCTATCTGGTTTTCGAGCTGGGCGATTTGTTCTTCTAGCGTTTGATGTTCAACCATTTCATCTCCTTCCACCAATAGATCAATTCGTTTTATCTAATTTTAACGGCATCAGACTTGAGTTTTATAGCAGCTGGGTAGGCTGTTTTGAGCCAATCAGCTACCTCTTGATCTGTTTTAAAATTTCTATATGTGTCGTAATCTTCACGGATTATTTCTTTACCAAAACCAGGTGTAAGATGAGAATAGCTTTTGTCACCCGAAAGCGTTCCTAGGTTGACCTTGCCATCTACCATCTCAATATTTGAATAACCAAACAATGCTATTGCGTCACCTTCATCAAAATTGAACTTATAAGCAGCGATCAATGAGAAAGCCTGATCATCAACTGATTTACCATCCTCTGCATCTGAACCCGTATTCGTCTCAGCAATAAAGCCACTAATAAAGTAAATATCTTGCTGTCGAGTTATTGGCTTTGATGAATTCACATTAAACGCTCTCACCTGACTATCCAAACGATCTAACACCTCAGCTAAGTTCGAAATTTTTGGTGTCTTGTCCAGCCCTGATACTATTATCGTTTTTGTAGCTGATTTGATTGGGCTATCTTCCCGTGTCGTCTTGACAGTGACCTTAACTTTTTGACCATTATAGAGACCTTGTGACTTATCAAGTGTGACCGTCACATCCTTGATATACTGATTGACTTCTTTCGGCTTTTTAGCTGCAATAATTTTTTCGATTTCTTTTTCATAATTGCCTGACAAGGTTGCTCTACCGGCGTTATTATAGCCAGAAAAAGTGACTTTTATTGCACCTGTCACATCTTTAGGTTGTTTGGATACGTAGACATAGCTTGCTATCCCTACAACTAGAACAACGATTAAAGCTCCCAAACCTATCCATGTTTTTTTGCTCAATCGTTTCAACACTGATAATTTTTCTGGTTTCGTTTGTTTGTCAAGCTTTTTTTCAAGTTCAGCGATTTGTTTTTGTAACTTTTTTTGTTCGTCCATGTCTAGACCTTTCATAAGCGATCAAATAGTCAAAAGGACTTGCCGCATCCTGTGACTGTACGTGTTGTGCGATTCCGATTGCATCTCATTCTCCTAATTCAACTCCCCCCCTGTTTTAATTCCATCTCTGTACTAAAGTATACAGTAATAAACTCTTTATTCCCGCTATCTCCCTAGTAAGATGGAATGCTATGGTCCTTCGTTATTTGATTGAGGTGTGTCAAGTGCGCTGACAAGTCAGTTGGCTTTATTTTTTAGCGACAATCTCGATCACAAATTGTAGCGGACCAGCGGAGTCCTTAGTCGGTGGCGTTTCACCATAGGCCAGATCGACTGGAATGGTTAATTTGTAAATGCCGCCGACCTTTTTACCTGCTAAGCCTTTTGTCCAACCGGGGATGACATCTGATAAAGGAAATTCGATCGGCGTTGCGGCGCTATCGGCAGTTCTCTTAGTTGTGTCAAAGATAATGCCTTTAGCATTCCAGCCGGTGTAGTTAGCTTCGATTATATCGCTCTCAGCGACAACAGCACCCGTCCCAGCTTTAAGTTCTTCAACTTTGAGTTCAGTGACTTTTTCAGCATCAAACTTCTTAGCTTTGACCAGTTTAGTGAACACTTGATAGTTATCTTGTGCGGTCTTGACAGGATTTTCAGCAGTCGGTTTGTTTGCGATATAAACGGCATCACTTTTGATTTTGATAGCAGCTGGGTAGGCTGCTTTGAGCCAATCAACCACCTCTTGATTTGTTTTAAAATCCTCCTCCGTGGCTTGTTGTGTAAGATCACGTGTCCAATGCGAATAGAGTTTGTCAGTCGAAAGGGCACGACAAACGCATGAAGGTTATTTTACTCCTTAGATTTCCTCTTAAATCCTTTTTCATGAAATTTCCTTATTCTTTTTCCCTGAAAAACGATTTAAATCGACCTCTCACGCTCATAATTTTTTCATGCGTTTGTCGTGAGTCGAAAGGGATGATAGATTGATTTTTCCGTCTATCATCTCGACATTTGAATAACCAAATAATGCTATTACATTCGTAAAATCATAAGAGGCAATCAATGAAAAAGCATTCCCATCAGCTGATTGACCATCTACTGAAGTTTTATCCCACCTATTCGTATCAGCAATCGATCCGTTAATCAAGTAAATATTGGCCTGTCTTTTTATCGGCGCCTCATAATCTGCATTGATTGTTCTCATTGTACTGTCCAAACGATCTAAAACTTCGGCTAAGTTCGAGATTTTTGGTGTCTTATCCAATCCTGAGACTTTGACCGTTTTGGTGGCTGATTTGATTGGGTTGTCAGGCAGTGTCGTCTTGACACTCACTTTAACTAGTTGACCGTTATAGAGACCTTGTGACTTATCAAGTGTGACCGTCACATCCTTGATATACTGATTGACTTCTTTCGGCTTTTTAGCAGCAATAATTTTTTCGATTTCCTTTTCATAATTGCCTGACAAGGTTGCTCTGCCTGCATTATTATAGCCAGAAAAGGTGACTTTTATTGCACCTGTCACATCTTTAGGTTGTTTGGATACGTAGACGTAGCTGGCTATCCCTACAACTAGGACAACAATTAAAACGCCCAAAGCTATCCATGCTTTTTTGCTCAATCGTTGCAGCAATGGCAACCGTGTCGTTTCAGTTTGTTTGTCAAGCTTTTTTTCAAGTTCAGCGATTTGTTTTTGTAACTTTTTTTGTTCGTCCATGTCTAGACCTTTCATAACTAATCAAATAGCCAAAAGGACTTATCATATCCTGTGACTGTGCGTGTTGTGCGGTAAAGTTAAGGTAATCTTGAATTTCTTCTCGATCTAAAGTCTTATATAGCTGATAATGCAGCAAGCCGAGTTCATCATCTGACAGCAACTTAAGTTCCTTGAGATAAATCAGATAGTTGAGCAAGAGTAAAAGTTTGTCAACAGCGGCTTCATTTTCTTCAGCACTGTAACCATTTGCAGCCACAAAGTCATTGAAACACTCATTATCAGTTTGCGTTTGGTAAAAGCAGTCAGACTCGTAATCAATCTGGTCAAACGCCTGTTTGATCAGCGGATCTGATTGGAATTGATCCAAAATACTTTTGACCAACTCAGCTCTTTTAAGACAATTAGCTTTTCGATATTGACACAGGGCAAAAACACCTCCGACCAAAGCAGATAGGAGACTAAATAAGGGAAACATATTTTGGATTAGCCATGATAGTATCATTTAACAGGTGTAAAGATCAAGATTGTTTTGGCTTCTTTTGTTTCAATCACATCGCCGTCATTCAATATAATCTCGCTCCAACTATCCTCAGAAAATTTTTGAGTGTCACTGCTACTGTTAGCTCTCTTAAGGTTGAATTCAAAATAGTGTCCATTTACTTCTGCAACAGTATAGTCCCCAGCAACAATATCTTTCCCGACAGTAATCGTTCCTGATAAACGAACCTCTTGAGGTGTTGGCTTGAATAATTCCAATTCCCCACTAGCTACTGGCCTAATGATCGCAAAGTACAAAACACCTGTCGTTAATAGACAGCCAATAATAAAGCCAATCAATAAAGATTTAAGTTCAAAAAATGCGTGTTGCTTCTTCTTCGTCTCCTGAACAGGTTCTAATTGTGCTGCTTTTTCTTTTAATTCTGCAAGTTTTGCTTGTAGCTCCTCAGTATTCCCCAGCTCACTTACAATTTTGTTTTCTTCTTCTGACATAGATAACCCCCGCTTTGTAATTAAGGGAGTGATGTCAATCACTTCCTTAATTTAGTGTACTAAATTAGGATTTTCTGAAAATCTTTTTTTTACCAAACAAGTCGAGTTATATTTAAATCTCCTTGGACTTGTTCAAAATCAAATCATTCACGTTTTTTACAAGCCAATTTTAAACCACCCCTCACAACTCCGCAACAAAACTTATCTTGCCGAGGAACTTCGGAACGTGGCTTATTTATTGACACTTGAGAGCTTGCTCGTGTGTGGTCAAAAGTTGATCTCTTGAACGTCGAACCCCCAGATTCATCAGCCATCGTCCCTTGATTCTGGACTAAATCATGGTTAAATCATCATCACATTTAGTCCAAAAAAACTTTTTTTATTTTTTTGATACAGTCGGTCTTTTTTTTGCGTACATAATAGTGAGGGAAAAAACCTCTCATCGTTGCAAGAGCACGATGACGTCTATTACAAAGTCTAGAAAGGACTTCACATGAAAAAATTACATCACACTCAAATCCCAGCCGATGTGCTGGCGGATGCACAGGAGCATATTGATCGCACCAATCAACTCCTCGCGCCTTACATCATCTCGCTTTCAACTCATGAGCGCAAAGAGATGGCAAAAATGGGCGATAAATCGCTAGGTTTTGTCTCAAAAGCCTACGATTTTGCCAAAAAATATCCCAACTGGGCGCCGGCTTACTTAAACATGACGGAATTTGCGATTGACCTCGCCGATGCGACCAACCTCCGCACCCTCCTCGTGAGCTGTCAAGAACTGACCCATAATATTGACAACACAGTGACAGCTGCCGGTAGCGAAGCCTATAACGCCTCACTCGTCTTTTATCAAGCTGCTAAAACTGCTGATAAACAACAAATGTCTGGGGCAAAGGAAGTTGCTCTGGAATTAAAAGAACGGTTCCCGAGACACAACCGTCACGCTGCTAGTGTCACAACTGGCACAGCAACCCCTGATGTCGACTAAGTTCACACAAGTCTGTCAATCTTAAGCAACACATTGCCAAGCAAAAGCTGCGCTTATCATGGGCGCAGCTTTTGTCATGTCCATTATTGAGGGCGCCTTCCATCATTCAGCTTGCCATCTCTGGTTAGATGAGTGATTGGGGGCGCCCTTTACTTGTTGATTCTAGTCTGCCAATTCATCTACTTCTCTATGAACGACAGACATCAGACTGATTTCGAGGGTGGTCTCACTTTTTATGAGGTCGTCCTAGTTTTTTACTAGGTTATTCTAGCTTTTTTCTAGGATGCTTTCACTTTTTACTAGAACGCCCTAGTTTTTTTCTAGGATGCTTTCACTTTTTACTAGAATGCCCTAGCTTTTTTCTAGGATGCTTTCACTTTTTACGAGAATGCCCTAGCTTTTTTCTAAGACGCTTTCACTTTTTACTAGAATGCCCTAGCTTTTTTCTAGGATGCTTTCACTTTTTACGAGAATGCCCTAGCTTTTTTCTAGGACGCTTTCACTTTTTGTGAGAACGTCCTAGCTTTTTACTAGGACGCTTTCACTTTTTACTAGAATGCCCTAGCTTTTTACGAGGGCAGCGGCATTTGAAAAGAGAGTCGTCACACTATTTTGGGCCAATTCCCCAAACAAAACCTCCCCTATCATGCTCCTAGTCGAATGGCTTTTAAAGCGAGTCGGCACTGATGAGTATCTCAGGCGTGTGGCCTTATCTGCCACGCCGGCGAGCTTATCTGGCGTGACTGATGCCTTGGTCAAATGGGCAAGACTTCTGTCTCATACTTGCCCTCAAACTCAAACCCCCACGCTCGTGTCTGAGCGTGGGGGTTTGGAGTCATGCGACATGAGGCCGACGTGCTCAGCTGTGAGCTTGCTTGGCTTGTCGGCTTGGGTTTGCGCTCAAGTCTTTTGCTTGCCTGCCAGTCTTTAAAAATTACTAAACTGATTGTAGCGCGTTTCAAAGGCTTTTTTGACATTACTTTGAGCTGTCGCAAAGTCAATTGTCTGGACATAGTCTGCCGAGACGATAATTCTTTTCACGGCTTCAATATCATCACAGGTCACCAAGGTCAATTCTTTTTTGCCGGGATGATCATCAATGACTTCGACATGTTCAGGTGTCACGAGCTTGACTTCCTTAATCTGATATTGATAAATTTTTTCCTTGTCAGTGATATAGATGACCATGTTGTTTTTGGCACGTTCTAAGGGTGTGAAGAGCAACTGCGGCGCTCCGGTCACACCGGTCACATGGTGACTGGCAAGGGCATAGTTACCCTCGCCCATGACCTGATCGTCTTTCATTGTCCCTGCGCCATACATCAGTTCGACATTGCCCACGCCTCGAAAGATGGGGAGGTTAATCCCCAAATCAGGAATGGCAATCCCGCCAATCACGGGGAGTTTTTGGGCTTTCCACTGGTTCTTCATCACATCTTCAAAGGAGATCGATTCGACTGTTGAAAAGTCAAATTCGCCGATCCCTTTTTGATTATTCTTTTTCAGGACTTTTTTGTCGACCTTAGACACCTGATATTGATTGGTCCGCCACGACATCAGCATATTTCTGAAGCCTTTGTTAAAGATTAAGACGAGACCTAGCAGCAAAAGCAAGACTAAGAACACATTAACCAGCCAACGCCAAATTTTTTTCATATAAACTCCTTTAAGATGATGGGGCGACTACTGTGGGCTGTCAAAGAGTCGGGCGTGTCCGCCACAGGCCTCTTTTCCTCTAACGCCTAGCAGCCGAACATCCTTGACTCCGCATTAGTGCTAGCCACTCAACCAGTCCACTCAGGACTTGAGGTCGCTAATTTTCCCCATTTGATAACGAGACCCTTTCTCTAGGGTAAAGCGATCCCGCAGATGTTTCGTGACATAGACTTTATTATCTTTGTCAACAAAGATCGCCTCAATATCGGGCTGTTTGTCGATAAAGGCATAGCCTTTTTTAGTCCCGAGGGCAAATAAGGTGGTCGATAAGGCATCGCCATCGACACCTTTGGGACTGACAATCGTCACACTTTGAATGTCATTGTCAAAAGGATAGCCGGTCTCAGGGTTGAGGATATGCGGATAAATCTTGCCGTCTACCTCTAAATAGCGTTCATAAACGCCAGATGTCGCCACGGATTCATTTTGTGCAGCCAATAAACCGATTTGGGCTGACACATCTTGATTGGGATCTTTGATCCCGATAGACCACGGGGTCTTGTCGCCACGATAGGACGTCCCAATCAAAGATAAACTAGACGAGCCCAGATCGACAATGGCAGTCGTGACCCCGTTTTGTTTCAGGTAGTCAGTCATGCGATCAGCCACATAGCCTTTGGTAATCGCCCCCAGATCGAGCTTGACACCTTTTTGGGTCAAATAAACGGTCTGCTTTTGATCATTAAACTGAATCAACTGATAGGCAACGAGGGGCAAGGCTTGATCAATCTCAGCCTGACTGGGCTTTCTCGCATCGTCAAAACCAATCCGCCAGAGACTCGTCAGGCTGCCAATCATCATATCGAACCCTGTCCCCTGCGCCGAATACTCGTAGGCTGTTTTTAGCAGTTGATAGACCGACTTTGATACCTTGACCGGTTGAATGCCGGCTTGGTTATTGACCTCGTCTAACTCACTACCGGCTTGATTGACCGTTGTTTTTTTATCGTAGTCTTTGGCAATCTCAAGTGCCTTAGCAATCGCTTTCTCGTGACCTTGATCATAGGCGGTAATCTTGACATAAGTCCCCATGGTAAAGGTTTCTTTGACATAGGGTTTGCGGCGCAAAGCCCTTTGCTTTGTCCCACATGATGTCAGGAGTAGGCAAAGGGCTAAAAGTAGGGCAAGCGAGCTTAGCCTTTTATTCAACTTCGTCACTTGTGATTACCTCTGTGCCATTTTCTGCTCCATCAGTGTCTGATTCTGGTTCTACTAGGGCAAAAGTCACAATATGCGCTGCCTTATCTAATCGCATGACTTTGACACCTTGAGCGCTCCGACCGGTTTGAGAGACGTTGCTCACGTGTGTCCGGATAATCACACCCGTGTCTGTGATCAGCATCAGGTCTTCATCGCCATTGACAGTCACGAGACCGGCTAATTTACCCGTCCGTGCGGTCACATTCATGACCTTGATCCCTTTACCACCACGACCTTTGGTTGGGTAATGCTCGGCAGCTGTTCGCTTACCAAGACCATTTTCACTGATGACGAGGACTTCTTGTTGATTGTTGATCGTGCTTGAGCCGACAACATAGTCACCATCACGCAAGTTCACACCTTTGACACCTGTCGCCGTCCGCCCCATATCTCGTAAGATATTTTCTTTAAAGCGAACAGAGTAACCATTATGTGTCCCAATGATTAATTCTTCGTCGCCAGTCGTCAACAAGACATTGACCAGTTGGTCATCTTCTCGCAAGTTTAGGGCAATCAAGCCATTGGTGCGGATATTGGCAAAGTGTTGGGCATTGGTTCGTTTGACGACCCCACGCAAAGTGGTAAAGAGGAGGTAGCGTTCTTGATCAGAATGGACGACATTGATGACCGTCTGAATCGTTTCTCCCTCGTCCAATTTAAGTAGATTGACAATCGGTAACCCTTTTGCTTGACGACCGTACTCTGGAATTTCATAGGCTTTAAGGCGGTAGACACGGCCTTTGTTAGTAAAGAACAAGAGCTGATCGTGCGTTGAGGTGGAAATCATCTGCTTGATGAAGTCCTCATCTGAGACACCAGAGCCTTGAATTCCACGACCGCCACGATTTTGCGCTCGGAATTCATCTTGATTGAGGCGCTTGATATAGCCTTTGTTGGACAAGGTAATCAAGACATCTTCTTCCTCAATCAAATCTTCATCTTCAACACTTAGCACTTCGCCTACTAACAGCTCCGTCCGCCGTGCATCTGCGAATTTACGCTTAATCTCATCCATTTCTTCCTTGATGATCGTGACCACACGCTCAGGTTTTGCCAAAATATCAATCAAGTCTGCAATCAATGCCACTAAGTCGTCGTATTCTTTTTGAATCTTATCACGTTCCAAACCAGTCAAGCGGCGCAAACGCATATCCAAAATAGCTTGGGACTGCCGTTCTGACAGTTGGTAACGTGCCATCAATTCGGCTTGGGCAAGGGCATCTGTCTCTGAGCCACGAATAATCTTGATTATCTCATCAATATTATCTAAGGCAATCAGCAAGCCCTCTAAAATATGGGCACGTGCTTCAGCTTTTTCCTTGTCAAACTGCGTCCGCCGTGTGATGACTTCTTTTTGGTGGGCGATATAATGCGTCAGAATTTCCTTAACGGATAAAATCTTCGGCGCCCCATCAACGATTGCCAGCATATTAAAGCTGAAATTCGTCTGCACGCTGGTTAGTTTGTAGAGATTGTTGAGGATCACATTGGCAGAGGCATCACGGCGAACTTCGATGATAAAGCGGACACCGTCACGGTTGGACTCATCACGGACTGCTGTAATCCCCTCAATCCGTTTTTCCTGTGCCAAACGCACGATATGTTCATGCAGTTTGGCTTTATTGACCATATAAGGAAACTCAGTGATGACGATCCGTTCCTTACCAGACTTGGTCAGCTCAATCTCAGACTTGGCCCGAAGTGTGATACTGCCTTTGCCTGTTTCATAGGCACGGTGAATCCCGCTGCGCCCCATGACCAAAGCACCAGTCGGAAAGTCTGGACCAGGCAAGACTTCCATAATCTCACGAGTTGTCGCGTCAGGCTTATCCAAAATCAGCTTGACCGCATCAATCGTTTCGCCTAAATTATGTGGCGGAATATTCGTCGCCATGCCGACAGCAATCCCTGTTGTTCCATTGACCAAGAGGTTAGGGAAACGAGCGGGTAAGACGACCGGCTCACGCTCTGTGCCATCATAGTTGTCGATAAAGTCAACCGTCTTTTTATTGATGTCACGCAGCATTTCCAGCGCAATCTTGCTCATGCGGGCTTCAGTGTACCGCATCGCAGCCGCCCCATCGCCGTCCATTGAACCAAAGTTCCCATGACCGTCAACAAGCATGTGGCGGTAGCTCCACCATTGCGCCATCCGAACCATTGACTCATAGATCGCCGAATCGCCATGTGGGTGATATTTACCCATGACATCCCCTGTGATCCGCGCCGATTTTTTATGCGGCTTGTCCGGTGTCACACCGAGTTCATTCATCCCATAAAGAATCCGACGGTGAACGGGCTTTAAACCATCCCGAACATCTGGTAATGCCCGCGCCACGATAACGCTCATGGCATAGTCGATGAAACTTGTTTTCATTTCACTGGCCAGATTGACACTGACTAAATTTTTGTCTTGCATTGATTTACAGCCTTTCAAATACGAATCATGTATGGTTACCATTATAGCAAAAAAACTAGGATTTTCCTAGTTTCAGACTGCTATGTGAACGCCGTGGATAGCCAAAGTTCGCAAGCCCCCAAAACTTCATGAGCATTCAAGGGCTTTAACAACCGCACCAGCTCGCACGCCTTGTCATCCCTTTATCGTGAGCGTTTAGCGCTAACACAAAAAGCAGGTCTCGACCTGCCAAAGCTATTGGTTTATTTCTTAATCAGCGTGCCGAAGCCTTCGCTTGTAAAGAGTTCAAAAATCAGGGAGTTCTTCATCCGACCGTCTAATAGCACCGCCTCATTTAAACCGTTTTGCATGGCATATTTGATGGCTTCGAGCTTGGGAATCATGCCGCCAGAAATCTTCCCTGCTTTGATCAGTTGATCAATCTCAGCGAGGGTCGTCTCTTGCAGAAAAGAGGTTTCATCAGGGAAGTCCGCATACAAGCCACGCACATCAGATAGAAGGATAAAACGCTCAGCCTGTAACTCGCCCGCAATCCGACTGGCTGCTGTATCGGCATTGACATTATAAATCTCGCCAGCCGCATCAACACCTGCAGTCGCCACGACCGGAATCGCTGATGTTTTAGCGATACGCTCGATAATTTCGGGGTTAATCTTAGTAATCTCCCCGACATAGCCTAGCTCCTCGGATAACTGTTGAACTTCAATCATTCGCCCGTCAATGCCTGAGATACCAATCGCTTCGCCACCCAAACGCTGAATATCACGCACCAGTCCTTTATTGACCATACCTGATAACGCCGCCAAAGCCAGATCCGCCGTTTCCTCGTCCGTATAGCGCAAGCCACCGATAAAGGTCGAAGTCTTACCATACTTGTCCAAAATCTCATTGATCGCAGGTCCTCCACCATGCACCAGCACGACATTGATCCCCAAGGTTTTCAATAATAAAATATCACTCAGAACAGATTGCTTGATTGTCGCATCAGTCATGGCGTTGCCACCATATTTGATAACCACGGTCTGCCCTTGATATTTGAGCATAAAAGGGAGCGCTGCTGTCAGCGTTTCTGGCATATTCATAAGATCGCCTCCAATAACTCAACGCCTTCAGTCAACTGCGCTTTGGTCATGACCAATGGCGGCAGGAGTCTGATGACATTATGACCTGCTGATAAGACCAATAATCCGTGTTTCCGTGCCTCCGCCAAGACCTGAGCCACTTGGTACTCATCTGATAAGGCAATCCCGACCGTCAAGCCTAGCTGCCGAATCTCCTTAACACTTGCCTTGCCAGACAGATGTTGCTGAAGGGCATGACTGAGAAAGTCGGCTTTGTCTCTTACCTCTGCCAAGAAGTCAGCTGAGGTCAAGACATTCAACACAGCTTTGGCACTCGCCATAGCCAGCGGATTACCACCAAAGGTCGAGCCATGTTTGCCGGCACTAAAATAAGGCGCATAGTCCCGCTTGGCAAGCATGACGCCAACTGGCAGGCCATTGCCCAAGCCTTTGGCTGACGTGATGATATCAGGCAGGAGACCAAAATGCTCAAAAGCAAAGAGTTTGCCCGTCCGACCATTGCCCGTCTGAACTTCATCAACAATCAGCAGAATGCCTTGTGCTTGATAGGCTTTGAGTGCTGCCGCAAAGTCTGCTGTGATCGGCGTCACCCCACCTTCGCCTTGGACGATTTCAACTATAATCGCACCGGTATCTGCCGTCACTGCAGCTGCCAGGCTCTCGACATCATTGTAGATCGCCTTAACAAAGCCTGGCAACAATGGTGCAAAACCGTTTTGAATCTTATCTTGCATTGTCGCAGACATCGCACCAAAGGTCCGCCCGTGAAAGCCATCAACAAAGCTTAAAATAGTTTGCTGAGGTTTGATTAAGCGCACTAACTTGAGCGCAGCTTCATTGGCCTCCGTGCCTGAGTTGGCAAAAAAGGCTTGATACTGACCGTCAAAATCCAGCAAGGCAGCCACGTCTTCTTGCAGGGGATTCTCATAGAGATTGGACAGATGAGCCAGCGCATCAACTTGCGCCTTGACCGCAGCTTTGCCAGCCTCAAAAGAATAGCCCAGATTCATAACCCCGATACCACTGGTGAAATCAAGATATTGCTTACCCGTCTGATCATAAAGGTAAACATCCTCGCCATGCGTGAAAGTCAGTGGGATTCTGCTACCATAGTTTTGTAGTAAATGTGTCATGTCAGCTCCTTAACTGTGATAGAGGGCATTGATTTCGACATATTTGTAGGTCAAATCACATCCCCATGCTGTTCCCGATTGCTCGCCTTGATTGAGGTCAGCCTCGATGACTACGACCTTTTCTTTTAATTTCTCCGAAAGGTCGGCTTGATCAAAGGCAACAGGTGTCGCGTGTAGCAAGACCAACTCGCCCTGAATCGTCAGCTCAATATCTGGCACCTCAAAGGGCGACACCTGACCAATAGCAGAAATAACCCGTCCCCAGTTGGGATCAGCGCCAAAAATCGCCGTCTTGACCAGACTAGAACCGACGATATGCTTGGCAATCATCCGAGCCGCAACCGCATCCGGTGCACCTGCCACCGTCACTTCGATTAGTTTCGTTGCCCCTTCACCATCAGCCGCAATCTTCTTGGCCAAAGTCTGACAAACCAGAGTCAGTGCTGTTTTAAAAATTTGGTAATCAGCTGTTCCTGCTAGGAGCTCCTGATTCTCAGCTAAACCATTGGCTAAGACAAGTACCGTATCATTGGTCGACGTATCGCCGTCTACTGTGATTTGGTTGAAAGTCGTCTCGATAATCTCTGACAAGGTCTCTTGCAGTAAAGGTTGAGCGATCTTCGCATCTGTTGTAATGAAGCCTAGCATGGTCGCCATATTGGGATGAATCATGCCCGATCCTTTACACACACCGGCAATCGTGACGGTTTCCCCACCGAGTTCGACTTGATAAGCGACTTCTTTTTCAACCAAGTCAGTCGTTAAAATCGCTTGGGCGAAACCAGCTGGATGGCTATTTTCTGCGGATAATTTACTAATCCCTAAGGCAATCTTATCCATGGGCAACTGTTTACCAATCACACCTGTCGAGCAAACAGCCACATGATTTGGATTTAAATCAAACTTTTCTGCGACTAAACGCTGGGTCGTTTTAGCATTCCTGATGCCCTCGTCTCCAGTCACCGCATTGGCAATAGCCGAGTTGACAATGACAGCTTGGGCGACACCACCTGCTACAAGCGCTTGATCTAGCTTAACCGGTGCAGCTGCTACTTTATTGGTCGTAAAGACACCCGCCACTGCTGCTGGGACTTGAGATAAGATGACACCCAAATCCAACTTCTGAAACTTCAGCTCCGCATGCGTTGCGTCTGCTATAAATCCTTTAGGAGAGGCGATATGCCCCTTAATTTCTTTTATTGTCATTTAATAAATCGGCACAAGATCAAGTCCAGCTTTTTCGTCAAAATCGAAAAAGTGATTCATGTTTTGAATCGCTTGTCCCGCCGCTCCTTTCACGAGATTATCAATCACGGTCACGACCGTCAAAGTATGCGTTAAAGTATTGTAGCCCAGACCAATGTCAGTAAAATTCGTCCCCACAACACTGTGCAAGTCAGGTAACTGACCATCAGGATAGACCCTGACAAAATAGGTGGCCGCATAAGTCTGCTGATAAGCTGCTAACACCTGTTCAAAATTAACCCCAGCTGCTAACTTAGCATAAGTAGAGACAAAAATACCACGATTAACCGGAATCAAAGAAGTTGAAAACTGAATCGGCTGAGCCTTAGCATTCCACCTGAGCAGTTGATTGGCAATCTCTGGAATATGCTGGTGTTGATTGAGCTTGTAGAGACTGACATTTTCATTGGCATTAACAAAATGACTGGCATCGCTCAACTTCTTACCCGCACCAGATAGACCCGACTTGGCATCAATGATGACACTATCATATTGAATCAAATCTGATTGGTATAAAGGGGCTAGACTCAAAAGTGTCGCCGTCGCATAACAGCCCGGATTTGAGATATAGGTTTGCTTGGGCTGATCAAAATCAGCTAAAATATAGTCCGTTTTAGGCAATAATGCGGCGTGCTGCGCTGTTTTACCATACCATTTTTCGTATTGGGCAGGGTCTTGCAAACGAAAATCACCAGACAAGTCGATAACTGGAAAATCCGCCGCAATAAAGTCCGCCGCATACTGAGCCGCAATTCCTGCTGGTGTGGCAAAGAACACAAGATCAGCCGCCGCCATAATCGCTTCAGAAGAAAAGGCCTGAATCGTTAGGTCAGCGTATTCTGGGAAAGCTTGTAATTTCGGGAAAAGATCGGTCAACTTGCTGCCAACACTTGACGTCCCATAAACACTTACGATTTGAACCTCTTGATGACTATGAAGCAAGCGCAAAAGTTCCAAACCAGAATATCCCGAAATACCAATGATTGCTATTTTTTTCATAAATTGTCCACTCCAACTTTGAATATATATACAATCTTAATGTATATTGTTGCAATTGTCAAGCGATATTGCAATTAAATTGTAAGTTTATGCAGGTATATTTGGAGTGAGTCGTGTTTTTATACAGAAGTTGGTCGAGATGACACTCGGAAACAACAGTTCCGGATTTTATTACACTCAAAAAGCCCGCACATTTTGCGAGCAATTCCTTGAAATGTTATGAATTTTGAAGCCTATCTGCTGTGATTGCAAATTCTTTATGATGACTGAAATCATTTCTTGCCTTTTAATCATACCTAAACTTCACTTCTCAAAATGCCGAATTTGACTGAATCATAATACTGTTCGTTCCAATACCGGACTTTTCGGATGACACCTTCTGCTTTCATACCCGTTTTTTCGCCAACTTTAATCATGCCAGGATTTCCTGACCACGTGGTAAAAGCAAGATGTTCAATGTCAGCATGCAACTCAAAGAGATATAAGATCCATTCTCTTAGCGCAGTAGTCGCAATCCCTTTCGCCCAATCCTCACACTTATAAATCACCACACCCATCTCTAGCCACTTCTGCAATTCCCCATCTTCCCAATGAGCAGACAGCTCACCCTTGATCTCATTGTCGACCAGAATTATTTTTCGATGCGGATTTTCAATCGAAGTATGTGATGACTTTTGATATTCAAGCCATGATGGCACGCTATCTCGAAAATACGGCCCATTAAATTTCAGCCATTCTAAATCCGCACCTTCTCCATATTTAATATCGAAAAGTGGACGTATCATCTCTTTTTGAATTAACTTTAGCTCTATTTTCATGTCGTAATCCCCCATGATTCATCAGCCCCTGCCTTAATATTCTTCAACCTCAATTAAATCTCATACCATACCCTCGGCTATCTTCAAGTAATTGGATTGAACGGCTTAAACGTTCTCTATTAGCTTCAGATAATATCTTCTTGCCACGAATTATAATCGTCTTGACTCATCATTAAACGTGACAAGCAACCGCTCAACATCAATATTAAGACTTCGCAAATTTTGCCTAAAACTACTATAATGTTACTGATTCCATCGGCTTGCCTTTTTTCTTATTGTACAGTAACATTGTGCAACACTAAAAGAGATAAGTCAAATCATCACGATTTAAGGGGTTCGAATATGATAACCAACAGCTATCTACTTGGATATTTTGAAATTGCAACTCCTCTATCTTGATGTATTTCTCATCAATTGGCAAAGCTAGCACCTTATCGTGCAGTATTTTTATCTCAGAATTGCCACCCAGCTCTAAATAGCGCTCATACAACGCTTTATAAACTTCAAGCTGACCGGTTAAAGAAGCGCCTGCGTCAATCATATTGACCGACTTCTCCTGCAATGTCGAACGCAAAGCTAAAAGCTCACGCACATCATCAGCACGTTCCTTTTTGCGTGTCTCCAGTATCTGTTTTAACGTCGTTAGAATAATCGGCAACGTGCCTGCGACCACGACCAGAATTGCATTTAAATCTTTCATAGCACCTCGTATGTCTTTTCAAAAATATCAGGCTTACATGGATAGAGCTCGCCATTTACACCCTTGATGATGTAATCGCCTAATTCTCCCCGCATCGTGCCTTCGAGTGTTTCGATTTCGAGATAGAGCACCTCCCCACCATACTGCGACACAAGGCAAACATCTGGATGTTGCCGCACCCAACTGTCAGGCTCTTTCAAGTTCTTCCGAGTGAATTGCCATGCTTCGATTACTACTGGTTTCTTACGTGCTTTCATTTTCTTCTCCTTAATTTTCAATACAAGATGCGACCACATTTCGAACACTCACTGTAAAATTTGTCGTATGGTGGCAACCCTCTTTGTTGTTTTGTCTCATAGATGTGATAGCAAGTAATTTGTTGCTTGATGAACCGCTTAATGAACAACATTATATCCTCTATCATAATAACCTCCTCCTTAATTTTCCGTACTAAAAAAGCACCGCCCCAAAAGGTTGTGCTTAAAGTATATCTGTAATACAATCTATCGCATAAAGCGCAAGGATAAGAATACCAAAAACCGCCAACGGTATCCATATCGGCGCTAACACCCAAACCCACGACCAATCAATCACATTTAATAGTTTCAGCACAATAAAGACAATTGTCAATAAACCACAAAAGCCAATCCCATCTCGTTCGTTTTCCATGCGTCCGTCCTTTCACTGAGTAACTAAAAAAGCAGTGCCTGGAGCCGTTTTTTAAAGGCTTCTTTGTTTTCTATTTTTTGAGTAGTCAGATTATCCTGAAAACTTTTATCAGTTATCTCTTTTATCGTTAGCCATTCGTAAAATTTAAGACTTGCTAAAAACTCCGCTGTCTTATCAATTTCTGTCATCTTCATTGCATTGCTCCTTTCAAAAAAAGCCCACCGTATGATATACAGTGAACCGTAGACAAGTCTATTTTAACACAAAAAGCACTACCGATGCGGGTGCTTTTTAACCATATGCAATTATCGCTTCTTGATTTAATTCAGGTTTTGTCCACTTCAACATTACGTTCCGAGCGGCACCTTTAGAAAACATTCCTCCGGGATCCTCACCTCTGAAAAATATTTCACCCGTTTTACGATTGATAGAACCTGTCAAAATTGGACTAGTTTCTGAAACTCTAAACTCATAATTCATTAAACCATCTATGATTCCTACATATTTAATTTTAATCATGTTTTTTCAAGCTCCTTTCCCATTTTTTCCGTTCAAATTCATAATTATATTTCAAGTTTGTTTTCTTGTGCGCTGGATCATACGCCATTCCTAACTCGTCCATATAATATGCTTCTAAATTTTCATGTTCCAACATCAAGACATCATGCTTTAATGGTTTTGATGTGTTGAGACGAATTAACGACTGCGTCATATCGAACGAAGGGTCAAAATGTCTTACCTTTTCGATATACTCGCCATTTTCCCATATACCTAACATATATTGACTATCTAGGATATGAGATAACGCTGTCGAAACAACCTTTTTATCAAGATTAGAAACCTCAGAAAATTTATTAACTAAGCGTTCTCTATCTGAGTTTCTCAGTTGATCATAATAACGTTCAGCAACTTCTATGCGTTTTGTCTGATACGGGTCATTCTCATCATTCAAAGCACCACTCGACCTATTTTTATTATAACCCTTTTCTCCTAAATTATCCAGCCGTTCATCTTCATCCACCGCAGCCATCACAGCACATCGACAATTCGGGTGCATCGGGAACATATTCACGCCGTACTCAGCCTTATCCCTGTCAAACGTCTTACCGTCTAAAGGGCTACAAATCGAACAAGCACCCGGCTCTGCTATCCACTCGTATTTATCAATGCCAGCCTGTTTGTAGCTGTCCATAGTCACGTCAGCTTGCACACGAGCGCTTTCGGTTCTCATCAGCCGTTCAGCTTCCGCACGGCTCACATCAAACATCTTACGCACATCACGAGCCACATCATTAGGATGCCTGCCGTTAATAATTGACTGCGTCAGGAAAGTATCCAAACGATTATTCAAAGCGTTCGTGCTAGACCATATCCGATCGCTAAACGTCGCATTATGAAACGACCCGTTGATGATATGCTTGACATCGCTTGTGTCCAACGTTTTCAGCGTATCACCTAAGATACCAGCCTGCCGTCGATACTCAGCCTTAGCCTCATCAGTCAACGTCTTACCGAAATACTTCTCGACATAGACACCGTTGGCAAATAAATCCAAACGTATCTCATCTTTGAGCAACTCAAGCCGAGACACCTTCATCTTCATGTTGTACATCGACATGAGCTGATTGGCGTACTCTGAAAAATCCTTATCCTCAACCATACGCTTGGTAACATCAGCCAAGGCCTGAACGTCTGTGTGCTTAGCTATTTGCTTGACTGTCGAAAGGCTTATCTCGTTATCTATCGCATATTTCTGATAAAATCCCGCAATACTCGTGGCTATTCATCCGGCTCTACCTTCTGTATCCGGTATGAAATCGCCGCAACAGGCGCTGAATGAGACGGTCATGAAGTGGTTCGACAAGGGGTTCTATGGCTTTACAGATAAAGCTGGACGCAAGTGGCGGGCAGATGTCTATGCCAGAAACATCATTACATCAACCAGCTACCGTGTCTATAACGAAATGCGGACACGGGCGAGCGAGGAGATGGGTGTTGAGACCTTTTACTACTCGAAAAAAGCGGCGGCTCGTCCAGCCTGTGCTGGTTTGCAGCATCGGATCGTGACGAAAGGTGCAGCTTTTACCGAAAAAGGTGTCGAGGTATTGAGTTTGCTTGACCACGGTTACGGAGAAGCTGGTGGGTGCTTGGGTATCAACTGCAGGCACACGCTCACACCGTTCATCATTGGTGTAAATCAGCTACCTGATCAAGCCGAACACCTGAAAGACATCACGCCTGAGCAGGCGATTGAAAACGGCAAGCAGCAGGCAAAGCAACGAGCGTTCGAGCGAGAAATCCGCAAGAATCAAGAGCGCCTGAATGTCGCAAAGCAGCTGGATTATGTCGATATGATTGATAAGTTCAAGGCGAGAGCGAGTTATCTGCAGGGTGGCTTGAATCAACTTTTGAAAGATAATCCCTTTCTTTATCGGGATACGATGAGAGGGCGGTTGTTCAAAGGCGATTATCTCGAAGAAGTGCGCAAAAACCTACAAATCAGGCGTGAAAAGATGTATAATAGGTTTAACGAACGAATGGACTCGCCTGTGACTCGAGCGCAGTTTGAAAACTTGATGAGTCGGGATCTCATGCGCATCTCTAAAGTGATGGACGAACATCAAGAAATTGGCGATCGTTTGCAGTTGAGGGAATATAAGCAACGGCAACATGCGTTAGACACGACGGAGTACTTGAAACGCGTGGATAGCGGCGGAACGCCGAGTTATTTTACGATTAGCGAGGAAGAAGTTTACAATATGACATTGGAAAACATGAATATGATGAGACTGTTTTCTGATTTTCAATATTTTAATTCAGATGTCTATGGCGGATTTGATGCCAAAAGTCAAACTGTCACCAATCGAATTAAAGTCCATCAGGCATACGGCAAAAGAAAAGGACTTCACATGGCACCGACAGAAATAAAGGAGAGAAAATGACATTTAAAGAGCTATGGGAATTGACTAGCGATCCATTTATTCACGTTGGGGATCATATCAAGGTAACGCTAGTCAACGGAGCGGAAAAAACAGGGTACTATGCGGAACTTGAGTACGAGTTTGATAACGATGTGGCAGATGGTCTAAGGTTTGAAAAAAGAAAAAACGAGGATACTTGGGGGAATGGTATTGTCATCCCCGCAACCGACATCCAAAACGTCGAACTATTACCTGATTAAAAAAGAGGAAAAATACCAAAAACGGTGTTTTTTTCTTTTCTGGGAGATGGTTTAAAGCCAGACCCCCTTTTAAAAACTTAGTAGACCCTTTTAAAAATCATTCTAGGGGCTGTCGGGTGTGCCTATGCGGGTAAAAGCGTGATTAACTCGTTAAGATCTAGCTGTTTGATTGTTTTTTGTTTTAGTGCTATAATGAATTTATAAAAGAGCGTTGCGTATACGTGATCCCCTGATTGTATGAATAGAACACATTCACACATACGGATTGCGCCATGCCAACGCTTTTTTTATTTTTTTCTTTGGAATACGTCCTTCAAATCATCCCCAGGATCACCCCCGCCTATGCGGGTAAAAGTCCAATATCTCAATCTCAATCGCATAGCACTTAAGGATCACCCCCGCCTATGCGGGTAAAAGAACGGGGCTAGTGTCTGGAATGGAAGTGGCGTGGGATCACCCCCGCCTATGCGGGTAAAAGATTCTTTGTTGGAATACGGCGTTAAAATGGGTAGGATCACCCCCGCCTATGCGGGTAAAAGGAATTGCTGATAGTCATACTTGAGTTCAATTCAGGATCACCCCCGCCTATGCGGGTAAAAGTAGCATAACTGACCGGTACACTTGGCACGCTCGGGATCACCCCCGCCTATGCGGGTAAAAGTTCAGCAGTTAGTTTCTGTAATGCCTTGCCACGGGATCACCCCCGCCTATGCGGGTAAAAGTAAACTTGCCATTAGCAAATGTCCCAGAGAGCAGGATCACCCCCGCCTATGCGGGTAAAAGCAACTAACAATCGTTCATTTACTGGTTAGAAAAGGATCACCCCCGCCTATGCGGGTAAAAGGGTAAGTTTGGCGTGAAAATCTTGTCCATCTCAGGATCACCCCCGCCTATGCGGGTAAAAGAATTCTAACCTACCGTCTTTAAGCTCGACGACAGGATCACCCCCGCCTATGCGGGTAAAAGTACAAGTATACAGGTTTTTGACGACCTAGACCAGGATCACCCCCGCCTATGCGGGTAAAAGCCGTCGAAGAGAAAGCCAACGCAGACCAACGCAGGATCACCCCCGCCTATGCGGGTAAAAGTCCTCCCTATCGCGGTAATATCTGACGACCTGAGGATCACCCCCGCCTATGCGGGTAAAAGTTGATAGACTGAATAAGCGTTTTGGCTTGAACGGGATCACCCCCGCCTATGCGGGTAAAAGTTAGACGATATGAGAATTATTCAGCAAAAACTAGGATCACCCCCGCCTATGCGGGTAAAAGAAACACCTAGACAAATATCCTGATGACAATGAGGGATCACCCCCGCCTATGCGGGTAAAAGCAAACTATCATTAACAGCGGCTTCGCTACTGGCGGGATCACCCCCGCCTATGCGGGTAAAAGACTAATCGATCCCTTGATAATCAAGGCTTCATCCTTAAAAAATTTAAAAAAACATTCACTTTTGTCGCCAATTCAGCAGTTAACCTCGAATCTTGTAATGCACGATGAGGAAGTGTGTCTAAAATATCATAAGCTTTTAAAACCGTTTGAAGTTTATAATTTGCTAAAAACATCTTTTCTTTTTTGACAAAACTCAGCAAATCTATAAATGGATTTTTAAAATCTGAACCGCCACATCTCTTGATAGTATTTAGAATAAATTTTTTATCAAAGTCAATATTATAACCAACCAATGGATAATCCTCTATAAACCTCACAAACTCTTTCATCACCAGCTTTATTTCTTGTCCATCCTTTCTAAGCATTTCATCTGTTATCCCTGTCAACTCCGTAATATTTTTTGGTAATGTCTTGTTAAATTCCACAAGCATTTGAAATTCTGAGATCTGATTATGGTTAATCTTAATTGCTCCAATTTCAATCATTTGATCCGTTTCCGGATTAAGACCTGTCGTTTCAATATCAATTACAACATAAGATAATTTTTTCTGTGTGAGTACACGATTATTTTGAGAGAACTTTTTTATCTGCTGGAATTTTGATGCATCACTAAAACCATGCTTTAACAAACTCTTATCTTCAACTATCATCGGAAGCATTACTAATGGTATGCCATCATAGTCAACACCTATTCGACTGGTACGAAACGTTTGAAATTCGTATCCAATCTCATTTCGGCTTGAATAACTCATTGTGGCTTGTCCATTTTCAATACTCTCTATAATACGCTGCCATAATTTTTCTCTCACACGTGAATTAAAATTACCTACATAAACACCTGTAGAAATCTCCTGCATCCATTTAGTTAAGTCTCCGCGAAGTTTTGCTGGTGCCTTTGTAATAGTAATGACTGTCATCGGCATAATTTATTGTTCCTCACTATAGTTTATACCATATTTTACATGTTCTTCTTTGTCATCCCATAAGTTAATAACATCTGCTTCAAACTTTTCATGTTCCGATATATCTAATAAATACTGCAAATCTTTGACGATTCGCTGTATCAATTTACCATCAACAAATGCATCTCTCACACGTCGCCTTGTAATACCTCCAATGTCATCTTCTTTATTAAATTCATAGGCAATTTCAAAAGCAATCGGAATCGTTATTTGTGCCTTATATAAATCTGCAATATCATAAACAAATGATAAATCATGGCCCACATGTACGAATCCAAGTCCTGGAGAAATTCCTAATGCTACCATAACACTATAACACAAACCATATAGTGCGACGTGACCAGCACTAAGTGACTGATTGATCACCGAACTACCCTCAAAATTATCAGGATTATAATCACGGCCAGACCATTCAACTTGATGTTTTTTTGCTTGCTCTCTATAAACACTTCTAATTCTAGCACCTTCTCTACCACGCAATTGTTGCAAGGTCAGCTTTGAAACATCTTCATCTGGAAAACGTAATTGATACATTTTTTTAGCTGTAGCAAGTTTGGTACGTGTATTGCCAACTAATTTCGCTTGTCTTTCTAAAAAACGACTAGAATGAGATAATGCTCGGCCATGAGCATACTGCCGTACACCATGCTCACCCACCCAAACAACACCAGTTCCCGTATCTCCGAACTGTTGCGACCACTCGTTTCGCATAATTTATCGTTTTAATCTCGCACGCATCAAACGAAAACTCAGGTGTTGTGACTTCTGGCTGGCCATTTTGAACAAGCTTAACCGGTTTGACATAGGCAGACTGACTAGCAAAGCCTTGACCTTTTTCTTCATCTGTCAAATTTTTAATCACATGAATGCCACCAAATAAAGTCCCTTCAAGAGCCTCTTGAGGCATCGTTAAATGGAATGTCACGATTTGAGCCATTTTGGGTGCAATTGAAACGCTGGTTTGTTCGGCTTTTAATAAATCAGTTAAACCTACTTTTAAAGCAGTCGAACGCTTCTCAGTCGGTGTATAATCAATATCCAAATTATTAGTCGTTGTCGCATTTGTCACATTGATAGTAAAACTTGACGTTTCATCTGATGTATTCACAATCTGGACTTGCAACTCCGACGTTTGTGCCTGTGGCACGGTTAAATCAAAATATCCCACCCCCTTTTTATTTTCCTTTTGAAATGGACTATCCATCAATTTAACAGTGTAACCAACCTCTGAAGCTTGAACTGTTGAAATAAATAATAAGGTTAAAGCAAAACCAATCAATCCCAAAAGAATTATTTTAAATCTATATATCGCAGTTTCCTTAATTAAACTCACCTCCTTAAATGATTGTCTTTTTTATCTAACCACACAAGTGTGCCGTCAACTTGATAGTTCAAGTGTCATGATAAAAAAGACTTTATTTGTTGTGCTGTGCAAACAGATGAGTCATGAGTGCCGTCTTCTTTCTATTTTTCCTATCCTGTACCAAATCATGATACACCTCACCTGTCACACATCGCACCCCGCCAATTTACTTTTTGACGGCATTTCTTGACTTCTTCGTTGGTAATTCTGATGTTTACCGACGATTACGGCATTTTAATTTTGCAAATGGAAAAGACTGATGTTTCTGCTTTCAAGTGCAACAGACCTCCTCCACCATGGCAATATTAAAACTTACCGTTTTATTTTGCTTGATACTATAGTGTGCATTCTTAACCTCCGTGATTAAGAGTCTCTGAAAACTCAATGTCTCGCCCTGATCGCTTGATTGACCTCTAGTTAGGTAAGTGATAAAAGTCATATCCTAGGCGACTCAGGAGTTTTTCAGATTCCCTCAAGTAAATTTGAACCACTTACCTTATCCCATTATTCATTTTTTTAAACTTTTTTTCAACTATTTTGACTTGACACCCCATTAACCCCTTATTTATGGTGATTTTTTTGAAAAACACGCCACTTCATCGTATAGAAATGGATAATAAAACAGCTCAACCTTTAGATGATAGCTGCTATAAATAAAAGGTCGCTTGTGATTAAAAGATTCAGCTAATAATTCCTGTCAGTCCTGATTTGCCTGTGGTCAGATTTATCTCCCGAAATCTTATCGCCCGCACTCTTTACCTTATCTTCGACGATATTTAAAGCATCAACGATAACATTTTTGACCAGCTATCTCTTTATTGACGTTTTTTAGTTGCACCTCAAGCGATACAATCTGTCATTATTGGTCGCAAAAACTGGCACTTTTCCGCCAACAAAGCTGGCACTAAGGTTGGCTTGTATTATCTACAACATCACTCAAACTGCCAAAGCAAACAGATTAGATACGTACGTTTATTTGCATTACCTTTTTAAATCCTTAGCCAATCAACCATTCCAGATCAATCCCAATCTCCTTGAAGACTACTTATCTTGGTCACCGAAGATGGAACAGTGCAGCAAACAATACAAAAAGGCAATCAATTCTAGTGGCTCGATTGCCTTTTTGGCTGCATCATACTATTTCCCGCTTACATTTTTTATATCCCACTCGGTAATACGCCATCAATAAACCTCTCAACTTTCGACCGGCTCATACTTATGACACTCCCACAAAGCCAAAACCACCCCATCTCGACTGAGAGATGGAGTGGTTTTTTACTGTGCTTTAGATGGCTTGTGTCACGAAAGAACGACTTTCTAAGACTTTTAGCATAGCAGCAATCGTATCGAGTGAGGTAAAGAGTGGGACACCGTGTTCGACAGATTCACGACGAATGGTCATGCCATCTGTATTATGGTCATTTCGATCTTTGCCCATGGTATTGACAACGGCTTGAATCCGACCGGCACGAATACAGTCCACAATGTTGACTTGCTGATCAAGATTTTCGCCAATTTTAGCGATTACTTCAGCATAGACACCATTTTTCTCGAAAAACTCAGCCGTGCCAGCGGTCGCATAGATGCCATAACCAATTTCATGGAAACGTTTGGCTAGGACTAGCGCTTCCGCTTTGGCATCATCAGCCACTGTGAACAGAACATTCCCAAAGGTTGGTAGGTGCAGATAAGAAGCTTCAAATGCCTTATACAAAGCCTTTTCAAGTGTCACATCTGAACCCATGACTTCCCCTGTTGACTTCATTTCGGGCGACAGATAGGCATCGACTTTTTGCAATTTAGTAAAGCTAAAGACCGGTGCTTTGACGTGGACTTTGTCGTCTTCTGGGAAAAGCCCGTCTTCATAGCCTAACTCAGCCAATGTTTTGCCCAAGATAAGCTGTGTTGCTACCTGTGCCATCGGAATGCCCGTAACCTTGGATAAGAAAGGCACTGTCCGAGAGGCACGTGGGTTGACTTCGATGACATAGACGGTCTCATCAAAGATGACAAACTGCACATTCATCATCCCGATACAATTCAGGCCAATCGCCAGACGTTTGGTATAGTCTGCAATCGTGGCTTGAATCGTCGCTGAGAGATTTTGCGGTGGATAGACTGCCATCGAATCCCCAGAGTGAACGCCGGCACGCTCAATATGCTCCATAATACCAGGAATGAGGACATTTTCACCGTCACAGATGGCATCAACCTCACACTCTCGACCGAGCAGATAAGAGTCGACCAAGACAGGATGATCTGGACTTGCTTTAACCGCTGTCTGCATATAGTTCCGTAAGTCAGCCTCGTTATCAACGATTTCCATGGCACGACCGCCCAAGACATAGGACGGGCGAACCAGTACCGGATAGCCGATAGCATTGGCATTAGCAACTGCTTCTTCTTCATTTGTCGCTGTTGCGCCCACAGGTTGTGGAATGTCTAGCGCTTGCAGTGCTGCTTCAAATAGTTTGCGATCTTCGGCACGATCCAGCGCCTCAACCTGAGTCCCGAGTATCTTGACGCCAGCTCTTGACAAGGGTTCTGCCAAATTAATCGCGGTTTGCCCCCCAAACTGAACAATCACACCCTTAGGTTGCTCCAGATCAATCACATTCATGACATCTTCAAATGTCAATGGCTCGAAGTAGAGTTTATCTGAAACAGAAAAGTCTGTGGAGACCGTCTCAGGATTGGAGTTCATGATAATCGCTTCATAACCCGCTGCCTGAATTGCCTTGACCGAGTGAACCGTTGCATAGTCAAACTCAACCCCCTGACCGATCCGAATCGGACCAGAACCCAGCACCAGTACAGAGGCTTTCTCTGAGCGAATTGATTCGTTTTCAAACTCATAGGTGCTGTAAAAATAAGGGGTTGCCGACTCAAACTCAGCTGCACAGGTATCGACCATCTTAAAGACAGGAACAATGCCATTGTCTAAACGACGTTTGCGTACTTCTGCCGCATCTGTCTGCCAGAGATCAGCAATTTTACGATCGGCAAAGCCATTGCGTTTGGCTTCTTTCAATAACTCCGGATTGAAGACATTAGTCGCCAATGCTTGCTCGATTTCAAAAATATGCAACAATTTATCAAGGAAAAAGAGGTCAATTTTAGTCAAACTATGCAATTCTTCAATACTGTAACCTCGGCGAATCGCCTCAGATAAGTAAAACAAGCGATCATCTTGCGCTTTGACAATCTTCTCAACCAAGGCATCATCCGTGACTTCTGAAAGCTCCGGCATGTCATTGTGGTAGACCCCAACTTCTAGTGAGCGGACTGCCTTGAGGAAGGACTCCTCAATATTCCGGCCAATCGCCATGACTTCGCCTGTCGCTTTCATCTGTGTCCCGAGGCGGCGCTCCCCTGATTCAAACTTATCAAATGGAAAACGTGGAATTTTAGACACGACGTAGTCCAGTGCTGGTTCAAACATGGCATAGGTCGTCCCTGTGACCGGGTTAATCATCTCATCCAAGGTCAGACCAACGGCGATTTTAGCAGCTAATTTCGCAATTGGATAGCCCGTCGCTTTCGAAGCAAGCGCAGATGACCGCGAAACCCGTGGGTTGACTTCGATCACATAGTAATTAAAGCTATCAGGATCAAGCGCCAATTGCACATTACAGCCGCCTTCGATTTTCAGCGCACGGATAATTTTCAAAGAGGCGTCCCGAAGCATTTGGTATTCAATGTCACTCAAGGTCTGACTAGGCGCAAAGACGATAGAGTCTCCTGTATGAATCCCGACAGGATCGAAGTTTTCCATGTTACAGACAACAATCGCATTATCCGCTGCATCACGCATCACTTCATATTCGATTTCTTTAAAGCCGGCAATTGATTTCTCAATCAAACACTGGGTCACTGGCGATAATTTCAGACCATTCTCAGCAGTCTCGCGTAGCTCTTCTTCATTGTCACACATCCCCCCACCAGTACCACCGAGGGTAAAGGCTGGCCGTACAATAATCGGATAACCAATTGAGTTGGCAAAAGTGACTGCTTCCTCAACGGTGTTGACGATTTCAGATTCTGGGATTGGCTGTTCCAATTCTTCCATCAGTTTTTTGAACAAATCCCGATCTTCTGCTTGATCAATGGCTGAGAGTTTAGTACCGAGCAATTCAATATTGAGCTCATCTAGGATACCTGTTTCAGATAGGGCCATTGCCATATTCAAACCGGTCTGACCACCTAGCGTTGGCAGCAGGGCATCCGGACGCTCTTTGCGCAGGATTCGGGTAACAAATTCAACCGTAATTGGCTCGATATAGACCTTGTCGGCAATTTCCTTGTCCGTCATAATCGTTGCCGGATTTGAATTGACTAGGACAACACTGTACCCTTCCTCTTTTAGCGCAAGGCAGGCCTGTGTCCCAGCATAGTCAAATTCAGCCGCTTGACCAATAATAATCGGGCCAGAACCAATGACCATAATTTTTTTAATATCGTTACGTTTTGGCATTAGAAGTCACCTTTCTCAAGCTTGGTTGCGTCAATCATTTCCATAAATTCATCGAAGAGATAGGCGGCATCATGTGGTCCTGGCGCAGCATCTGGGTGAAACTGAACCGAAAAGGCTGGCAAATATTTGTGGCGAACCCCTTCGACCGACTGATCGTTAATCTCGATATGCGTGACCATCAAATCTGTCTGTTCAATCGACGCCGTATCCACTGCGAAACCATGATTCTGCGAGGTAAAGTCAACACGTCCTGTCGCAATCTCGCGCACAGCATGGTTAAAACCACGGTGACCGAACTTCATCTTGCTTGTGGTCGCACCATTGGCCATGGCAAACAACTGATGCCCTAGACAAATCCCAAAAATCGGAAACTTATCTTGAATCCCACGAATCATCTCTAGCGCTTGTGGGACATCTGTCGGATCGCCCGGTCCATTGGTCAACATGACACCGTCAGGATTCATCTCGATAATTTCCTCAGCCGTCACGGTATGTGGGACAATCGTTAAGTTACACTCCCGTTTGGAGAGCTCCCGTAGGATAGAATGTTTCAGGCCAAAGTCAACAACCACAATGTTACGGCCTGTCCCCGGACTTGGATAAGCGGTATTAGTCGACACTTGCGCCACTTGATTAGTCGGTAACACCGTAGCCCGCAGTTGATCTTGGATATGTCTGAGGTCATCTCCAGGATTAACCAACGTCGCTTTCATTGTGCCGTGATGGCGGATAATCCGAGTCAAAGCACGTGTATCAATGCCTGAAATACCTGGAATATTCTTACGCTGTAAAAATTCATCCAGTGACATCTGGTTGCGCCAGTTGCTTGCTAGTCTGGCATTTTCACGCACCACAACCCCTTTACAAGTCGGGATAATTGATTCATAATCATCACGATTGATCCCATAGTTACCGACCAAAGGATAGGTAAAGGTCAGAATTTGTCCATTATAGGATTGATCCGTGATTGATTCTTGATAACCTGTCATGCCTGTGCTAAAGACGACTTCTCCAGTTACCTCTATATCTGCACCAAAGGCCGTCCCCTCTAAAATCGTACCATCTTCTAATATCAAAAGTCGTTTCATTGCAATCCTCTTTCATTGCTGATTCTCATCAGTCAGTTGTGACACTTTGCCATTGTTAAGCTTTACCATTGAGGATGGCTTCTAAAATCGCCATCCGCATAAACATGCCATTAGTCATCTGAGCAGTAATCCGAGAGCGAGGTGCTTCGACCAAGTCACTCGAGATTTCTACGCCACGATTGACAGGGGCTGGGTGCATGATGATGGCGGTATCTTTCATCCACTTATAGCGTTCATGGGTCAAGCCGTACTGGGCATGATAGGTTTCTTTAGAAAATGATGCGCCTGAATCATGCCGTTCATGTTGGACACGAAGTAACATCAGGACATCCACCTGCTCAATCATCTCATCCAGAGCAACATAGCGACCGTAGACATCAAAGCTTTTTGAATACCAGCTCTCAGGACCGGTAAAATAAAGTTCAGCACCCAAGCGTTTGAGCATTTGCATATTGGATTTGGCGACACGACTATGGGTAATATCCCCTGCAATCATGATTTTCAAACCTTGAAAGGTGCCAAATGCTTCGTAAATCGTCAATAAATCTAGTAAAGATTGACTGGGGTGTTGACCCGACCCATCACCACCATTGACGATAGCCGACTGAATCGTGCGACTATCGACCAATTCTTGATAGTAATGTTCATCAGGATGGCGAATGACACAGACATCAACCCCGATGGCGCTCATTGTCAGAACTGTGTCATATAGCGTCTCGCCCTTATTGACCGAACTGCTCGCGGCATCAAATTCAATGACTTCTAAGCCTAATTTTTTCTCCGCTACCTCAAACGACTTGTGCGTTCGTGTTGAGTTTTCAAAAAAAAGATTGGCCACAAAGAATTGGCGTTTAAAGACAGGTTTGATCTGCTGATGTTTAAAGGCTTGGGCACGTTTGATCAGGCCGATAACTTCATCATTGCTCAATAAGGCCATGCTTGTTAGGTGTTTAATGGAGACGATACCGTCAGGTGAAATTGTCAAATCAGATTCCTTTCACAACTCTTTTAAGAGCACCTCTATTAACTGGCAACTGGATTTTTGCTCTGTGAGACAGATGTCTCGTCTGACGAGGAGCTTAACGATTTCAGACATAAAATCTGGCCACAGGCGAATCATGAGTTAATAGAAGTGTCCTTAAGTGTGTTGGCAAGCACAGACAGTTCCCGAAGAAAAAGTTGCTAATTGCCAACTCGCATCAAAAAATGGCTACCTCAAAGGCAGCCATGACATTGCTGCGCCAAAAAGCACAGATGTTTTACTGGACAGCCTTCACAGCCTCACGGGACTGTTTTTAAAGGGCTTTATTCATTTTTTCCATTGTAGCAAATTTCGAGTCACTTTTCAACCGTTTTTGGTAATAAGACACGACAAACGCATGAAAAATGAAGAGTGTGAGAGGTCGATTTAAATCGTTTTTCAAGAAAAGGATAAGGAAATTTCATGAAAAAAGATTTAAGAGGAAATCTAAGGGATAAAATAAGCTTCATGCGTTTGTCGTGATTCATTTATTATGAAAAATAGCGGCTATTCAGCAGTCTATTTTATTTTAATTTGACAAACGAAATTTTATTTTCATGTCCTTAATTTTTTCAAAAAATGTACTGACTTTTCTCCGTGCGATTAAATCAGCGACGAGAGGATTAAATCAAAACTATTCTGCTGCGTATCACCATAATAATCAATTTTAATTCCAGCCGAAGGGATAGTGTAAGTATCTTCAACTTCTGCTTCTTCTTTTTTAGGTATTGGCTGCTTGAGTTTATCTAACTTATCCAGCTGGTCGTCAAGATTTAATGCCTTAAATAAACCACTTGCAAATTGATACATCCCCTCACGACATTCTAGCGTATACTTGCCTTCTAATTTAACTTTTTGAATGCCAACGCTTGATTGTGTAATCAAAACTTTAAAGGGAAATGCCCCTGTGTAAACTTGTTCCTCTGAATCAAAATTGACATTACTAAATTGTTTTTTTAAAACATCACTAATTTGTATTTGTGTTAAATTTGGAATCACGCCATTATCTTTTGGACTAGAAGAACTCGATTTAGCATGGCTTGTTTTTGGATCAGATTCTTGTCTGGAATCTTTTGTTTTACTACTTGCACAACTTGTCAAGGTAAGCAATGCTATGATAACAAATGTTAAGTTGATTATTTTTTTCACCTTATTCTCCTTATTTTAACTAATAAATGTATTGACAAAAGCAGTCATCGCAATGATTATCGGCAACCAATAACTATCTGTCATGCCATTTAAAAAGTAATCTTGCGTAGGTTTAAATAACCCAATTTTGACAAGTATTTTAAAACATAACCAGCCAAGCAGTGTCCCTAGACCATTCGTAATCAAATCATTAATATCACTTTCTCGGTACAAAGTAAACAATTGGCTGAGTTCGATGAAAAAAGAAATACTTAAACCAATTAAGAGTATTGATTTCAAATTGTTATATTTGCGACTGATTATGGGCAACAAGAACCCCAAAGGTAGAAAACAAAGTACATTTAAAATAAAATCAATATGAACGCCATCAACAAATGGGATGAGATTAATATTTGGATTAAATATCGCTTTTCCAAAATGCATCAGACGTTGCCATTCAGTAAATGTTGGAATACCAACTACCCCTGAAAAAAGCACACTAAAGTAATAAAACAAGATAAAAGATAACAAAATGGTACTGATTCTCGTCCTCAGAGTAGAATCTTTAGCAAACCATATTCCCAGTGCAATCACAATCATAGAACCTATCAGATAAATAGGCTGCGGAGTCAATAGCTCCAGAAAAACTTGAAACAACGTGGCATTCTGTATCATAAAAAAATAACACCTTCCTTTTAATAACTTCACCAATCATCAAGAGCGTTCCTCTGACATTTACGGCAAAAATTTCATCATTTACATTTTGTGTTAGCATTTCGATTGTAACATTATTACCCATTTGCCGCAAATCCAAAACTTTGCCTATTAGGTACTTTGGTTTTGCTCCTAATTCTCTTACGCTAGGTTTACTAAAAAACGCAACTGAATCCTAGAAAAAATTAAAGTTCGTTGCAAGTGAACCACCCACTTGCAACTCTGTCAAATTTTTCTATTTCAGAATTATTTTATTCTTTTGGTAATAAGAGGTGCATCAAAATACCTAGAATTGTCGAGAATGCTACACCAGAAATGGCGACGCCAGCAATGTTCAGCGTTAAGCCGCCAATACCTGAGACTAAAATCACACTGGCAATCAAGAGATTGCGTTTGTCATCGAAATCAACCTTGTTTTCGACTAAAATCTTCAGACCACTAGAGGCAATGACACCAAAGAGCGCAATTGACACACCACCGATTACTGGCGTTGGGATAGAATGAATGAGAGCAGAGATTTTACCAATGAAACTCAGGACAACCGCAAAAACAGCGGCACCGGCAATGACATAAACCGAATGAATTTTGGTAATTGCCATCACACCAATGTTTTCACCGTAAGAGGTCACCGGCGGTGCACCAAAGACACCGGCAATGATTTGTGCGAAACCGTCACCGGTCAGCGTGCGTTCCAAGCCGGGATCTTTAAAGTAATCCTGACCTGTCAAAGAATTTAAAACCATGAGATGACCGAAATGTTCCGTCATCGTCACAAAGGCAATCGGTGCCATTGTCAAAATCGCTGACGGATAAAGTTTAAAGGCATAATCAACCCCTAAAATATCAAATCTCGGCACTTCAAACCACGGCTTGTGGGCTATGTCCGCAAAAGAAATAATTGACATCCCCGTCAGCTGTTGGACGACCAGTGTGAACAGATAGCCCACAATAATTCCAAGTAAAATCGGAATCAAACTGGTCAAGCCCTTGCCAAACATATTAAAGGCTAAAACTGAAAATAAGGTCACGAGTGAAATGATTAGGAAAGTCAGATTATAGACACCATTTCGATTCATGGCATCATTGACCGCAGTTCCTGCCAAGCTCAATCCAATCACCATGACGATCGGCCCGACCACAATCGGCGGCAAGACCTTATCAATCCAACCCTTGCCCACAAACTTGACAATCACGGCAACAAGCAGATAGACCAACCCACCAACAATCGCACCTTGGGCAACTGCTGCAATACCATCTGATTTCATCAGGCTTTGCATAGCTAAAATATAGGCAAAACTCGAACCCATGTAGGCTGGAATTTTATAGTTGGTTACGGTCAGATGTGCCAAAGTCCCCAAGCCACTGGAAAAAAGGGCAATCGCTGGATCAATACCGACTAATATCGGCACTAGAACAGTCGCACCAAACATGGCAAAGAGATGTTGGAAAGAAAGCCCAAACCACATGGCTAGGGGCGGTTTGTCCTGAACATCATAAATGACATCAGCTTTAGAAGTTGTCATCTAGGCCTCCTTCTTAATCAAAATACTATCCGCACCATCAATTTCAGAGACCTGAACAATGATCGCTTCATTCCGCGCAGTCGGGATATTTTTACCCACATAATCCGCACGAATCGGTAATTCACGGTGACCACGATCGACTAGCACTGCTAAGCTGACCTTGGAGGGACGACCAAGTGCCACTAAACCATCAATCGCCGCACGAATAGTCCGACCGGTATAAAGGACATCATCAACGAGGATAATCTCCCGATCTGTAATTGATACTGGTATCTCTGACGTATTATCAGCCGTCTTGACATCATCACGAAAAGGCTTGGTGTCCAGTGCTCCGATTGGAATATCAATATTTTCCAATTGTTTGAGCCTTTCTTGAATCCGTTTGGCGATATAGACACCACGTGTTTTAATCCCAACAATAACCAACTTATCCAGCTCTTTATTGCGCTCAATAATTTCATAAGTGATCCGTGTAATCGCACGTTTCATCGTCACATCATCAATAATTTCTTTTGTCTTTGACATACACTCTCCTATCCTATCTTCAATAAAAAAACCCCACCATAATCACAGGCAAGGGAATGATAAACGATAGTCATTGTGCCTTGCCGCCTCTCTGGACGATTTAAAGGTTTACTTTACAATCAATTGAATTTATTATATCAAAATTTTAAGGGTTTGGCTATCTATTTTGAATTTTACACGGCAGTCTCACGGATTGTTACAAAACTATTTCAAACACTCCTGCCAAACTGCTCGTGGTATGAGACATTATCCTGCCATGAATGAAAACCTTAGGAAACTATCTAGCGATTATCGACGACCTATGTTCAACTTGTGGTGTCACATGACAATCCCACTTACCATCGTTTGATTACCTGCTTACAATGAAACAAGTTCTGCAAAACATAGAACGGGTTCCACAAAACATAGAACGAGTTCTATAAATAATAGAACGAGTTCTATAAATAATAGAACGAGTTCTATAAAAAATAGAACGAGTTCTATAAAAAATAGAATGAGTTCTATAAAAAATAGAACCAGTTCTATAAATAATAGAACTTGTTCTATCAACTCGGATGACACTTAATAGCTTAAGGAAGCTAGTTTTTTGCGTTTTGAAAAACTATCAATTGCAATCATATCGTAAGAAATCTTTGAAGGCGTTGATGTTACGACCACTCATGAAAAATCAGGTTTTAGTAGACTTTTTAACAATCCATGAGATTACCGTGTCTCGTGAGAGCGTGCTTCATGCTTTTGTCGTGAAATCTAATGCCTGAGTTGATACAGTGTGCCTTAATTTTGGTATAATAGAAAAAGATATCAGGCGCTTTGAATGCACATGAGCTGTGTTGAGGGTGGCTATAAAAGGACAACTATGAAATTAAAAGATGGCGTCAACTTACATATTATTCAAGAAAAGAAATTCAAAACAGTACAGATCCTGCTGCGTTTTCGTAGTAAAATGTCTCGGCAGACTGTCGCTAAGCGGGTGCTAATCTCTAGTCTTTGGGAGACCTCCAATGCTGCCTTGCCGACCAATCAGCAATTTCAAAGCAAGTTATCGGAGCTGTATGGGGCTAATTTTGCGACGGGTGTGTCTAAAAAAGGCGATAACCATTTGTTGAATATTGCCATGAGTGTCGTCAATCCCAAATATGTCGGGAGTGATACGGTGACAGAAGCCATTGCCCTCATTCATCAGGCTGTGTTCATGCCGCTGATTGACGAGATTGGCTTTGATGAGGCGACCTTTGCACGAGAAAAGAAGAATTTGTTGGCTTATTTGGACACGACTCGTGAGGATAAGTCCTATGTGGCTTCGACGCGCTTGAGCGAACTGTTCTTTGAGGATAAAAATCTGGCGACACCGAGTATCGCGACCGTTGCCTTGATGACCCACGAAACGCGTCAAAGTGTTTTTGATTATTACAAGCGGATGCTTGTGACCGATACGATTGATATTTCAGTTTTAGGAGATTTGACGGATGCGGAGGTCGAGACGATTCAGGCGCGTTTTTCAGAAATGCCGTTTACCGATCGCGATCCCTTGACGACTATTTTTTATGATCAGGCGAAGTCCAATGTGGTGCGTGAAAAAACAGAAAAAGAAGCCGTCAACCAATCCATTTTACAATTAGCTTACAGTCACTCTGTCAAATATGGCGATGCAGATTATCTGACCATGCAGGTCTTAAATGGTTTGCTCGGCGGCTTCTCACATTCTAAATTATTTACCAATGTCCGAGAAAAAGAGAGTCTGGCTTATTACGCAACCTCACGTTTTGATACCTTTACGGGCTTTCTGAAGGTGTCAGCGGGTATCGATGCGAGTCAACGCAGCAAGGCCTTGACGATTATTCGGGCACAGGTGCGGGCATTGGCTCAGGGGGATATTTCAGAGACAGAGTTTCAGCAAACCAAAGAAATGCTGAGAAATGTTTATTTTCTTTCACTAGATTCGCCGTCAAATTTGATTGAGCAAGCCTATATTCGCACTCTTTTGCCAGAGCGCTACTTGACGACGGAGGCGTGGTTGGAGAAGTTGGCTGCGGTTACCAAAGATGACGTGATCAGATTGGCACAAACCTTGACTTTGCAAGCCTTGTACTTTATGGAGGGAGAAACGCTTGGAGATTAAAAAATATCCTAAAGTTGGCGAAACACTCTATCAAGATGTGCTAGAAAATGGTTTGCGTGTTTACTATTTGCCTAAGCCGGACTTTAATAAAACCTACGGCCTCATGACAACGAATTTTGGTAGTTTGGATACGACTTTTGTGCCACGTGGTGCGTCAGAGATGAAGGCTTTCCCAGAAGGGATTGCACATTTCTTGGAGCACAAGTTGTTTGAAAAGGAAGATGGCGATGCCATGAACTTTTTTGGTGCTTTGGGTGCGACTGCCAATGCCTTTACAAGTTTTACACGGACGTCTTATCTCTTTTCAACGACAGCGCATATTGAGCCTAATGTCGCCTTGTTGTTAGACTTTGTGCAAGAGCCTTACTTTACACAGGCATCAGTCGAAAAAGAACAAGGGATTATCACACAAGAAATTCAAATGTATCAAGATGATGCAGAATTCCGTTTGTTGTTTGGTCTCTTGCAAAATCTTTATCCTAATTCGCCTATGGCTTCTGATATTGCTGGAACACCGCAGAGTATTCGGCAGATTAGGGCTGAGGATTTATACGAAAATTACCACACCTTTTATCATCCAGCCAATATGTCGCTCTTTTTGACAGGACCTTTTGATGTCGCAGCAATGTCAACCTTCGTTCAACAAAATCAAGCAGAAAAACATTTTGCGCCGATTGAACCGATTAAACGTCAGTTTTTTGAGGCAAGTGCTCCGATATCATCAGGGACGTTGGCTTTTGATGTCGCCATTCCCAAATTGGCGATCGGTTTTCGGGGTTACGACCGGCTGTCATCGGACGGTCTGCGCCGCTTTGAGTACAAGTTAGCCATCCAATTGATGTTGACGATGATTTTGGGGACGGCCAGTCATAAGTATGAAAGTTTGTATAATCAAGGGATGATCAATGATTCTTTTGGCTTTGACTTTGAGGTTGGACCAAGCTATCATTTTATAAGCATAACTGGAGATACAGTTTATCCAATAGAACTCGCAAAAATTTTGCGTGATACGCTAAAAAGTTATAAAATAGAAAGTGATTTCAATTTAGAACAGTTGGCCCTTGTCAAAAAAGACATGTTGGGCGATTATTACCGGTCGTTAAATTCTTTGGAGTTTATCGCCAATCAATTCTCGTCTAATCTGTTTGAGGGTGTGACTTTCTTTGAATTTCCGATACTGCTATCGGCATTGACTTTGGAGAAGATTGGGCAATATGCAGATAAGTTTGTCAGCGAGATGGTTGTCAGCGACTTCATCATGACGCCTAAATCAGTTTGAGGATAAGCGGTCTGAGTTAAAAGCAAAATAACAGAAAGGAGTTCTCGTGGTAAAAAAAACAGTGGGACAAGTCCTGCGCGATGAGCGTGCGAAACTTGATATGACGCTAAATGAAGCGGAAGAACTGACACACATTCAGAAGATGTATATTGTTGCCTTGGAGCAAGATGATTATGACGCTTTGCCTGGGGACTTCTATGTGAAGGCTTACCTGAAGCAATACGCTGATCGTTTGAATCTTGATTACGATCGGTTACTGACGGCCTATGAAACTGGTCGGATGGTTGAAGTCCGAGAGCAGCGAGAGACGACAGATTTTGCTGATAATTATCGCTTTGTCAAACCTTCAGAACGTTTGGCAGCAGAGGCAGATGAGGTGGGCGAAAAGACTTGGCGGCACTACCTGCCGATTGTCTTATTAGGCACGGTCGCTACCTTGATTGTGATTAGCATTTCAGCAGCAGTGATTTTAAATAAACCAGCTAGTAGTCAGATTGCAGATAACTTATATCGCATCTCAACAAGTACTAAGAGTACGACATCTAGCTCATCAGTCTCTCAAACCAGTAGCACGTCTGCATCAAAAGTAGCAGAGCCACCTAATCCTGTGGTGACTGTGACGGGAAGTGGTCAAGTACTTGTGGCAACAGTGAAAAATGCGCCCAATCCTGCGGTGGTCAACATGAGTGTTGCCAACGGAGGTACGGTTTGGATTGGCATGACAAATTCAGACTTGCCAAGTGGGCAAGTGACCTTAACAGAAGCAACACCGACAAAAGCAACTTTAACAGGGCATCAAACGGTTTTAACACTGGGTAGAACAATCGGCTTGACGGTTAAAATCGGGGAGACACCGATTGATTTATCAAGTATTTCAGCGCCTGAAAGTCCTGCAACTTTGACTATCACAATAGAATAGAGACCAGATGAAATTTACGAAAGAAAACTTACCCAATAACCTAACCATCGCTCGGATTTTTGCCATTCCGCTGTTTATCTTGATTTTGGCAGTAGCTGGTCACTCACATATTTGGCAAGTCATCGCAGCTGTTTTATTTGCCATTGCTTCAGCGACAGATTGGCTGGATGGCTATTTGGCACGGAAGTGGGAAATTGTCTCAAATTTTGGTAAATTTGCTGATCCCTTAGCAGATAAAATGCTCGTGATGTCTGCTTTCATCATGCTTGTGCCTTTAAAATTAGCGCCAGCATGGGTGATTGCCATCATCATCTGCCGAGAGCTAGCAGTGACTGGCTTACGGTTACTCTTGGTCGAACAAGGCGGTGTTGTATTGGCGGCAGCTTTACCCGGTAAAATTAAGACATTCACACAGATGTTGTCGATTATCTTCTTATTACTGGGACTTCAGATCATCGGAACGGTTTTCTTATACATCTGCTTGCTTGCGACCATTTATTCAGGTTATGATTATTTTGTCAAAAATAAAACAGTTTTTAAAGCTGCAGATTAATTAGTTAGGTAGATAAAGGCGGCACCACGATATGATCGGCCTTGAGCGGATTGTTTTGCGCTCTGGGTCGTTTTCTTATAGGGAAGACTTTGAGCGGCCAAGGGTCGCTCATGGCCACGCTCGGCGCCAGTCGAGTTTCAAGGTTTCGTGACATGAGACCGCAGAAAGGAAAGAAGTAAATGAAATTACAAAGACCTAAGGGTACAAATGACATTTTACCGGGCGAGAGTGAGAAGTGGCAATTTGTCGAGGAAACGATGCGGCGTGTCTTTAGCAACTATCATTTTAGTGAAATTAGAACGCCGATTTTTGAATATTATGAGGTTATCTCACGTTCGGTTGGCGATACGACAGACATCGTGACCAAGGAAATGTATGATTTTTATGACAAGGGAGACCGGCATGTGACCTTGCGACCTGAGGGGACTGCGCCGGTTGTTCGGTCTTATGTTGAAAATAAAAAGTTCGCACCAGAGGTTCAAAAGCCATTTAAGGTCTACTACACTGGCCCGATGTTTCGTTATGAACGCCCGCAGGCTGGTCGCTTGCGTGAGTTCCATCAGATTGGCGTTGAAAACTTTGGTTCAAAAAATCCTGCGACTGATGTCGAGACGATTGCCATGGCAAAAGCCTTTTTCGATCAACTAGGCGTGCAAGAAATCAAGCTCGTCATCAATTCGCTAGGCGATAGTGAGACACGGCAACGGTATCGAGAAACATTGATTGCCTATCTGGCACAGCATGAGACACAGTTGTCAGCAGACTCAAAACGTCGCCTATATGAAAATCCGCTACGTGTGCTAGATTCTAAGGATCAGGCTGATATTGAGATTGTCAAAGCAGCACCATCGATTCTGGATTTCTTGAGTGAGGCAAGTCAGCAGCATTTAGAGACGGTCAAGGAGATGTTAGCAGCACTTGACATTAGCTATACGATTGATGCTAATATGGTTCGAGGATTGGATTATTATAATGATACGATTTTTGAATTCATAACTGAAATCAAGGGTAAAGCGCTGACGATATGTGGCGGTGGTCGTTATGACGGCCTCGTGAGTTACTTTGATGGTCCTGATACGGCAGGTTTTGGCTTTGGTATCGGGCTGGAGCGCTTGTTGCTAGTCTTGGAGGAACAGGAGGTGGCTTTGCCTGTGATCCAGACACTCGATGTCTATGTTGTCGTCTTAGGCGAGACTGCCAATGTCGCAGCGCTCAAATTAGTCCAGTCGCTACGCCATCAAGGCTATTCAGCAGAACGTGATTTCTTGGACCGCAAAATCAAACAACAATTCAAATCTGCCGAAGAATTCGGTGCCAAGACAATCATCACGCTGGGAGAGTCAGAAATGACCTCTGATGACATCGTTGTCAAAAATAATCTGACCCGTCAGACTGTTCAAACGACTTTGACAGCTATTCAGCAAGATTTCACGGCGGTCTTTGCAGCAGTGACGGCAGACCAATGAACAGGGACTCAAATAGATAAAGGAAATAAATGATGAAACGTACAGTATATGCGGGCGATGTCCGCTCTGAACATATCGGTCAGACCCTGACACTCAAGGGTTGGGTGGCACGCCGGCGAGACCTTGGTGGCTTGATCTTTATTGACTTGCGTGACCGTGAGGGGATTATGCAGTTGGTCGTTAATCCTGAATTAGCCTCAAAAGAAGTGCTTGAAACAGCTGAGCGCCTGCGCAGTGAATTTGTGATAGAAGTCAGGGGTGTGGTGGTCGCTCGGAGTCAAGCTAACGACAAGTTAGCGACAGGTCAAGTGGAGCTTGAAGTAGCTGAGCTCCATATTTTAAACCATTCTAAGACGACACCTTTTGAAATCAAAGATAAGCTGGAGGCTAGCGATGATATCCGGATGCGTTATCGCTACCTTGATTTACGCCGGCCAGAGATGTTGGCTAACTTCAAATTACGCCATCAGGTGACCAAGTCAATCCGCCATTATTTAGATGATCTGGACTTTATTGATGTTGAAACACCGATCTTGACCAAGTCAACACCAGAAGGGGCGCGGGATTACCTCGTACCGAGTCGGCTGTCGGCAGGGCATTTTTATGCCTTGCCTCAGTCGCCACAGATTACCAAACAATTGTTGATGGCGGCAGGATTTGATCGCTATTATCAAATCGTCAAATGTTTCCGAGATGAAGATTTACGAGGAGACCGTCAGCCTGAGTTTACCCAAATTGACTTGGAGACCTCTTTCTTGGATGAACAAGAGATTCAAGATTTGACGGAAGGGTTGATTGCCAAGGTTATGAAGGCTAGCAAAGGGATTGAGGTGACATTACCGTTCCCACGGATGCGTTATGATGATGCCATGAACGACTATGGCTCAGATAAGCCAGACACACGGTTCGATATGCGGCTTAAAGACGTCTCAAGTCTTGCCAAAAAAGTCGACTTTAAAGTCTTTTCCGAGGCTGAAGTCGTCAAGGCAATCGTGGTTAAAAACGCTGCCGACCAGTACTCACGCAAAGCGATTGATGGCTTAACGGAATTTGCCAAACAGTTTGGCGCTAAAGGCTTAGCATGGGTCAAGTTTACTGATCAGGCTTTTGCTGGACCGATTGCCAAATTTCTGCCAGAGATTACGGAGGCTTTGTCTGAAAAACTTGACTTGGCAGACAATGACTTGGTACTGTTTGTGGCAGACGAGCTAGAAGTTGCCAATGCGACCTTGGGGGCCTTGCGCACCCGACTGGCTAAAGAACAAGACCTCATCGACCAGAATCGCTTTAACTTCCTTTGGGTCATTGACTGGCCAATGTTTGAGTGGAGCGAGGAAGAAGGTCGTTACACCAGCGCCCATCATCCGTTCACCTTGCCGACAGCAGAGAGTGCGCATGAGCTAGAGGGTGACCTGTCGAAAGTTCGCGCTATTGCCTATGATATTGTCCTCAATGGCTATGAACTTGGCGGTGGCAGTCTAAGGATTAACCATCAGGACTTGCAGGAACGCATGCTCAAAGCGCTCGGTTTTAGCCAAGAAACTGCTAATGAACAGTTTGGCTTCTTACTAGAAGCGATGACTTATGGCTTCCCACCACATGGTGGGCTAGCGCTTGGTCTTGATCGCTTCGTCATGCTTTTGGCTGGCAAGGAGAATATCCGAGAAGTTATTGCCTTTCCTAAGAACAACAAGGCGGCAGATCCGATGACGCAAGCACCTAGCTTGGTTTCTGATCAGCAATTGGCAGACTTGAACCTGGAAATCGGGAAAACACTATGATCAAAGTCATTCGGCACCTATCCATTGAGAAGCTGATGTACAAACTATCGGCATCAGTCGTTTATGCGATTCTATCCGCAGTCGCCCTCAACCTTTTTTATCAACCGGGGCACGTCTACTCTAGTGGTATCACTGGTCTGGCACAAATCTTTACGACCCTTTCCCATCAACTCTTGGGGCAAACGATTCCAGTCTCGATCACGCTATACTTGCTGAATCTGCCCTTGTTGGTCTTGGCTTGGCTGAAGATCGGTAAACCGTTTACCATTTATACGGTGATTACGGTTACCTTGAGCTCGGTCTTTATTCATATGATTCCGGAGCATACGTTGACAACAGACCCGATTATCAATGCGGTCTTTGGTGGTGCGATTATGGGTTCGGGGATTGGTTTCGCCTTGAAGAGCGGGATTTCTAGTGGCGGTACGGACATTTTTAGCCTCTATATTCGGAAAAAAACAGGTCGACAGGTCGGTCATATCAGCCTAGCTTTTAATGCTGTGATCATGGTCATGGCGGGGATTTTGTTCGGCTGGCAATATATGTTTTATTCCTTGCTGACGATTTTTGTGTCAAGTCGCGTAACAGATGCCATCTATACCAAGCAAAGAAAAATGCAGGCAATGATTGTGACCAAGAACCCTGAGGCCGTTACTGAAGCCCTTCATAGCAGATTACATCGGGGCGTGACGGTGGTTAATTCTGCTGAGGGAGCCTATACCCATGTGACGATGACGATTTTGATCACCATCATCACCCAAGCGGAATATCAAGAATTCAAATATATCATGACCAAAGTCGACCCGACAGCCTTTGTCTCTATCGCTGAAAATGTCAAGGTTTTGGGTAAGTTCGTAGAAGAAGAGGATTGAGCAAAGTGCTGGTTGCCAATGATGATTGGGCGAACGCAGTGCGCAGCACACAAACACCGCATGTCAATCATCCGCAGCAAAAAAAGAGGCCGTGCAGTCGCCTTAAACGCTTAGTAAAGGAGAGGATTTGAAAGCAAGCAAGTTTCCAGTCATTAACTTTTTGATGATTGCCTTTGGGACGGCGATTTATGCCTTTGGTTTTGTCAATTTTAACATGGCCAACCATTTGGCAGAGGGTGGCGTGAGTGGCTTGACCCTGATCGGCCATGCCTTGTTCAAGATTAACCCTGCCTATTCACAGATTGTCTTGAACCTGCCATTATTCGTGCTAGGGATGAGGATTTTCGGTAAACGTGGCATGATTTACACGATTCATGGGACTGTCTGCCTGTCCGTCTTCATCTGGTTATTTCAAAGGATCAGCTTCTCGATTGATATTAGCCAAGATCCCTTGATTGCAGCACTACTTGCAGGGACTTTTGCTGGTGTGGGGAGTGGGATTGTCTTTCGATTTGGCGGCACGACAGGAGGTGGCGACATCATCGGCCGTTATTTTGAGCAAAAAAAAGGCATCGCCATCGGCCATACCCTCTTTGCCATGGATCTGCTCATCTTGCTGCTTTCCCTGACCTATATTGATATTCAGCACATGATGTATACGGTCATTGCCAGCTTTGTCTTTAGTCAAGTCGTGGCGCTCGTGCAAAATGGTGGTTACACGGTACGGGGCATGCTGATTATTAGTGAGCAACATCAGCTGATTGCCCAACGGATCATGGCTGAAGTTGATCGAGGCGCGACCTATCTCAAGGGAGAGGGCGTCTACTCGACTCAAGACAAGAAGATTATCTATGTTGTGCTCAGCCCAACACAAGTCCTAGTTGTCAAGGAGATCCTTGCAGAAGTCGATCCCAATGCCTTTGTCGCCATCACCAATGTCCATGAGGTCATGGGCAGCGGCTTTACTTATGACTGAAGCGAACAGCTGACAGTGTCCAAAAAGCGCTGGCGCTTTTTTTTAACTTGCCATGGTGTTTGGGCCAAATTACCATGGTAATTTCGGCAAACTACCATGGTAATTTCGCCAAACCCCCATGGGAATTTAGGCAAATCCTCATGGGAATTAGGACAAACCCTCATGGGGTTTTAGACAAATCCCCATGGGGGTTTGAGAAAGGCTGTGGGCGGCCTGTTGCAGCCTTTTTGGGCAGCCGGTTATCATTGCTTGAGATAGGCATCAAAGATTGCTGAGATTTCCTCTGCCGAGTTGGCTTGATTGATAGCGACCTTGACTTTGGCTGCACGGGGTGCACCTTTGAGATAATAAGCGGCGTGCTGGCGAAATTCGCGGGCGCCGTTTTGATTGCCTTTGAGGGCGACCAGTCGTGCCAGATGAACCTTAGCAGTCTCAAGTTTTTCAGCAACAGTTGGTTGCGGGATTGCCTCGCCAGTTGCTAGGAAATGGGCTGTTTGCTTGAGCATCCACGGGTTGCCTAAGGCTGCCCGACCAATCATGACGGCATCAACACCTGTTTCATCAAGCATCCGTTTGGCATCTTCAGGCGTTTTAACATCGCCATTCCCGATAAAAGGAACGCTGAGTTGGCTGGCGACTTTGGTTAGCCACGTCCAGTCTGCCTTGCCCTCATACATCTGAACCCTCGTCCGAGCGTGCATGGCAATGGCAGCAGCACCAGCTTTTTCAGCAGCTAAGGCATTTTCGACTGCAAACAGGTGATCATTATCCCAGCCAATCCGCATTTTGACGGTCAGTGGTAGGTCAATGGCAGCTGAGACGGCAGAAACAACGTCGTAAATTTTGTCTGGGTCTAGTAATAAACGAGAGCCGGATTCATTTTTAGTGACTTTGGGGACAGGACAGCCCATATTGATGTCGATCATATCCGCTGTCGTGTGTGCGGCGACAAACTTTGCGGCTTGCACCAGCGTCTGAGCATCTCCGCCAAAGATTTGGATTGACAAGGGATTGGGAACGCCATCAAAATCTAGCATTGACAAGGTTTTGGCATTGCGATACTCGATACCCTTGTCTGAGATCATCTCAGTCACGACAAGGCCAGCCCCAAACTCTTTGGCAAGGCTCAGGAAGGCTTTGTTGGAAATCCCAGCCATTGGCGCAAGGACAATCCGGTTTTGAATGGTAACGTCACCAATTTTCCAAGGTGAGTGATAGTTAGTGGTCATGTTTTAAAAGTTCTTTCAAATCAGTTTCGGAGAAGTGGTAGGCAGTTTGACAAAACTGGCAGATGACTTCAGCACCGTGGTTTTCAGTGATTAAGGTGTTAATTTCGGTCTTGCCCAAGCCTTGAATGCTTGCAGCAAAACGCGCCTTGGAACAATCACAGCGAAAGGCTAGGGGCGATGTGTCTAAAATCTTATATTGATCCTGACCATAGATGGCATCGAGGATGGCTTTGGACTGGTCGTGTGAGCGCAATAGTTTAGAGATGGCGGGCATTTGTTGGATGCGTGTCTCAAAGGCGGCAATCTCAGCTTCGGGCGCATCAGGCATGACTTGCACTAAAAAACCGCCTGCCACTTTGACCGTCTCGTCTTCATTGAGGAGGACATTCAGCCCGACAGCAGAAGGGGTCTGCTCAGAAGTCGTCAAATAATAGGCGAGGTCTTCGCCTATTTCACCAGAAATCAAGGGTGTTTGACCGGTATAAGGGGTTTTCAGCCCCATATCTTTGACGACAGAGAACCAGCCTTGGCCGACTAAGTCGCCGACCAATACTTCGCCCGTTGATCCACGTTTGTAGTCGACATTTGGCTCTTTGATGTAGCCTTTGACATTGCCATGCGTATCGGCTACGGCGATCATCATCGTGATTGCACCGTTACTCTGCACTCGAACGGTAATCGTGTCGTCGCCTTTTTGATTGGCAGCCAACATCTGCGCAGCAATCAAGGTGCGACCAAGGGCAACAGTTGAGCTTGCCCAAGTTTGATGCCGCTTCTGAGCCTCGGAAACGGTCTCTGTCGCTTCCAACGCATAGGCTCTGAAATGCCCGTCCTTTGAAATTGTCTTGATGAGTTTATCCATAGCTTATATTCTAACACAAATCAGTTGGCGCTGTGAGGTCATTGACTTTCAAAAAGAACCAAAAAAAACGCAAAGAGCGTTTTGAATGAGGTCACAGATATTTCTCGGCAATGTTGCGATCGCCTGCGTAGGCTTCGTGGTTACCGTTGACGATTTGGTAGGCATCAACACCTTTTCCAGCAATAATGACAGCATCAGTAGGGCCAGAAGTCTGGGCTAAGGCAGTCTGGATTGCTTGCTCTCGATCGACGATAATTGCGACATCACGTGTGATAAACTGCGCAATTTCACGGGCGATGTCTGCTGGATCTTCAAAGTTAGGGTCATCAGCGGTCAAAATCACGTCAATTTCAGGCAGTCGTTCTAACAGTTCGCCAATTCCTTGACGGCGGCTCTCGCCTTTATTGCCAGTTGTCCCGATGATGACAGTGACCCGACCAGTTTGATGAGGTGTGACGACAGCGATCAATTTCTCCAGACTATCAGCATTGTGGGCGTAATCGACAAAAACCTTAGCACCATTGATCTGGGTTAGCACTTCCATCCGACCGGGGACAGTCGTTTGGGCAATGCCTTGCTTGATAGTTGTCGGATTTGCCCCTAATCGAAGTGTCGCAAGTGCGGCAGCCACAGCGTTTTCTTGATTGAAGTGACCGATTAACTGAATCTCAAAATCTTGACCAAGGGCTGTAAAGCTGAATGCATCAGACTGTGTAATTGGATACTCAGACCCAGCGCCATAGCTGACATAATCTGTCTTGAGTTGAGATTTGACAAAGTCAACATGTGCCATGCCGGCATTGACCACAGCAAACCGTGCATTTGCCAATAGTTGTCGCTTACAATAAAAGTAATCTTCAAAAGTAGGGTGTTCGATTGGTCCGATGTGATCGGGGGAGATGTTGAGGAAGACTCCAACATCAAAGGTTAGGCCGTAAACACGGGAGGTTTTATAGGCTTGTGAGGAGACTTCCATGACCAGATGTGTCATGCCATTGTTGACCGCCTCACGCATCATGCGGAAGAGGTCGAGACTTTCTGGTGTGGTCAGTTGTGATTTGAAAAAAGTTTGACCGTCAAGTGTTGTGTCCATGGTCGAAAAGAGGGCTGTTTTGCTACCATTAGATAGATCTAGGATGTTTTTAGCAAAATAAGCTGCTGTTGTTTTGCCTTTTGTACCCGTAAATGCCAAAGTTTGGAGTTCATTTTGTGGTTGCCCATAAAACGCCATGGCGATTAAACTCATGGCGTGTTTGACATCGTTGACAATGATGGCGGGGATCGCAACTTCATAATCCTTTTCAGAGATATAAAAGGGAATGCTCAAGTCCGATAAAAAGTCACGCTTGAACTGCCGACCTTTAGCAAAAAATAGCGTCTGTTCGTTGACATCACGGCTGTCATAGGAGAGCTTGTTGAATGTCAAGGCAAGGGGTTCAGTATTAAAATAAGTACCATCAATGACGATGTCACGGAAATTACAATCTTTCTTGAGAATGGCTACAACAGTTTTCAAAGTTATCATAGGGTTATTATACCATATCTCATCGGGCGTATGTGTGCTGATAGGGCAAGTGAAGCAAGTGCAAATAGCACACATCAACCTTATTGTTCTGCCTTTTTGGCTTCAAAAACAGCTGTTAAGCCCATCATGCCTTTTTTAGGGGAGAGCTGATAAGTGATGGTGTTGGCATTTTTTAGCGTGAGATGGATAGCAGCACCGTCTTTTGTATCAAATACAAATTGATGGGTCTTTAGGGTTGATTTTTTTGAGTTAAGCGTGAGAGTTTCTGTGGTTTGGTCTTGTAAGGACATCAAGATTTTGTCGGCGTTTTTTGTTTTGATTTTCATCGTGGATTTATCTTCGAATACCCAAACGCCTTTGAGGGCGTCGAGTTGATGAGATGATTGGGCAGTTTTGCCACAAGCAGTGAGCAATAAAATTGAAAAACTGAGCAATAAAAGCCCTGTCAAAATTCGTTTTAATTTCATGGATATTCCTCTTAGTAGGTGGGATAATTTGTTAAGCAAGCATATTATGCCATTTTTTAGGTAGGAAAGCAATCAAAGCTGTATTTGTTCTTGACAAAACCAGATAGTATTTTTATCCAGAAATTTTTGATAAAATTGGGGGAAAGGAGCAAAACGATGCCAGAATTACCAGAAGTTGAGACGGTTCGACGCGGTTTAAATCAGCTTGTTCGTGGTCAAAAAATCACGGCAGTCAGTGTCCGTTATGAACGAATGATTCAGTCAGAGTTGGCGGAATTTCTTCAGTTTTTACCGGGACAGACGATTTCAGAGGTGGGACGCAGAGGGAAATATTTACTGTTTCATTTGGGGCGCAAAACGTTGGTTAGTCATTTGAGAATGGAAGGCAAGTATCATCTTTTCCCCAGTGATGCCGTCCCTGTTGGCAAGCATTTCCATGCTTTTTTTGTGCTGTCAAATGGTCAGACTTTAGTCTATCAAGACGTCAGAAAGTTTGGTACGATGGTCTTGCTCAACCAAGCCGATTTGACCACCTTTTTTGAAGATAAAAAGATCGGACCGGAGCCGGATGCCGAGAGTTTTGCACTGCAGCCCTTTCGTCAGAGCCTTGCCACAAGTCATAAAAAGTTGAAACCCTATTTGTTAGACCAAACTTTAGTCGCAGGCTTAGGTAATATCTATGTCGATGAAGTCTTATGGTTAGCTAAAATTCATCCGGCAGAAATTGGCAAAAATTTATCTGCTCAAAAAGTAGCGACATTGAGATTGGCGATTATTTCAGTTTTAGCAGAAGGTGTCAGACGTGGTGGTTCTACGATACGGAGTTATCAAAACGTTCTGGGGTTAACTGGCACGATGCAAGACTATCTGAAAGTTTATGGCAAGACAGGGCAAGCTTGTCAACGTTGTGGTAGACAGATTGAAAAAATCAAATTGGCAGGCCGAGGGACACATTATTGTCCTAAGTGTCAAAAATTAAAAAAAGTTTGAACGAAGCCGACTTTTTTTGCGTGTATAAAAGTAGGCTGAAACATGCTATAATAAATTATTGTGCAAAGGCTTGGTAGTGAGAACTCACAAGCCTCTTACATTCATTTTGGAGGAGAGAGACATTGGCAAAGAAAGTTAAAAAAAATTTAGACGACATCACCAAGAAATTCGGTGAGGAACGTGAAAAAGCACTCAACGATGCCCTTAAAATTATCGAAAAAGACTTCGGTAAAGGTGCTTTGATGCGTCTGGGGGATAAGGCTGAACAAAAGGTGCAAGTGATGAGCTCGGGATCATTGGCGCTGGATATTGCTTTGGGTGTTGGCGGCTATCCTAAAGGGCGGATTATCGAAATTTATGGTCCTGAATCTTCAGGTAAAACGACCGTTGCCCTTCATGCCGTTGCGCAAGCGCAAAAAGAAGGAGGTATCGCAGCCTTTATTGATGCAGAACATGCACTGGATCCGGCTTATGCAGCCTCGCTTGGTGTCAATATTGAGGAGTTGTTGCTGTCACAGCCAGATTCTGGAGAGCAAGGCCTTGAAATTGCTGGGAAGTTGATTGATTCTGGTGCGATTGATTTAGTAGTCATTGACTCTGTTGCAGCGCTTGTTCCGCGTGCCGAAATTGATGGAGAGATTGGCGATTCGCATGTTGGTTTGCAAGCACGGATGATGTCCCAAGCCATGCGTAAATTATCTGCTTCTATCAATAAAACCAAAACAATTGCTATTTTCATTAACCAATTGCGTGAAAAAGTTGGTGTCATGTTTGGTAGCCCAGAGACAACACCGGGTGGTCGTGCGCTTAAATTTTACGCTTCAGTTCGTCTAGATGTCCGTGGGAACACACAGATTAAAGGAACTGGCGAAGATAAAGATGTGGCAATGGGGAAAGAAACCAAGATTAAAGTTGTTAAAAATAAGGTTGCGCCACCATTTAAAGTTGCAGAAGTTGAAATCATGTTTGGCGAAGGCATTTCTAAAACGGGTGAGTTGGTCAAAATTGCAACTGATTTAGATGTAATCAAAAAATCAGGTGCTTGGTTCTCTTATAATGATGAAAAGATCGGTCAAGGTTCTGAAAAAACTAAATTATTCTTGAAAGAGCATCCAGAAGTATTTGAAGAGATTGACCGTAAAGTTAGGGAACATTTTGGTTTAGTCGAAAGTAGCACACCGGCTGAACAAGATGAAGCAGCGCCTAAAAAAACAACAAAAGCTAAAACTCAAGCTGAACCTGTCTCGCTTGAATTGGATGCCATAGAAATCGAAGAATAAAGTGGAGTGACTCATAATTGCTCCGCTACACTTAGACAATCGGTTATCGGTTGTCTTTTTGTTAACTCTTGCATCTCAGAAGTCCGAGGATAAACTTTGGAATTCTAAGGATTGACAGTTATCTGGAAAAGCGGAGCTTTGTTTCCTCGGCAAGCCCAGCCTCGTCACAGTTTCAAACTTATTTTGTTTCCTCGGCAAGCCCAGCCTTGTCACAGTTTCAAACTTATTTTTGGAGGCGTGTTACCACGCTGTTTTGAGACAAAGATCAGAACACAACCTCCGCTATCTCGTGATTACTTCATGCGTTTGTCGTGTCTCTAGGGAAATAGGTCTTTTGACTGAGGACAAACTGTGTTATAATTGGTAACATATAATCAATTCGTTTAAGGATAGAGACAAACATAACTTTTGACTGCTTTCTCGTCATTTTTAGTTCAATAAGAAAAGCGATGAAAGTAGGCAATGGTGTTTTGATTCTATTATTGATTTAAATGCTCGATATGCGTTAGAAGTATCAACACGGAGGCAAATATATGATAACAATTTACACGGCGCCATCCTGTACTAGCTGTAAAAAAGCTAAGCAATGGCTAGGAAATCACGAGCTTTCTTTCGACGAAAGAAATATTATGTCCAGTCCGTTGTCGACGGATGAGGTCAAACATATTCTTGAAAAATGTGATGATGGGATCGAGTCGTTGATTTCAAATCGGAATCGTTTTGTTAAGTCTTTGAATGTTGACTTTGAAGAACTATCGCTTTCTGAGGCAGTGATGATTATTTCTGAAAATCCTCAGATTTTACGGCGTCCGATTATTATGGATGATAAGCGTCTACACATTGGCTACAATGAAGAGGAGATTAGGACCTTTTTACCGCGCAGTGTCCGCGTGTTAGAAAACGATGGCTTACGTTTGCGAGATGCGATCTAAAATAAAGAAGAACAGACAGGAATGTTTGTTTTTTTGTTAAATTCGAGAATATTTAATGGCGAGAGTTGCGTGTCAAAGCTCAAATGCTATAATGGAATAGTTGACACTCGGGAAATTAGACCACTAGTGCGGTTGGATTGCCCGAGTGAGTGGTTATGAACAAGTATAGGGAGAAAAAAAGACGTGAGATTGGAGAGGTTATGATTTTTGATACGCATACACACCTAAATGCAGCGGTTTTTTCTGGTCGTGAGGCTGAGGAAATTGACAAAGCACGTGAATTCGGTGTGACAAAAATGAATATCGTTGGCTTTGATGCCCCAACGATAGCTAAAAGTTTGGCTTTAGCAACCGAGTTTACCAATCTTTATGCAACGATTGGTTGGCATCCGACTGAGGCAGGGACTTATACAGCCGAGGTTGAGGCAATGATTGTTGCCCACCTAACTGATCCTAAGGTTATTGCACTAGGAGAGATTGGATTGGACTATCACTGGATGACAGCCTCTAAAGCGGTTCAAGAAGCGGTCTTTCGCAGACAAATTCAGCTATCAAAAAAATATCATCTGCCTTTTGTGGTTCATACACGGGAGGCGCTTGAGGAGACTTATGCGATTATTAAATCTGAAGGCGTTGGCTCGCGTGGCGGGATTATGCATGCTTTTTCTGGTGATTATGCAGCGGCTAAAAAGTTTCTTGACTTAGGGATGATGATTTCTTTTGCTGGTGTTGTGACTTTTAAAAAAGCACTTGAACTTCAAGAGGCGGCTAAACGTTTGCCTTTAGATCGGATTTTGGTCGAAACGGATGCGCCTTATTTGGCACCCGTGCCGTTTAGAGGACGGGAAAATACGCCTGCTTATAGCAAATTTGTTGTAGAAAAAATTGCTGAATTAAGAGGCGTTTCGGCTGAAGAAGTGGCACAAGCGACCTATGAAAATGCGCTTCGGGTGTTTAAATTAGATGATTGATAAACTCAAAATTTCAGAAGTGCTTGTTGTTGAGGGCAAGGCAGACACAGCTAATCTCAGACAATATTACGATGTCGACACCTATGAAACACAGGGCTCGGCTATTTCAGAAGAGGACTTGGAGCGGATTGAGCGCTTAAATGAGTTGCGCGGTGTCATTGTGTTTACTGACCCAGATTATAGTGGCGAGCGGATTCGCCGGATTGTGATGACCGCTATCCCAACTGTCAAACACGCCTTTCTCAATCGGAGTGAAGCAAGACCCAAATCCAAAACCAAGGGTCGCTCGCTAGGTGTGGAACATGCTAGTTTTGCGGATATCCAAAAAGCCTTAGGACAGATTAGCTCAAATTTTGAAGATGATCGTGCCTTTGATATCACGCATTCTGATTTGATTCGGTTGGGCTTAATCGGCCATACAGATAGTCGACAACGGCGAGAGTACTTGGGCGAGAGGCTCAGGATTGGTTATAGTAATGCCAAACAGCAATTGAAACGGCTGGAATTATTTGGCATCACATTAAGAAAAGTTGAAAAAGTAATGGAGAAATTTTAATGCCGATAGCAGATTACCGTGTGACCAAAGCCATCCTAGAACGTCACGGCTTTTCATTTAAAAAAAGTCTAGGACAGAACTTTTTAACAGATAGCAATATTTTGCATAAAATTGTAGAGACGGCTGAAATTGATCGAGATGTGAATGTGATTGAAATTGGCCCCGGCATCGGTGCTTTGACGGAATTTATTGCCGAAAAAGCTGCAGAAGTTATGGCTTTTGAGATTGACGAGCGCTTGATACCGATTTTGGCAGACACTTTGAGTGAATTTGACAATGTGACAGTGGTCAATGAAGATATTCTCAAGGCTGATTTGCAGACCCATATCCGCAAGTTTAACAATCCTGATTTGCCAATCAAGGTTGTAGCGAATTTGCCTTACTACATTACGACACCTATCCTCATGCACCTGATTGCAAGCAAGGTTCCTTTTACCTCGTTTGTGGTCATGATGCAAAAGGAGGTGGCAGATCGGATCTCCGCAGTGCCTAACACTAAGGCTTATGGCAGTTTGAGTATTGCCGTCCAGTATGACATGACCGCGCAAGTCGCTTTCATTGTGCCTCGAACAGTCTTTGTGCCAGCGCCAAATGTTGATTCTGCTATTCTAAAAATGGTGCGGCGACCTGCACCACTGGTCACAGTGAGTGATGAGGACTTCTTTTTCAAAGTGACCAAGTTAGCCTTTGTTCATAGGCGAAAAACCCTTTGGAATAATTTGCAAGCTGCTTTTGGCAAGACCGAAGAAGTGCGCCAACAATTGACAAACTCATTGGCAATTGCAGGCATTTCGCCACAGATTCGCGGAGAATCTCTTTCGATAGCAGAATTTGCCACATTAGCTGAGGCACTTTTGCCTCTAAAATAAAAACGTTTGACGCGAGAACGTCAAACGTTTCTTTTCATGGCGATGTGTTGAATCCCTGCTTCATCAAAGGCATCGCCGAAGGACTCAAACCCTAAGGCTTGATAAAAGGGGATCGCTTGGCGTTGGGCATGAAGCTCTGCGATTTCAAAATGCTGTTGTTGCAAAAAGGTCAAGGCGAAAGTCATCAATTGATGGGCATAGCCTTTTCCGCGATAGCTTTTAAGCGTTGCGACACGTTGAATCAGGGCGTCTTTTCCGTTTTCTGAAGGCAAGATGCGCAAGGTTGCAACAGGCGTCCGATCATTAAGGAAAAGGACAAAATGGACACTGTAAGCTTCGTTTTCATCAATTTCTAGAGCGAGTGGCACCTGCTGTTCCTTAACAAAGACGGTATTGCGAATTTTAAGAGATTGGATATAGACATCTGAAAGTGTATCACGGGTTTGCTTGATTTTCATACTGCTCCTTAGGTGCTGATGATCGGATAAAAAGGCTGAAGAAGTCGCTTTTTCAAAAAATCTGCTATAATGTTAAAGTAATTATAGCAGATTTTTTTGAAAAGATGTAGAGATGGCGCTTGTAACCACGACAAACGCATGAAGCACTCACGAGATAGCGGACTTTAAAAGCGTGTCACCACGCTGTTTCGAGAACGAAACCTTTGTGACGTTGAGAGCTGCTTCTTGAGCGTTTAAAAGTGTTTTTAATGAATAGAAATAAGGGATTGACGTGTTTAAAAATTCAAAATTATTTTTCTGGACAGTAGAACTATTGGCACTTGTGGCGCTACTCTGGCTATTAACCCATGTCAGTTTTGTGTTCAAACCAGTGACTACATTATTTTCAATGGTCTTTCTGCCCTTTATCATTGCAGGATTTCTTTATTATGTCTTTAATCCGTTAGTGATATTTTTGGAGAAAAAAATCAAGTTACCACGAATGTGGGGGATTGTGCTTGTCTTTGTCCTGATTATTGGTCTCTTTGCCTATGCCATGTTTTCGCTTGTCCCAAGTCTCATCAGGCAACTGTCCGAGTTGATCAAAGCAACGACCAATATTTTACCAGAGATTCAGAAATGGGTCGAACATCTATCAGAGAAACCTGCCTTCAGTGAGATTGATTTCAAAGCCTTGATTGACAAGGCAAATATCAGTTACATGGATGTGTTGCAAAATCTACTTTCTGGCGTGACACTTAGCGTTTCTAATGTAGTTGATATTGTCTCAAAAGTGACGATGGTGCTAGTTTTAGTGCCGATCCTACTTTTTTACATGCTCAAAGATGGCAGAAATATGTTGCCGTTTTTGAAAAAAACAGTCTTAAAGACGGATCGCTTAAATATTCTTGGTCTCTTGGATGATATGAATGCGACAATCTCAAAGTTTATCAGTGGTGCTGCCATTGACTGTCTCTTGGTTTTTGTCGCAGTGTCGATTGCCTATTTGATTATTGGGATTCCCTATGCTTTCTTGTTTGCAGCTTTTGCGGCAGTGACCAACTTGATTCCTTATCTGGGGCCTTATATTGCTCTGGTGCCGGTTGTGATGACAGTTGCTTTTTCACACCCGATTCAAGCGTTGATTGCGATTTTGGTTGTCTTGACCTTGCAGCAGATTGATGGCAGTATTATCTATCCCAAAATTGTCGGCTCGGCGGTTGAAGTTCATCCCGTCACGATCATGGTCTTGATGTTAGTCGTTGGGAGTCTTTATGGCTTGATTGGCATGCTCATTGCCGTTCCTTTTTATTCCCTTGTCAAAGAGCTGGTCAAGTTTTTATGGCAATTATGGGAAAACCACAAAGAAACAAGACAGGTTGCCAATGAGTCTGAGAAGTATGATATAATAGAAAAATGAGTTACTTGACATTGGTCAAGTTTGAGAGCTAAAAGTGGAGGAATGGAACACATGCACCCTGACCCTGACAGTCAGTCCTTATTATTTCAAATCGGTTTACTTGTTGTGTTGACGATTATCAATGCCTTGTTTTCAGGCGCTGAAATGGCACTTGTGTCAACAAGTCGTGCCCGCGTTGAGCAGAGAGCTGAAGAGGGAGATAAGAAGTACCAGAAGTTACTGGCCGTTCTTAATCAACCGAGTAATTTTCTGTCAACGATTCAAATCGGGATTACACTCATTAATATCTTGGCTGGGGCGAGTTTGGCAGAGACCTTAGCTGCCAAATTAACACCTGTTTTGGGTGGGACGCAGACGGCTAAAAGTCTAGCCTCTGTGATTATTCTTGCGATTTTGACCTATGTCTCGATTGTGTTCGGGGAATTGTATCCCAAACGGATTGCTCAAAATTTGAAAGAAAAATATGCGCTGGCAGCAGTGGCGCCGCTAAATATACTGAGCTATCTGATGCGCCCATTTGTATGGTTGCTGGCGACCTCAACCAACATTTTGAGTAAGCTGACACCGATGACCTTTGATGATGATACTGGGAACATGACCCGTGATGAAATCGAGTACCTACTGAATATGGATAGTAGTGCTTTGGATGAGAATGAGCGGGAGATGTTGGCAGGGGTGTTCAGTCTGGATGAGTTGATGGCGCGCGAAATTATGGTGCCACGGACGGATGCCTTTATGATTGATATCAATGATGAGGTACAGGAGAATATCGCAGCGGTTCTAGCGCAAAACTTTAGTCGTATCCCAGTCTATGCGGATGATAAGGACAAGGTGTTAGGGGTCTTACACACTAAAACCTTGCTGAAAAATGCCTATGAACAAGGCTTTGACGGCTTGGATTTACGCCAGATTTTACAAGAACCGCTCTTTGTACCAGAAACAATATTTGTTGATGATTTGTTGCGAGAGCTTAAGAAAACTCAGAATCAGATGGCTGTTTTGCTCAATGAGTATGGTGGCGTTGAAGGGATTGTGACTCTTGAGGATCTTTTGGAAGAAATCGTTGGCGACATTGAAGATGAGTCGGACATTGCTGAAAAAGATATTTTTAAGATTAGTGAGACGATTTTCATTGTCAAAGGCGGTCTAACCCTCAATGACTTTAATGAATATTTTGACACGCATTTAGAGTCAGATGATGTCGATACGATTGCCGGTTACTTCATGGCGGGTATCGGTGCGATTCCTAATGAAAAAGAACAGATTGATTATGAGATTGTGACGGAGAAAGACAATTTGACCCTGACGAGTTTAGAAGTTGAGGGGACACGATTGTTGAAATTACGGGTCACTTTTCATGGTGAGGCAGTCGTTGCGACAGCTACTAGCGAAGATAAGTAAGTGCGAAAAGAGGCTGGGACAGAGTCCTACCGCTTTTTTTGTTTGCGGCGTGTGGCTAAGCACTTAAGCCGTTTATCAAAAAAGACTAAACTTTTCCTATCAAAGAGGCAATGCTTGGTATAAAAGATGAAAACTTTCGTTTTGGAGAGGCAATGTTTGATAGAAAAGAAGAAACTTTTCGTCTCAAAGAGGCAATGTTTGGTCTCAAAGAGGCAATTTCTGGGTAAAAATCGGCAAGGTTGATGGCTTTTATTTAAAAGATGATGTTTTATTACGCCAGAATGTTAAAATAAGTTGCAAATGTATTTGTAGTTTGTTATAATTAAAATAGATAAAAATGACACAGGAAAAGAAAACAGAAGTGAGAAGTGAGAAGTGAGAGTTGCAGTTGCAGTTGCAGTTGCAGTTGCAGTTGCAGTTGCAGTTGCAGTTGCAGTTGCAGTTGC
>JAISXW010000032.1 GCA_031270325.1 Streptococcaceae bacterium
TATGTAGCACTGCGCTATTTTAACGTGGCAGGTGCCAAACCTGACGGCTCGATTGGCGAAGCACATGGCAATGAAACGCATTTGATTCCGATTATTTTGCAAGTCGCCCTCGGCCAACGGGACAAGATCATGATTTATGGCGATGACTATCAGACAGCAGACGGGACTTGTGTCCGTGACTATATCGGGATGAACGACCTGATTGATGCGCATATCAAGGCTTTGGTCTATCTCAAAGCAGGCGGGTCATCAGATGCCTTTAACCTCGGGACTAAAACAGGCTATTCTAACCTTCAAGTGCTAGAAACCGCCCGTCAAGTAACTGGTCATGCCATTCCCTCAGAGATTGGGCCGCGCCGTATCGGCGATCCAGATGCCCTAGTGGCAGATAGTGCTAAAGCGCAGAAGATTCTCGACTGGACACCGACCGAAAAACTCTCAGACATTATCCAAAATGCTTGGAACTGGCACCAACACCACCCCAATGGCTATGAGGATTGATCGACTAAGCGACTAAAAGGGTGGTCAAGCGAGTGAAAAAACGAGATCATCCTAGAAAAAGCGAAACCGTCCTAGTGGAAAAGCTAGGGCGTTTTCGTAAAAAGTGAGCCTATCCTAGTAAAAAGTTAGGCTGTTCTCGTAAAAAGTGAAAGCATCCTAGAAAAAAGCTAGGACGTTCTTGTAAAAAGTGAAAGCATCCTAGAAAAAAGCTAGGACGTTCTCGTAAAAAGTGAAAGCGACCTAGAAAAAAGCTAGGACGTTCTCGTAAAAAGTGAAAGCGACCTAGAAAAAAGCTAGGACGTTCTCGTAAAAAGTGAAAACGTCCTAGAAAAAGCTAGGCTGTTCTCGTAAAAAGTGAGGATATCCTAGAAAAAGCTAGGCTGTTCTTGTAAAAAGTGAGAACGTCCTAGAAAAAGCTAGGCTATTCTAGCAAAAAGTGAGAACGTCCTAGAAAAAGCTAGGATATCCTAGAAAATAACTAGGATGTCCTAGCAAAAAACGAGGTCGCCCTCATAAAAAGGGTGCTGCAAGCAGCTAAAAGCTGCTTGCGTGGCTAGCAAAACGGTTTCGTCTGAACAGCGTGAGCCAAGCACCGAGAAATCTAAAAGAAGATTAAGCAAAAAAGCGCTTGTCAGGATGATAAGTGCTTTTTGTTCTCATTATTTCATTACGAAAAGCTTCCAGTATACTGGAAGAGTAAAGTACTTGACATTACTTTACTCTTAACTTTATTAGCTAATCTATTAGGATGAAAAGGAGAATGGAATGAAAAAACTATGTTTATTAGCCGTTGCTGCGACACTTGGAATCACTTTGAGTGCGTGTAGTTCATCATCAGCACCTACAAAGGTGTCATCTGAAAAGCCTGCCGCATCTTCTAAAGCCAAAGTCGAAAATAAGACGTTCAATGTTGGCGACACAGTTGAGATTGATGGTGTGCATTTGAAGGTAAATTCAGTCAGTTTTGAAGACGGCTCTGAGTATAATGAGCCTGATACTGGCAAGAAATTTGTTGTTGTTAATGTGACAATAACAAATAAATCAACCAAAAATACCAGCTACAATCCCTACGATTTCAAATTGGACGATTTAGGCAATCAAACACATTTGGACGATTATCTGCATGATATGGAAACGTTGAGTTCTGGATCACTCGCTGAAAATGGTTCAGTCACAGGAAATCTTATTGGACAGGCTAAAGTAGAGGATAAACTCAAGCTGATTTATACAGGAAATATGTTCACTGAAGAGGAAAAAGTTACATTTAATTTGAATTAGACTGACTTATCCCACAATGACCGACTCAAGATAAAAAGACTGGCATGAACAATCGCATGCCAGTCTTTTATTTTAGTCAAACAGATAATCATCATCAGCCATGGCTTCGACCTGACCAAGCAGGTAACCATTCCCGACTTGAGAGAAGAAGTCGTGGTTGACTGTGCCAGTTGAGAGGCCATTCATGACGATCGGATTGACATCTGACGCATTGTCAGGGAATAGCGGTTCAAAACCGAGGTTCATCAGTGCCTTGTTAGCATTGTAACGCAGAAAGACTTTGACATCTTCTGACCAACCGATTGCATCGTAGAGGTCATCTGTGTAAAGCTCTTCGTTGGCATAGAGGTCATACAAGAGCTCATATGCCCAAGTTTTCAGGCTTTCTTGTTCCTGATTGGAGAGTTCATCAAAACCAAGCTGAAATTTATAGCCGATATAAGTCCCATGGACAGATTCGTCACGGATAATCAGTTTGATAATTTCAGCCACGTTTGCCAGCTTGTTATTCCCTAAGTAGTAGAGAGGCGTGTAAAATCCGCTATAAAAGAGAAAGGTTTCTAGGAAAACAGAGGCGATCTTCTTCTCAAGAGCTGTCCCAGTTTGATAGATATGATTGACCTTTTGCGCTTTATATTGCAGCTGTTCATTCGCATCAATCCAAGCGAAAATCTCGTCAATTTCAGTCTTAGTGTTGAGTGTTGAAAAGATAGAGGAGTAGGACTTGGCGTGCACAGATTCCATAAATTGGATATTGTTGAGGACGGCCTCCTCGTGTTGCGTTCTTGCATCGGCGCGAAGTGAGTCCATCCCTGTATCTGATTGAACCGTGTCAAGCAAAGTCAAGCCTCCGAAAACATGGCTGACCAATTCACGTTCTTGATTAGATAAGCTGCGCCAATCGTCCAAATCATTTGATAAAGGGACGCGGGTATCTAACCAAAATTGCTCAGTCAATTTTTCCCAAGTGGATTTATCAATTAAATCTTCAATCTGATTCCAATTGATGGCTTTGGTATAGTTTGGATTTGTCATAGTTTAAACTTTCTAAAATTCTGGACCTTCTGTCCTTAAATCACACAAGACTCACATTGGTTAGCGCCGACTTCATCACCATTGTCGGTAAAGGTCCGGACATAGTAAATTGATTTGATGTTTTTATGATGGGCATAGTTACGTAGGATATTCAAATCACGTGTGGTTTGCTTGGTGTCTGTTTTCCATTCATAAAGCCCGACAGGCAACTCGCTCCGCATGAATAATGTCAAAGACAAGCCTTGATCGACATGCTTGGTAGCAGCAGCATAGACATCAATCACGCGCCGCATATCCATATCATAGGCGCTCGTATAATAAGGAATGGTATCGGTCGCCAAGCCACGTGCAGGATAGTAGATCTTACCTGTTTTCTTTTCTTGACGTTCTTCAATCCGTTGGGTAATCGGATGAATACTTGCGGAGACATCATTGATATAAGAAATCGAGCCATTAGGCGCCACAGCCAAACGGTTTTGATGGTAGAGACCATTTGTCATGACGTCTTGGCGTAACTTGCGCCAGTCAGCGGCCGTTGGGATATGAATCCCCTCAAACAAAGCAGCAACTTTATCAGAGAGTTGCTTATCTTCGATGTACTGCTCGAAGTAAGTGCCATCAGCATAGGCAGACTTATCAAACTCATCAAAGCTTTGACCTGTCGACAGCGCCAGTTTCATCGACGATTTGATCGTATAGAAGTTCAAGAGCATGAAATAAATGTCTGTAAATTCGATAGACTCAGGTGACCCATAAACCATGTGGTTTTTCGCAAGATAAGAATGCAAGCCCATGGCACCCAGCCCAATGGTATGAGCCTTACGATTGCCATTTTGGATAGTTGGCACCGCATCAATCTCTGAATGATCTGTAATAAAGGTCAAAGCCTTGACCATGCTATCAATTGAGCGTTCAAAGTCAGGTGTTTGCATCAGGTTGACCACATTAGTAGAGCCAAGGTTACATGAAATATCTGTGCCTAAGGTTTGATAAGTTTGATCGTCATTGATGACAGACGGTGTCTGAACTTGGAGAATCTCAGAACACAGGTTACTCATGACGATTTTGCCATTAATCGGATTGGCACGGTTGGCAATGTCAATGTTGATGATATAGGGATAGCCAGATTCTTGTTGGAGTTTGGCGATTTCTTGCTCCAAATCTCTGGCACGAATCCGATATTTCTTAATCTGATCATTGGCGACCATGTTGTCGTATTCTGCAGTGATGTCGATATAGCTGAACGGTTGACCATAGAGGCGTTCGACATCATAGGGACTAAACAAGAACATATCTGCGTTTTCACGCACTAATTGGTAGTATTTATCAGGGACAGTCACACCCAGTGAAAGTGTCTTGACCCGAACCTTTTCATCAGCATTTTCCTTTTTGGTGGATAAAAATGCCATGATATCAGGATGGAAAACACTGAGGTAGGTCACACCAGCTCCCTGACGTTGACCAAGTTGATTGGAGTAGGAGAAGCTGTCCTCGTAAAGCTTCATGACAGGTACGACACCGCTTGCGGCGTTTTCGATACCTTTAATCGGTGCACCAGCTTCTCGTAAGTTGGAGAGGTTGATACCAACACCACCACCGATACGAGATAATTGCAGGGCAGAGTTGACTGAACGACCGATGCTGTTCATGTCATCTGTTGCTTGAATCAAGAAGCAGGATACCAACTCGCCGCGGCGTGAACGACCAGCATTTAAGAAGCTCGGTGTTGCCGGTTGATAACGTTGGTGAATGAGCTCATCAGCCAAAGACTGGGCGAGCTCGGTATCGCCATCCGCAAAGTACAAAGCATTCATCAAAATTCGATCTTCGATGTTTTCCAGATAAGACTCACCGTCATTTGTTTTCAGCGCATATTGTTGATAAAATTTATAAGCAGCCATGAAAGATTTGAATTGAAAGGCTTGGGCATAAAGCCAATCAGACAATTCAGTGATAAAAGCAATCGTATACTTTTGAATAAATTCAGATTCGATATAGTCATGGGCTAACAAGTAATCAATTTTATCTGCAACAGTCTCAAAGGTTTTTAGGTTCGGCTTGACGTTTTCTTCAAAAAAAGCAAGTAAAGCCTCGTGATCCTTGTGTAAAGGAATCTGACCATTGACAGGAATATTGATTTCATTGTTGAGACGGAAATATGAGACGTCTTCTAGTTTTTTTAGTGACATAGGTTAATTACTTTCTAAGATGGCATTAACGGCAGCAACATCTTCTGCGGTGCCGTTAAATTCAAAATCATATAAAATCGGTACATGAAACTCAGCCGATAAATCCTTAGCAGAATAAATATAAAGCTCAGCAAAATTGCGATTGCCACTGGCGATGATACCTTGACAGCGTGACGCATGGTCAGCCATAAAGTCCCAAACCTCTTGCAGGATTTCCTTTTCATAGGTGGGGATGATTAAAATAAAAGGTTCTGACAAGCTGAGGCTGTCAGAAATTTCAACAACCTGTTCATCAGACACATTTAATTTTTTGACAAAGCGTGATACTTGTCGGGTGACACTGTAATAGGCAATCTTCATACTAATTTAGCCAATTCAGCCGGACGGAATCCTGAGAAGGACAGGTCATCTTTGATGACAATCGGTGCTGCCATGAAGCCCATCGCTTTAATTTGTTCGATGTATTGTGGTTCTTCATCAATATTAATTTCTTTAAAGTGGACAGCTTTATCGGACAACCACTTCTTGACCATTTGACATTGCATGCAATTATGTTTTGAAAAGACAGTTACCATAGTTATTTCCCCTTAGATATAAGATGTGTAGGAGCCGAAATTCAGTTGATAAGAGATGTAGACGTTAGACCCTCGACTGTCTTTTCATTCTAGCAATAAAAAAATATCTAGTCAACAAATTAAACTAGATATTGTGATGGTTAAAATTTAAAACACTACATCTTGTGTTTTTGGTGCGTGATGTTCAAGCCGAAGTTGAAAATATTTTCTGATTTAGCTCGGATTCTTGCGATATTCTCCCGATGTCGCAGGATGATAAAAGCGGCTAGAAATAAAATGATACAGGTAAATAGCCAATCATAAGTGGGCAAAATAAGATGAAGGGCAGGGAGGAGCAAGACGAGAACGGCAGCAGCACCAGCACATAGGACACTTGCAAAGGAAACCATGCTGGTCAAGTAAAAGGTGATAAAGAATAAGGCGACCAAGATGAGTACAAAGTAAGGGTTGTAACCCAAAATCAGACCAGCACCAGTCGCAACAGCTTTACCGCCTTTGAAATGGTTAAAGATCGAAAAAGTGTGACCGAGAACGGCAATCAAGCCAAAGAGGGCAGGAGAAAAGGTATCAATCCCAAAGATATGCGGCAAGAGGGTCGCCAGTGTGCCCTTAAAGCAGTCAATGGCAAAGACGATAAAGCCAGCTTTTTTGCCTAAAATTCGAAAGGTGTTGGTCGTGCCAATGTTACCAGAACCAAAGTCTCGTAAGTTTTTATGGAAAAACAACTCGCCAATCCAAAGACCAGAGGGAATCGAGCCTAATAAATAGGCGATAAGCAGTAATAGTATCGTTGTCATTTCTACATTATAACAAAATTCCGCTGATTTGGCAGTGCTTTGGAAAATATCAGGGTAAAGGTCTGACACGCTCACGAGACGTCACGCTCCTATCATCATAGTGGAGTTTCCGTTCCAATCTTTGTCTTTTAACAGCGTGACGACCCGCTTTCCAATCTTCGATTGCCAAGCTAAGCTGCGAGCCTCTGGTCTCCTATCTTGCCATCAGCGGCCTATTAAAAAAACTAGACCAATGCAAATCTCCCTTATGACTTGACATTGTCAAGTCTTTTGTTTATCATACGTATATCAGGTTTATTAATTGAACCATTGAACTATACCAACTATAAGAAGAGGGATGTGTATGTGTGGAATTGTAGGCGTTGTCGGTCATAAAAATGCGCGAGATATTTTGATGCAGGGGCTTGAGAAACTGGAGTATCGTGGTTATGATAGTGCGGGGATTTTTGTGACGAGTGCACAACAAGGTGTGCAAGAGACTGGTCAATTGATTAAGTCAGTTGGGCGGATTGCGGATTTGCGAGAGAAGATTGGGATTGATGTAGCTGGTACGGCTGGTATCGGTCACACACGTTGGGCAACGCATGGTAAGCCTGCTGCCCATAATGCTCATCCGCATACATCGAGTGACGGGCGTTTCGTTCTCGTTCATAACGGTGTGATCGAAAACTATCTGGCACTTAAACAGGACTATTTGTCAGCGGATCATTTTGATGGGGAGACGGATACCGAGGTTGCAGTCCATTTAATCGCCGCCTTGGCTGAACAAGAGGGGCTGGATACCCTAGAGGCATTCAAAAAAGCCTTGACTTTGATCGAGGGGTCTTATGCTTTTGCCCTGATGGATCGCACAAGACCAGATGTCATCTATGTCGCTAAAAACAAATCGCCGCTCTTGATTGGGCTTGGTGATGGCTATCACATGGTGTGTTCAGACGCCATGGCGATGATTCGGGAGACGAGTGAGTTCATGGAAATCCATGATCATGAGCTAGTGATTTTGACCAAAGATACAGTTGAAATCCATGATTTAGCGGGCAATATCGTCTCACGCGAGAGCTATACAGCTGAGCTTGACCTATCTGATATTGGCAAAGGCACCTATCCTTTCTATATGTTGAAAGAGATTGACGAGCAACCGGCTGTGATGCGCAAGCTGAGTCAAGTCTATGCCGATGAAAATGGTCAAGTCACGGTGGATCAAGGGATTATTGAGGCGCTGGTCAATGCTGATCGGATTTATATCATTGCTGCGGGGACATCCTATCATGCGGGCTATGCCAGCAAGTATCTGCTTGAAGAACTGACTGAAAAACCAGTCGAGCTAGGGATTGCATCAGAGTGGGGCTACAATATGCCACGTCTGTCTGACAAACCGTTCTTTATCTTCCTGTCCCAATCAGGCGAAACAGCCGACAGCCGTCAAGTCTTGGTCAAGGTCAATGCACTAGGCTTGCCAAGTCTGACCGTGACCAATGTCCCAGGCTCCACACTGTCACGTGAGGCGAGTTTCACGATGCTTTTACACGCCGGCCCTGAGATTGCCGTTGCCTCGACTAAGGCCTATACGGCTCAGATCGCAACCTTAGCCTTTTTGGCAAAGGCAGTCGGCACAGCTATCCAAAATGACAAAGCCCAAGCCTTCGATATTGTCCACGAATTATCAATCGTGGCGCAAACGATCGAAACCACCTTGTCAGAAAAAGCGTGGATTGAAAACAAAATAACAGGATTGTTAGCCACCACACGCAATGCCTTTTATATCGGACGAGGTCAAGATTACTATGTGTCGATGGAGGCAAGTCTGAAACTCAAAGAGATTTCTTACATTCAGTGCGAGGGCTTTGCGGCTGGGGAGCTGAAACATGGCACGATCGCCTTAATCGAAGATCAAACACCAGTTATCGCCTTGATCTCTAACAATCCCAAAGTTGCGGCACACACACGGGGCAATGTCTCAGAGGTTGTCGCACGGGGGGCAAGTGTTGTGACGATCGTTGAGCGGGCAGCTGCTATTGATGGCGACGATATTATTGTCAATACGGTTCATCCCTATTTGTCGAGTATTGCCATGGTCGTTCCAACCCAGTTGATCGCCTACTACGCCAGTCTCCACCGAGGACTAGACGTTGATAAACCCCGCAACCTAGCCAAATCAGTGACAGTTGAATAAATTTAAGAAAAGCACCCTCGCACTGAGGGTGCTATTTGTTTGAGATGAGGAATGAGGGACGCCTCTTCCGGATGAAAAAATTCCGCACTGAGTGTCAAAAAATTTGACACTGATAGCGGATTTTTTTCACACTGATAGCGAAAAATTTTGAGACTGATAGCGGAATTTTTTTACACTGATAGCGAAAATTTTTGAGACTGATAGCGGAATTTTTTTAGACTGATAGCGAAAATTTTTTAGACTGATAGCGGAATTTTTTGAGACTGATAGCGAAAAATTTTGACACTGATAGCGGAATTTTTTGAGACTGATAGCGAAAAATTTTGACACTGATAGCGAAAATATTTTGCACTGAGTCAAAAAATATTTGACACTGAGTCCAAAAATATTTTGCACTGAGTCTAAAAATATTTTACACTGAGTCCAAAAATATTTTACACTGAGTCTAAAAATATTTTGCACTGAGTTGAAAAAAATTTCAGACTGAGTCTAAAAAATTTTTGCACTGAGTGTCAAAAAATTTTACACTGAGTGCAAAAATATTTCGCACTCAGTCTCAAAAAATTTCGCACTGAGACTGAAAAAAATTTCAGTCTCAATCAAAAAAAGCTGGACGCTGTTTAGCGTTCAACTTTTCTTTTGCGATCGGTAATTTTTTGGCCTTTGGCTTCTTGGGCTAGGATCGTTTCAAAAGCAGGAATGGCACTATCGGGATACTTCTGATGAAAGGCGGTGCTGACGATACGGTAGGCTAGTCCGACATTTCTCGAGAGCAGTGGGCCGTGGAAGTAAGAGGCAAAGACGTGCTTATAAGTCATGCCCTCCGTGCCGTCTTCATTATTATTGCCTTGACCCGTGACGACTCGCCCGAGCGGTTTCTGATTGTCCGCCAGAAAGGTTCTGCCTTGATGGTTTTCAAAGCCATAGTAGGTCTCGTCAAACTCATCATTGTGGATTTCAATATCGCCAATGAAGCGATTGTTTTCCTGATTGAGTGTATAGTGTGCCATGGCAGCAATGCCGTCGATTTTTCGACCATTGGCCTCGATATAATACTTCCCGAGCAGTTGGAAACCGCCACATATCGCGAGCATGGCGCCATCGTTTTCGATAAACTTTTTGAGCTCAAGCGCTTTTTCTGGCAAATCTTGGCTGACGATGAATTGCTCATAGTCTTGACCACCACCGAAAAAGACCAAATCATAGTCATCAGCATTGAAGGTATCGCCTAGTGAAACAATATCAAAGGTCATGCCAGCGCCTAACTTTTCGCCGACGTATTTGAGCATGAGGATATTGCCATTGTCACCATAGGTATTCATCAAGTCGCCATAGAGGTGGGCGACCCGTAACTGATAGGGAAAGGCTCCCTCAGATTGCAGCGAAGTATAGGTCATTATTTCATCTCCCCATCTATCACATGTTGGCTCGACAAGAGCTCACGCATGGCTAACATTGCGGTATAAGTCGCTAGGATATAGACGTGTTGGCTGTCTCCATTTTGGATCAAGTCCAGCACCTCGGCTAGCTGGTCGCTTTCGGTAATTTTCGCCGGATCATAGCCAGCGACACGGATTCGGCGCGCCATTTCGCTATGGCGGACACCACCTGTGATGACCTCAGTCACCCTAAGCGCTTGAATCGTTTCAAAGTTGGCATCCCAAATCCAACTCGTGTCAATGCCGTCCGCATAGTTGGCATTGAGCAAGGCGACAAGTGTAAAGTCATAGGGCGCAAGTTTCATCATGTCGAGGACTTGATTAGCACCGACAGGGTTTTTGATGAGGACAAGGGTGCAAGACTTATCGCCAATCTTGAAGCTTTCTTGCCTACCGAAAACAGCATGAGAATGGCTAAAGCCTTGTTGGATCACTGCCGCTGGGATGTTGAAAAACTCCGCAACGGAGACAGCCGCTAGTGCATTGTAGATATTATAAAGGCCACCGACATTGATCTGATAAGTCGCACCATCAATGACAAATTCAGAAGCAGTATTGGTGATCGAGGTTAATTCTGATAGCCGATAGTTGAGTTTAGGCCGATGAAAGCCACAGTTTTGACAGATGTAATTGCCCAAGTTGGCATAGGTATTGAGCTGATAGTCTAAAATCTGATGACACTTTGGACAGAGCACGCCCTCGGTATTATAATGCGCACGCTGAGGCGCGTGTTGGGCATAGTCGAAGCCGTAATATTGCACCGGGTTGACTAAGGGTTGCGCATTGAAAAGGGGACTGTCGCCATTGAGCAAGACCGTTGCCTCAGGTGCTTTAGCAGCGCCTTTGACAATCAACTCATAGGTTGTATAAATCTCACCGTAACGGTCCATCTGATCACGAAAGATATTGGTAAACACAAAAAGGCTGGGCGTGAGGTAGTCAGTCACTGCTGGTAGACTTGCCTCGTCAATTTCGAGCACCGCAATCTTTTGACCTGTTTGATGTCGCTTAGCCGTTAAAAAGGTTGAGACAATCCCAGTGATCATATTGGCGCCGCTGGTATTGGTCACGATAGGACCAAAAGCGTGTTTAAGAATGCCAACGGTCAATGCAGTTGTCAATGTTTTGCCATTAGTCCCTGTGACGACCACGATCTGATAGTCACGCGCAAGGGTGTCAAGAATCTGAGGATCGATTGTTAGGGCGAGACGTCCCGGAAATGTCGAGCCACGTTTGAAAAGTTTTTGAAGGATGAATTGACTGGATTTACCTAAGAAAATCGCAATACTAGCTTTAATTGTCATGACACTATTTTAGCATATTTTGTGTTAAAATTTTGGAGGAGGACTTATCATGACTGAAATTAAAAGAATTGGCTTTATCGGACTCGGTGTCATGGGGCATGCGATTGCTGACAATCTACTGACTGCTGGCTATGAGCTATATGTGTATAACAGAACTGCATCAAAGGCTGATGATTTAGTTGCCAAAGGGGCGCACTATCTCGCCACACCTAGACAAATCGCTGAGGCAAGTGAGCTCATCATTACGATGGTTGGCTATCCGACAGACGTGACAGCGGTCTATTTTAATGAAGCAAGTGGCATTTTCTCAGGGATCTCATCTGGCAAGATTGTGATTGACATGACGACTTCAACGCCAACTTTAGCCAAAGAGATTGCGACACAGGCGACAACATTAGGTGTTTTAGCTTTAGATGCGCCGGTGAGTGGTGGCGATATTGGGGCTAAAAATCGAACGCTGACGATTATGGCAGGCGGCGATCAGCTTGCTTTTGAACGGGTTGCACCGATCTTCAGTTTGATTGCTAAAAAAGCACAGTATTTCGGTCCGGCGGGTAGCGGGCAGCATGTCAAAATGGCCAATCAAATCGGCATTGCCGGCACGATGACTGCCTTATCTGAATTACTGGTCTATGCGCAAGCAGCCGGTTTGTCTTTATCAGCAGTCCTAGAGACTTTATCAGCTGGCGGTGCGAACACGTGGTCTTTAGACAACTACGGACCACGGATCTTAAAAGCGGATTATTCGCCGGGCTTTTTCGTCAAACATTTCATCAAAGATTTGAAAATCGCCCTTGACGAAGCTCAAAAAATGAACTTGACCTTACCAGCCACACAAGGCGCACTTGCTTTATATGAGACATTAGCTGACAAAGGCTATCAAGATGCCGGCACACAATCCCTCATCAAACTTTGGTGGGGAGAGTAAAGCGAAATAGAAAAGAAGCATCCGATCTGAAGATTGGGCTTTTTTGGATTTAACAGCGTAAGCGGGAAATTATAGCTTGGACAGGAGCTAGTCAAGCTTGATATATGAACCATCTCTACGACAAATGCATAAGCGGTAATGATTATGATATAATTAGTGATACTTTGGATTAGATTATTTCTCTTGGATGTAGCTATTAGTTGATTATATTCCTTTGGGTAAACTGGGACTATCTACGCCATAGATAGAACAATAAAAAATATTTTTAAAGGGATGCGGATGCTAAAAATTGGAAGCGAATACACACTTAAAGACAACAAGAAAGCTAAAATCGTTCGATTAGTAAAAAACTATTTTAATGCTGAACGATTTTTTGAGGTCGAAATTCAGGATGAATTATTTGTTGTCAAGCTACAAGAATTTGAAGCGAATTTAAAAATTGAAGATATTTCAACCTTACGAACGCTTGAGGATAAGATTAAACTATATAGAAGTTATTTCAGGGGTAGAGATGACATTGTGGCTGATAGTTTTCAGAATCAGCAAACTGGCAAGATGGTTTATTATCCCTACTGTTTGACTCGTAAACGCGGTAACTGTCCAAAGATAAAAAACGAACGATTTCAATGTTCTAAATGTCAAGTATCCCAGTTTCGTCTCATGTCTGATGAATTAATTCTAGAACATTTCAAAGGCGTTCGACCCTATAAAAGCGGAGAAGTGCTGTATGGTTTGTATCCTATTCTCAAAGACAACACTTGCTATTTACTGGCGATTGATTTTGATAAGGGAAATTGGAAAGAAGAAATTAAAGCTGTGGCAAGAACTTCGATTAAATTTGGTTTGACACCTTTGATTGAACTATCGCAATCGGGGAATGGTGCTTATATTTGGTATTTTTTTGAAACAAATATATCCGCAAGAAAAGCAAGAAAATTAGGGCATGCGATTCTCAAGCAAACGATGATTGAGTTTCCAGAGTTATCTTTTGAATCATTTGACCGTCTTTTTCCTAATCAAGATGAATTAAGTGAAGGTGGCTTTGGAAATTTAATCGCATTGCCACTTCAAGGGTATAGGGTAAAAAAAGGAACAAGTCGTTTTTTAGATATAGAATTAAACTTAGAACAAGATGTATTGGGAACTCTAGAAAAAATACCAAAGTTAAGCATGCGAGATGTGGATAGGATTTTATCAACTATTGATATTGAGTTTAACTTCTTCCGACCACAGAATGAAAAAGACTCCTACGATGAAATCAGCATTTTCGATTTTGGAAATTCAGATGCTAATCATTCAAAGGAGCTTACCATAAAGATAAATGGTGCGCTTTCTTTTGAACGACAAGAATTGTCTGGTGAAGAACAGGCACGTTTAAAAACATTAGCAACATTCCATAATTCTGAATTTTATAAGAAAATGAAGAAACGCTTATCAACAAAGGATACACCTCGTCTGATTTCTTTAGCGGAATTTGATAGGATAAATTTGAGACTGCCACGTGGTTTGCTGCCAGAGATAAGAAAAAAATTTCCGACTGCAATGTTTGAAGATGAACGAGTCAAGGGTAAGGCAATTGACCTTAAATTTATTGGCGCATTGTATCCAACACAACAAATTGCTCTAAACGCTTTAAGTAAGCACGATATGGGAATATTAATGGCTGGAACTGGGTTCGGGAAGACAGTTCTTGCTGCGAAGCTAATTTCTGAAAAGAAGCTCAGTACATTAATTCTTGTGAATAATAAAAATTTGGCTAATCAATGGCTAGCTGCTTTAAATAAGTTTTTAAAAATAGATAGTGTACCATTTGACGAGTACACAAAAACCGGACGCAAGAAAAAGAAAAATAAGATTGGAAAGATTTTTGGAGGTCAAGAATCAAGGAGTGGTATTATTGATATTGCTTTGTTTCAAACACTTGCAAAAAGAGGAGATATTTCAAAATTACTTGATGAGTACGGTGTGGTTATCGTGGATGAAGTTCATCATGTTGCAGCTTTTACGTTTGAAAAAGTCATAAAGCAAGTCAAATCACACTACATTTATGGTCTGACTGCAACACCAAAACGAGAAGATGGACTTGAAAATATAGAATACTTGAGAATTGGTCCGATTCGTTATCAAGCGGAGAGAGAGATTCCTAAGCATATTGAGCAGAAACTTTTTCTTCGCTTCACATCTTTAGGGGAACACAATAATTTAATCGAAAAAAATAGGATTCACGATAACTATGGGTTGATGATACACTCACAAGACAGAAATGAACAAATTGTTGCTGACATTAAGCAAGCAGTGAGCGAAAAGCGGCATCTTATCGTCTTAACAAGACAAATTGAGCACATTGATCAATTGTTAAAATTGATTGCTCAGTACCAGATAGATGTGCCAATATATGTTTTAAATAGTGCTAAAAAAGCTAAGGAAAGTAAAGAAGAATTGGCTGAATTAAGAAAAGAAGAGAGGTCTTTTATACTATTAACAACTGGTAGTTATGCTGGGGAAGGTTTTGATTTGCCGAAACTTGATACGTTAGTTTTGGCAATGCCGTATTCCGGCAAAACAAGTATGCAACAATTTTTAGGACGATTGTTAAGGAACCTAGAAGAAAAAGAAGAGTTAAGAGTTTATGATTATGTAGACTATGCAATTCCGATGATTTATCGGATGTATCAAAAACGGATGTCCTCATATAAACGATTGGGATATGAGATGTTTACTGATGAGAAATCTACTTTGTATAAAAGTGATTTTTATGAACATGGTTACGAAACACAATTGTTTAATGATTTGAAAGAATCAAAAAAGACCATCAACTTGATCATTCCCTTTTTATCAAATTCATTGACTTCTAAATTAGAAAGCATCAAAAATTCAAGTATCGAAGAAAAAGTGATTATCTTGCCAAACTTGCAAACTATCGCTAGCAATTATCAGGATTATATTCAAATGAACATCAATCGTTTGTTAGCTATCGGCTTTCAAGTGAAGTACACGGGGAAGTTTAAGCAAAAATTTGTCATAATCGATGGTCGATTAATTTGGATTTTACCAGAAAATAATCAGGATAAACAATCTGAAATTGCTGCCAGAATGTATTCTAAAAAGATGGCTGAAAGTTTGGCAAGACACTTCAGTTAAAAATCCTTTAAGAGTGGATTGCTTTGAGATGAAATGGACACAGATCTTCATTATCTTCTGCAGTGGGTATTTTGCTGTTGAACCCCTATATAATTAGTACTGATTTTGCAAGCGATATCAAATGAATGCGACGTCGGTATAAGTGCAATTGAACTCGAAAGATTGCAAGTGAAGTGTAAGTGAGCTATAATGTAGGTGTGGAGGACTAATTAATATGACTACTATACAAAAAACTTATAGGATTGATGAAGAGTTGCAACAAAAAGCAGAGCAATATTTTTCGGAAATGGGTTTAAATCCGACTGTTGCGATTACAATGTTTTTCAAACGTGTTGTTGATGAGAAGAAAATGCCTTTTGTTCCGGAGGTCATAAAAGAAAGGGTTGAGTATTCTATGGCAAGCAAAGAAAAATTAGCTGCTTTATTAAGTGAAATTCCAGAAAAAAATATTTCTGAACTGAGCGAGACAGAAAAAAACGAATTACTAGATGGTTGGGAGCTATGATATAAGTGCAAGAATTTGATATTATCATTGCAAAAGTTCCATTTGGGGATTCAGAAGATTACAAATGGCGTCCAGTTTTTATTTTGAGTGTTGCTGGACAAGCAGTTAAATTTTTGAGAATTACAACAAAGTTTGAGACAAAATCAGCTTATATGCAAAGCAAGTATTTTGAAATAATTGATTATATTGAAGCTGGTCTTAATAGACAATCATGGATTGATACTTTTAGAGCTTATCCGCTAGATGATATAAATTTTAAACTCCATGTTCTGGGACGATTAACTAAGAGAGATTTCGATAGGTTTATTGATTTTTTATCAGGTACAGATTTTTTAATAGAATAGACTGAGTAAAGGGTACTTCTAATCACTCATCTTTCCGCTTGATGGCATTGATCTCCTTGAACCATGAACCACATGGCTTTTATCGAACGCCTTGTCAGGCAAGAAATCTACCCTACAGTGTGACAATCCAGTTATTATAGGTGCTCTAAAGTAATCTAGTCGTTTTTTATCATCTTAGAACAAGCTTTGTGCATATAGTGAACGTTATGTTTGATGATGTGAATAGGAACGGAGATAAGGCATTGCTGGTGACTGCATCGTTCTTTAATAGTTAAGAGTCTTCAACACAAAACACCACGACTGCCAATCCGGAAGTCGTGGTGTTTTAGATTAGACTAACTTGCTTTCTGTTGTCTTTCGTGTGAGTTGTCGTGCTTGGCAATACCAACCTGTCTGGCGGCGCCAAATGCTTGTGACCGCAAAGGTTTGTCCGTGTTCATAATACTGGTAGGTCACGATAAACGTCTTTTTAGAGATACGATCAGGTTGATAGCCGGCAATGGCGAGCTGGTCATGTTGTTCCAGCAGTTTCTGAGTTTTATCAATCATCACGCCATCGGCACGAATTTCTGTAAACTGAGGGGATAGTAGCGCACCGTTGCGACCGTTTAAAACCTGTTCTTCTAGATTTAAGATAACAAGGGCTAAGGACGCATCTCTTGCTTCATCAGGGAGGATTGCCGGTTCGACATGAACGTCCACATCAAAGACATCAAACTTTTGTTTGAGCGAGTTTTCAATATCTTCCGTTGCCGCATGACTTTCAAAGACGGAGAGGTCAGGGGACATCTCAACGACAACGTCAAGGAAGATATTTGCGCCATAGGATCTGCCGCGAATGTACTTGACAGCCATCACTTTTGGGATTTGAGCAATCATCTCTGTATAGGTATCGATCTTTTCCTCGTCGAAGCCATCTGACAAGCTAAACACAGATTCAGAAAAAATATCATAGGCTGTTTTGAAGATAAAGCAGGTAATGACGACAGCCATTAGTCTGTCGATAATGACAAGGTTAAAACTCGCTGCGAAGATAGCAATGGAGGTGGCGATTGAGGTCACGGCATCGGACAGGTTATCTTTTGCGGCACTCATCAGACCAGAACTTCGAGATTTGAGGGCGAGGTTGCGGTTGTAAAAATAGATGGCTAGCATGATGATCGCAGAAAAGAGACCGACGATTGAGCCATGTAGATCAACGGCTGTTTGTTCATTGTTAAGGAAGGCCGTGACGGTATCTTTTAAGACAAAGAAACCGACCACAAACATGATGAAGCTGGTGATTAAGGAAGCGACCGACTCGACTTTCCAATGACCATAGCTATGGTCGTCATCTGCGGGTCTGCGGGCAATTTTTAAGCCAATCAGTACCGCAACATTGCCCATGATATCGGTAATGTTGTTAAAGGCATCGGCACGTAAACTTTCAGAATGTGTCAGGTTAGCAACCGTGAGTTTGAGGACGGATAGGATAAGGTAGGCCCAGATGCTCAATAAAGCACCGCGCTCTGCTAATTTTAAGTCTTGATAGCGTGTGTTTTTCATATTGTCATTATAACAAATTTCGACTAAGATTGAGACCTGAGACGGATAGCGAATTTTTTTGACACTGATAGCGAAAAAATTTTTACACTGAGTGCAAAAATTTTTTAGACTGAGTGCAAAAATATTTTAGACTGAGTGTAAAAAAATTTTAGACTGAGTGTAAAAAAATTTTACACTGAGTGCGAAAAAATTTTGCACTGAGTTGAAAAAAATTTCAGACTGAGTGCAAAAAAAATTGACACTGATAGCGGAATTTTTTGAGACTGATAGCGAAAATTTTTGAGACTGAGTCTGAAAAATATTTGAGACTGAGTCTGAAAAAAATTTCAAACTGAGTGATTATTTTTTTCCTTCAGATCTGTTAGCATTTGAGACTTTTAGGATGGAAACTGAGCCATAATATGTTAAACTAAGAAGAGTTGGATCTGCTTAGAAGCGTTGCATCAGCGCAGTTTTAGAGTCGTGACTGACTTCAAACGCAAGTAGTATTGATTAAGAAAGCCTTTGAGCAGCCAAAGGTTGTGAATGACCCCGCTCGGACGCAGCGCTAACGTAGGTCGAGTTTCAAGCTGTCGCCAAACGACAGCGCAGAAAGCCTTTGAGTAGCCAAAGGTTGCGAATGACCCCGCTCGGACGCAGCGCTAGCGTAGGTCGAGTTTCAAGCTGTCGCCAAACGACAGCGCAGAAAGGAAGTCTTATGCTTATTAAAGCGATTAAACAGTACAAGTTTTGGGCGTTAGGGTCGCTTGCCATGGTCTTAGTGGTCGTGATCACGACACTCTGGCAACCTCAAATCTTAACCCAAGTCCTAGAAGCAGTGTCTCAAAACGATCAAGCTAAAATTGCGACCTACGGGGTGCAGTTGTTAGTGATTGCAGGCATTGGTTTACTTGCTGGTGTGGTCAATACAATCTTTGCTGCTAAAATTGCGCAAGGAGTATCAGCTGATTTGCGGGAGCAAACCTTCCGAAAGATTCAAAGTTTTTCCTATGCTAATATCGAGCAGTTTAACGCAGGCCATCTTGTTGTGCGGATGACCAATGATATCAATCAAATCATGAACTTTATCATGATTCTTTTTCAATTGTTACTCCGTATTCCCCTATTATTTATTGGTGCATTTATTCTTGCGATTATGACCCTGCCAAAATTGTGGTGGATTATCGTTCTTTTGGTCATTTCGGTTTTTTTGATTACAGTGATTTCGATGATTCCTATGGGGAAACATTTTAGTGCTTTCCAGACTTTAACGGATAAGATTAATGGGATTGCCAAAGAAAATCTTCGTGGGACTCGTGTGGTTAAATCCTTTGTCCAAGAAAAAAATCAAGCAGCTAAATTTGCGGCTAGCTCTGATGAGTTGCTCGGTCATAATTTGACGGTCAGTTATATCTTTTCTGTTATGATTCCAGCTTTTACTTTTGCGGGTTATTTGGCAATATTTGTGGCCATTTGGTTTGTCTCGACTTATGTCCAAAAAGCTCCCGAAGATTTGGCAAGTATTGCCTCCTTTATGACCTATATGATGCAGATCATGTTTGCGATTATCATGGGTGGCATGATGTCAATGATGGTGTCTCGTGCTTTCATCTCACTGAAACGAATCGGAAAAGTCATTCAAACAGAGCCTGCCATGACTTTTAAGGATACACCAACCGTTGATTTGGCTGGTAATTTGAGCTTTGAACACGTGAGTTTTACCTATCCGACTGACGAGAAGCCGACTTTAAAAGACATTTCCTTTGAGGTTAAGGCAGGGGAAATGGTTGGCGTTGTCGGTGCGACTGGTGCAGGTAAATCGACCCTCGCCCAATTAGTGCCGCGTTTATTTGATCCGACAGAAGGCGTGATTAAGATTGATGGGCATGATCTACGTGACCTCAATCGTGAAAATTTGCGGGAGACAGTCTCAATCGTTTTGCAGCGTGCGATTTTATTCTCCGGTACGATTGCTCAGAATTTGAAGCAAGGCAAGGCTGATGCCACAATCAAAGATATGAAACGTGCCAGTGCCATCTCACAAGCTCGGGAATTTATCGAAAAGATGGCTGAGGTTTACGATAGTACCGTAGAAGAACGGGGTACCAACTTTTCAGGCGGTCAAAAGCAACGGATGTCGATCGCACGAGGGGTAATTGGTGATCCTAAGATTTTGATTCTTGATGACTCGACTTCTGCGCTTGATGCCAAGTCCGAAAAATTAGTGCAGCAAGCCTTGGCTGGAGAGCTTGCGAATACGACGAAAATTATCATTGCCCAAAAGATTTCATCTGTGGTACATGCCGATAAGATTTTAGTTTTGGATGCTGGACAATTGATAGGGGTTGGGACGCACCGAGAGTTGCTTGCTAGCAATGCCGTTTACCGTGAAATCTATGATACACAGAAAGGGAGGGATGTCTAATGCGCGCCTATCGTCAAGCGTTTAAGTTTTTCTGGTACTATTTCAAGAAATTTAAAGTGACTCTTGTCATCATCAGTGTGGCTGTATTCGTTGCGACTTATTTGCAGGTTAAGGCGCCGGTTTTTTTCGGTCATGCTCTGACAGAGCTGGGAGAATGGGTCAGTCAATACCTGAAGCATCAAGGTGCTGAGAAAGTTATCGCCTCCTTTCATGGTCATGTCCCAGCAGTTCTTCCTCAAGCAATGGCGGATCAACTGGCAGCTAAAGGCTTACCAACAGATGTCTCGCAACTGGTCAAGTTGGCAGAAGCAGTTCCTGAGAAGACAGCTTTCTTTAGTGTCATGGGGCAACTGTTCTTGTCCTATGTATTCATGACTGTTGCCATGCTCATCTATGAAGTTTTGTTTGGTCGGATTGTGTCTCATTCGACTAATGATATGCGCAAGGGCTTGTTTGGCAAGTTAGAAAAATTAACGGTGTCCTTTTTTGACCGCCACCAAGATGGTGAGATCCTTAGCCGTTTCACGTCAGATTTGGATAACATCAATAACTCTCTCAACCAGTCCCTTGTCCTAATTGTGACACAAGCGGCACTCTTTATTGGAACCTTAATCATGATGTTCCGTCAAAATGTGACGCTGGCTTGGGTGACGGTTGCCTCAACGCCAGTGGCGCTATTATTGGTGATTGTCATTCTGACTAAGGCTAGAAAATATATTGATTTACAGCAAAACGAGGTCGGTAAACTCAATGCTTACATGGATGAAAAGATTTCAGGCCAAAAGATCATCATTGTGGAGGGACTTGAGCAAGAGGCAATCGCTGGCTTTGTTGAGCAAAATAATAAGGTGCGGCAAGCGACATTCAAAGGACAGATTTATTCGGGGCTGCTGATGCCGGTTTTAAATGGGATGAACTTTGTCAACCTAGCCATTGTGATTTTCCTTGGTTCGATGATTGCGCTCAATGATCATACCCTATCAACACCTGCGGCGCTTGGTCTGGTCGTGATGTTTGTCCAGTATTCTCAGCAATACTATCAACCTTTGATGCAGATTTCGGCTTCTTTTTCACAATTACAGATGGCGGTCACAGGGGCGCGGCGTTTGCAGGAAATGTTTGATGAACAAGAAGAAGTACGACCTGAAAACGCGCAAAGTTTTGATGGCATTCGTGATCAAGTCCAAATCGACCATGTTGACTTTAGCTATCTACCAGGAACTCCTATCCTCAAAGATGTCAGCATGACGGTTGATAAAGGTCAAATGGTGGCAGTTGTTGGGCCGACTGGCTCGGGTAAGACGACAATCATGAACCTGATGAACCGCTTTTATGATGTCGATCAAGGGAGTATCAAGTTTGACGGGGTAGATATTCGTGACTTTGACTTGGCTTCACTCCGCCGAGGTGTCGGGATTGTCTTACAAGACTCGGTCTTGTTTAGTGGCACGATTAAGGATAATATCAAGTTTGGCTTTGATGCCAGTGATGAAGAGGTCGTGACTGCGGCGAAAACAACGCACATTCATGACTTTATCAACAGTCTACCTGACAAATATGAAACGCATGTAGATGATGATGAAAATGTCTTTTCGACTGGCCAAAAGCAACAGATTTCGATTGCCCGTACGATTTTGACCAATCCCAAACTGTTGATTTTGGATGAAGCAACGTCTAATGTCGATACAGTCACGGAGCAACAAATTCAATGGGCAATGGAGGCAGCGATCGCCGGCAGGACATCTTTTGTCATTGCCCACCGCCTGAAAACGATTCTCAATGCAGATAAAATCATTGTCCTAAAAGATGGTCAGGTCATCGAAGCAGGTACACATCAGGAACTCCTCCAACTCACCAACGGTTTCTACGCCGAACTTTATCATAATCAATTTGTCTTTGAGTAGTCAGCAAAATCATCAACAAGCGATTCAGAAATGACTCGCTTTTTTGCTGCACCATTAGCTGAACAGACTTGATATGACGGGCTTTGACCAAGGTCAGGAGGACTCGGGCAAAAGGACTTGTCCTTTTCCCCAAACTCCCATGGTAATTTCCTCAAACTCCCATGGGGATTTCCCCAAACTCCCATGAGGATTTGCCCAAACTCCCATGGGGCTTTGCTCAAACTCCCATGGGGATTTCCTCAAACTGCCATGGGGCTTTGCCCAAACTCCCATGGGGATTTCCCGAAACTGCCATGGGGATTTGCTCAAACTCCCATGGGAAGTTAGGCAACACAACAAGTCCGTTTACTTAACACAACAAGATCAGCCATTGAGAAAAACCGCTTTTTTGTCTTTATCGTTTTATCGGCGAGTCAGGGATGTCAAATTTCTTTTTTTGTGGTAGAATAGATAAGCATGAATTTAACCTTTAAGAATTGGATTTAAACAATAAAATGAAGAAAATAATAATCAACGGTGGTCAACGGATTTCAGGGGAAGTGACCATTTCTGGTGCGAAAAACTCAGTCGTGGCTTTGATTCCAGCGACAATTTTAGCCGATGATGTCGTGACTTTGGAAGGTGTGCCAGACATTTCTGACGTGGTCAGCCTGATTGAGATTTTACGCATTATGGGCGCTAAGATTGAGCGTGACGTTGCAGCTGGCATTGTCAAGATCGATCCGCGAGGTGTTGTGTCTAAACCATTGCCCTATGGTAAGATTAACTCTCTAAGGGCTTCTTATTATTTCAATGGCTCTTTACTCGGTAAATTTGGTGAAGCGACGGTCGGCTTACCGGGGGGCTGTGATCTCGGACCACGTCCGATTGACTTACATATCAAGGCGTTTGAAGCTTTGGGTGCTCGGATGACCTTTAAAGAAAATGCCATGCACTTGACAACAGATGGGGCAGCCCTGCACGGGACGACAATCTTTATGGATATGGTCTCGGTCGGCGCAACGATCAACACGATGTTGGCAGCTGTTAAGGCAGAGGGTCGGACGGTTATCGAGAATGCTGCGCGTGAACCTGAGATTATCGACGTGGCGACCCTACTGAATAACATGGGTGCCAAGGTTCGGGGAGCTGGGACGGACGTCATTCGGATTGATGGTGTTCAAAAGCTAGGTGGCGCTCGCCATACGGTCATTCCCGATCGCATCGAAGCGGGGACTTATCTAAGTCTTGCCGCTGCCTTTGGTGATGGTGTCGTGGTCAACAATGTTATTTATGAACATCTGGAGTCTTTCATTGCTAAACTTGAGGAAATGGGCGTTCAGATGATTATTCGGGATGATTCGATTGAAGTGTTGAAGTCGGATAATCTTAGAGCAGTGACGATCAAAACTGTCCCTTATCCGGGCTTTGCGACAGACTTGCAGCAACCCATTACACCCTTGCTATTGATGGCAAATGGCAGAGGTAAAATCATTGATACGATTTATGAAAAGCGAGTGAACCACGCTGCTGAACTTGCACGGATGGGTGCTAATATCGTTGCCAATAATGGTGAAATTAATTATCATGCGCCAAATGAGTTACATGGTGCAGAGGTTGTGGCGACAGACCTGAGAGCTGGTGCAGCTCTGGTTAATGCTGGCGTCATTGCCGACGGTCAAACGAAGATTTCCAATGTCGAGTTTATTTTACGAGGCTATGACAACATCATCGAAAAAATGACTGCTCTCGGTGTTGATATTCAATTAGTCGATGAAAATTGAGGATTGGGACTTGAAAATCTGAGTTGATTCTGGTAGAATAACTAAGTATTGATTACTTTGGACTGGCAAACAGCCCAAGGCAGAAAGGAAATATCGAACATGAAAGCAAATATCCATCCTAATTATGGCCCAGTTGTCTTTATGGATACGTCAACAGGTTTCAAATTTTTGAGCGGTTCTACTAAAAGCTCAAAAGAAACAGTTGAATGGGAAGATGGGAACACTTACCCATTGATCCGTGTGGAAACATCATCAGATTCACACCCATTCTACACTGGTAAAGCTAAATTCACACAAGCCGATGGTCGTGTGGATCGTTTCAACAAGAAATACGGTTTATAAGCCTGATTTCAAATCAAAGACAAAAAGTGTGCAAAGGTACACTTTTTCTTTTGCTCTGCTCTTGGACAAGGGGTTCAAAATTTTTGTTATAATAGGCACATGACCATTCAATTACGAGCTGCTGATCTGCTATTCATCCACCATCATTCGCTTGATGCGCTTTCTGATCCTTTTGCGACGGCGATTGTTAAGGCTACTGGACCGTATGTGCATGTCGCCTTGGCGATGAATGATGCAACGATTATCCATGCAACACCAGAGGCAGGTGTGGTGTTGCAAGACTTGGCGTCATTTTTGTCGGAAAGAAAACAGGCGGATGTCTATCGACTGGCTGATATTTCTAGTCAAGCGGTCATTGCCCAAGCGAGAAAATATCTCGGTCGTCCCTATAATTCGAGTTTTTATCCAGAAGATAAAGGATTTTATTGTTCACAATTAGTGTTGGCAGCTTTTGCAGATCAAATCAAATTGCCGGAAGTTGCCATGTCTTTCGGAGATGGGAAACAGCCTATCTCAGCGTACTGGCAAAGGTATTTTGACAGACTGGGGCTGCCTGTTCCCCTAGGTCAAGTCGGTAGCAATCCTGACCACCTCTCAACATTTCCAAAGTTAAGCTATATAGGAACCCTATCAGATGACGATTAAAATTTTTAACCCTAGCAAATTAACCCTTAGACCATTTTTTCAGCAATTAATTGCTCATTTGGCGAGTCATGAAGATGTGACTTTGAGAAAGCTCAAGGCGACTTTTCCGACTGAAAGCCAGCTGGAACGACAGATTGAGGACTTTGTCCAAGCAGGGCTGATTTTGCGAGCGGACAAACGTTATACCAACCATTTTAAAGTATTTGGGGATCGTGATTTTGATTTGACCTTGCCTGCGACAGCACCCAAACATCTGGTTTTTGACCACCCTTTTTTTGTTAAAGAGGGATCAGAACTGATGTATCGCCTGCAGAGATCACGTATCCAGCAAAGCCTGACCAATCAGACTAATGCGATTACGTTACATCTGTCCTCTGATTTTGAGCAGACAGAGGACAACCTTGCCAATTACTTTGACCATGTCGCCCAAAGAGTGCCTTTGACACCACTGGAAAGACAAGTCTTTGCTTTGATTGGGGATGTAGACCCCAACTATGCCCTTAAATACATGACAACTTTTTTGTTAAAATTTGCCAAAAAAGAAGTGGTCAAGCAAAAACGACCAGATATTTTTGTGCAAACACTTGAGACCTATGGTTATCTTGTCAAAAACGATGAAGCAAGCTATCGTACTAACTTGACGTTTGAGGATCAGACAGTTGAGACAATTGTCTTTGATGATGCACATGATTTTATCGCCGCCCAAATCAGACAAGTTGAGTGTGTTGCGAGCTTTGTGAAGATAGGTTAGGTTAATAAAGATAAGCAAAAACGGTTGTCTTTTATTTTTCAATAAAATTCCTTGTCAAACGGCTGATTTTTGAGTAAAATAGAAAAGTAAGCTTTAACAAGGGGCTGAAAGTGTTGTTTCTTTTATTGGTACGCTGACCTGATTAAAGTATTACACAAGCATTGGCATTTCCGCCGACTTAGCTCAGCTGGTAGAGTTCGGGGTACTGCCCCGAATCTGTGGATAAGGGCATTCGAAGACTGCCTACCCAGCTGCTCTTTTAAGAAAAGCAGTGTGAGCTTAGAGTCTAACCTATATAAAACTAACAACACGCCGACTTAGCTCAGCTGGTAGAGCAGCTCACTCGTAACGAGCAGGTCACAGGTTCGAATCCTGCAGTCGGCATACTTAGTGGCACCCAGCTGCTCTTTCAACAAAATCTAGAGTAGCCGTATTCTTAAAGTAAAAGACATCAAAAACACGCCGGAATAGCTCAGTCGGTAGAGCAGCACCATGGTAAGGTGAAGGTCGTCGGTTCGATTCCGATTTCTGGCATTTTGTGGTAGAGATATCACTTTATTTTTTAAAATATCAGCTTATTTATGCTCGTAATTGGTCGAGCGTCTCTATTTGACACCGTAATGTCAAACAATAAGCAAGGAGTCGGGCTCTTTGCGATTATCGTCGCAAAGTTTTTTTTATTGATAGAAAGTGGCATATGGACGCATTAATTTCAAGAATTAAGCAAGATGGTACTGTTTTAGGGGAGGATATCCTCAAAGTTGATAGTTTTTTGACACATCAGGTTGACCCCGTTTTGATGCGGCAAATTGGTCGAGCTTTTGCTCAAAGATTTGAGGCTAGTGGGATTACCAAAGTTGTCACGATAGAAGCTAGTGGGAATGTGCCGGCGGCTTATGTAGCAGAAGAACTGGGTGTGCCAATGATTTTTGCTAAGAAAGCCAAAAATGTGACCATGAATGATGAACTGTTGACTGCGGAGGTCTATTCTTTTACTAAGAAAATCACGTCAGTCGTTCAAATTTCAAGGAAATTTTTATCAGCACAGGACAAAGTCTTAATCATTGATGATTTTTTGGCTAATGGGCAAGCAGCGCTTGGTTTGATTGATATTTTGAAAGCAGCAGGAGCAGAAATTGCTGGTGTCGGTATTGTGATTGAAAAGTCTTTTCAATCAGGTCGTAGCTTGGTTGAGGACACAGGCATTCCAGTTATCAGCCTAGCAAGAATTGCAGGCTTTGAACAAGGTCAAGTGATTTTTAGAGAGGCGGATCTTTAATATGATACAAGAAACGAAACATTCAAAATCAGCGGTACTCGGGCTGCAACATTTATTAGCGATGTATTCAGGTTCAATTTTAGTGCCGATTATGATTGCCGGTGCATTAGGTTATTCATCTAAAGAATTGACCTACCTCATCTCAACAGATATTTTCATGTGTGGTGTGGCAACTTTTCTGCAGCTACAAGTGAACAAATACTTCGGGATTGGCTTGCCGGTCGTACTCGGTGTTGCCTTTCAATCAGTTGCCCCTTTGTCGATTATCGGTGCCAAGCATGGCTCTGGTGCAATCTTTGGCTCGATTATCGTCTCAGGTTTGATTGTGATTTTGATTTCTGGGGTGTTCTCTAAGATTCGCAAGTTCTTTCCACCACTCGTGACGGGCAGCGTGATTACAACGATCGGCTTAACGTTGATTCCCGTTGCCATCGGGAACATGGGTAATAATATCACTAAACCGGCGTTTTCCAGTGTGATTTTGGCGGTCGTGACGATCTTAATTATTTTATTGGTTCACGCTTTGACGACTGGTTTTATTCGCTCCATTGCGATTTTAATCGGCTTAATCATCGGTACTGCTCTCGCTGCCTTTATGGGTATCGTTGACTTTTCGCCGATTGCTCAAGCACCGTTGATTCATATTCCGACACCCTTTTTCTTTGGCGCACCTATCTTTGATTTGTCATCAATTGTGATGATGACGATTATCTCCCTAGTCTCTATGGTTGAGTCAACGGGGGTTTATCTGGCGCTTGCTGATATTACAGGAGATGATGTCTCTGAAACACGGCTGAAAAATGGCTATCGTGCCGAAGGCTTTGCCGTGGCATTGGGTGGGATTTTCAATACCTTCCCTTACACAGGCTTTTCGCAAAATGTTGGCTTGGTGCAATTATCAGGGATTAAAACGCGGCGTCCGATTTTTTATACGGCAGGTTTCTTGGTTGTGTTAGGGTTATTACCAAAATTTGGTGCCTGTGCACAGATTATCCCTGCGCCAGTTTTAGGGGGTGCCATGCTCGTGATGTTTGGCATGGTAACGATTCAGGGGATTCGGATGTTGGGTCGTGCTGATTTTGAGAATGAACACAATCTCTTAATCGCAGCCCTAGCTATTGCAACAGGTGTTGGCTTTAACGGGACAAGCCTGTTCCAAGCGCTACCAGACACGCTTGAGATGTTCCTCAATAACGGAATTGTCATGGCAACACTCGTGGCGATTAGCTTAAATCTCATCTTAAATCGGAAACATGACGATCAGACAAGTGACAAGTAAAGGATAAGGCTAACAAATTCGCAAGGAATGAGTCGTTTCTTGCTGAGCTTTGTCTACATGTGATGACATTTTTGATCTAAAGAACACCACTGCATTTGGACAATTTTTTTGTCGGTGTAGATTAAAAATAAAGCAACCCAGCTTTGTCTAGGGTTGTTTTTTTGTACATGTCATACACCCAACCATAAAAAAACCTTAAACCCGAATTTAAGATTACAAAATGCCGAGTGCTTAAAAAACGAGTAGAATGGGAACAAGAATTAATAAAAGCAGTTTTTATAATGTCGGGACAGTTGCTTAGGTTTGGAGTGATGTTTTTTGGGTCAAATAAGATTATGTTTGAATTTTTTGAATATTTGGTATTTACAAGTGTAAATATCTATGTTAAAATATCTAACATAACATGATGTCGGAAAATTTAATGTTAGCTTTGTTATCATTGGAGCAGTGCTAGTTTTTCTCGGGGCACTTGCTTTTTTCTATGGTGGTTGAGTAGGCTGTAAAGTCAAGTTAATCTTTTTTGACTGATATTTGAGGAGGTATTAGTTCATGAATGATAAGAGAGTAAGGGCTGAAGATGACGTGCCCTGCCTTCGAGGTTCTCCAGAAATGG
>JAISXW010000033.1 GCA_031270325.1 Streptococcaceae bacterium
ATCAATTCTTCTTGAAGTTTTATCATGCTTCTAGTATATAACAAAAACACTGTAAAGGGTTATGGTCACAGTGTTTTTGTGAAATGGTAAAGTAGGTTGGCTAGTTTTTCAGCAGTCTCCTTTAATAAGGTGCAGCGATTTTTTCAGATACTTCCAAACAAGCATACAAGATTAGAAGGTGTCTTTGCCATTAAACCTTTGGAATGAATAAATTCCCTAACGTCGCAGCCATGACAGCTTTAATCGAGTGTAAACGATTTTCAGCTTCTTGAAAGACGACTGACTGTTCTGAATGAAAGACTTCGTCCGTGACTTCTAATTCAGTCAGCCCTGTTTTCTGATGAATATCAACCATGGTCTTAGTCTCCAAATCATGAAAAGCTGGCAAGCAATGCATAAAAATACAATCCTTATTTCCAGTCTGATTGAAAAGTGCCGCATTCACTTGGTATGGCAACAGTTGCGCCAACCGTTGGTCATACTGGTCTTCTTCGCCCATGCTGACCCAAACATCTGTATAAATCACATCCGCTCCCTTAACAGCAGCGAGATCCGCCGTAATCGTGAGTTGACTACCCGAGATCGCAGCTTTTTCGGCCGCAAGGTCTTGAATGTTCTGTTCAGGTTGCAAGCTTTCTGGCGCTATAATCGTGATATGCACACCTAAAATCGCCGAGGTTACTAGTAAAGAATTGGCCATATTATTGCGCCCATCCCCGATATACACGAGATGTTTACCCGTATAATCACCGAAAATTTCTTTGATCGTCATGAAATCTGCCAACATTTGTGTCGGATGCCAGGTATCCGTCAGACCATTCCAGACTGGTACACCAGATGCTGCTGCTAACGTTTCGACATCCTTTTGTTTGAAGCCGCGAAATTGAATCCCATCAAACATGGCACCCAAGACTTTTGCCGTATCAGCTGTCGACTCTTTTTTGCCAAATTGCACATCATTTGGTCCTAAAAATTCTGGATGTGCGCCTAAATCATTAGCCGCCACTGTGAACGCTGATCGCGTCCGTGTTGATGTTTTTTCAAATAATAAAGCAATATTTTTCCCCGCAAGATATTGGTGAGGAATATTGGCTTGCTTTAATTTTTTAAGATGAATGGCAAAATCAATCAAGTAAGCCAATTCTTCTTTTGTGAAATCTACTTCTTTAAGTAACGAACGTCCCTGAAACATCATGCTAGCCCTATCTTTCTATTTTGTCTGCCAAATCCCTACAAGATCATGACAGATAACTGAATATAGAACTATTTTAATGTATAATTATTCAAAAGTCAAGTTATGATCTGGCTGCGTCACAAACAAGACACACAAAGATAACTTTTGACCTCCCCCAGTGCAGCGGAAAAGCTTGACTCAAACAATACAGTCGCTCGGAATACCCGACAGATTTAAGGCAAAATCCACAACAGCAACCGCTCAACCTCCTTATCCGTGAATTTCCTATTCCTATCCAAAAAAAGCAGGAAATCCCTGCTTTCAAGTGCTTAATCTTCTTTTGCCATCAATTTTTTGGCCTGCAAATTCTCAAGAGTGGCGGTTTGTGGCGGTACACCAAATTGTGCTGCCACACGTTCGCTCCAATCATTTGCTAGCCGACGTGAGCCAGCATAGCCTCGCTGCACTTGATCATAATCCGAAATGATTGACACACTTTGTACTTGATAGCTGCCATCAAAAACTACTGTCTCATAGGGCAACCGAGGTTTGACATCATTGCGCTTGGCAGGGACACCTAGCGCCACACCAAACAAGGGAAAGGTGTAATCAGGTAAATCAAGCAAATCAGACAACTCGCTTGCCTGATCTCTGATTAAGCCCACAAAGACACCACCATAGCCTAGACTTTCCGCCGCCAGCAAGGTATTTTGCGCAGCTAAGCTAGCATCAACGGAAGCAATCAGCAAATTCTCAACGCCTTCTGGATAAAAACGATCGGTGTGTTGTTCTGTCGCAATGACTGCGCGATTCAAGTCTCCCACAAAAACTAAGAAATTTGATGCCCCAATAATCGACTTCTGAGGTTGTAAGTCAAAAATCTTTTGCTTGGTTGCTTCTGCAGACACATTGATAATGCTGTAAGATTGAAAGTTTTTCCAAGTCGATGCCGCCCGTCCTGCCTCAATAATTTGTTTGAGTATGTCAGCTGGGATTTTCTCAGTCGTAAAATTTCTGACCGATGCGTGTTGTTGCATCAAATGAATCGTCTCAGTTACCATTGCGTAAATTTTCTCCTCCTAAACGAATCTCAGTTGATAGCTTATGCACACGTTCCATGACACGCTTTGCAGACCAAGTCTCCTCGCCTTTCTTTGTCAATGCCAAACGTCCCTCTAATTCTGCCATTGACAAATTAGATGTGAAGCATGTCGGCAATTTTTCATCCATCCGATATTGCAAGATAACATTGAGAATATTGTCTCGAATCCACTCATTATTGCTCTCAGCACCGATGTCGTCCAAAACCAAAACTTCAACTCTCTTGAGTTCATTAGCCTGCAGTTTGAGTTCATCAAAGCCGGTAGCTTCTGAGATAAATGACGGATAATGAATTAAGCTCGTTGACACCCCTTTTTCTGCCAATTCATTGGCCATAGCTGCCATCATGAAACTCTTACCGACACCAAATTGACCATAAAGATAGATGCCGTCTCGCTCAGGATAATCCGCAATAAAATCCGCCAGAGCTTGATATGCCGGCAAGCGATTGGTATCATTCAAAGAGACATCGCCCCAGCTAATCTCCACAAAATTTTTGGGCATCCCTATGATGCTGACCCGCCGTCTCTTATTGAGATCAGCTTCTTTTGCCAAAGTCTCCGCCGTTGCCCGATAAGTCACGTCCGCCAATCCCTCGTTATTAAACAAAATCGGCTCATAACCGGCGATTTTTGTCGGTTGACCTGCGACAAATTTCGCCTTTTCCGTCACATACTCATTAAACTTGGATAAGGATTTATTGATTTGTGTCGTTTGAAAGGCATTGCTTTGGATAAAGGCTTGAATTTCTGGTTCTGCCAAAATCTTTTCGGTCAATTCTTGATATTTGGGCCAATCAAGTCGATTGGATAGGGCATCCGCTGTTGATTCTAGGGTCATTTTAGTCACCTCCGGTCATCTTACCAAGTGCCTGGCGTTTGATTCGCTCAAGCTCAGCTTGTTGGTCAGCACTTGTTTCATTTTGATAGTTAGGGTCATACCAGTCAGGTGTTTTACTCCCGACTGGTGCCGTCTTTTGAGGCGGCTTTGCTTTTTTTGCTCTCTTGTCCGCCTGCTTGGTCTGATAGCTCGCCAGCCATTTAACTGCCAGCTCAGCCGATGTGACGGCTTCTTTCTTCCAACGATTCGCCTGTTCTTCAATAAAATCAGAGATATTGGAATACCCCCGAATATCCAAGAAATAGATGATGAGCATATTTTGGATTTCAGACGAGACACCATCCCGCGCTAAACGCACCAAGACTTGCTTTTCTTTTTGGGTCGGATGACCATCAAAGCGTCTTTTTTTGATTTGTGCCAAGAGATTCTCGGGTTGCTCAGCTTTAGCTGTCCGGATAATCGCCTGTTCTGTTTTAGAAAAATCCGTTAATCTCGGTTGCTTCTGGTTTTGCGTGATCAAACGTCGTGATAGGTTAGCTGTATTAAGGCTATGATCCGCATTTTGCGTCTCCTCAGCAACCTTGAATAGTTGGTACCAATCCAAACCGAATTTATCTGCTAGGGCATAGAGAGCTATCGTATCTTTAGTCTCATCAAGAAACTGTAATCCTTGCTGTTGCATGGCAGTCTTAAAGGTGGATAAGTCTAGTCCACTATTTGATACTACTGGTGTCAGCTGCTCCTCAGCGAGAGGTGTCACCCGATAGACATCCGAAAACTTTTTCGATATTTCTTTACCCGAAAAGGTCGTCTGACCTTGCAAGCGCGCAACTGCCGGTTGACCAATTCTATCAATCAATAATTGGCGATAGAGACCATCTGCTAGGAAAAGCTCAGGTGTTAGCGGACTGTTGAGGACAATCGTCAAAATTCCATGATCATCATAAATGTTCACTAATTTCAAGGCTGATAGTTTGTCAAAGCCATTAGCCAAATCAGTCAAGCCATAGTCTAAGTGATTCAACAAATCAGATAAACGACCTTTTTGATGCGGAAAAACGCGCAACAGTTGATACAAGGCAAAGCCATCCAAACTAATAATCGGCTGATAATATAGACTAAAAGCACCAGCATCAAAACTGGTGCACTCAACATTCTCCACAATGAATTGATCAATAGGTCTCATGACAACTCCTTTGACAAGACTAGAACAAGAACTGACAGCTCAGCCACAGTGCTTTCTCAACATTATTTGTTTTTATTGGTAATATTTCTCAGCAGTTCTTCCAAATCACTGACATCTTTGAAACTCCGATAGACACTAGCAAAACGCACATAAGTAATCTCATCAAGCTCCGCTAATTCTTCCATGACAAATTCGCCAATGACATCAGATTTGACCTCATTCTCCGAAAACATCCGAAGCTTTCGCTCCACGCGCTCCACTGCTTTTTCAATAGCTTCCGACGACACAGGCCGTTTCCGAGCACTTCTGACAATCCCGGTGATAATCTTATCTCGATTGAAAACTTCTCGGGTATCATCTTTTTTGATGACCAACAACGGCATTTCCTCAATTCGCTCAAAAGTGGTAAAGCGATTGCCACACTGCTCACACTCCCGCCGACGTCTGATCGCATTTTCTGCTTGCCGACTATCGACGACTTTTGATTCTTCTGATTGACATTTGGGACATTTCATAATTGAAATTGCGCCTCCACGCGATAAATCACTTGACCTTTTGATGAAAACTTAGCTTCGTATTCGGTCATCACATTCTTTTCAGCAAAAGCCTCATCTTGATGTAAATCAAGCCAGACTTGTTGCAAAACCATGCCGTATTGACTCATGGCAGCAAGGGAGTATTCAAACAAGCCACGATTATCTGTCTTGAAATGAACCTGACCCTTGGCCACTAAAATCGTCTCGTAAGTCTTGAGAAAATCTTTATAGGTTAAGCGCCGTTTTTCATGCCGCACCTTCGGCCAAGGATCTGAAAAGTTGAGATAGACCAAGTCGACCTCACCATCAGCGAAATAATGCGTCAAACTACTGCCATCCACGTGCAGTAACTGAACATTGGGCAAGGATAAAGCCAAGACCTTGTCTAAGGCATAGGACAAGACTGTCAGTTGCATATCAATGGCGATATAGTTAATATCCGGGTGTCGTTGCGCCATGCCCGTGATAAAATCGCCTTTACCAGAGCCAACTTCAATATGAATGGGGTGATTATTACCAAATTTTTCTGACCACCGACCTTTAAAAGCCTCAGGATTTTCAACCACATATTGCCGATTGGCTGCCATCATCTCTGGCGCACCTTTGCGATTTCTGACTCGCATACTCCCTCCCTCTCCTCAACTATTTTGTCACGCTTTGCTTAAAAGCACCTCTAAAGCCCACTCTTTCTAGCTACGATTTGTGTGTCAACTCGCAGAAAAAGAATTCTTTTTTAGAGGTGCTTTTATTCAAAAAGCTCACAAAAATTTCGCAAACCGAGTATTTCCAGATTAGTGGCTTGAAAATTGTCAGCCCACAAATTCTCATTGATTTGTTTTAAAAACGATAGTGTCCCATACCATTTGATTTTGGTATAAGTCGCTTCATCTACAAGATAACCCGAATAGGTCAGCCAGTCTTGCCATTGACTTGGTGCAATATAGTGACTCAACAAGTGAGCCACATCCACAAAAGCATCTGATAAGGCCACCGTATCCCAGTCAACCAGATAAATCTTCCCACTATGCTCATTTCTCAACCAATTATGATGGTTGACATCGCCATGCACCACCACAGCTTTTTTAGGCTTAAACTTGGGTGTGGCTTCTTGCAACTCTGACAAAACCTGTGATAAGTAAGTATTCATGAGCAGCTTGCTATGCGCCTTCTGATACAAGGTATCTACCAATTGTCTAGGTGTTGTCACCTGATTCCCGAATTTTTTGAAGGCTTCTACCAACATTTTACTGTGATGTAAAGTCGTTAGCGTTTGATTGACCTGCCTATCGCCCATCTCAGTCGCCTCTAAGACAAAGCCATCAACCCACGATTGCGCCGTCAGCATATCGCCATTGCTATTGCGCTTGGTCCAGATAATCTTAGGTGTCAAACCAACTTGTGAAATTGACGCCAAGAGTGGACTGGCATTGACTTTGACAAAAGCTTTTTGATTCCCAAAAGTCGCATAAAAGACATTGTTGACACTTTTGCCAAACGATTTGTTAAGTGGCACATAGTGCCAATCTGCCTCATTCCCTTGCATCATACTGATAGAATCCTCCTTTCTTGATGAGATTAAGCGTGGCGATTATTTTTTATAATGAATGAGCATTGATTGTGTTAAAATATCCGCATACATATAAGATTCAACGATTTTTTGACCACGAGGTAAGATTTTTTCAACCACAAAATGCGTATCAAACACCTCTGTTAATGTCACTTTGTGGCGATTCTCACGCTTACGGCCATAATGATCTGTGATTTCCACTTCTTCACCCAAATGACTGGCAACTTCTTTTTTGATTTCAATCACTTTTCCGACTTCTTGACTATCCATAACGCTCTCATTTCTTTGATTTTTCTTCATTCACCACCGTGAACAATTGCAATAGTTACATTATAACATGAAAGCCCCCGTAAAATCTACACTGGATTTCAGAGCAATCATTATCATCACTTTGACAAGTGCAGGCCTACACTTTAGTAAGTACAGGCCTACACTTTAGTAAGTGCAGGCCTACACTTTGGCAAGTCATGGCCTACACTTTGGTCAGGGGTTGGGGTGGACGGTCGTTTCGTTCTGGGCTTGATCTCAAAACTGCGTGACGACACGCGCTCCGCTCTGCAATTTTCGAGATAACTGGCTCGCAGCTTAGCTGGAAAAGCGGAGCTTTGAAAGCGTCTCCCCACGCTAATTTGAGACAATCCTCGCAACGCGACGGGGCAGCCACCACGCCAATTCGAGAACAAGCTCAAAAGGCAAGGAATCCGTCCCAGCAAGGTTCGGACAACTTACCATGGCGTTTTGCTCAACTTACCATGGTAAGTTGCCTAAGTTACCATGGTAGTTTGTCCAACTTGCCATGGTAACTTTACCAACTTCTCTTGACGACTCGGTCAAAAAAAGCACGCATGGGTTTGAACAATGCTGAAGATGTCCAAAAAACACCCCTAACTAGCCCAAATATCGCTCGTCAAAGCCGATCCAGTCAGGTTTAAAACCCTTGACTTGTCTGATTCTGATGATGGGTATCAATGCTTGTGAACTTAGTAAATTGACCGACCCACATTAATTCTGCTGTGCCAGTCTCTCCTGAACGATTCTTGGCAAAAATAATCTCTGCCTTGTTGTCAATCTCAACTTCTGGATCATTGGCATTTTTGTAATAAGCCTCCCGATGAATAAAGGCGACAATATCGGCATCCTGCTCAATTGAGCCAGACTCTCTCAAGTCGGAGAGCTTAGGTCGCTTGTCCTCCCTACTCTCAACACCACGACTCAGCTGACTGAGTGCCACCACTGGCACTTTCAATTCCTTAGCCAAGACCTTTAATTGACGAGAAATTTCAGCAACCTCTTGCTGACGATTTTCTCTACCTGTACCTGTAATCAGCTGCAGATAGTCAATCAAAATCAGGCCCAAGTTACCTTGTTCTTGCGCTAATTTTCTAGCCCTTGCCCGAATTTCTGTAATTTTGATCGCTGGTGAATCATCAACATAAATGCTCCGATCTGCCAAAGCACCCTGAGCAATAATCAAATTGCGCCAATCATCATCCGTGAGTTTGCCTGTCCGCAAAGCCTGAGCATCAATTAAGCCTTCTGACGATACCATCCGATTAACCAAACTTTCAGCTGGCATTTCGAGAGAGAAGATCGCAACGGTTTGACCTAATTTGCCAACATTTGAGGCAATATTGAGGGCAAAAGCAGTTTTCCCCATGGCTGGCCGAGCCGCCAGAATGATTAGCTCGCCTTCATGCAGACCGGTCGTCTTTTCGTCAAGTGCCGGAAAGCCAGTCGAAATACCGGTGACCGTTGTTTTGAGTTTAGATAAACGCTCAATCTCATCATAGTTGGCATCAATAATATCCGAAATCTTGCGAAATCCAGAACGTGTTCGCCCCTCTGTCACAGAGATTAAGCCCTTTTCAGCTGCCGCTAAAATCTCATCTGCCGCCTCATCTTGCGCATAGGCACGCTCGACAGAATCCGTTAATTGCCCAATCAAGCGACGGAGCAAGGCTTTTTCAGCTACGATTTGCGCATAAAAGGCAGCGTGTGCCGCTGTGGGTGTACTGGTTGCTAATTCTGCAATATAGGCAATGCCACCAATCGTTGCCAGATCTCCTTGACTTTCCAAAAGAGAATTGACTGTCAAGACATCAATGGGGCTACGCTCATCTTGCAGACGCAACATCAGTCTAAAAATGATTTGGTGGGCAGTCTTGTAAAAATCATCTGCCGTCAAGTACTCTGAGACCTCAATCAGTCGCTCGCTATCAAGGAAAATCGCCCCAAGAACAGCTTGTTCCGCTGCTAAATCTTGAGGCGGTGCCTTTAAAACATCAATATCTGCCATCTTATTTCTCCGAAATCTTAACACGAATCGTTGCTGTCACATCTTTGTGTAATTTGACAGGCACGTCCTTCAAGCCAATCGCCTTTAACGGATAGGGCAGTTGGATTTTATGTTTATCCAATTTCAACTTAAACTGGGCATTGACCGCATCTGCAATCTTTTTAGAATTGATCGCACCAAAAAGTCTGCCATCCGCACCAACTTTTTCCTTAATTTCAACAATCGTTTCATCTTTTTCGAGTGCTGCTTTAAGCGCTTGAGCCTCCGCTAAAATCTCAGCTTCTGCTTTTTGTTCAGCCTTGACTTGACCTTTCAAAACAGCGATAGCTTGCCCCGTTGCTTCCTTTGCCAAGTTTTTTTTGATTAAGAAGTTTTGAGCAAAACCAGTTGGGACTTCCTTGACTTCTCCACGTTTGCCTTTACCTTTAACATCTTGTAAAAAGATTACTTTCATTTTCTAGCTCCTCGATTCCTTACTGTTGATTTAAAATCGCTAATAGTTCTGCTTTCACTTCTGTTGGCGTTTTTTCATAAACTTGTGCTGCCGCATTATTGAAATGACCACCACCGCCAAATTTCTCCATAATGAGTTGGACATTAAAGTCACCTGATGCTCTAGCAGAGATGGCAACGTAGCCATTATCGTGATTGACAATGGTGAACGAGGCATCAATACCTGCCATATTTAGCAAGGTATCTGCTGCTTTGGCAATCGTGATATTATCATACATCTTGCGATAAGGACCGACACCAATGGCGATACGATCATAAACTTCAGCATTAAGCACAATCTCATTAATTTTTTTATATTTATCAAAATCTGTCGCCAATATTTTCTTGATGAGATTATTGTCGGCACCTTGAGACCGAAGATATGAAGCTGCCTCAAAAGTCCTTGCTGTCGTTCCTTTAGAAAACTTTTGCGTATCGACTGAGATACCTGCTAGGGCAATCGAAGCTTCAACTTTAGACATCTTCTGCGTTTGATCATTTTGATATTGCAAGACTTCAACCACCAACTCTGAGGCAGATGAAGCGCCACTTTCAATATATGTCAACAAGGCATTTTTTGGAAAATCTTCATCACGACGGTGATGGTCGATGACCACCACTTTTTCAAAACTCTTGTAAAAGTCATAGTCCATCGTCCGACTGGTCTTGGAATGGTCAACCATAATCAAGAGTGAATTTGATTTTTTAAGTTCCCTTGCCGTATCCATGCGGATAATATGCGAAAAACCATCCTTGGATTCATTGAGTTTAGCAATTGCTCGAGACACATCAGGCAAAAGTTGCTTTTCATCATAAACGATAAAGGCTTCTTTACCATTCATATTAGCAAAAATTTTCGTGGCAACTCCCGCACCCAACGCATCCATATCTGGAAATTGATGCCCCATTACAAACACATTCTCAGATTCCAAGACAATCGTTCGCAGTGCTGTCGCAATCGCTCTCGCACGTGTCCTCGATTTTTGAATATGACTCGCAGAATTCCCACCAAAATAGATCGGTTTAGCAGTATTGATATTTTCTTTGATGACCACCTGATCCCCACCGCGCACAAGCGCCAGTTCCAGATTGTCAAGTGCTGTTTTCCCTATCTTTGAAAAATTCTCCAGACCATAGGACAGACCAATGGACAAGGTTAATGAGAACTTCTTCTTTGTCGCGTCTTCCCGAAAAGCAGTCAAGAATTCAAATTTATCGTCCATGATCTTTTTTAAAGTCAGGTAGTTGGTATAGATATAGTAACGACTGGCACTATAACGGCTAATGTAGACATTGTACTTGCTCGAAATGGCATCGATATTAGTCGCAATGAAATTGTTAATCACTGTCCGACTACTATCCGAAATCAAATCCGTTGCATCATCATAATTATCCACCGAAATCACACCGATAACTGGCCGGCTTTCTCGCGTGATTGTCTTAGCCACAACCTCACTCGTCGCATCCACAAAATAGAGCAATTTCTTTTGATGGTCGATCTTAACCGCATATTTTTTTTGATTGACAGAGAGATACTGTGTCCCTTTATCATCAATGTCCTGCACAATTTCTTTGATTTTATCAGCCTGCAACTTGTCTTCGTCATTAGAAAAGATAATATCGACGTAAGGGTTGAACCACTCGGGCGTATAGTCCTGAGCAGAATAACGCAGGACACCAATCGGCATCGTATCAAGGGTCGCATTCAATGAATTTTCAGCACTGTCATTAAGTGCGCGAATCGTGTCAAGTTTTTTAGCGGTTGTGATTCTTGCACGAGCTAATAAAATGGCCGCCACGATTAGATTGACCACCAATAATAAAACAATCTCAGTTTGTTGAAACTCTGCCAAGCGCAAAATCAGCACTTCACATAAATAAACGACTGTGATGAAGATGATGATGGCAAATGGTAAAAATTTTTCAAAACGTTTCACGCTACACCTACTTCTATTTGATCAGACGACAGCTGATAACGCCGATTGGCGTCTCGCTTTAATGCCTTTAAAACTCGTCTTGAGAGCCCATTTTATCATATTTGATCCTTTTTTTCAAAAATTCCAGACAAGCTAGCATCAGAACTGCACTTCGTTCTATTAGAGTCAGTGAAGCAAAGTATCACGATAAGTGCGGCAGGAGCTGAGTCAAGGTCTCAAAAAGCAGCAGCGCCCGAGATTGATCCAAGCCAAATCGCTTATCTTCAATTCCCCAGACCGTCGCCCCCGAATCAACGCCCGCCGCAATCCCTTTCTCACTGTCTTCAATGATCAACGTTTCTTCTGGTGTTACCCCCAATTTCGCCATAGCCACTCGGTAAATCTCTGGATTGGGTTTTGATTCTTTAAAATCATCACCGGATAAAATGACTTCAAAATAGGGCATTAACTGTGTCGTTTTCAAAGCTCTTAAGATTTCAACTTTCGCTGTACTAGAGGCCAACCCTAGTTGATAGCCCTTAGCTGTCAATATTTCTAAAGTGCTGACCGCATCTGGAAAAAGGAGTTGATCATAAGGAATCGGATGGTCCAATTTATGCTGGACATATTCTGCTTGCAAGGCAGGGACATCCCAGTTGTCATAATCATCCCGTAAAATCATCTGCCAAACCTGCTTCATATTGCCGCCGATAAAATTCAGGGGAGACAAATGCGCAATCGAAATACCTTTGCTGTCCAAAAATTGTTGCCGTCTATCATAATAATAATGCTCTGTATCAACCAAGACACCGTCCATATCAAAAATAATTGCTTTAAATTTACTCATGTCCCCATTTTACCAAATTTTTTTAAGTTTCGTGTTGCTAGTTTTCTGAATTTTCGGTAAAATAGTTGTAATTCGCTATAAAATTTGAGTGTTTTCGGCAAGCTAACACTTACCCAAAGGAAAGTATATCTTGAAAGTTATTAAATTTGGTGGCTCTTCACTTGCAAGTGCCACACAACTCACAAAAGTCCTCAACATCGTCAAAAGCGATTCCGCACGCCGCTTTGTCGTCGTCTCAGCGCCCGGTAAACGAGATGCTAACGATACCAAAGTCACGGATGCGTTGATCGCTTACTACACCGCCTACAAAAACGGCGAGGACATTAGGCCTCATCAAAAGTGGATCATTGCCCGTTATCAAAGTATTTGCGATGAATTAGGCGTTACCGGTACTGTCATGTCCGATATCGCTGCCGACATCACTGCCTTGGCTGACTTAACAATCGAGGGCAATCAATTTCTTTACGACACCTTCCTTGCAGCCGGTGAAAATAATAATGCCAAACTAATCGCAGCCTATTTCTCCGAAAACGGCATCAAGGCGCGGTATATCCACCCTAAAGAAGCAGGCATTATCGTCTCTGCAGAACCTAGCAATGCGCGCCTACTCCCCTCTAGCTACGAGAAAATCAACTACCTAAACACACTTGACGAAACCCTCGTCATCCCCGGCTTTTTTGGCGTGACCGAAACAGGAGAGATTTGTACCTTCTCTCGCGGTGGTTCGGATATCACTGGCTCAATCATTGCCGCTGGTGTCCATGCCGATCTTTATGAAAACTTCACAGATGTTGACGGCATCTACGCCGCTCACCCCGGTATCATCAACAAGCCAAGCTCCATTGCCGAACTGACTTATCGAGAAATGCGTGAGTTAGCTTATGCTGGTTTTTCAGTCCTACATGACGAGGCGTTACTGCCAGCCTATCGGGCAAGTGTCCCGCTGGTCATTAAAAATACCAATAACCCCGACCACCCTGGAACTAAAATCGTTGCCAAACGCTCAGTAACTGGTCACCCTGTTGTCGGGATTGCCGCTGATGGCGACTTTACCTCGCTCAATATCTCAAAATATTTGATGAACCGTGAAGTCGGCTTCGGGCGTAAGGTGCTCCAAATCCTCGAAAACCTCGGCATTCGGTTTGAGCATATGCCGACAGGAATTGATGATATGAGTATCATCATGCGTAACCGTTATTTGACTGACGAACTCGAACAAGCAATCAGCCATCAGCTGACAGAAACCCTCCAACCTGATGTCCTTCATTTTGAAAAGGATTTATCTATCCTGATGATTGTCGGCGAAGATATGAACGAACATATCGGTGTGACCGCTCATGCGGCAAATGCCCTCGCCAAAGCAGGTATTAATATCGAAATGCTCTCTCAAGGCTCATCCGAAGTTTCCATCATGTTTATCGTCAAATCCGACCAAGAAAAAGCCGCAATTAAAGCGATTTACCAAGCATTCTTTGAAAGCTAAGCCCCTTTCCGGTCAACACCTCATCAAGAAAAAAACGATCTTTCCTATCGAAAGGTCGTTTTTAAAGTTCAATTCAACACAAAGGCTAGTGTGATGCCCCATACCGACTGCAAGACTGGCACTGTGCCAATCAAACCACTGGACATTCCCGCTCCTTATCTACTTGAGGTTGTGCCACGATCTTTTGAACTGATTACAAGGAAAAAGCAATCATTTTTCTTGCTGTCATTAAAGGGCAGCCTGAGCGACCGCCAAGACTTGCGCATAGTCCGGCTCATCTGTTATCTCGCTGAGGATTTGACTATAAATAATCTCGCCATTCTTGACGACATAAACACTACGTGCCAAACGCTTAACTTGAGGCATGAGCAGCCCATATCGGCTGCCAAAGGCATTGTCGGTGTCAGACAAGACCGTCATCTCCACATTTTCTGAGGCGCACCAGTTGGCTTGCTCCTCAGCCGTGTTATTAGAAATTGATAGAAAAGAAATTCCCTGATGTGCGGCTGCCTCAACATTGAACCTCTTGGTTTGGAGCGAACAGACATCCGTGTTAATATCGGGAAACACACTGATAATCGTCGGACTAGGTGTCTCGGATAGACGCACTGCCTTTTGATTTTGATCCCTCAGCGTAAAGTCTGGCGCCAGACCACTTGTAATCGGATTAATCTCATCAAAAGTCTCGCCGTTTCTTGTGATAATCATTCGTTTGCTCCATTTCTTTTTTTCTTTCATTATAATAAAAAATCGCTTGAGTCTACACTCAAACGACTTGCTAGTTATCGAAGCTAGTGCGCGTTTATGGCGTTGAACAGCCTTTAATCTGTATAACGTCTCAGTGTCACTCTAGCGTGTCCCTTACCTGCATTGCCTGTCACGGTCGCGCCTGCTTGTTGCCAGTATGGCATAGCTTCATTGCCGGCTTTCATGACGGTGTTGCTGAATTGGAAGGCTTTGCCGGCATAGGTCATCACAGAGACATCTTCAGCTGTTTTGGCTGTTCGTGGATTAGCTGTATCGTTCGCAGTATCCGCAATGGCGACACAGCCCGAATAACCTGAGATGAAGGAGGATCCGCCACCGCCGCCACCATCATTATAAGAATTAGGAGTGGTCTGTCCTCCGTACCAGCCGCCGCCACCACCACCAGAAGCACCATTTGTACCGTTTCCCAAACCAGCTGCTGCCGCCTGCGGGTCGCTTCTACCTACTCCAAACTCCCAACCTGTTGTTTGCGTGCCACCTTCATTATCAGAATAACCACTACGACTCACTATACCAGAAATACCCACTAATCCTCCTCCAGCACCACCATGATCTTTGCCGTAGTAATAGCCGCCACCGCCACCGCCACCGCCAGCGACCATAATCCTTGAATTTAACGATACAGGATCATTCCATGGTCCATCAAACAACCGAAAATCTGTTGCGCCACCACCACTTCCGGATGCTTCCCGACCATCACCAATATTATCTTGTGAGCCATCTCCTCCGCCGTTCCAACCTCCAACAGCTTTCCGATTAGGTGTATAATTATTAGTTCCTTCATTACCAACATAGATATAGATAACCTGATTTGCTTCAATAAATATTTCACCCTTGGTATAGCCACCTAAACCGCCAAGTCCTTGTTTATTATCGCCTGAACTAATCCCATCTCCACCTCTACTCCCCCAAGCTTCCAATTCATAGACACCATCGGTTGGTGCAACAAAGGTCTGAACTGCGCCTGTATAGCCAAAGTCTGCATAATAGGGCGCAACATCAATGCTAAAGTTCAAGGTGTCGGTATAAGTCCCAGAATATTTCGGCGCTGTTGTTGACTCTAAATAGAGTGTCGTCGTCACATCACTGTCATTTCTGCCAGAGACTGCCGCTGCCACGAGACCTTTTGTTCCAATCTCATGACCAGCTGCACTCCCTTTTTTGACCACATAGGACATGGCGGTCGGATCACCGCCGCCGGCTCTGGTCAGTAGGAAATTATTATCCTCTCCGATGCTAACCTGCAACATCGTTTCAGGCGGAATCATCAGTGCCTCATGACTTGCCTTGATCGTCACATCAGCCGTGATTGCCCCTTTCACACCAGTAGCATCAGCATCCTCTAGGACAATCTTCTCAGGAATGATGACTGTATATTTTTCACCAACGATATATTGGAGTTCTTGTTCCCGCTTTTCAACTTCAGTTGCCAAGACAGGCAGCGTTGAGACAGGCAAAAGCAGCACCAATAATGCCACGCCTACCAGACAGTTGCCTTTCACACCCAAGCGTCTCACGACTGCGTTTACCAATGCTAAAAAACGCAGCCGCAACTTAGGAAAAATAAGATTAGCCGTTCGTTCGTTCGTTCGTTCGTTCGTTCGTTCGTTCGTTCGTTCGTTCGTTCGTTCGTTCGTTCGTTTAAGTGAACCATCTGTTGTCTCCTATGTCAACTATTTACTCGTTTAATTTAATGTTCATCAGCTCATTGTCATTAAATTTCTTATGTTTTTATTATAGCATAATTTGAAACCGTTGTCATCAGGCAATGTCTAGTTTCAGGAAAAGCCTGACAACATTTTGACAGACTAGGGGCGATCTTTGGACTTGTTCTTTCTAGTTCGGAGATAGAACGACTTAGTTCAAAGATAGAAAGTCCTAGTTCGGAACTAGAAAGTTCTAGTTCGGAACTAGAAAGTTCTAGTTAAAAGATAAAAAGTCCGAGTTCAGAACTAGAAAGTTTTAGTTAAAAAACAGAAAGTCCTAGTTCGGAACTAGAAAGTTCTAGTTAAAAGATAGAAAGTCTTAGTTCAGAACTAGAAAGTTCTAGTTAAAAGATAGAAAGTCTTAGTTCAGAACTAGAAAGTTCTAGTTAAAAAACAGAAAGTCCGAGTTCGGAACTCGGAATTTCCTATTCCGAACTTCGACTTTACTATTCTGAACTCCGACTTTCCTATTCTGAACTCAGGCTTTCCTATTCTGAACTCGGACTTTCCTATTCTGAACTCGGACTTTGCTATTCTGAACTCGGAATTTCCTATTCTGAACTTCGACTTTCCTATTCTGAACTCGGAATTTCCTATTCTGAACTTCGACTTTACTATTCTGAACTCCGAAGTTCCTATTCTGAACTCGGACTTTCCTATTCTGAACTCGGAATTTCCTATTCTGAACTCAGACTTTCCTAGTTTGAACTCGGAAGTTCCTATTCCGAACTCCGACTTTCCTATTCCGAACTCGGAATTTCCTATTCCGAACTCCGACTTCCGAGTTCGGAACTCGGTAATTGCTAGTCTGAACTCCGAGGAGCGAGTTCAAACTAGCAATGGGCGTTCCCTCGACTTCTCCTCCCTCTAATTTCAAGAGCGCAAGCAAAAAAGCAAACGAGTGAATCAGGAGTGATCGGCGTTTGCTTTTGCTTTTATTGACTTGTTCGTTTAGGGATTCGGCTGCTGATTAAAGTCTAGCGTTTAACTCCGCACCAAGTGCTTCAAATCCCGGTTTGCCAAGTAAGGCAAACATATTTTTCTTGTAGGCTTCAACACCCGGTTGGTCAAATGGATTGACACCATTGAGGTAGCCTGATAGGCCAATGGCGATTTCAAAGAAGTAGATGAGGTAGCCTAAGGTAAATTCATCTTGTTTTTTGATTGTCACGACTGAGTTCGGAACACCGCCATCAGTATGGGCAAGGAGGACACCTTGGAAGGCTTTGGTATTGACAAAGTCAACGTCTTTTCCTTCCAGATAGCCAAGACCATCTAAATCTTCTGCTTCCGCAGGGATAGCAAGGTTCAATTTTGGTTCTTCGACCTTGATCACTGTTTCAAAGAGATTGCGGCTCCCCTCTTGGATTGATTGACCGATAGAGTGCAAGTCGGTTGAGAAGTTAGCTGACGTTGGATAAATCCCTTTGTAGTCTTTACCTTCTGATTCGCCTGCTAATTGTTTCCACCATTCGCTAAAATATTGCAATGACGGTTCGTAGTTGGCCAAGATTTCGATTGTTTTACCTTTGCGGAAGAGAATATTCCGAAGGACCGCATATTGATAGGCTTCATTTTTGGTCAAATCTGGTGTGCTGTAAGCTTCACGAGCTGCTGCTGCACCGTCCATCAGGGCTTGGATGTCTGCACCACTTGCTGCGATTGGCAATAATCCAACCGGTGTCAAAACGGTAAAGCGACCGCCGACAGCATCTGGTACGACAAATGATTCCCAACCCTCAGCGTCTGCTTGTACTTTGACAGCGCCTTTGGCTTTATCTGTTGTCGCATAGATACGACGGTTGGCTTCGTTAGTCCCGTACTTGTTGATCAACAATTCTTTGAACACACGGAAAGCAATGGCAGGCTCTGTCGTTGTGCCAGATTTCGAGATGACATTAACAGAGAAGTCTTTGTCTGCTACATAGTCAACCAGTTGTGACAAATAAGTTGATGAGATGGAATTGCCCGCATAAAGAATTTGTGGTGCTTGACGTGTTGCTTTTGATTCAAGATTGACAAATGAACTATTGAGGAAGTCAATCGCTGCTTTCGCACCGAGGTATGAGCCGCCGATTCCAATCACAACCAAGACATCGCTATCAGACTTAATCTTATCAGCTGCTTTCAAAATCCGATCAAATTCTGCTTTGTCATAGTCTTTTGGCAAATCAATCCAACCGGTAAAGTCAGAACCTTGCCCTGTACCATCACGTAATGCCGCATCAAACGCTGTGACAGCTGGTTGGAGGTAGTCAAATTCATGTTGGGCAACGAAAGGTAGGGCTGTTTTGTAATCAAATTTAATGTGGGACATCTTTTCTCCTTAAATCGTGGTGCTTTCGCACACGTTCTGTTTCATGTAAGGGTCTCGGTTGTATTTCAAGCAAATCAAGACCGCTTAGGCAATAAATCAATTTCACTCATTTTACCGCTTTTTGAGGTATTTTTCAAGAATTTTATCACTAAAAGCAAATTTCAAGACCTCAGTGACCTTTGGCTAGCCCTCCAGTAACCCTGTGGCTTTGAGTTTCTTAGAAAACCGCTCTACTTTTGGTCGAATAATCGGCACAAGAGCGAAGTTCAAGACATTGCTCACAAGGGCAAATACAAGCAAAATCAGCAAGGCGTGCCACATAGTCGGCGGGTAAATCCCCCCGACTGCCTCTCGCATCAAGGTCACCGCATGCGTAAATGGCAAGAAAGGATGAATGACTTGGAAAAATTGTCCCGTCATCTCAATCGGATAATTGCCGCCACCTGCCGCAATCGACAAGACAAGAATAATAATCGCCGCGCCCTCGCCAATCGCCCCGAATAAGCCAACCAGCAGATAGATGAGAGACATGAATGTCGCTGCGATCAATAGGGCGAACAAGAGGCTTGCCGGTACATTGTGGATGTCCGCCCGTAAGAGCAAGATATCCCCCAAAATCGCAATCGTCGCTTGCAAGAGTGCAACCGCCATATAGGTCAAATACCGTGCCGCATATTTTTCGCGATAGGTATAGCCCCTTGTTTCTTGTCGCTTATCTAAACGATAACCAATCGAGGAAATACTGGCAAATAAGACTGCCCCGACCCAGAAGCATAAGACTGTATAAAAAGGAACATTCTGCGAGCCATAATTCTTGATTGGATAAAGGGTATCCGTTTTGACATTGACTGGATTGGCTAAGAAATTACTCTCTGTTGTCGCATCATATTTTAAGGCTTTCAGCAAGCCGTCAATGTCAAAGTCCTTTTCGCCATTCCGAATCGCTTGCGCCGCTTTCTGAATCCCCTGACGAATCTGTGGCCAGTCTGAACGCAAGAAATCAGCTGATAAATTAACAACTTCTTTGGCAAGTGGATATTTGTCATCCACAATCGCCAGTGTCGCCTTCAAATCTTTTTCAATCCCAGGCCAATCCTTCTGGTAAAAGTCGGCAGTCTGCTGAACTTTTTGAGCCACCTGAGGCAAGTCATTCACATAAATATCATTGGCAGTATTAATCCCTGCAATGATTAGCCCGATATTATCATTAAAGAGACTGTTGACGGCATGGACTTCTTGCTTGATAGCAGGCATTGCTTGTTGACAAGTGACCAAGAACTGATTGACACCATCGACTGTCGTCTGAATATCTATCAAAAGGGTCACGACATCCAGATTTTCGGCATCTGATAGGACAATCTCGGCAACCGTTAGGCTTTGAATGATCGCTGCAATATCAGCCTTGAGATTTGGCGGTAAATCCTTGTCCTCAATCTGTGCTAAAGCGGCCTGCACAGCAAGCATCTCTTGTCTGACGGTCTCTAGCTTTTGCTTGACATCTTGGATGACCGCAATTCCTGACGCACTCGTTGCGCTCGTCACGGCTTGATCCACGATTGCCTTGACTTGACTGGAGACAGACACTGCATGATTCAAGGCGACTTGCACCGCATCCATATTGCTATCTATCTGCTGCAAGTGACTGGCTGCAGTTTGAAGCTCCGGAATTTTATCATGAACCTTCAGGATAATACTTGCGGCAGCCATGATTTTGGGCATGTCCTGATTGAGCTTGACCACCTGTCCGCCAACCAAGTCGATCACTGGCAGATAGCCCGCCAGTTGATGCGCCGTTTCAAGTTTTTTATCAATAGCTGGTAGTTTGGCTTGGAGTGCTTCAATATCCACCACCCCTTGATCCAAGAGATCCAGATTATCATCTGCTTTTAAAATCGCTGAACGTACTCGCTGAATATCCGTCCAATTTTCGTCAATATTAAAGCCGATTTGGTTGAAAACAGTCATCAAGACTTCGGTCACTTCTTTGGTAAAGGTCGACTCAATCTGTTTTTGCAGTTCACCAACGCCAGACTTCATCACTTTCGGTGTGATCGCATTGATTTTTTCATTGACCAGATACTCAATATCCGGTTTCTTGACCTGTCCTTTGGTAAAGCTCAATAAGTCCTTAGAAAAGGTCTTGGGCAAATAAATCCCAGCATAGTAGTCACCACTCTTGACCCCCTGTTTGACTTCTTGATAGCTTTTAACCAGTTGCCAGTCTAAGCTATGATTCTTTTTCAGCTTAGTGATCAGTTGATCCCCGACATTGACCGATTTCCCCATGACCGTTATTGTTTGATCATCACTGAGGACAGCAACCTTCAGTTCTTTGGTATGCGCATAAGGGTCCCATAAGGCTTGGATATTGACCCAAGCATACAGACTAGGTAAGATGAGAATCCCGACAATCAATACGACAGCCGCCTTATTCTTAAAAATCCTACTCAGCTCCACCCGCCATAATTCAGCAATGTGTTTAATTGTGTCTATCATCTTTTTCCGTCCTTATCCTGTGAGCAAATCGCTACCATCATCGCTTTCTATTTTTCTCATGTGATTATCACTTACTATTATACGCCAATTCCTGCCAAAAACAAAATCGAATCATAGCAAGCGCATGGCAAAGGCATGAAAATGAGTGAACACTTTGGTTTGTCTGTGGATTTGCAGACAAGGCCTGATCATATCGGGAGCTGCGTTCAGGGATAAACTTTTGACCTCACACGAGCCATCACGTAATTGCCCAAAATGTCGTCACACGCGCCCCCTCAACCAGACAACTTTTATTGTGGCGTGGAGCGCTTTGACTCAAAACAGCTGTGGTAGAGAGACAACTGGCGAGACCTTAGGCACGACAATTAGCTGGAAAAGCGGAGCTTTGGAAGCGTGTCACCACGCTGTTTTGAGACAAAGATTGGAACAAAACCTCTGCTATCTCGTGATTGCTTCATGCCTTTGTCGTGAGAGCAGGACAGCTCAAAAAAAACGATGCCATTCCCATGACATCGCCTTTTAAAGTTCTCAGTCCCCTTGTTCGTCAGCTTATTCCGCTTGACCATTACTGATTTTGACTGTGACCGTGTAAGTCAGGGGGACAAATTCATTGAGTGCTGTTTGACCAACGACTGTTCCTTTGGTTTCACTGCTAGTAACATATTGAACGCGATAGGAAATGTTTGCGCCCTTTGACCGATAGTCATTGTAAAAAGTAGCCTGCAACTCCCCTTCAGTCTGACCTGCTAAATCTTTGATGTAGACACGACCGAGCGAGTAAGTGACTGTAACATCCGGCAAGGTGTCTTTGGCAAAATACTGAGTACCTGCCCCAACCGACTGACCGATAAAGCCACCGTAGGCGATCGTATCACTATACACTTGTTTAGCAATTACCGGCAACTCCTTTGCGGCACTATTTGCTTCATCAAAACTAAACTGTGAAAAGTCCGGCACGACAATTGGCTTACCAAGCGAGAGTTTAATGACAATCGTATCTGCTTTTGAAACTTTTTGACCTTTGGCAACCGACTGGGTAATCACTTTGTCAGCTTCTATTGTTTGACTCCCTTCCATTTCAATCGCAACTTTGACACCTTTTTCCTGACTCCAAGTCTTAATCTGCTCCTTTGTCTGACCGGAAAAGTCCGGCACGTCAATGTTTTGAACAATCGGTTCTTTACCTTTGGAATAATGGAGGGTCAAGTTATCTTGACGCTTAAAATTGTCTGGGCTAACGGCTGGATTAGCAAAGGCTTGTTTGATATAACTATCTTTGGCGACCGTCTCGGAATAATCAAGTTGAAGCGTTGTATTATCGAGCTTGTTTTGCTTGATAAACTTACGCGTCTCGTCGAGTGATAACTTGGTAAAATCTGGCAACTCGATCTTAGCTTTCGGGTCAGCACCTAAACTCACAGTCAAATTGACGGTTTGATGCTTGGCAATTGTCCGATTTTTATCTGCAGCTTTGATCACGACATTGACTTGATGGTCAAAATTGTAAACACGCTTGACTGCCAGCTTGACCTTGTGCTGATCAGCCCAAATCTGTGCTGTGCTGATAGACTTCCCTGTGAAATCCGGCAATTTGACATGTGTCTGGCGATAGTAAAAGCAAAAGATTCCTATGACTGCAAGTAGACTGATTCCCCCAATTAACCACTGCTTTAGCCATTTTTTTCTGGCAAAAGACTGATCTTTAACTAGGAGACGATCCTTGACACCAGTCGGCTGCTTTTCAGGCTCCGCAGGCTGGTCGGTGGGCTGATTGTCTGACTGTTCGGCAGTCTGATCAACAGTCTGTTCAAGCGCTTGTTCTTTTGTATAGTTATCAGTGGTAAAATTTGACAAAAAATCACTCATTGGCTAATTGTCCCTTGTTTAAACGATAAGTCACATCAGATTGCGCTGCAACTTCCTGTGAGTGCGTAACGACGACAACCGCTTTGCCATTCTCATGGGCGAGACGTTTAAAAATCGCAATAATCTCGCCTTCGCGTACTTCATCCAAATTACCTGTCGGCTCATCTGCTAGGATCACATCACTATTGGTGGCAAGGGCTCGAGCAATGGCAATCCGTTGTTGCTCGCCGCCTGATAAGTCGCTGACCAAACGATCAGCTTTTTCACGTGTAATACCGATATAATCTAGGAGATTATAGGCTACTAACTTTTGATCTACTGGTAATGAATTATCAGTAATGGACATGGCGACCAGTACATTTTCAACTGCCGTCAAATAAGGGACTAGATTATTATTTTGAAAGACAATGGAGACTTGATTCCGCCGATAATTATCAAAACCAATCTGTTTGATATCTGTCCCCTCAAAAAGCACCTGACCCGCTTTGGCGTCGTCTAATCCTGCAATCATAGAAAGAAAAGTCGTTTTCCCAGATCCAGATGCGCCGACAATTGTATAGAATTGACCTTTTTCAAATTTAACAGAGACATCTCGTATGATATAGCGCTGCATATCTCCGTCCTGATAGTAATAGTTCAGTTTTTGTGTTTCGATAATTGACATCATGAGTTACCCCAACAAAATTTTCTTTGGCTTTAATTTGAAAATATAAAGCGTTGACAAAAGGACTGACAGAATCACTGTCCCTAGACCAGCTAGGAGATAAGTCACGATATAAAACGGTGTAAAGGAGACGGTGTAATTGTCTGCGATTGTCTCCGCATTGACGACCGTACCAGTACTAAAGATAGCGGATGTTCCCATCATGCCACCCCCGATCATCTCTTTATCGACCGACTGACTACCCGTTGAACTCAAAAAGCTTTCAGAAGCAAAACCGCCTAAGAATTTCCCTGTAATCAGAGAAAGGACTAAAGCCACGCTAGCAACCGCCAACACTTCGACCATAATTTGTAGGATAATCGTTGATTTCTTATCCCCAAGCGATAGATAAATGCCTAACTCGCGTTTGCGATCCCGCATAAAGAGCAAGATAACGAGCAAAATCAACACAACAGAAAGAATAACCGCAGCGACAATGACTGCCTGCGCAATTTTAGATAACTTCTTAAATTGACCAGCTACAGTGTCAAATTCATCACTCATCGTCTGTACTGAAAGTAATTTGGGGATGAGCGGCTTGGTATCTGCCTTAAACTTCTTCAGATCATCAATTGAGTTTAACTGGAAGATTGGTGTATAGTAAGGCTTTGAAGCTACTGCCTTTTCTTCATCGCTCATATTTGCCATAATTTCTGGCTGCTCAGCCATCAGGAACTTCATATAACCTTGATTCATGGTATGAACAGCTTTATTCGGCGTATAAATCGTATTATAATTTTCAAAATCAAACATCTCTTGTTGAGAATTTCCGCCAAATGAGGCAGCATGAACCACGTGATCATTAGCTGCTTTAGTTGACTGACCAGATTTTTTCTGAACAGGCTCAAGCACCTCATAAGTTCCAACGACCTTGAACTTGGTATCAAAGGTTTTACGCTTATTCTGAGCATCAGCTTCATCTATATGACTGAGTTTTAAAACACTTTGATCAATGGTCAACTCATCTCCAACATGAAGACCATTTTTATCCGCAAATTTGTTTGAAATCAAGACAACATTTGTCCCGTTTTTTATCTCGTCTGCTGTAAAGACATTCCCCGCAACCAATTTGATTTTACCTAGAGAGATATCCATAATATTTGGATCTTGTACCCCACGAATCGGCAGATAGGTAGTGACTCCTTGGTCTGCCCCTTCTTTTTTGTCAGCTTTTTTATCAGCTGCTGGGTCATAAGGTTTAAGGACTTGAGATTCAAATCCAGCTTGTTCCGAATAATCATAGCTTTTGACATAAGGACTTGCCGCAATTTTCTTGATGAGTTTTTCATCTAAATCTTTGTCATTAACCTGTGTCCCATCTTCCATTGATTTTTGTATTTGACTGTCATTCCAGTCTATCCCAATCGTTGCAATCGCACCCATTTGCGCCTTGGTCTTTTGTTCAACCTGTTGCGTACTTTGCTGGATAATGACACTCCCGGCAAGAATATTACCAAGTAAAAAGACGACTGCAAACAAAATCATTGATTTTGACTTTTGTCGTGCCACTGAGCGAATGGCTCGCTGAAAAAAATTCATATCTTCCCCTTTTCCCTTTTGAATAACAGGTTAAGTCAACACAGATACAAAGGCATCTGCCCATGACTAACCAATTTCCGATTTTACTGAATTGTGACAAGTTCCCCAACTATCGCTAAACAAGCCGACCGCTATCACAACTCCCTTTCATCTTATCATAATTCTGACAATTTCAGCCTTACATTATTGTAAGGAAGTAGGTCTTTTGAGGTGCTGTGGGAATGTCAAGAACAGCGATTTCACACAAAAATGCCCATCCAAGAGAACGGGATCGGTTCACTGCCCACGGCATAGCTTGTTCAAACGCTCACCTGCGTTTGAATATCTGAAATATGCTACAATAAAAGCTATGCACACACATTATGACACGATTATTATCGGTGGTGGACCTGCTGGGATGATGGCAGCCATTGCCAGTGGCTTTTACGGTCGGCACACGCTGCTTTTGGAAAAAAATAAAAGACTGGGCAAGAAACTGGCGATGACGGGAGGTGGCCGCTGCAATGTGACCAATAATGGCAGCCTTGAGACCATTCTCGCCAATATTCCCCAAGGCGCAAAATTCCTATATAGCACCTTTGCTCAGTTTGACAATCAAGATATTATCGCTTTTTTTGAGGACAACGGCACAGCACTCAAGGTCGAGGATCACGGTCGGGTCTTTCCAACAACCGACAAATCTCAAACGATCATCGCCGCCCTTGAAGCCAAGATGGTCGCTTTAGGCGTAACTGTTAGAACACAAGCCGAAGTGGTTTCGACAACAAAGACTGATGACGGGACTTTTCTCATTCGGACAGCGGATCAGGCATTTTCCAGTCACAAACTGATCGTCACGACTGGCGGAAAATCCTATCCCTCGACTGGCTCGACCGGCTACGGCTACGACATCGCGCGCCATTTCAAGCTCAAGGTCACCGACCTCAGACCTGCCGAAAGCCCATTGATGACAGAGTTCCCACATCAAAAACTACAAGGACTATCCCTCCGTGATGTTGGCCTTCGAGTCGGCAAACATCAGATTCAGCACGACTTGTTGTTCACACACTTCGGCTTGTCCGGTCCGGCTGCCTTACGGGCTTCGAGTTTTGTCAAGGCTGGCGACTGGCTTGACATTGACTTTTTACCGACACTCACAACAGAAGAGCTGGCTGAGCAGTTTGAACAACTGCGAGATAAGTCAATCAAAAATGTGACCAAGTTAGTTCTCCAAGAACGTTTAGCTGACTACCTAATCGCCGCAGCTGGCATTGACCCGGCGACAAAAGTCAAACAACTCCCTGTCAAACAGTTGACTGCTCTCCTGACCCAAATCAAAGCTTTTCCGATCCAAGTCACAGGCACCATGAGCTTAGCCAAATCATTTGTCACGGCTGGCGGTGTCGCCTTGAACGAACTCACGCCCAAAACCCTGATGAGCAAATCAGTTGACAAGCTCTATTTTGCTGGCGAAGTCCTCGATGTTAATGCCCATACAGGCGGCTTTAATCTCACAGCCGCCCTAGCAACTGGTTGGGTGGCGGGCAGCAATTAAAAAGACCATGGTAACTTAGGCAAACTACCATGGTAAGTTGAGCAAAAGACCATGGTAAGTTAGCTAAACTACCATGGTCTTTTTCGTGCAGCATTTAACTGCTGTTATAACATGACTGAACTCAGGAGTCAAAAGTCAGGCTTGGTCGGGCATTTAAGGTTAAGTCCGCAAGATGACCCTGAGTGAGTTCACAGACACTGGCATAGGCAATCATCCCCGCATTGTCGCCACACAATCTGAGCGGCGGAATGATGACCTCAACATCGCTGATCTCATCAGCAAGCCGTTGGCGTAAGCCTTGATTAGCTGCCACGCCGCCGGCTACGACTAGCATCTTGACCGGAAATGCTGCTAAGGCACGTTGGGTCTTAGCGATTAAGACATCTAGGACTGCTGCTTGGAAACTGGCTGCCAAATCTGCTTGGTCCAAAGTCTGCCCTTTTTGCTGCGCATGATGGACCGTGTTAATAAAAGCAGACTTGAGACCCGAAAAACTAAACTCAAGGGCAGGATCATCGTGTTTCATCATGGCACGTGGAAAGTCAAAAACGTCTTGTCCTTGATGGGCTAGAGCATCAATTTCTTTACCGGCAGGATAGGTTAAATTCATGACCCGTCCGACCTTGTCATAGGCTTCGCCAACCGCATCATCACGTGTTTCACCAATGATTTTGTAGTCGCCAGCAGCTGCCATGTAGACCAGTTCCGTATGGCCACCGCTGACTAGCAAAGCCATCAAGGGAAAGGCAAGCGGTTTGACCTGACGTGCCGCCCAGAGATGTCCCGCCATATGATTGACAGGCACTAAGGGAAGTTGGTGCGCCCAAGCAAAAGCCTTAGCAGCCGCCACGCCGACTAATAACGCCCCGACCAGACCTGGCCCTTCCGTCACAGCTACTGCGGTCAACTCATCTGCCGTAATCTTGGCTTCTGCCAAAGCATCATTGAGACAGGTCGTAATGACCTCCACATGATGCCGGCTGGCGACCTCTGGGACAACGCCCCCAAAACGTTTGTGACTCTCAATCTGACTAGCGATAATGTTACTCAAAAGCAGCTCGCCATTCTTTAAAACGGCGACACTGGTCTCATCGCAGGAAGTTTCAAAAGCTAATATGTACTCATCTGTCTTGTGTGCTGTCATGTCTCTCTTTTCATTAAAATCGCATCTTCTCTTGGGTTCTGATAATAATCCTGTCGCCTATAATAGGCCTCAAACCCAAACTTATCATAAAGATGTCGGGCTGTGTGATTGGCGGCACGCACCTCCAAAAATAGTTTCCCCGGCATCTCTGCTAATTGTTGTAGCAAAAGACTGGCAATCCCTTGACCTTGAAAGGCTGGGCTAACCGCTAGATTGGTCAGTTCACTCTCATCCATCACGACCGAAAGCGCTAAAAAGCCAACCAGTTCCTCTGCTTCAGAAAAAGCCAGATAATAGACTGTATCGTCACGCAAAAGATCCGCAAAAGTTTGCTCAAAAGTCCAAGCTGACGGCGCATCATTTTCTGCCAAAATCGTCTGAATAGCGACTGCAAGGTCTCGATAACAGTCTGTCAGAACATTCACTTGTCGAATCCTTACCATGCCATCTCCTTTCTAAGTCTAGCTTTTATTTGAGGGCATCCTATTAACTAGATTTTTGCTCTCTGAGACAGATTGCTTGACTGACAAGGCGATCGACGACAGCCATGTGGTTCATGGATTGAGGAGATCAACGATATCAGGTAAGAAATCTGTCCACAGGCGAATCATGAGTTATTGTTATTATAGAAGTGTCTTAAATAGAGGCACTTAGGACTTTTTCCATCCACAAGCCGTCCAATTGGTTGTCATAGTACCTCGTCAAGATTTCTTTAGTCTCAAATCCCAACTCGCGATACATGGCTTGCGCAGCTAAATTATCACGTTTAACTTCCAATGTTAAGCGCTCAATCCCTAATTGTCCCATGAGCTGTGTCATTCTCTTGACCAGATTCGAGCCAATGCCTTGCCTTTGATAAGCTGACCGAACAGCTAAATTCGACAAATGCACCGCATTTTTCTCAGGGATAAACCGTGCTCCGATAAAACCGACAATCTGGCCATTCGCCTCTGCTGTCAGAAAGATCGCCCAATCATTAGCTTTGATTTCATGCTCAAAATGCGAAAAAGTCCATGGGGTCTCCCCCTCATAGACGTCTCGCTCTATTGCCAAAAAACTAACAATGTCCTCGCTTTCAGAAATCCGATAACGTGCCTGATCGATGATGACATCCAAGTCAACATCATCAAAAGTCCGATATTTGCGAAAGACCTGTCCTTCAAATTTTTTGAATATAGTGTGCATCAGTTGCTTGATCATTTGCGTGGGTCTCCAACCATTTTTCTTCTGCTTCGACTTTTTTCAAGTAGTTTGGGACAAAACTGTCCACTGCTACCGGAGGTTGTTTGCGTGCCAAACGAGCAATTTGATAAGCATTTGGCAAGCGCCGCTCAGGGTCTTCAATCAACTGGGCATGGGGCAACCGATCTAAAATCAAAGCACGAAAGGGGGCGACTTCCCCAGTAAAATAAACGCTTGCTTCATCTTTCAGACTCGCCAATAAGGTCTCCAACGGCGTATGACACTCTTGAGTAATCGGCACACCATTTTGATAGACCCCAGCATAGACATTTTGCCGTCTGGCATCAATCAAAGGCACGACCTTAGCAGTCACAGCGACATTAGCCGCAATCGCTGCCAAGCTCGACACCCCAACCAAGTCAATCTTTAGCGTACTGGCAAGAGTTTTAGCTGTCGTGACTGCGATCCGCAGACCAGTATAACTGCCCGGTCCGTGAGCCACCGCAATCCGATCTAATTCCTTAGGCTTGACCCCTGCATGCGTCAGCAAAAAATCAATCGCCGGCATCAGCGTGATACTGTGGTTTTTCTTAATATTGAGGTCAATCTTGCCAAGCAAGGTCTCATCTTCTGTCAAAGCAACAGACAAGGCTTGACTTGACGTATCAAAAGCTAATAGTTTCATATCTTGTGACTTCTTCCTGTCATTTCCCAACATCAGCCCAAAGTGAGGGATTAAATGTGTTGGTTGAGTCTATAACTATTTTATGCTAAAATATAAGTAATTGCAATACTGCGACCTTTTCGTGAAGGTGCTCCTGTAAAATTAAACCACTAGATATTGGAGAAAAACATGCTTTTTAAAGTCTTTTATCAAGAATCAAAGAAACGTAGTCCCAAACGTGAAGCAACCCATGCTTTGTTTTTAGAAATTGATGCGGCTAGTTATCATGAGGGGATCATCAAAGCTCGTGACCTCATCCGTGAACACACAGCCTATCATGTCGAATACATCGATGCCATTAGCGCTGAACAAGCAGCCTACGAAAAAGAAACGACTGGCTTTGATATTACGCATTTTTAAGGGTACCTCAATCACTGGATTTTTGCTCTGTGAGATAGATTTCTCGTCTGACGAGGAGCTTAACGACTTCAGCCAAGAAATCTAACCATAGGCGAAAAGATCAGTTAATAGAGATGCCCTTAAGGGCAAGACGGACACATTCGCTTGTCTTGCTGATAAAGGGATTTGTTCGCCTGACATCAGACAAACGTGAACTTTAACCTATTTATTTATTACTGGGCAATCCTGCACGACAGCCTCCTCTCGCCCTTAAATTTTGAACCTATAACCTTCAGAAACCCTTACAACTTGTGAGCGTATCACAAGTTTTTTAAACAAGAAAAAATAGAAAAGAGACTTATGAGCCAAAATAGCTATACCAACTTAACAATCAAACCTGATGAAGTCGCAGTTTTCGCCATTGGCGGACTCGGCGAAATCGGTAAAAACACTTACGGTGTCGAATATCAAGATGAGATCATCATCGTTGACGCTGGGATTAAATTCCCAGAAGATGACTTGCTCGGTGTTGACTATGTCATTCCAGATTATAGCTACATCGTTGAAAACCAAGACCGGATCAAAGGGGTCTTTATCACTCACGGTCACGAGGACCATATCGGTGGCATACCTTTCCTCCTCAAGCAGGCAAATGTGCCGATTTATGCCGGTCCCTTATCCCTTGCTTTAATTCGCGGTAAACTTGAAGAACACGGTTTACTGCGTGATGCCAAATTGTTTGAAATCCACGCTGATGATACCATTGCCTTTAAACATTTAAAACTGTCATTTTTCCGGACCACGCACTCCATTCCCGAACCAATTGCTATGGTCATTGATACCCCTCAGGGAAAAATCGTGGCCACAGGTGACTTCAAGTTTGACTTTACGCCAGTTGGCGAACCTGCTGATTTACATCGGATGGCGGCGCTAGGAGAGGAAGGCGTCCTACTCCTCCTGTCTGATTCGACAAATGCTGAGATTCCGACCTTTTCCAACTCTGAAAAAGTTGTCGGTGCGTCTATCCAAAAGATATTTGAACGAATTTCCGGCAGAATCATCTTTGCCTCATTTGCCTCCAATATCTTCCGCCTCCAACAAGCTGTGGAAGCTGCTGTCAAAACTGGGCGCAAGATTGTCGTCTTTGGTCGTTCGATGGAAAAAGCGATTGTCAATGGGATCGAACTCGGCTATATCAAAGCACCCAAAGATACCTTTATCGAGCCCGGAGAAGTCAATCAATATCAACCACATGAACTTCTGATTATGTGTACGGGTTCTCAAGGCGAGCCAATGGCAGCACTCAGTCGGATTGCCAATGGCATGCACCGCTTCGTCACACTGCAAATGGGCGATACGGTAGTCTTCTCCTCTAATGCCATTCCCGGCAATACACATGGCGTTAATCAACTGATTAACCGCATTTCCGAGGCTGGAGCTGAAGTCATCTATGGCAAGATGAACAATATCCACACCTCTGGTCACGGCGGTCAGCAAGAACAAAAACTGATGTTGCGTTTGATTAAACCTAAATACTTCATGCCTGTGCATGGTGAATACCGGATGCTGAAAATCCATGCTGGTCTGGCGCAAGATACCGGTGTACCTAAGGAAAACTGCTTCATTTTTGAAAACGGTGATGTGCTGGCGCTAACAGCTGATTCCGCACGACCTGCCGGACATTTCAATGCCCAAGACACTTATGTTGATGGGAATGGTATCGGTGATATTGGCAATGCTGTCCTTCGTGATCGGCACGAACTTTCAGAAGATGGTGTCGTCCTCGCTGTTGCAACAGTTGACTTCAGATCTAAGATGATCCTAGCCGGCCCTGATATGCTCAGCCGTGGCTTTATCTATATGCGTGAGTCTGGTGATTTGATTCGCTCAGGTCAGCGCGTCTTGTTTAATGCCATTCGCAAGGCCATGTACGAAGAACACGCCAACGAAGCCAGTGTCGCACGTGCCATGACTGAAGCCCTTCGACCTTTCTTCTACCGTGAACTAGAACGAGAACCGATTATCATCTCCATGGTCTTAACACCAGATAAGAAATAAAGACACTAAGGCTTGTGACGACAAGCTCACCATAAAGGCGACCGATTCTAAGTTGAATCAGTCGCCTTTATGGTATTTTTTTCGGTTGTTCTTACTTTTTACTAGGGCAGCCTCGCTTTTTATTAGGATAGCCTAGCTTTTTACTAGGATAGCCTAGCTTTTTGCTAGAATAGCCTAGCTTTTTCGAGGCTGTCCTCACTTTTTACGAGAACAGCCTAACTTTTTACTAGGACGCTTTCACTTTTTGTGAGAACGTCCTAGCTTTTTACTAGGACGCTTTCACTTTTTGTGAGAACGCCCTAGCTTTTTTCTAGGATGTTTTCACTTTTTACGAGAATGCCCTAGCTTTTTTCTAGGACGCTTTCACTTTTTGTGAGAACGCCCTAGCTTTTTTCTAGGACGCTTTCACTTTTTACTAGAATTCCCTAGCTTTTTTCTAGGACGCTTTCACTTTTTACAAGAACAGCCTAGCTTTTTCTAGGATATCCTCACTTTTTACGAGAACAGCCTAGCTTTTTCTAGGATGGGCTCACTTTTTACGAAAACGCCCTAGCTTTTCACTAGGACGGTTTCGATTTTTCTAGGATGATCTCGTTTTTTCACTCGCTTGACCACCCTTTTAGTCGCTTAGTCGATCAATCCTCATAGCCATTGGGGTGGTGTTGGTGCCAGTTCCAAGCATTTTGGATGATGTCTGAGAGTTTTTCGGTCGGTGTCCAGTCAAGGAGCTGCTGCGCCTTCGTGCTATCTGCCACTAGGGCATCTGGATCGCCGATACGGCGCGGCCCAATCTCTGAGGGAATGGCATGACCGGTTACTTGACGGGCGGTTTCTAGCACTTGGAGGTTAGAATAGCCTGTTTTAGTCCCGAGGTTAAAAGCATCTGATGCCCCGCCTGCTTTGAGATAGGCCAAAGCCTTGATATGCGCATCAATCAGGTCGTTCATCCCGATATAGTCACGGACACAAGTCCCGTCTGCTGTCTGATAGTCATCGCCATAAATCATGATCTTGTCTCGTTGGCCGAGGGCGACTTGCAAAATAATCGGAATCAAATGCGTTTCATTGCCATGTGCTTCGCCAATCGAGCCGTCAGGTTTGGCACCTGCCACGTTAAAATAGCGCAGTGCTACATA
>JAISXW010000005.1 GCA_031270325.1 Streptococcaceae bacterium
ATCAATACCCCAATCTTGGGAATAAAAGACCCGATGTTCGGTATCAATACCCCAATCTTGGGAATAAAAGACCCGATGTTCGGTATCAATACCCCAATCTTGGGAATAAAAGACCCGAAGTTCGGTATTAATACCCCAATCTTGGCTATAAAAGACTCGATGTCGGGAATAAAAAAACTGACTTCGGCTGAAAAAGTCCTAATATTGCCTATCGAGTTAATATGGGGTATACTAACAATAAGGCGAGTTAAATGACAAACTTAACAAAAGGAGCTTGGTATGAAAGAAATCGTACTGGATATTGATGGAACACTACTTAACAGCGATAAAGTAATCACACCTAAAACAAAATCAGCGCTAATAGAAGCACAAGAAAGTGGTATTAAGGTCATTTTAGCATCGGGCAGATCGACAAATGGGATGCTGAAATTTGCGAAAGAGTTGCAGATGGCTCAATATGATGGATTATTGGTTGCTTACAACGGGGCAAGGGTTACGGATGTTCAAACGGGTGAGGTTTTATTTGATCAGTCCATTCCAAAAGGCTTAGCCCAATCGGTATTGGAAAAGTTGAAATCCTATGATTTAATCCCAATGATTAACGATGATCAGTATATGTATGTTAATAATGTCTTTGGTGGGATGATTGATGTCTTTGGTAAACAAGCTAATATTATTGAATATGAATCACGTGGTGGGAACTTTTTACTTTGCGAACAAGAGGATTTAGCTAAATTTGCAGATTTTCCATTGAACAAGATTTTGGTTGCTGGAGAAGCGGATTATCTGCAAGCTGTTGCAGATGAGATTTACGCCCCTTTCAAAGCACACTTAACGGGCGCCTTCTCTGCACCGTTCTATTTTGAATTTACCGCTAAAGGCATTGACAAAGCAAAAGCCTTAGATGTGGTGAATACAAGGCTAGGTATTGAGGCGAAAGATGTTATTTCATTTGGCGATGCACAAAATGATGCGACCATTATCAACTATGCTGGTTTAGGTGTTGTAATGGGAAATGGCACAGAAGCGATGAAGGCGAGTGCAGACTTTGTCACAAGCTCTCACGATGAAGATGGGATTGCTGTGGCATTGGCTAAATTTTTATGAGCGATTGGCGGGAGGGGTGGTAGATTAGACGAGGCTTGCAGGTTGATGGCAAGCCTTTTTAGGGTGTTCCCATATGCGCACTCGGACACCGATAGTCCTCCCCTCTAACCAACCAGGCCTTAGCAGTTGGCTATCACGGGGTTTGTTTTTCCGAAAATTCAGAGGGGAGACTTTGTGAGAGAATAGGAACAGGAGTAAAAATACCGATAGGAGCTATGTAGTATGAAGAAATCAACAGCCATTTTGACAGGAGTGCTAGCTTTAGCTGCGGTTAGCTTACTTGCTGCCTGCACGAGCCAAGCCAAGCCGGCAACAAGTCAGAAAAAGCAAGTCACAGAAATCACGGTCGGCACGGCTGGGATGCCCAAGCCTTTTTCTTATAAAACGGCAGACGGCAAGCTGACAGGCTATGATATTGAACTAGCCAAGAAGATTGATGCCGCCTTGCCTGATTACAGCTTCAAGTTTGAAGTGACAGAGTTTCCGACAGTTCTTGCTAACCTAGATACTGGTCGCTTCCAACTGGCTGCCAATAACTTTGGCTACAAGGCTGAGCGAGCTGAAAAATACATTTATTCAGAGCCGATTGCTAGAAATCCTAGTGTGCTAGTGGTTAAAAAGGATAGCTCGATCAAGCAATGGGCCGATATTGCCGGCAAGAAAACAACCGCAGAGACAGGGACGACCTACGGCAATTCACTAGAAGAATTTAACAAAACAGCGGCGAAAGCAGTGAGTTTTGCCTATACCGAAGCGGATCTGACGACACAATTGCAACAGGTAGCAGATGGGCAACTTGATTTTAAATTACAAGATTTGGTCTCAGCGACACAAATCATCAAGGCAGCTGATCTCAAAGAGTTGAAGGTGATTGACATCAGTGATGAGCGCGACAATCCCAACTCTCACTTCCTCTTTCCTAAAGATGCAGATCAAAAATTTGTCAAGGCAGTCAATCAACAAATCGAGAAGTTTAAAGCTGATGGCACACTCAAAGCCTTGTCTGAAAAAGAATTGGGTGGTGATTTTACACCAAGCAAATAAGATTGCCCTCAATTTTATAGGCAGAATATTAGTCAAGCCCTAGCTTTTGCGATAGAATGAGAGTGTAAAGTAAATAGCTAGTTTGAATGTAATGGCAGTGATTGACGAACGTTCGCCAGCCAGTAGGTCAACGGCGTTGGTCAATCAGTTGAGACAGTTTAAGGAGAATAGAGTATGGCACACACACTTCCAGAACTACCTTACGCATACGATGCGTTAGAACCGTTTTTTGATGAAGCAACGATGAGATTGCACCACGACAAACACCATGCGACCTATGTCGCAAACCTGAATGCAGCGATTGATAAGCATCCAGAATTAGCTGACAAATCAGCACTTGAGCTGGTCAAAGACTTGGCTTCAGTCCCTGAAGATATTCGGACGGCCGTTCGCAACAATGGTGGCGGTCATGTCAACCATAGCTTTTTCTGGGAAATCTTAGCCCCTCAAGCAGGTGGCAACCCGACTGGTGAGATCGCTGATGCTATCTCTGCTCAATTTGGCAACTTTGAGGCTTTCAAGGAAGCTTTCAAAACGGCTGCAGTTGGTCGTTTTGGTAGTGGTTGGGCATGGCTAGTTGTCGATGGCAAGGGCGAACTCAAAGTGACATCGACTGCGAATCAAGATAACCCAATTTCAGATGGGGAAATACCAGTGCTAGGCCTTGATGTTTGGGAACATGCTTACTACCTAAAATATCACAATGTCCGCCCGGACTATATCGCAGCTTTCTTTGAATTAGTCAACTGGGATAAAGTCAACGCACATTTTGCAGCAGCACAATAAAAGGTGACCCCAGTGTCACATAAAAAGGATGATCTCAGGGTCATCCTTTTTATTATCCTGATCAAGCTCTATTTAGGGCTTTTTTGGGTGTGCTGCTGAGTTTTAAATTCCAAACCTTACATTTTTGTAAGGGATTCGGCAAGAAATGTAAGGTTGAAAGGGAGATTTTATGTGAAAATAAGAGTATGGGTATAGACCAGTACGGGATTAGGGTCAAGCGGTAAGTTGTAAAGGTGAGGTGTGGTGCATTCAGATGGCAAAAAAGATGATAGCGATACATATAGGCTTGGGACTTGGCGCATTCTTGCTCATGATTTTGTTCTTTGTAGTAAATATCAGGCAGACGACAGGAACGGAGAAAGTTATCAGAGTTAGTCGGCAGACCTCAAGATTGCCAGTTAATCGTAAGGTCAATCCTAAGCTAGTCAAGGCAAGTCCTGCGGCCTTTGGGGTGACGGTGATGCCATCGGACTTTCAGATTAATCCCAAGCTTTCTTATTATGACTTGTTGGTCAAACCAAAACAGGCGCTGGCGTTGGCGGTTACGATCCAAAATTCATCGGATGAACCAGCAACATTTAGCCTAGCATTAAATACTGCTGGCACAAATGATAACGGTATCATTGATTATACTAGCGAGCAGCTTCCAAGTTTACCGGCAGGCTATCTGCGAGATACACCAGTCTTGGCTGACATCGCGAGGCTTGAGCAGGATATGGTTACCGTCTTACCTAAGGGGAGTGTGACGGTGCCGATCAAAATTCAAATGCCGGATCAGAGCTTTAAGGGGATGATTTTGGGCGCCATTCATGTCTTGAAATTGGCTGACGATAGGTCAGCAGGGCAAGCTGGTCTTAGCAACCGTTATGCCGTGGTCAAGGGGGTCGTCATCCGTGAAAGCTTAGAGCAAGTCCCTCCTAAGCTGATCCTCAATGCGCTTGACTATCAAAAGCAAGCCGATCAGCTGATGATTCAGGCGCAGTTGATCAATGCAAATGCTAGTCATATTGCGCATCTGAGCCTCAAAGTCACAGTCATTGAGCAAGCGACTGGCCAAGTCGTGTCTCGACAGGATAGTCAAGCGCTGGAGATGGCACCCAATTCGAGCTTTAAGTATCGTTTTGCTGTGGCATCAAGTCGGCGCTTAAAGGGAGACTATCGACTGGCAATCACAGCATCAGACCAAGCTGGGCATAGCTGGCAGTTAGAAAAAGAGCTGACAGTGGTTGGGGATTAAATGGAAGAAAGGGAGTTGGATGATAGTTTCTAAGGCAGTACTCAAGTGGTGTGTGATGGTTCTGACTGTAAGCTACAGTTTGTCAATAGAGAGCATCAAGGCTAACACGGTTGTCACGAACGTTGAATGGGACTTCATTACAGCAGGAAGTTGGGATGCTTTAAATTTTTCGGGAGAATTACCATCTCTGGTCTTTCCTTCGGCGCGCGTGACGGATAAGATTTTGACAACAAATGCAAGTGGTCGAATCCAAATTATTGATTATCGTGGCGTGACGAGTGGGTATAGTGTCTTGGCAGAGGCATCAGATTTGGTAGAGGGACAAGGTGATACCTTACCGATTAAAAGTTTTCGTTTATCTGTGGTTGATTCATCTGGGATACCGGGTGTGACTGATTCAATCGTCAAGGGTTTGCAAGATGTTGAGATATACAAGCAGGCTGGGAAAGTGATTTATGGTCAGGGAAATACCAATGGTTTTTCGATTAGTGGTGAGATTAGTGCAGTCATTGAATTAGAGGCTAACCAGCAACCGAAAGTGAATGCTCAATATCATGGGACGATTACTTGGACCTTACAAGATGTGATGTGAACAGGTATCAAGGGTAAGTTAGGAGGGAAAATGAAAACGTTTTTAGCCGCGCGGCTAGTTCAACTCAGTCCAACAGTCTTAATTATGTCGGCTAAAACTGGTGAACTCTACGAATGTCAGATGGGCGCATCGCTTAAGCGGTTATTGCTGTCGACAACTGTGGTCTATGATCAGCTGATTTTGGTAGGGGAAGAAACGGTGCCTTATTACTTTAAGGTATCCAGTTTTCAGCAAACGACACATAAGTGTTATCAACAGGGGTAGGAAATGCAAAAAGAAATCACAAGTGTTAAAATCCTGTCGGCCATCTTGCTGATTAGTGGCTTGGCGAGTTTACAAGGGGTGTCTGCTAGATCATCAAGTATTTTGGCAGATCAGTTGGTAAAAGTTGAAGAAAAAGGTGAACTTAATCTGCCAGAAAAGAGTCGTGTTTCAGAGTCCGCCTCCGACCAAAGCGACAAAGAAGAGCAGGCACAAGTGGATTGGAAAATGACGGTAACAGAAAACAAGCCAGTTCGATTGCCGCAACTGAGAGCGTGGGATGGCTTTGCTCCTAGTAATACTGGTGGTTTCAACTTGGCTAATATGGGCAGTTTAACTTTTGACAAGTTATTGAATGGTCAGGAGCAGCGAATTGAGCGAAAGACCAAGTCCTACACCATGTTTGATATGAGCTATACGTCAAAGAAAACAGACTTTGTTGGGATTGCCTTTGGGATAGGAAGTGACCGGATAGCAGGAACAACGATTAACATTGAGTGGTATTGCAAATATGGTGATCTGGTACCAGTCAAGCTCTCTACGGGTAGGAACTATCTGATTCAAGAAGCCTATGTACCTGATAGTGCTAAGGATGTTAGGATTGCTTTTACAGATAAGTTTGATATTTACGGTGTTGTTAAGACGACTGGTGGTATAGCTGGGCTCAAGAAAGGGCAATATCGCGTGCCCTTGACTTACACCCTTGTTACGAGAGATGGCAAGGCGGATACATTGGGGACTGGCGATTATCCTGCTGAGCAAAATGTCTATCGATTAGCGATTGATCCGACTGCTGTTGGCGTGTTTGTGAGTTAAGGAAGAGTGGTCATGAAAGGGGGTGGTTGACCGAGTATCTGAGTCTAGTAAACAAAGCAAGTTGGGCTGGAAAAGGCCGATCCGACCAAGTTGCTGAATGTACCACATGAACAAGATGCTTAGGCATCAAAAGAAGAAAAGGAGATGAAAGACAATGCGAAACAAAAAAGGGATGCGCGTGATAGCGCTCGGGACCCTTGCTCTGCTTACAGTAGGACAGGTGGCAATCGTGTCGGCTGCAGAGGTTAAAAGTGCCCAAACTGGTGTGACGGTTGATTTTGGTCAAGTAGACGCACCACGTCCGCCAAAAGAACCAAGTGTCTTGACAACAGGTGTGATGACAGACCCAAGCGCTGAGACAACAGAAGAAAATACCAATCTCAACGGTACGGGCGATTTAACCTTTACCCAAGTACCCAAAATCTTTAACTTTGATAAAGGTCATGCGATTTCTGGAAACGGGTTTACAGGTGCTAAGGCACTGTCAGCGTTAGATAATCAGTCAGTTGGTGGGCAACAAACGGTTCAGGTCTATGATGGCCGGATTGGCTATGCTTCAGGCTGGAAAGTGACGGCAGAACTGTCAGACTTGAAATCAGGTACTAATCAACTGGTAGGCGCAACGATTACACTGCCTGTTGGTCAACTTTCAAACAAATGGCTTGGCAACGCGGTAGCAGGAAGCAATCTCGGTGGTACTTTTGCTAAAACGAGTCAAGCCAAAGACACGATTATTGGGAATGCGGCAGTCAGCCTGACAGCAGGTGGCAGTGCTGTTGATTTCCTTGAAGCAGTCGATGCCAAAACTTTAGGGGTGGCGACTACGGGACAGGAAATAGCTGATTTATCAGATCAAGACAAGAAACTCTTGGGCTACAGTTACAGCTCAAGATTCTGGGCGCCAAATGAAGTGACTTTAGACGTACCAACAATCCCAACCAAAGGCAATTACACTGGTCAAGTGACTTGGACGTTGGTAGCTTCTGCCAACTTCTGATGGTTGAGGTGTTGATCATAGGGCATAGGGCAAAAAAGTAAAGGGAGAAGGGCTTGAAATTGAAACGGATAGTCATGGGCGTGAGCGCTTTGCTCTTGGGGATGACTTTTGCCGCTGGTGTGGTTGGGGCGGATAGTTCGGTTAGCTTTGGTGTTCAAAAATCGAATGAAGGCGATAGTCAAGGTAGGAATGCTGGTTATTTTGATTTAGTAGTCAAGCCGGGCGATGAGTTGACGATCGAAACCAAGGTTTTTAATCGGGGACAAGATGCGATTGATGTGGTGCAGCAGCTGTTTTCAGCCTACACCAATGCGAGTGGCAGCATTGACAATAGCTCAAAAGCTAAGAAATACGACCCCAGTTTGACGACTAAGCTGACGGATATTGCTGCGATCCATGCCTCAGATATCAAGGTCGAGTTGGCAGCTGGAGAGACACGGTTGGTCAAGGTGACAATCAAAATCCCTGAGACTGCGCCAGATGGTGTGATTCTCGGCTCATGGTACTTCAGCTTGGCAGATGATCAGGCGGTCAAGGCTGGCGCTGTGCCAGAGGGGATTAGCAATCGCTATGGTTACGCCATTGGGATCAAGCTCACGGTCAACAAGGAAATCGCTAAGCCCAACCTCAACCTGACCAGTGTGACGACAGGGGAGCATGACTATCAGAAAGCCATCTTTGCCAATTTTCAAAACGATCAGCGAGCGATTTTGTCGCAGTTGAAGATAACGGCAAAGGTCACCAAGCGAGGTGCTTATGAGGTTCTTTACCAGCAAGAGATGCCAAAAGTGACGATGGCACCGAATTCCAATTATGCCCTACCGATTAAACTCGGCAAGGAGCAGATGAAAGCCGGTACTTACACGATGCGGGTCAAGGCTGAGACAACAGACCCTAAATGGCCAGAAAAGACATGGACTTGGGATATGGACTTTACCGTCCTCAAAGCCGATGCCGATGCTGCCAATCAAGCGGCCATTCGAGACCCCAAAGCTGAGCCGTTTCCATGGCTAACCCTCGTCATCGCTCTCGGACTACTCTTAATCCTCCTGATTATTCTTTTATTTATCCTCCTTTGGAAACGCAGCAAGAAAGAAGACGACGAGACCGAGACCAACCAAACCCCATCCCAGACCAAAGCTGAAAAAGCCAAGAAAAAGAACAAATACAAACACTAAGGTGTCGTCCGCCGTATGGTAACTCAAGTGCAGGCCTGTATTTGCCAAAGTGTAGGCCTGTACTTACCAAAGTGTAGGCCTACACTTTGATACCTGTATCAAACATTAAGACTTTATACCCACAATTTTAAAAAGGGAGAAATACTCATGACGATTAATTATGTAGTTAAACCTAGGAAAAATATCAATGACCCTTACGCACCCCAGCGTTATTACGCAATGGCCAAGGCGCGTGGGGATGTCAATTTGAAACAGCTGGGCAAGGAAATTACCCAGCGGTCGACGGTCAACCATGCCGATACTTTGGCAGTTTTGGAAAGTTTGACCCAGCTCTTAGGGGAGCATATCATGGCCGGCGACATCGTGCGCCTGGGTGATTTGGGCGATTTTAGAATCACTCTATCCAGTGCCGGCACAGCGACAGCCGAAGAGTTCACATCGGCTCAAATCGAAAAAGCTAGAATTCGTTTTCGGCCTGGTCAAGACCTCCGAGAAGTCCTGCAAAATTTAACTTATAAAAAGGAGAAATAAAACGGGTCACTGAAGGGAGAATTGATGAACTCACGACACAGGTTTACCTTGATTGTCGCTTTAGTGTTGCACCTCCTGATCATGCCAGCAGATTTAGCGCTTGCCGATCAGACGACAGATGTCAAAATTACGCTGCAAGTCCCAAGCAGTCCGCCAACAGTTGCGGTTCGGCAAAAGCTCTTACAAAAAGCTGGAGAAAGAGGATTTTGGTTGCTACCAGTGCTGGGGATAGAGCTGATGACCGGCGTGTTGCTCTGGATTGTCATCAGATGGCAAAAACCAGAAATTAGGGACAAATCAAGTCAACAAGCTAAGGGCAACTCGGTTGCCGCCAATAAAAGCATAAAAGCTCATTCGCCTAAGGGGAATGAGCAATCGGTAGAGCTACTGATTGACAGAAAAGAAAAAGTGCGACAAGAACTCGCACTTTTTTAAGGAGGAGAAAATGAAATTAAAAACTATTTTAGGAACTTTGGCTGTTGGTGTCATACTTTTAACGTCACTATCGCCGGTGGCAAATGTTGTTTTAGCGGATGAAGTTTCTCAAAGTACATCAACTGTGTCAAATGATGCGTCTGGCTATAAAGTTGAAGCGGTTGCCGTTGATGAACAAGGCATAGAATATCCGTATAACCCGAGCTTGCGCTTTAATTCCAGTGTGATCAGCATTGGCATAAAACTGACGTTACACTTCAAAATCTGACGGAAAACAGTTAAGGCAAGCCCTTGTGAGTTGTAGAGGTGTAGGTACCGTATCATCTATTTGTATTGTACTAGGTGCTTCAGCAACTGGTCCAGTAGGAATCATAGTCTCTAGTTTTGTAGCGAAGGGAGCAGATAAATTAGTAAGCCGGTTCAATGAGTCAATTTCCGCAATTGATTCTCATCCTAGTAAAGGGGCTATTGATATGTACTTAGATCATGTGACTTGGAAAGCATCTTGAGAATAGTTTATGATTAATTGTTTACTTATCGGTTTAGCGATCTATACGATCTATCGTGGATTATTTGACAAAATAGATGAAAATTCTAGAAAGATGTATAAAAACCCCAGATTGTGGTATATCGTTGCAGGTATTATAGTCCTCACATTATCTATTTTTTTATGATATATCTAACTTAGTTTATTTTTGTTATAGTGCGATTGATATGTACTTAGATCATGTGATATGGAAAGGATCCTAAGGATAAATTATGCTAGACAACATTTTATTTATTTTGCTGTTTGCTCCACCACTTTCCCTGATTTATTGCGGGGTGTTGAATAAGATAGACGGAATTAATAGAAAGATCTATAAAAATCCATAAAAATCCTAGATTATGGCATATATTGATTGGGATATTACTAGTTATTTCTCTACTCATTTTACGTTTTTTACGGATTATTTATTAAACCTCCAAAGTTAGAATCTATACTGATAACTTGACGCATACATCAAGCCATGAGCAATCGGTTATTTGCTCATGGTTTGCTGGTTAAGATTTAGAAAATCAGCCTCGGGGTTGATTTTTTGTTATAATAAAAACTATGAAATTAAATGAAACGCAATTGTTGGCATTTGGCGAAAGTTTGGGTAGGAGATTAGAGGCGGGGGATGTCCTTGTTTTAACAGGTGAGCTAGGAGCTGGGAAGACGACCCTTACCAAAGGCTTAGGTCTGGGACTTGGCATTCATCAAATGATCAAAAGTCCGACCTATACGATTGTTCGGGAATACCAAGGCCGTCTGCCGCTCTATCATATGGATGTTTACCGGATTGGAGATGATCCGGATTCGATTGATTTGGATGAGTATTTGTTTGGCGATGGGGTGACGGTTATCGAGTGGGGGCAGCTGCTCGGACAGGATCTGCCAGACAGTTATTTGGAAATTATCTTGGACTATCTAGATGTAGATGATGCACGAGAAGTCACAGTGGTAGCGCACGGCGCACATTATCAGTCCTATCTGGACGTGTGAGCGAGGCAAATGGCTGATTGGCAGACGAGTGATGAAGGAGTAGTTGTGACAGAAGTAATCGTTAGAGAGGCTCAGGCCAGTGATGCGCAAAATTTGATTGCGTTTCTAAACTGTGTCGGCAAGGAATCGCATTTTTTGACATTGGATGAGGCGGGGATTTTGATGACGGACTCACAGATGTCCGACTATCTCACTCAAATCGCAGCAAAGGACAATAATGCTTATTTTTTGGCGCTAGTGGGTGACGAAATTGCGGGTGTTGTCAGTTTGACCGCTGATTTTCATGAGCGCATTCGACATATTGGCGATTTGTTCATTGTGGTCAGAAAAGAGTATCAAGGGTATGGGCTTGGTCAGATTTTATTGGCAGATATGTTGGCATTTGTTTCGGAGGTTGGTGTGATCAAGCGTCTCGAACTTCAAGTCCAAAAGCGGAATGAAAAAGCGATTCATCTCTATCAAAAACATGGCTTTGAGATCGAAACGGTCAGAAAATATGGCGCTAGAGATGAGCAGGGGCAGCTGATTGATGTCTTAGAAATGGTTCAATTTTTTGATTGAAATCGCACTAAGCTGGGGCTTTCGCACGATTTTTAAGATTACAAGTTGGTAACAATGTTGGAAATTGCGGGTTTGCACCTGCTTTTTTTGGTAAAATGGAACAATGAATAGAAGTGAACGAGTTTCCCGAAAAGAAAAGTACGGGCATAAAAAAACAAAAGACCAGAAGTTTAAAAAGAATGGTAAGCCTAAGATGCGGCTTTGGAAGAAGCTTTTGATTAGTGCTTTGGTCACAGTCTTGCTCTTGGCTGGTGCGGTATTTGCTTATGCTACGATCGTCTTGAATCGGACAGAAACAGTGATGAAAACGACTTTTTCTGATTTGGGACTGAAATCAAGTAAAAAGTCAGATGACATCATTAAGGCAACCAAGCCCCTAACGGTCTTGTTGATGGGTGTTGACACGGGCGATGGTGCGCGGACTGATCTTTGGTCAGGTCAGTCAGATACGATGATCGTCATGACCATTAACCCTAAAACCAACACGACAACCATGGTATCTTTGGAAAGAGATATGTTGACGGATATCGTGGATAAAGATGGCAATGTGACGGACACTGCCAAATTAAACGCTGCCTATGCAGGTGGCGGCGCAGTCTCAGCTGTGGCAACGATTCAGCAGCAGATTGGTTTAGATATTGACAAGTATGCCTTGATTAATATGAATGGGCTTAAAGATTTGGTTGATGCTGTGGGTGGGATTGAGGTCAATAATACCTTAGGCGCGACCATCTCAATTGAAGAAACCGAGCCGGACTATACTGCAACGGTTGAACCAGGCAAGCAGCATATCAATGGCGATCAGGCGTTGGTTTATGCGAGAATGCGACACCAAGATCCAGAGGGTGACATTGGTCGTCAAGCTCGACAGCGTGAGGTGATTGGTCAGATTGTGGGTAAAATCTTGAGCTTGAATTCGGTCACCAAGTATGAAAAGATTTTACAAGCCATTTCAGGCAACATGAAAACAGACTTCGCTGTCACAGGAGATTCTTTGAAGAGTTTGCTCGGCTATAAAGATGCTTTTCAAAAAATGCGGTCAATTAAGCTACAAGGGATTGGCGAGATGATTAATGGTGGCTCTTATCAAGTGATGCCAGCCAAAAATTTGCTCAGCGTTCAAAATGCTTTGCGCCTATCACTTGGCAAGCCGACAATTGACAGTTTATCGCCTCAGATCATTACTTTTGAAAATTATTACGGTGGCTACGCAGCAAATGCGATTACACCAACGGTCACAACGACGGTCAATGGTAAATCGACGGAAAAGCTTTTGTTGAAAGATGGCACAGAAAGCGAGACTGAAAAACCCACTGCGGCCAGTGATTCTGACGCAACGTCAGAGCAACAGTATGATGCCTATGGCAACCCCATCTCTCAATAGGTTGACGAAACTACTAGATTTTGATAGAATTTAGTAGTTGTAATTGGTCTCATAGCTCAGCTGGATAGAGCATTCGCCTTCTAAGCGAACGGTCGCAGGTTCGAATCCTGCTGGGATCATATTAGCAAGCAAGACTTCTCACGGATATGGTGAGGGGTCTTTTTGCAACTCGCCGGTAGGACTTGGTCAATTCATCGGCAAGACTTGGACAACTTGCCATGGTAAGTTGTCCAAAACACCATGGGAACTTGGTCAAACTACCATGGTAATTTAGACAAACTACCATGGTAATTTGGTCAAACCACCATGGTAAGTTGACTCAAGTACCGCGAGACTTTGGGAAGTCAACCTCGAAGCCAGTCTGAGCACGACAAAGGGATGAAACTGATTGAACACTTTGTATTGGCAGACAAGGTATGATCATGCCGAGAGCTACATTCAGGGATAACCTCTTGACCTCACACGAGCCATCACGCAATTGTCAAACATTTAGCCAACCCCCGCCCTCTCAGTCAGATAAATTTATTGTGGAGTGGAGAGCTTTGGCTCAAAACAGCTGTGGTATAGAGACAACTGGCGAGACCTTAGGCTCGACAGTTAGCCGGAAAAGCGGAGCTTTGTTTCCTCGGCATAGCCCGCCTCGTCACAGTTTTTAAGCTTATGGTGGTGGTGTGTCACCACGCAGTTTTGAGCCAAAGGTTGGAACGTAACCATAGCTTTTAGGGTTGAAAATTTATGAAATGACCGTGCCAGCCAGCCTTAGCTGCTAAAGGTGCATCAAAAAAACGATAGGTCGTCTATCTCGCGAGCTATCGTTTTGTGTTTATCAGCGGCGTTGTTTACCGGCATTTCGATTTTTCTTTGAGGTGTTGATGCCTGTGTTGAAGGCTTGTTTGGCTTTTGCCACGTCTTGAGGTGTGACATCTTTTAAACCGGCTGTTTTGATAATCGGTGGATTTTCTTCAAATTCTCGGTCGATTTTTTCTCTTAAGTGCGGTTTGATCATGAAGGTGACAATCAGTTGTTGGATCACACCGAAGACCCCGCCGATTACCCAGTAGAGTGTGACACCAGCTGGTGAGCTGAAAGAGAAGAAGATAATCATCAAGGGACTCATGTACATCATCGTCTTCATCTGTTTCTTTTGCTCCTCATCAATCCCAATCGTTGAGATGTAGCTTTGGAGGAAATAGAAGACTCCGGCGATAATGGTTAAGATGAGACTCGATTTGCCCAAGTCAATGCCGAAGAAAGTAGCGGTAGCAATTCCCTTTGTATAACGTGCTGCAAAAAAGAGGGCAGAGAAGAATGGCATTTGAATCAAGAGAGGCAGACAGCCCATTGATCCGAGCATGTTGACACCATTTTCTTTTTGAGCCGCCATCAGTTCAGCCTGAGCTGCCATTTTTTCTTCGTTTGAGGTGGCCTGTTTCATCTTGTTTTGAATTGGCTCCAAAACAGGTTTAAGATAGCGCATCTTTTCTTGCATATAGCTAGATTTGTAGGCTTGATTCAGACCAAGTGGTAAGATAATCAAGCGCACAATGAAGGTTACCAAGATAATGGCAAAGCCGAAACCAAAGCCGAGGTTGTGGGCGAAGAATTCAACGGCAGCACTCATCGGTTTGACGAGAATGTTGTAAACCCAGCCTTGACCGGTTGGTTGACCATTTTTTGTTTGGACACAGCCGGTCAAAAAGAGTAGGGCTGTGAGCATCAAGCTAGAGAGTAGCAGGCGTTTAGTTGATTTTTTCAAGATTTTCCTAATTTCTAATGGGCTGCTAAGTGGCTGATAGCGTTGTGCAACCGTATCAGTTTTAGTAGCAGTCTAAATGAGATATGTTTCTATTTTACCATAAAAAAAACAAGTTTTTCAATAAGTTCTGATATTGAACACTTGTTTTTCCAGATAAGGTTTAGCTTATTTGATGAAGGCTTTGATTTCAGCATCAAAGGCAGCGAGTTTAGCAGCAGAGGCGTCATTTGTCTCAGCCACAGCAGCTAAGTAGAACTTGATTTTGGGTTCTGTACCTGATGGGCGAACCGCTATCCAAGAACCGTCTGCTAGATGGTATTTGAGGACGTTTGATGGCGGTGTTGTCATCTTGTCTACGTGACCATCAGCAGTCGTTGCTGTGTTGTTGAGGAAGTCTTCTGTCAAAGCGACTTTGATCCCGTTAAATTCAGTCGGTTGATTGTTGCGGAATTTATCCATGACCGCCTTGATTTGTGCCGCTCCGTCAATCCCCTCTAAAGTAACAGAAATCGTGTTTTCGAGGTAGTAACCGTACTCGGCATAGATGTCTTGGATACCATCGTATAAGGTCTTGCCAAGAGATTTGTAGTAAGCTGCGACTTCACAGACGAGTAGTAAGGCTTGGATCGCATCTTTATCACGGACGAAAGGTTTAATCAAGTAACCAAATGATTCTTCAAAGCCAAGCATATAAGTATGCGAACCAGTTTCTTCAAAGGACTGGATTGTCTCGGCAATGAACTTGAAGCCTGTGAGGACGTTGAACATTTCAACACCATAAGATTTGGCAATCGCTGTGACCAATTCTGTGGAGACGATTGATTTGACGACAGCGGCATTTTCAGGTAGCGTGCCAGCTTGTTTGTGGGCTTCGAGGATATATTTGGCTAGGACAGCACCGATTTGGTTGCCAGAAAGTGGTTGGTAGTCGCCGTTTGGCAGGCGTACTTCAACACCGATACGGTCAGCATCTGGGTCAGTCGCAACGAGCATATCGGCATTGACTTGACGTCCTAGCTTTTCAGAGAGTTCAAAGGCTGCTTGGCTTTCTGGATTTGGTGATTTCAGTGTTGGGAAGTCACCATCAGGAATCGCTTGGGCTTCAACGACTGCAATCTTCTCAAAGCCCGCTTGTGCCAATGTCTTACGACCCAGCATTTCACCAGTTCCGTGGAGTGGTGTAAAGACGATGTTCAAGTTTTTACCGAAATCATCAATGATTTGTTGGTTGATCGTGACAGATTTGACGTTTTCCAGATACTTCTTGTCAATCTCATCTCCGATAACCGTAATCAAAGCGTTGTCTTCATCAGCACGTGCGATATGGAAAATATCATCAATGTCCTTGATATACTCTGTTAATTTGTCGGCATCTTCAGGCGGCATTTGTCCGCCATCTTCGCCATAAACCTTGTAACCATTGTAAGGCGCAGGGTTATGAGAGGCGGTAATCATGATCCCTGTCAAAGTGCCAAGTTCACGAATGGCAAAGGATAATTCAGGTGTCGGACGTAGGGATTCAAAGACGTAAGAAGGAATATCATGTAGGGCAAGGACGCGTGCCGCATCAAAGGCAAATTCACGTGAAAAGTGACGTGAATCATAAGCGATGGCAACGCCACGTTTCTTGTCATCTCCTTTTGAGTCCATTAGACGGGCAAGCCCCTCTGTTGTTTGACGCACCGTAAAGATGTTCATCCGATTGGTACCGGCACCGATCAGACCACGTTGACCAGCGGTCCCAAATTCGAGGGAGGTATAGAAAGCATCCTCTTTTGTCTGCTCGTCCATAGCTGCTAGTTCTGTTTTGAGGTAGTCAGGTAGTTCGGCAAAATCAGCCCATTTTTGATAAGTTTCTTTATAAGACATCCTTGTCTCCTTATGATTGATATGAGTGCAGTGAGCTACTGCCAAAGCCCAAGTGAGAAACTTGGCATGAACGCGTTGCCATGATAAGACTATTTTAACAAAAAAAAGCGTGAATTTCACGCTAAAACCTAAGATATTCACAAAGCAGCCGCCTTTATTTTTTTAATTTTATTAGGACGGGGACAAGGCTTGCGCTTAAAATCGTAGCTGCTATCGCTTCAGCGATTGAATTTGTGGCAATGATTGAGGCAATCAGGGCTTTGAAAGACATATTGAGCTGGTCGTGGAAGAATAAAAAGGCGGCGCTTAGAACGAGGACGGTGTTCGTGGCAGAGCCAACAAAACCACCGAGACCAGCACCCAAACGATTTTTACTGAGTTGATAGATGAAAAACGGCAGGATACCAATCAAAATCCGAGGGACAAAGGCGACCACAAGAGACCAGAGATTGCCATGTGGTGCAAAAGGGGAGAATAGAAAAGAGGTCGGAATCGGTGTCAGCGTAGAGTTCAAAAAAGAGATGAACCCCATGATGAAACCAAGCCAAGCGCCTTTTTTCCATCCTAGTGTGATCGAGCCGATAATCACTGGGATATGGACTAAAGTCGGTTGAATCGGAAATGGCCAGATACTATAAATGATTTTTGAAAGTAGCTGGATGACGATCATAATCGCAATGAAAATACTGAGAATGGCGATGTCAGCAGCTTTGGAATTTTTGGGAGAGTGTGTCATGAGATATGTAGGTGAGTTGGCTCAAAAGCGAACTCAATTCCTTTCCTATGAGATGCCAGCAAGGGCTGGGGGAGTGTGTGAAGTGTCACGTTAAGTGATCGTGTAGCTTGACCGTCAGATGTGGCTAGGCAGTCAACTAAAGCGATAAGGTGTGGCAAGCTTGTTGCACTGCTTGCACGATGTCCTCGACATTAGCCAGCGCCCCACGGCCGAGATCGCCACAAGCTAGCATAGCGACTTTGGGTTCGATTTCTGTGAAACCAACCGTGGCTAAAGTCTGGATATTAGCTTGGGTTAAGGGGTTGAGGTACATATTGGTATTCATGGCAGGAGCAATCAGTTTTTTGACGTCCTGTGGCAGTGCTAGGGCGACAGTTGAGACGATGTCGCTAGCCCGCCCTTGTGCTAAACGGGCGATCGTGTCAGCAGAGGCTGGGGCAACTAGGAAGAGTTCGGTCTCCTTTGCCAAGTCAATATGGTTGACCACATCAGCCCGATCTTCAGCCATGACATTGGTATGAACAGGTCGTTTGGATAGGACTTGGAGGGTCATGGGGGTGATAAAGGCTTGGGCTGCATCAGTCATCAAAACGGTCACGGTATGGCCGAGTTTACCCAAGGCAGAGGTCAGATCAGCAGCTTTATAAGCAGAGATACTACCGGTTACGGCGAGTGTGATATTGGTCATAGCTTTCCTCACTTTTGGCGACAATTAAGTCGGCGATTTCTAGTTTTGTGTCGGCCTCTAGGATCGTCTCTTGACTGACTAATAGGCCGTGGTGTTTGGTTGCGGTGATGTCGGTTAAATCATTAGCTAAGATGTAATCCGCCTGATTGCTGGTTAAGGATTGCCTTGCGCTATCAATCAGCTGCGCCTTAGGCACATTAACCAAGAGTTTGAAGCCAAATAAAATAATGTCTGGCTTGAGCTTTTTGATGCTGGCAATGACCTTGGGGGTCTTCTTTAAAAATAACACTTGATAATCGGCTTCAGAAGCGATTTTTTCTTCGGCATTGCTTTGGCTCAAAAACTCCTGAATATCAGGCGACTTAGCGACAGTCTTTAGGTCTGTGAGGTAGACGGGGGTATAGTCGGAAACAGCCATGCTGTGAATCAGGACATCGGCTTGTGGCACCCATTCATTGATGGCAGCAATCAGACTGGCCACGTCAGAGATTGGCAATAACGTGAGCTTGGGATGGGGGTCAGGGAGGACAGCACCAGCACCGGCTAATAAAATAACTTCATGATTTGTCTTTAAAAAACGTTCGGTTAGGATTTTTCCTAGCCGTCCTGTTGCGAAATTAGTAATCCCACGAACTCTGTCAATAGGCTCTGTTGTCCCACCAGATGTGATAAGAATGCGCATGATAAGCCTTTCAAATTTGTTTTTATCATTATAACATAAAAGTAAAGCGCTGTGAAACATCTCGTTTATCGTCTTGTAACATGTTTGTAATTGACAAAAATAAATAACAAGTATATAATATAAACATAACGTCAGGAAAGGAGTTATGAATATGGAACTTGGTAGTATTATAACCTGTCAGCCTGTTTCTTTTTCTGAAAAAATAACAGGTATCGTCAGGAAAAAATATGAACACACGGTTTTGGTAGAAGTAACAGCTTGTGAAGATGATGTGCAACACGTCTTCATGACACAGTATCCTTTCGTTTTAGTTAAAACGGCGTACTAAGTTGCAAAGTTTTTAGTTTCAAATTTCTCGAGGCAGCGAGAAGCACATAATCTGATTTTTCCAGAAAACAAGACACTCTACAAGGGGAAGCGTTGACTGATTCTTCTAGAAAACAAGCCACTCTACAAGAAAAATCTCTACATAGTTTAATCTGCCGCCACATATCATCGGAATGACATCACATAGCTTTGGCGGTTTGCCACTGTAAGTGATGCCTTCCAAGGCAACCAAAAAACGAGTGTGAGGCTCGTTTTTTTGATTGTCTTAATTGGCTTTTTTAATTTCGCCTGCTGGGAAGTAAGTCCCTTCTTTTAGGTCGTTGATAAAGACATGGATGGCGGATTTTGGCGCACCAGTATTTTTGCTGACCGCCTCAGTAATATCACGAGCCAGTGCAATTTTTTGAGCGTCAGTTCGCCCCTCAAACAGATCAATGTGAACAAATGGCATCTTGAATTCCTCTTTTCTTATGATGACCATATTTTGTCACACTTTGTCAGGAAATTCAAGTCTTAGCTCAATGCTGCGGGGTTTGAGCAGGCTCTGATGTGACCATGCATGCCTGAAAAAAGAGTCTCGCTTGCATGAATAAAAGTCGCACTTGAATGATAAAGAGTCGGCGTTGGATAAAAAAGAGTCGCCGTCGAGCAAAAAAGATGCGGCGTTGGGCAAAAAAGAGTGTCCGTCGTGTAAAAAAGATGCGGCGTTGATCAAAAAAGAGTATCCGTCGGGTAAAAAAGATGCGGTGTTGAACAAAAACGAGTCGCCGTCGTGTAAAAAAGATGCGCCGTTGATCAAAAACGAGTCGCCGTCGTGTAAAAAAGATGCGGCGTTGGGCAAAAACGAGTCGCCGTTGATTAAAAAAGAGTGTCCGTCGTGTAAAAAAGATGCGGCGTTGATCAAAAAAGAGTGTCCGTCGTGTAAAAAAGATGCGACGTCGATCAAAAAAGATGTGGCGTTGGGCAGGTCAAATCGTAAAAGATGACACAATTCAAGGGTGGGCTATGGATGTTGAACGGTTGAAAAAAAGGTATATGTTCACAGATGACTACTTTGACCGACAACTTCAACTTATACGTGAAATCCGACTTTCTGAACGTAAATTTCACTAGATTAATGACAGGATATGCTAACAAACAGTCAAGCTGTTAGCATATTGTTTTTGACTTGGTGGGAATGATATGCTAACATTGAAGTAAGTTGTTAGCATATTGTTTAGGAGGTGGTTTGATGGGGCAAGTAAGTGAGTATATTGATCGGAATAAAGGGTTTGTGACTTTTAGTCAAGTTAAAGAATCCGGAGTTCCTTATCGAGTGATTAAGAAGATGTTAGATGAGGGGACGATTGAAAAAGATGAGCCGGGGATTTATCGACTGCCTGATGCTTATGTAGATGAGTTATTTGTCTTGCAGTATCGCTATCCCAAAGGTGTTTATGCGCTTGAGACGGCTTTGTGGTTGCAAGGGCTATCCTTGACCGTGCCGTCTGAACCTGTCATGAGCTTTCCCTATGGGACCAATACCAAGCTGCTCAAAGCTGCGGGTCTAAAACCAGTGATTTTACGGGCTAACTATGATGTAGGAATTGTTGAGGTAGCGACTCCTGCGGGTCAACAAGTCAGAGTCTATGAAATAGAAAGAACACTGGTTGAAATGCTTCGACCGATATATAAGTCGGATGTGCAAATCATTGGTCCGGCTTTTAAGGCTTATACTAATAGCGGTCGCATAGACTATGCCAAGCTATTCAAGTATGCCAAACTATTTAAGGTTCAGGAAAAAGTGCAAGCTTATTTGGAGGTTTTAGAGTGAGATATAGCAATGCCAATAGCTTCAAAGCAAAAATTAAAAATATAGCAAAAGTAAAAGGCGTTCCGCCGCAACAGGTTCAACAAAATTATCTAATTGAGCAAATACTCCGTAAGATTGCATCTAGTGATTATAAAGATAGTTTTATAGTTAAAGGAGGGTATCTGATTAGCAATATTATCGGTATTGATAAACGGACGACGATGGATTTGGACGTGACATTGAAAGGTATGGCATTATCGGAAGACAAGATACGGGCTATCTTTGATGAAGTGTTCAAAAGTTCTGATGGCGATGGTTTTTATTTTGAGATTGACGCACTTCAATCTATTCGGAGGGATGACATCTACGGTGGTTTTGAATTAAAAATTAAAGCTCAATTTGATACTTTACGAGAAGTTGTATTTATTGATGTCACAACAGGTGACAAGATCACTCCAAGGGAAATTGAATTTTCGATTCAATCGATTTTTTCAGAAGATGACATCAAAATATTTTCTTATAACTTAGAAACGGTTCTGGCTGAAAAATTGGAAGCAATTATCAGTAGAGGTGAGGGGTCAACTAGACCGCGTGATCGTTATGATATGTTTACGATTTGGAAATTACAAAAAGAGACAGTTGATTTGATAACTTTGAGAGAAGCGCTAGTTAATACAGTGACAAAACGAGGTACTATGGTCGAGCTTAAGAATTGGCAAGAGCAGCTTGCATCAATTTATCAATCAGACTATCAACGTCAACTGTGGAGGAACTATCAAAGAACTTTTAAATACGCTACTGAAATCAGTTTTGAGGCGTCGGTTGATGTGGTAGCAGCAGTACTAAAAGAGTTAAAACAAACTGACTTAGCCAGCCCCAATACGACAAAGGCATGAAAAATGATTTAACACACGCCGCCTCTCAGAAATAGGCTCGACAGTTAGCTCGGAAATCGAAGATCGGAACGGAACTTACGCTGTCAGGCTAGCTCTCTCTTTGAAAGCCGCTCCATCTCGTGAGTGCGTCATACCTCAAGCCATAGCGTTAGGCAGGCAAACGTGCTAAAATAAGGAAGAAAAAGAAAATCGCTCGAGGAAAAACAATCGCACGTTGGCGCATTGATGTATTGGTTTGGGGCGCTTTGGGAAAGGATATGAGATGACGGCTTATTATGATCAGCATTTGCACACGCACCATTCTTATGATTCGGAGGCTGAGTTTAGTGAGTATTTGGCGCATACGACGGGTTATGTCGTGACCACTGAGCATTTTGATGTGGCCAATCCAGTGACTGGGCAGACAGATGCGCCTGATTATGCGCAGTATGTTGCAGAGATTGACCGGCTGAATCAGCGTTATCAGGGACGCGTTTTGAAAGGGATTGAGATCGGTTATTATCATCCGAAAGCTGCGGAGATTTTAGCCTACTTGGCGGATAAAAGCTATGATTTGAAACTGTTGTCGGTGCATCACAATGGTGCGTTTGATTATTTGGATGACTTCGTTGCAGCCATGGATTTTGATGATGTGTTTGGGCGTTACTTGGCTGAGCTAGAACAGGCGATTGAGCAAAATGATCAAATTCAAGCGCACGTTTTGGCGCATTTTGATTATGGGATTCGATTGTTTGATGTGGCGCGGGGGGATTTAGAGAGGTATGAGCAGCGATTGATTGAAATCTTTCAGAAAATGATCGATGCTGATCTCGCCTTTGAAATTAATGCCAAGTCGACTCATTTGTATGGTCATTTAGCTCTCTATGCCTATGCCATTGAATTGATTCAAAAGCTTGGTGGGACTTTGTTTACACTAGGTTCAGATGGTCACAAGTTGGCTCACTATGAACTGGGCTTTGACGAGTTAAAGCCGTGGCTGAAAGCTCAGGGAATCAATCAGTTGGTCACCTTTCGAGCTGGTAAACGTTACTTTGTTACGATTTAGTAATATTTGACCCTGAAACGCAATGTTTAGGGGTCTTTTTTTGTGATAAAATAGTCCGGTATGAAGAAACGACGATTAGGAGTGCTACTGTCCTTGCTATTGCTGACACCATCTCTTTTGGTTCCGGTTTTGGCTGAGGATAAGCAAACGACTTATGACGCTCAAATATCGGCGGCGCAATCTCAAGCGAGCGGTATTCAAGCGGAATTGCAAACGACTTTGGCAGCGGTCAATCAAGTCTATCAAAAAGCCTATGCGAGTCAGCAGGCAGTCGCTGATGGCCAAGCAAAAATAGCGGCAACGACTGCTAAGATTGGCGAGACGGAGCAGGAGTTGCAAGACCGTCAAGGCATTATGGCTGAGCAAATGCGACAGTTACAGATCAATCATATCGAGTCAAGTTTTTTTGCAACCATTCTATCCTCGGATAGTTTGTCGGATATGATTACCAGAGTGTTTAGCTTAAATACTTATCACAAGATGCAAGAGGAAAAAATGACGAGGCTTGATCAGAGCAAAAAATCTCTGTCACATCTCCGATCAGACCTAGAAAAACAGCAGCTTGAACTAGAAAAAAATGAAGCAAGCTATCACAGTCAGTCGGCTGATTTAGAGGGCAAGTTGACGGGGCTTCAGGCTCAGCTAGTTGCTAATCAAGCGGAACTTGTTGCACTGTCTAGCTCAAAGGCTGCTGAGGAAAAGCGCCAAGCAGATGCTCTAGCAAGAGAAAGTGCCAGTTCAGTAGATGAACCAACGCAAACTGACGGTTTTACACCGGTTACGCCGGGTGGGGATTCTGGAAAAAGCATGACTGTCTCGACAACGGGATATTCATCTGACGGTGCTGATGGCTTGACACCGGGGCATATCACTGCAATCGGGATTGATCTCTGGGTCAACCCCATGTGTATTGCAGTTGATCCCAGTGTCATTCCTCTTGGGTCGATGGTCGAAGTGCCGGGTTACGGCATTGCCATTGCCGGTGATACAGGCGGCGCAATCAAGGGCTACAAGATTGACCTACATTTCAAAACGACTCATCAAGCAATCAACTGGGGTCGCCGAACAGTTAAGATTAAGATTATCAGCTAAGTGCTGGGCAAGACTTTGGTAAATTTGAATAAAACAAAACACTCTGTAACCGCAATAAAGTGCCGGTTACAGGGTGTTTTGTTTTATTTTAATAAGCCACGTTCTCGATACCAGACATCAGGCTGCCAGATCCAGCTGGTCTTGTACTGAGCCAGTAGATCGAAGCTTTCCTTTGGCCCCATAGAGCCGGCAGGATAGTAATAGAGTGGCACTTTGTCTGCCTGCCAAGTCTCAACAATTTTATCAATCAATGTCCAAGAGGCTTTAACTTCATGCCAATGACTAAAGTTAGTCGCATCGCCGTTTAAGACATCATACATCAGCTTTTCATAGGCCTCAGGCGAATTTCCCAAGGCATCCGCATTGTGTCGGAAGTCTAGTTTGACAGGCTCAATGGCAAAGTTTTTGCCGACTTCTTTGCCATTGACTTGTAGTGAAAAGCCTTCGGTTGGCTGGATGTAAATCGTTAAGATATTTTGCGCAATGGCTTGGTTGAAAATATTGACATCAGCTTTAAAGACGATATTGATTCGCGTACCTTTTTCTGTCAAGCGTTTGCCTGTTCTAAAAAAGAAAGGCACGTCTTGAAAACGATCGGTATCGACAAAAAAGACGCCGCTGGCAAAGGTATCAGTTTTAGAATTTGGCTTGACTGATGGTTCGTCGATGTAAGCGGGATAGTCATATTCATTGATATGACCGGCTTGATATTGGCCTCGAATGAAATGACTGGTCACAGCGGTTTCATCAGGTAGGCGCAAATTCTCAAGGACTTTGATTTTCTCTGGCAAGACATCTGCGCTTGAAAAGGAAGCCGGTTTATCCATTGCTAGAATTGATAAGACTTGCAAAATGTGATTTTGCACCATATCTTTGAGCGCACCAGATTGGTCATAATAGCCGCCACGATCCTCAACACCGATGGACTCTGCAAAGGTAATTTGGATATTGTCAATAAATTCGCGATTCCAGACGTGTTCAAACAAGACGTTGGCAAACCTGACGGCGAAAATATTTTGAATCATCTCTTTGCCGAGATAGTGGTCAATCCTAAAGATTTGAGATTCCTCAAATGTTTCGGCTAAAGCATGGTTGAGCTGTTTGGCAGTTGCTAGGTCAGTGCCAAAGGGCTTTTCAATAATGAGGCGTTCAAAACCTTGACCATCGACAATGTTTTCAGACTTGAGATGGTTGGCAATAGTCCCAAAAAATTCCGGTGCCATGGCCAAGAAAAAGACTTTATTATGCTCGGTCTGATATTTAGCGCATAGCTCATCTTGTAAAGTTTTCAAAGTAATATAGTGTGCCGCATCCTGAACGTCATGACTTTGATAATAAAAATGGGAGGCAAATGTCTGAGCCTCGCTTTTTGATGTTGTTAAATCAGCAATTGCATCTAAGACGACACCCTCAAAGTAAGCCTTAGTCCACGGTCGTCTCGCTGTACCGATAACTGCAAAATGCTCTGTCAAAACGCCTGATTGATAAAGGCGGAAAAGAGACGGATAGAGTTTGCGTTTGGCTAGGTCACCACTCGCTCCAAAAATTGTAAACACAACATGACTCATAGGTTGATTTCTCCCAAAATTCTTTTACTTTTTTTAATTATAGCAGAAAAAAGGTTTAAAAACCTGTGTCGAGGCGTTTCGGCGAGGAAAGAAAAAATGCCTCAGAAATTTCGATAGACGTACGGATTTGTCGGTTTTTTGACCTGATTTAGATGTTCAGGTTTGACAACCGGTATCTCTCGCTTAAATGGCGTGTAGTAAGCGAGCTGGATTTTCCCTGTGATTTCGAGCCAAGTATTATCAGGATAGTGGCTGCCATCCGATAGTGTTCTCAGGCCAAAAACACCGGAGTCTGCAATACAATGGATAATGCCAAATCGAAAGAGGAACTGTGCGTTTTTATCCGTCGGATCATTGTAAACAAAACCAGTGTAAGTGAGTGTTTTACCTTCAAAAGTAGCAGGGAAATTATAGATAAGTTCCATGATTTCCATATAATTGCCGGTTGTCACATTAATTTTTGAACTGTTTTCGTACTTGGCTAGTTCTTTTTTCATGATGCGCTGGTAGGCGGATTTGGTAAAGTAAATACTGGTGTTGGGTTGTAAATATTGAATTTGTGTCCCGTCAGAACTGTCACCAGACCCTTCGGCTAAAGGAAAATTGAATCCTTTGGCTGAGACAATTGTGGCATCCAGCGTTTTGGTTGGAATAAAAGCCGCTGACAGCAAAGGTATCGCTAATAAAAGCAGTGAGAAGAAACGTGCTGAACGAGTATGTAAATGACTAGTATGTTCAGCATGTCGCATCCAATTTGTTAATTGGACGATTGCTAAAATCAAGGCTAAAATGGCAGAGAGAACGGCAAGATAACTATAATGCGTATTGATATATTGATTGAGCTTGCCTGTCAGTTGTAAGTAGAGCATGAGTTCGAAATAACCTGCTAAGATAAGAAAACGAATCATAAAAAGCTTACCCCCAGACTAATTATCGTCACCAATAGTGAGATAATTGCGATATAGCGCACGATAAATGTTGTCGTAAAATAACGTTTCATCATCAACAGATTTTTAATATCGACAACTGGACCGAATAAAAGAAAGGCTAGGATAGGTGCTGTGCCGAAAAGACTGAGTAGACTGGCACCGATAAAGGCATCCGCCTCGCTACAAAGGGAGAGGAGAAAGGCGAAAAGCATCATTAAAAGGATAGCTGTCAACGGATTATGCGTGACAGATGTCAGCAGCCTTGTTGGCACAAAAACTTGAATGGTAGCAGCGACCAGACTACCAAAAATGAGGTAGCGACCAGAATCAAAAAATTCGTCAACGGCATGTGTCAGTGCAGACCAGAACTTTTGCCCACGAGAAAGTTGTGTGGTGTGTGGATGTGAGTGCTCATGCGCATGGGCATGAATCTTCGGCTGATCTAGCAAAATAGGGTCATCTAATTGATAGGCTAAAATGAGTCCAACAATTAGGGCGAGACAAATCGCACCAAGCAAGCGGAATAAGACAAATTTAATCGAGTTACCAAAAGCCACAAAAGTGGCGAATAGCACAACAGGGTTGATAATGGGGGCTGCGATTAAAAAAGGGATCCCTGTATAGCTCGGCACTTTTTTTTCCAAAAAACGATTGACGATGGGCACAATTCCGCATTCGCAAGAAGGGAAGAAGAACCCTGCACTAATCCCAACAAGTACACGAAAGAAACGTTTTTTAGGTAAAAATTTGCTGACGAGATTGGGAGATAAGTAGGTCTCGATAAAACCAGAAACCAGACATCCGAAGCAGACAAAAGGTAAGGCCTCGATGATAATCGATAGAAAAATTGCGACTAGTTGGGGAATTGTATCTGGAAGATTACTGAACATCGGCAGGCTTTTCAGGAACAACGGTGGGTTTGGCGACTGTTTTCAGAAAATCCTCGGGGGATTTAATTTTTTTGTCGCTATTTTTTTCAATTTTTTCTATATCCGAGAAGGTAACCTCAGGGGGTAAAGCGGCTAAGTCACCTAAGACTTTATCTAAATCATCTCGTTTTTTAAAGGTTAAGGCCATTTTTATCTTTTCTTTCTATAGGGAGTGATAATTATATTCTACACCATTTTCTTTAAAAATAGCTTAGAATAAACAAAAACATCTTTTTTTACGGTTAAATGCTTGCTTTTTTTCAAAATTGATTTATAATTAGTAGTATTGGTAGATTGGCTTGTTGCGCAGTCTGTCTAAAAAAATATATTTTTTATTCTAAAGGAGACATTTTAAAAAATGGCTAAAGAAAAATACGATCGTTCGAAACCACACGTTAATATTGGTACTATCGGACACGTTGACCATGGTAAAACAACACTTACTGCTGCAATCACGACTGTTTTGTCACGTCGTTTACCTTCATCAGTAAATACACCTAAAGACTACGCTTCAATCGATGCAGCGCCAGAAGAACGCGAACGTGGTATCACGATCAACACAGCTCACGTTGAGTATGAAACTGAAGCACGTCACTATGCCCATATCGATGCGCCAGGTCACGCGGACTACGTTAAAAACATGATCACTGGTGCCGCTCAAATGGACGGTGCGATCTTGGTAGTAGCTGCTACTGATGGTCCAATGCCACAAACACGTGAGCACATCTTGCTTTCACGTCAAGTAGGTGTTGGTAAATTGATTGTTTTCCTTAACAAAAAAGACCTTGTTGATGATGAAGAATTGATCGAACTTGTTGAAATGGAAGTTCGTGACCTCTTGTCAGAATACGATTTCCCAGGTGATGATACACCGGTTATCGTTGGTTCAGCACTTAAAGCGCTTGAAGGCGATGCTGAATACGAAGACATCATCATGGAGTTGATGAATACTGTTGACGAATACATCCCAACGCCAGAACGTGACACTGACAAACCTTTGCTTTTGCCAGTCGAAGATGTGTTCTCAATCACTGGTCGTGGTACAGTAGCATCAGGTCGTATCGACCGTGGTACAGTTCACGTCAATGATGAAATCTCTATCGTTGGTATCAAAGACGAAATTTCAAACGCTATTGTAACCGGTGTTGAAATGTTCCGTAAACAACTTGATGAAGGTATTGCCGGCGATAACGTTGGTGTCCTTCTCCGTGGTGTACAACGTGATGAAATCGAACGTGGTCAAGTAATTGCTAAACCAGGTTCAATCACACCGCATACTAAATTTAAAGGCGAAGTTTATATCTTGTCTAAAGATGAAGGTGGTCGTCATACACCATTCTTCGACAACTACCGTCCACAGTTCTACTTCCGTACAACTGACGTAACTGGTTCAATCAAATTGCCAGCTGGTACTGAAATGGTAATGCCTGGTGATAACGTGTCAATTGATGTTGAATTGATCCACCCAATCGCCGTTGAACAAGGAACAACTTTCTCTATTCGTGAAGGTGGCCGTACGGTTGGTTCAGGTATCGTTGCAGAAATTGAAGCTTAATTCATTTTAGACTTCCAAAACTATTTATTGGTCGGACGATAAATAGAAAAGCCGTTCTCTTCGGGAGAGCGGCTTTTTTGGTTCTGTCAACTTTGCGGTGGTGTGCGTTTAAAAAGAAAAACAAAAAGCTCGAGCTGAGCTTTTAGTTTTTAACAAAAATATCTCGGTCAACAAGGGCATCTAGTTGGAAGTAGAATTTTTCTTGAAGTATCTGAGTGGCTTCTGATTTGAAGATGTTGATGTTTTTGAGTCCGGATTGATCAGTGATCGAGAGCTTGAATCCTGTCAAATCTGCTTTGACAGTAATTTTAAGCATAGGTCCCTCTCCTGAGTTTGGCACGTTTTCTAGGACACGCGTGAGCTCGTAGTTGCCGATTCTATTTTTGATAAATGTTGTATCGAGTAAGGTATATTTCTTAATGTTTGGGGATAGTTTGTAGGTGTAGCGACTATCCTCGAGGTGTTTTTCGGTTACAAATGCCATGGTTAAGTCTTTACACGCATCATGAGTTGATGTCGTATAAATGCTCCTTTCTTTAATGTGTCAATGAATGATTGGTTACAATAGGTTTTAAAATGCGGACAAACTCAGCAATGTCAGCAGAAGTGGTCAAATCAGATAAAGAGATTCTGATGGATTCCTGAAGTTTGACAGAGGAATCGCCCAAGACAGCTGCAAGGACGTGCGAGGGTTCGATGGCACCAGCGGTACAAGCAGAGCCAGTCGAAATCGCCACGCCTTGCAAATCTAGTGTCATCAGTAAGAGATCTTGGTTGATACCTGGGAAACCGAGGTTGAGGACGTGGGGCAGGGTGGCCTCGCCAAATTGATTGAGGTAAAAGTCAAGTCCAGCCAATCCTGAAAGCAACTGTTTGTTAAGTGCTGAGATTTTGTCAAAGTTGGTGTCAAATTGTTCAGCGGCGATTTGAAACGCCTTTGCCATGCCCACAATGCTGTGAATGTTTTCAGTGCCAGCACGGCGACCTTCTTCTTGATCGCCACCATGAATCAGGTTGTCAAATTTAAAATCGCCATGATAGAGAAAGCCAACACCTTTGGGGCCGTGAAATTTGTGAGCCGAGGCTGATAAGAAATCAATCCCTAGTGTGCGGGGTTGAATCGGGAGCTTCCCGATGACTTGGACGGCATCAACGTGGTAGACTGCCTGATGGTCTCGAACAAGCGCCGCAATGTCGCTAATCGGTAGGAGCTGTCCGGTTTCATTGTTGGCATACATGGTCGAAACGATGAGCGTCTCTTCCCGAAGCGCATGAGCAATCAAATCAGGCGTGAAGTCGCCATCTGGGTGCGGTTTGACAATCGTGACATCAAAACCAAGGCGGTCTCGCAAATAGGCAACGGTATGCAAAACAGAATGATGTTCAATCGCTGTCGTCACGATATGATTGCCTTTGTCACGGTTGGCTAAGGCATAGCCAATCAAGGCTTGGTTATTAGCCTCCGAACCACCTGAAGTAAAAATCAGGTTTCTGGGTGGGACATCTAAAAGCGTGGCGATCGTTTGGCGTGCTTGTCGGACAAGTTTTCCTGCCTGTCGACCAGCAGCATGAATACTAGAAGGGTTGCCAAAGGTAGCGGTCAGCACCTCTAGCATGTCTTGTGCGACTTCTGGTAAGACAGCTGTTGTCGCAGCATTATCAAGATAAATCATAGGACTACCTATTTCATCAGGGGAGACTTGCGTCCTGATGAGTTTCTATTTTAAAAATTTAGTCAGCTGATTTATTATATTGGAACAGTGGGCTGACTGGTTGGTTCTTGTGGATGCGAATGATCGCATGTGCCAGTAAGGGTGCTGCACTGAGGTAGTTGATCGTATCAGGTTTAGGCGTATCTGTTTTGACCGAGTCGGTGACCAATACTTCTGAAATATCTGCAGCGTTTAAACGAGCCGCCGCACCGGGTGTAAAGAGACCATGAGAAGCCACGGCGTAGACGTTCTTAGCACCGGCATCTTTGGCGATAGCTGCAGCGCTTGAGAAAGTTTTACCTGTGTTTAAGATATCATCAATCAAGATGACATTTTTATTGTCAATGTCCCCGATGACATAACCATTTTCACGTTTTTGGTCATCGTCAGGATAATCCACGATGGCAAGTGGGCTTTCTAGGTATTCTGCCAGCGAGCGTGCGCGTTTGATACCCGAGTTTTTAGGGGCAACAACGACGACATCATCACCGACCAAGCCTTTTTCTTGATAATATTCGGCGAATAAGGGGACAGTGAAGAGGTTATCTGCAGGAATATCAAAGAAACCTTGGACTTGAACGGCGTGTAAATCGAGGGTTAAAATGCGATCAGCGCCAGCAGTTGTCAGCATGTTGGCAACGAGTTTAGCGGTGATCGGCTCACGTGGCGAGGCCGTCCGGTCTTGACGTGCATAGCCATAGTAAGGCATGACGACATTAACGGTATTGGCGCTGGCACGTTTGCAGGCATCAATCATAATCAATAGTTCCCACAGATAAGTGTTGACTGGATAAGACGTTGATTGAACGATGAAAATATCGAAACCGCGGACACTTTCTTCAATGTTGATCTGGATTTCGCCATCAGAGAACTGTCGTGAGTTAATCTTGCCAAGTGGAATACCGGTCTCATCGGAAATTTTTTGAGCCAGTTCCAAGTTGGAATTGAGAGAGAAGAGTTTGAGCGCATTGTCTTTGTAAGTCATTTTCGTCCATTTCTACAAATTAAATTTACTTCCTTTATTTTACCAAAAAAAACGGTAAAAGAATAGCTGCAACCTAGTCGTATCTACGACAACTGCATGGAGCAATCAGAAGCGCGATAGGGTTTTAAAAGCAAGTCATCAAGGCAAGGGAGTCACCCTCGCCACATCGCTTCAAAACGGCGTGGTGACAGGCTTTAAAACTTCCCATGGGAACTTGGACAAACTCCCATGAGGATTTGAGCAAACTCCCATGGGGATTTGAGTAAACTCCCATGAGGATTTGGACAAACTCTCATGGGGATTTGAGTAAACTCCCATGAGGATTTGAGTAAACTCCCATGAGGATTTGAGTAACCCCCCCATGGGGATTTGAGTAAACTCTCATGAGGATTTGGACAAACTCCCATGGGGATTTGGACAACTTCCCATGGGAACTTGGTCAAACTCCCATGGTAATTTAGACAAACTACCATGGTAATTTGCCTCACTTACCATGGTAACTCAGCTCAAACATCAAGGCAAAAGAAAAATAAGGCACTTCGGCAGGAGGAGGGGCTTTAATAGCCTCTCAGTAAGGGTCTTGACTTTAAATTTTAAGCATGATAAGATATTGGTTGGAAGCGATTGCATAGGGCGGTCGTTCTCGAATGGTTGAACAAAAAAATCGAATGACTGCGCGCAGCGGTGCGCTCATCACGATCCAAATCAAAAGGAGTCTTATTGATGAAAAAAACAAAACTTATCTCACTCTTGGCAGTTTCTGCCTTATCGGTGACGGTCTTGACAGCATGTGGTGGGTCAGCTGATAAAAAAGCAGCTGACAAGACAACGGATACATCCAAGGCAGCAGATGCCTTCACAGGTGCGACCCATGGGACGGACAGCTTTGACACCTTGTCTAAAGGTTTCGCAGCTAATGGTGCTTGGTTAAATGCGGCGACAAAAGATATTGATGCGTCAGGAAAGGTCTTGAAAGTCGACGGTCTTTTCGCCGGAGATGGTCAAGTCAATCGGGAACTAGCGCTTTATAAATCGGGTGCGGACCACCAACCAGAAGCGACTTACACGCTGACAGTCGATAAAGTAGTGGTTAAATCGCCGAACTTTGCCATTGCGCAAGGGACTGTCAAAGGCGATGTTTATGTCAATGCGGCTGGTTTCAAATTTGAAGGCAGTGGTAAGATCGACGGCAATCTGATTTTCGCTTCGGATGATTTGAAGACAGCCTACGAGTCGCTTGATCCAGCTGATAAAGGCACTGTGACAGGTCAAGTCAAGGTCGAGGCTTCTGATGTGACGTCCTTTAAAGCGGGTGCCGTAACTGTCGCAGCCAAGGGCGGTGCGATTAGTTATGACAAGGTTGCAGATGTGAAAACTGGCGCGACGAAAGGCACCACGAAGTTCGCTGATTTAGCGGATACGTTGGGCAAATCGGGTGCGTGGTTGGCAGCAACGACTGGAGATATCAATGCTTCTGGCAAAACCTTGACGATTGATGGGACTTTCCTCAGCTCTAAAGGAGAAATTGCCCGTAAATTAGGACTTTATACACAAGATGCCAAACATCAAGTGACTAAGACATTTACGCTAACGGTTGCTAAATTGATCGTCAACTCGCCATTTACGGTGATTTCAAATGGTGCGGTTAAGGGAGATGTCTATGTCTCTAAAACGGCGACAGGCTTTGCGGCTCAAAATGGTAAAGACACCACAGGGCAACAAGTCACAGCGAAGATTGATGGCAACCTGTATTTTGCCACACAAGACCAGCTGGATGCCTACAACAAACTGGATGCCACTGCTAAATATGACGTCACAGGCGAAACAGCTGTCAAAGCAGCGAACTAAAGATAAGCTTGAATAGATGAACTCTAAAACGCTGACAAGCGTTTTTTTGCTTGAGTAAAGTCATGGTTAGCCGAGCAGTTAGCAGACTAAATTGACATTAGTCTAAATATGTGGCTACTTTTGTGGTAAAATAATAGGAAGTAATGCTTGTTAGGCTGTGAAGAACTGCTTAACAGATGATAGACTAGCGTTGCAGCCTACTAGCACCTATCATGAGTCAAGCGTGCAATTGCCAGCTTTGATTGATGGTATCCGCGTGCGGGAAGAAAGGATACGAATGACTGATTATCAATTTAACCCAGAACTAGATGACCGTTTGCGCGATTTTATCGCTCGTCCGGGTCATTTTATCGCCGACATTGGTTTGGTGCATGCGCTACATCTAATCCCTGTTGTTGCTGTGGCGGAAGCCTTTGTTGTGCCGATTGAAGATAAAAAAGTCATCCCTGTGTTTACAACTGCTGAGGCACTTGAGACTTTCAAGCAACACATTTCGGAATCCTTGACTTATACCAATCAACCATTCTTGCGCCTTGTCGAGCATCTCATGACACAAGAATTTGATGCGATTGCCTTTAACTTGCAACCTGCTGGGCAAGATGCCGCCAATACGACCATGTTGCCAAGAGAACATTTGGTCGCATTTCTTAATCGTTATACAGATGTCCTCAATAAACTGATGGCTTCTGAAAATGAAACTGCCAGTGATCAGGACAAGTACTATCTGATTCCGGCATTTGCGAGGACGACTGCTGATGGGGAGATTGCTCGGATTTTTGCGACTTTATCCAAGCCAACGGGAGAGAGTTTTGTCCCTGTCTTTACGAACTTGATGAGTTTTGCCAAATGGTACCAACATCAAGACTTTGGTCTTCCTTTTCAGGAACATGGTGGCCTAGTCTTGACTTGGCAGTTAAGTGAATTAAAAGCGCCAAGTGTTGGCAAAAATGAACTAGATGACGTACGAGGTGTCGCAGTTGACCCATTGGATGCAGTTGATTATGAGCAAGCTGTGATCTTGTGGCAAGACCTAGGCTAGTGGTTTACACGCAAGACGAGACTGAAAGGAGGGAAGATAGATGGGATTTTGGCGAGAAGCGTTCGAGGTTGTGAAAGAAAATGATCCGGCAGCACGTTATAATGTTGACATATTGCTGACTTATCCGGGCGTCAAGGCGCTTGCCGCACATAAGGTCTCGCATTTTTTATGGCAACATCATTTAAAATTATTGGGGCGGATGCATTCGCAATTCTGGCGTTTTTTGACACAAATCGAAATTCATCCCGGTGCTAAGATTGCGAATGGTGTCTTTATTGATCATGGTTCTGGTCTTGTCATTGGCGAAACAGCGGAGGTCGAAACGGGTGTCAAGCTATATCACGGCGTGACTTTAGGTGGTACAGGAAAAGATAAAGGCAAGAGACATCCAAGTGTCAGACAAGGCGCCTTGATTTCTGCACATGCGCAGTTGCTCGGTCCAATTGAGATTGGGGCAAATGCTAGGGTCGGTGCTAGTGCCGTTGTGACCAAAGATGTGCCAGAAGCGGTGACGGTTGTGGGCGTACCGGCTAAAATTGTCCGAGTACATGGTGTCGCAAGTCCAGAACGTGAACGTACAAAACTGGAGCAGGAACGTCGTGTGAGTTTCTATGATCACATGAGTGGGATTTAGCTAGCTGGCTTTGGCAAACAGGAGAAGGACATGATTAAACTTTATAATACCCTAACACGTGAGAAAGAAGACTTTGTGCCATTGGAAGCCGGTAAGGTTAAGATGTATGTCTGCGGACCGACCGTCTATAATTATATCCACATTGGCAATGCGCGCTCAGTTGTTGCTTTTGACACCATTCGTAAATACTTAGAATACCGTGGCTTTGAGGTGACTTTCATCTCTAACTTTACAGATGTCGACGATAAAATCATTCAGGCAGCCAATGAAGCCAAGCTGCCAATTGAAACGATTGTCGAGACTTATATCCAAGCTTTCTATGCGGATACAGCGGCACTTGGCGTTAAGCCGGCAACACGAAATCCACGTGTGCTTGAATTTATGCCTGAAATTATCGCTTTTATTCAAGAGTTAATCACTAAAGGCTTTGCTTATGTATCTAAAGGCGATGTGTTTTTCCGAGTTAAAAGATTCACAGACTATGGTCGATTGGCCAATAAAAACTTAGCTGAATTGGCAGCAGGTGCATCCGGCAGAACGGCTACCGTGGTAGTTGATAAGGAAGACCCGCTTGATTTTGCCCTTTGGAAATCAAGTAAGGCTGGTGAACCTTCTTGGGAAAGTCCGTGGGGTGCCGGTCGACCGGGTTGGCATATCGAATGTTCGGTCATGGCAACCAGTATCTTAGGTGATACGATTGATATTCACGGTGGCGGTGCGGATTTGGAATTTCCGCATCATACCAATGAAATTGCCCAATCCGAAGGCAAAACAGGTCAGAAATTTGTCAACTATTGGCTGCACAATGGGTTTGTGACTGCGGCAGATGGCGAAAAAATGTCTAAATCCTTGGGGAACTTTAAAACCGTCCATGACATGTTGGAAGTAATCGACGGTCAAATCTTGCGCTTTTTCTTGGTTAGCCAACATTATCGCAAACCCCTTGCCTTTTCAGACGATACGATTAAGGATGCTGAAAATAATTTTAAGAAAATCAAAAATGCTTACGAGCAGCTCAAGTTTGAGATTGAGAAGAATCCTGTCGCAGCACAAGTATCAGATCCCAAAGTTTCGGATTTCCGGCAAGCTTTTATGCGTGAAATGGACGATGATTTCAATATCTCCAACGGTCTAACTGTCTTTTATGACTTGATCAAACATACGAATAATGGACATTTTTCCGTAGCTGCTCTTGCATTATTTGATGAGATTTTAACGGTTATTGGGATTCAATTTGCGGCGGCAGAGTTATTAGATGCTGAGATTGAACAACTGATGAAGGATCGGCAAGTGGCAAGAAACAATCGAGACTTTGCTTTGGCAGATCAAATTCGTGATGACTTAAAGGCGCAAGGGATTTCTTTATTGGATACACCGGATGGTGTGAGGTGGACACGTGACTGAATTTCGAGCTGATTTATTAAATGGTATCGCTTTGGCATATGCTGGGGATGCCGTTTATGAAGTGTTTGTTCGTGATTATTTATTGCGGCAGGGGATTACAAAGCCCGGAGAGCTACAAAAGAATGCGGTAAAGTTTGTCAGTGCCAAAGCACAAGCCTATTTGATTTCTGAGATGATAAAAGATGCCGTGTTGACAGATGAGGAGTTGGTTTATTTTAAACGCGGTCGCAATGCCCATAGTAAAACGACAGCAAAAAATACAGATGTCGTGACTTATCGGATTTCGACAGGTTTTGAGGCGGTGTTTGGGTTTAATCATTTGACACAAAAAAATGAACGGGTTCATGAGTTGGCAGAGTATTGCATTCAAAAAGTATCTGAGCAAAATATATGAAAAATCCCGATGTTTTATGTAGAATAGTTTATTAAGAGGTTGGGATATGTATAGAGTAGTTGAAATGCGCGGTGATAATGAACCGTGGTGGTTTTTTGAAGATTGGCGAAAGGATATTGTCGCCAAATTTGAATTTGATGATTTTTATGAAGCATTAAAGGTTTACAAGCAGGAGTGGCAGCGTTTAGCCCGTGCTTATCCGGAATTTAGAAGCCAAGAAGATTTTCTAGCAGCCTTTTGGACTAAATCGGACACGCGTTGGTGTTTGGAATGTGATGAAAACTTGCAGCAATATCATGGTTTAATGCTTTTGGAAGACTGGCATCCGGTGGAAACGTTTGAATACCGACCATCGTATGCCAAAGCAACAGGTTTTCTGCCACATCAATTTTGTCGCTTTAAGGGATTAGTTGACTGACTAATCCTTTTTCTTATTATGACTAAACACCCTTATGTTACCTAGATTTGTAGCGAGTTCAAAAGCTCTGAGCTAATTTGTTTACAAAGGAAAAGTAGTGTGCTAGAATTACAGATGTAAACATGAGGCGAGGGTATTAAAGTGTTCCGATTGCATGGCAAGTCGTGAACCCACTTAGAAGACGTTTTCTAAAAAATATTTTTAAAAATAGGAGAACACATTATGTCATTCTTACAATCATTAGCAAATCGTCGCTCTAACTATGTTTTGGGCAAAGATGTGGATGTTGCCAAAGCAACAGAAACAATTAAAGAAGCAGTGAAACAATCACCTTCAGCTTTTAATAGCCAAACCTCACGTGTGTTGATCTTGGCCGGTGCTGAACATGATAAACTTTGGCATGAGATTGTTGCCACAGATTTGAAAGCTGAAATGGATCGTCAAGGTGTACCTGAATCAGCTTGGGAAGGTACTAAAGGGAAACTTGATAGCTTTGCGGCTGCTGGTTTGACAGCACTTTTCTTTGAAGATACTGACGTTGTCAAAGGGCTTCAAGAGCAATTCCCGCTTTATGCGGATAACTTCCCTGTTTGGTCTGAACAGTCAACAGGTATCGCTTCTGTTAATGCGTGGGTCGCATTGAGTGACATTGGTTTGGGTGCTAATTTACAACATTACAACCCAGTTATCAATGATACGATTGCTAAAACGTATGGTATCCCAGCATCATGGAACCTTCGGGGCCAACTTGTAGTCGGATCACCTGAGTCTGAAGTAGCGCCTAAAGACTTCATGGCTGATGAAGATCGTTTCAAAGTATTCGGTGCCTAAAAAGTGAATCAATCCAAAAAAGCTAATCATCTTATGTGGTTAGTTTTTTGGATTGCAAACCAAATAAGAGTTAAAGATATGCTAAAAAGTTGCTTTTACGGCAGCTTTTTATTTGAGTTCATAGCTGTACCGTAAGCGGGAAATCAGATGACGCTCCCGCTTGCTTTCTTTTTTTGTGGAACTCGTTCTATATTTCGTAGAACCTGTTCTATTATTTGTAGAACTTGTTCTATTTTTTGTAGAACTTGTTCTATTATTTGTAGAACTTGTTCTATTATTTGTAGAACTTGTTCTATTATTTGTAGAACTTGTTCTATTATTTGTAGAACTGGTTTTATTATTTATAGAACGAGTTCTATTATTTATAGAACTCGTTCTATTTTTTGTAGAACTCGTTCTATTTTTTGTAGAACTCGTTCTATTTTTTGTAGAACTCGTTCTATTTTTTGTAGAACTCGTTCTATTTTTTGTAGAACTCGTTCT
>JAISXW010000030.1 GCA_031270325.1 Streptococcaceae bacterium
CTGTCTGTCTGTCTGTCTGTCTGTCTGTCTGTCTGTCTGTCTGTCTGTCTGTCTGTCTGTCTGTCTGTCTGTCTGTCTGTCTGTCTGTCTAAGCATACGCGACCTCTTTCAGCTTGTCAAGCGATAAGTTCGTCATTTTGACAAGCACCTCGATTTTGTTCGGATTGTTCGGAAACCTTGTCCGCATTCCTCATCACTATCTTACCCCATGTCAAAAAGTTAATCTGTTTGACAATTCCGAAACACATGATAAAACGAAAAAACCCGACACTTCTTCTACTAACATTACACTCCCATTGTAACGCTTTCATCTTGCTTTGTCAAGAATAAATGAGAATGGTTGGTAAAAGATTAGTAAAGGTTGCTTGCGACAAGACAGACTATGACTTGAAGCTGCATAATTTTCATGCGTTTGTTGTGTTAAAGACTAGACCTTCAATCACTAGCAATTTATTTAATCAACCATTACCCCTAATTTCAATAAGCTTATAACTTGTAAAAAAAGTTATTTTATTATACAATAAATAACAAAGACAAAGGAGAAATTTATACCGTGGCTAGAAATAAAACAATATTTAAAGAAGATATTTTACAAGCAGCTGAACAATTTATTATTGAAAAAAAACCCAGCGAGTTGACTGCACGTGCTTTATCTAAATTCATGAACATGTCAACGCAGCCGATTTATGCTGAATTTGAAAATATGGCGGAACTCAAAAGCGAGCTTTTTTCTCGCCTTTATTACAACCTACAACATGACATCCTTAATAAAAAAATACATGAAGACCCTATTATTAATCTATCGCTCAACTATATCAACTTTGCCTCCGATAACCCTAAACTGTTCAGAGCGATTTATTTAGAAAAACACGGCAATGATGACCATTCTATCAATGAATTTTCTTATAACATTTTCCGGAGCATCATCAAAAATAATCCAATCTATGTACACCTGACAGAAGCTCAAATCAAATCGCTTTTAACAGCTACTTGGGTGCTGTCAACTGGTTTTGCCAATCTCATCACAAGTGAGATCATCAAGCCTAGTCAATTTGAAATCATCTCATTCTTACAAGATACAATCAACGATGTCCTCAAGGTAGACTTCAAAATTAAATAACCGGCTGTTCCAATTCAAACTGGGACAGTTTTTTCTTTGTGAGCTACCCACTAAACAACTCAAAAAAAAAACGCCCTTGACCTCCACAGGCTAAGGGCGTTAGCTTATTCCCAATCAGGTTTGTAGAAATTCCGATTCTCCAATGGAAAAATCCGTGGTGTCGTTTCCCCTGGGGAGATTTGACTGAGCGCCGTTGTCATCATCATGATACTGGCATCCATCATATCAATCTGATGAATCACCTCAGCTTCCATAATCTGTGGTCGAACTGGACTGCCGTATTCCTGAAGACCGTGATGTGCCAATAAGACATGGCGCAAGATAATCACATCTTCCTTATCATTATCAAGACCCAGCTCGCTCACAGCCTCCGATAACTCCTCGTCAATCAAAACAATATGCCCGATGAGGTTACCTTTCAAGGTATAGGTTGTATTTTCAGCACCAGAAAACTCTATGACCTTGGCCATATCATGTAGCAAAATCCCTGCCAACATCAGACTTTCATTGAGTATCGGATAGACTTGGCAGATTTTTTCAGCTAGTTGCGCCATCGTTGCCGTATGAAAACTCAAGCCCCCCTCAAAAGCATGGTGATTGCTCTTGGCAGCTGGATACTCAAAAAAGGCTTTATCATATTTCTTAAAGAGGTAGCGGACAATCCGATTCCAAGTCGCATTCTCGATTTTAAAAATAGTCTTTGAGATATAGTCTCGTATCTCCTGCTCATTGACCGGAGATTTGGGTTTAAAATCTTTTGGATTATTCGGTTCCGTATTTTCCGGTAAACGCAAGAAGATTTTATTGACTTGTGGCGTTCCCTGATACAATTCCTTGACCGCACGCATATAAACGACTTGGCCTCTGGTAAAGGTTTCGACCATATGATCATCTGCATCCCATAGATTACCCGCAATTTGACCCGTTCGATCTTGGAAAATCATGGCTAAAAACGGCTTGCCCGCTCTCGTTTGACGTAGGTCTGCTTGTTTAATCAAGTACAAGCCTTCAAAGGCATCCCCAACTTTTAAATCTTTCAACTGTGTCATAATCTAATCGTTCCTTCCGTTTCAGGCATCAAGGTTTGATCACTCGTCAACAAAATCACTTGACGATTTTGAGCAAGGGCTGCCAACATGTTTGAAAAGTTCAACCGCCGTTTTTTATCAAATCTCAAAAAATTATCATCTAAAAAGAGTGGGAAATCTAAATGCTTGGACTGAATAAAAGCCAACCTGAGCGCTAGTTGCAGTTGATCTCGTGTCCCAGTCGATAAATCAAGCAAGCGGAGACTTTGATCTTGACCGTTTTTGACCCAAAGAATATCCTTGTCCAAATAAATTTCCTGCCAAGCCTGATCAGTCAGCTCCGCCAACATACCGCTTGCACGCTGTAAAATATCAGGCAAGGTCTCTGATGACAAGACCGCCATCACTTGTTCAATCAAACTGATTTGAGCTGATTTGGTCGCAAACTCAATCAGGTATTCCCTTAATAATTCTTTCTTTCGTGCCAATTTGGCAGCTAAAATCGCTAAAGTCGTATCTGTTTTTTGTTGATTGATGACCGCCGTATTTTTAGAATGTGTATCAATCAAGTCATTGAGTTCTGCGGTCCGATGTATTTTTTCAGAAACTTTTTGATTTAAAAGTATTTGAGCCGCCTCGTCATCAAACGGTTGAGATAAGTCAAACACACCGGCCAATTGTTCTTTGAGACGTGTCAAGCGTGCTAAATCACGGGATTGTTGAGCCCATTGCGCTAACAATTTAGGCGCTGTATCAATGTCCGGTAATTCTGCAAAAATTGCTTCGTCTAATACTTGCAGACCTGACAACTTCTCCGTGACCTCACTTTGATCATAGCGGCGCAACATCAATTGTAAGTCTTGTGCGGCTGCTTCGAGTTCCGTCAATTCAGCAATCTTGTTTGTAACTTGGGCGCTTTCAACAGATAACCATGGTTTGAAATAAGCTGTTTTGACTTCAAACTGTGATAAAATCGCTTGATTTTTACCCAGCGTATCACGAAATTGGCGATTGGCTCTGACTTGTAAGAAAGCCGTGACACTACCAATCACAAGAAAGGCAATCGTCAATAGAGGATTGACAAAGATACTGATACCAAGTAAGAGACCGCTCAAGATGGTTAAGACCAGATACATTCTACTAACCGTCAACTCAGCAATCTGTTGTTCTGCCAACAAGGCTTGCGGATAATCAACCTTTAATTTTCGCAGTTTCTCAATCGTTTGAGACTGCTTCAAAAACTGATTTTTAGGCGTATCTAATGCTTTCAGTGCTTGGGCATTATCGGAAATTTTCTGATGACAGGCGGCAATTTCTTGCAGATACTGATCGTGCAAGGCATGCTTGCGACGTAGATTTTCCGCTTCGGCAGGCGACAAAATCTGCGTCAAATCTTGACTTTTTAATTGCAGATATTCTTGATATTCTGCTAAAAAGCTCAACTGGCGTTTGAGTTGATTGATGTCAACATCTAGTGCCTCTTGTGCCTCGCGGCGACTGACAATCGTTTGTTGGAGTTGCTCATTTTCTTTCATCAGTGGCAAGAGCGCTTGTTCTTCAGCTATTTTATCCTGAATTTCAGCCTGAACGGTCGTGATATCAGCTAAGGCTTGATTGATTGGCTTTTTACTGGCTCGAGTCGTCGTAAAGATTGCATCACGACCTTTTTCTAGTGTCTGCCTGTGATCAAACAGCGCCACCGATCCTGTCGTAGCAGACAAGCGCCACTCGTCATCCAAGCGTTCCGCATTATAATCCCTGACCGTTGAAATTTGTAAGTTCTCCTGTGTCACGGAATAAATCTCAGAAAAGGCTTTAACATTCAGCGGTTTGATAAAATCACGCCAAGATGGTTCATCTAGCGTTTCGACCTGATCGCCGTCTATGATTTGACAGACAAAACTCGGCTTTCCGCTTCGCAAAATCTTCACGCGTTCAATGTGAATTGATTTGCCAGCATGAGTTAGACTGATCTGACCACCGTAAGTTTTATAGCCCAGAGGATTGAATTCCTGATTAGAAGTCGTCGCATTTTCAAAGCCAAACAGCATGTACTTGATAAATGATAAAATCGTTGACTTGCCTGCTTCATTATCGCCTAGAAAGATGGTCATATCTTTGAGGTCATAAGTCTGATTGACTATTTTTCCAAAGCCTTCTATTTTGAGTTGCTTAATTTTCATCTTGTACACCTCCAAACTCAAAGTGTTGACCGGCAAATAAACTTACATTATCCTGAACTTCCTGTTTAAATTCTTCATCATCAAACAAGGCTCGAATTTCTTGTTTGTGCGGGACTAAGCTATAAATCTGTTCAAAATCAATGGCCGCCTGCTGAAACTCAGGCACTTCAATCTTCTGAAACAATCGTGCTTCTGATGTCAAAGGAATTAATTTTAACTTGACAATCACATGACTCTGACGAAGTTCTTCTATCAGTTCTTCATTATCAATCGCTTCTTGCAAGTAATCCGCAATCGCCGCATAATTGATGAGGGATAAACTATAAAAGATAGCCGTATCCGACAAGTGTGACTTGATCTCAATCAGGGCTTGTGCCAATGTTTGACACTCAGACAAATCAATCGTCAGTGTCTCAAAATGAACCTCAGCTAAATCATGAAAATAAATCAAATGACCTGTTCGTGACAGTTCGCCCAGCACGACCAGATTGGTCGTTTCTTTTTTATTGCGCCCCTGTGGTGTCCCCGGATAGATGACATTATCTGCTTCCTGATTTGCCAGATGGATATGGCCCAATGCCCAATAATTGTAATCTTTGGCTAACATATCCGTCAGGTTGGCAGGTGCAAACTGTTGCCCCGAAAACTCCCCATGAAACAGGCCAACATGATAATCACAACTATAATCTCGCATCGGATAGTCCGCAATCTTCTGCTCGGATATGTGCGGATGTTGATAAGAAAAAGCCGAGACAGCCAATGTTTCGCCCGTTTTCAAGGTTAATTTTTCTGTCGACACAGTCTCAGACCTAAAGACCGTCACATTTTCAGGAAAATCAATCCAGTAGACCGCCTCACGATAATAATCATGATTGCCAAAAATAAGCACGGCTTGAATCTCGTGCGCTTGGAGACGAGCCAACTGTTCAATCAAATAATTCTGAATCTTGATACTCGGTTGCGACTGATGAAAATTATCTCCCGCAAAGAACACCACATCGACTGCCTCTGAAATAGCAAAATCAATGATGCGCTCTAATATTTTATAGGGTTTAAAGGGTGTTTCCTGCACTAAACCTTCAAATTCTCGATCCAAATGTAAATCTGCTGTGTGTATAAATTTCATCGCTAACTTTCTATCTTTAGAGACTAGGCAACCGCCTATGACTGACTAACCTTTTAGGGCTGCGCGTAACTTTGCCATATTGGCCTCGACATTGCCATTAAAAACGAAAGATCCGGCAACAAACACATCTGCCCCTGCCTGACGGCAAGCCACAATCGTCTGGTCATCGACACCACCATCAACTTCAATTTCAAAAGTCAAGCCCTCAGCCGTCCGGATTTCAACCAATTCCGCTACTTTTTTGAGGCATTCCGGAATAAATGTTTGCCCCCCGAAACCAGGATTAACCGTCATGACCAAGACCATATCGACCAAGCCAAGTACCTGTCTGATACTGGAAACATCTGTTCCGGGATTGATAACCACTGAACTTCTCAGTCCCACCTCTTTGATTTTTTGGAGGGCGGCGTGGATATGGCGCGTCGCCTCAACATGAATACTAAGGCTATCCGCGCCAGCTTGGGCAAACGTCGTCACATATTTCTCTGGATTTTCAACCATCAAATGACAATCAAGCAAACACTTCGTCGCCGGTCGAATCGCTTTGACCACATCTGCGCCAAAGCTAATGTTGTCAACAAAATGACCATCCATGATATCAATATGGAGATAATCCGCACCAGCCTGTTCAAGTCGTTTCGCATCTCTCTCAAAATGACCAAAATCAGCTGCCAAAATCGAAGGTGCAAGTTTCATTTTTTCACCACTTTCTTATAGGTTGCTCTCTTGCCTTGTATTTCTGATAAGAAGAGCAAGTAATTATCATATCTGGATTGCAAAATAGTGCCCGCAGCCACAGCAGGTTTAACCGCACAGTTAGGCTCATGTGTATGCGTACATTCGCGAAACTTACAAGCAGCCGATTGGCGCCAAATCTCTGGAAATGCCGCATTTAAGTCTGGTTGCGTCGTAATTTCATAATCGAGTGATGAGAAACCTGGTGTATCCGCAATTAAACCATGATCTATTTCAAATAACTCAACATGCCGCGTTGTGTGTCGCCCCCGCCCCAATTTATCTGAAATTTCTTGGGTTGCCAGCGACATCTCTGGTGCGATTTGATTGAGAAGTGTGGATTTGCCAACACCTGTTTGCCCCATGAAGACGGTAACTTGATTTGGAAAGACCTGCCTTAGCTTTTGCCAATCATTTAAAAAAAAGGGATAGCCAATCTCTTCATAGTCAGATTTGATTTTTTCAAAGGGCGCTATGTCTGCGATTAAATCTAGTTTCGACAAATAAACCAAAGGTTGAATCCCTTTATGCGTCAGTAAGACTAAAAATCGATCTAATAAATTCAGCGAGAAATTTGGTTCAGTGGCAGACATGACGACGACCGCTTGATCAATATTCGCAATCGGTGGCCTGACAAGCGCATTGTCACGTGGCTTAATCGCCAGTATATACCCTTCCGAATGATCCGCCGCAGAAAATTCTGCAAAGTCACCAACAATCGGTTTCGTCCCCTTTTGTCGAAAATTCCCCCTTGCCCGCGTCTGATAAACCAGACCATCAGATGTCGCTTTGATATCATAAAAGCCACTCAATGATTTTAAGATCCTACCAAATTTTACCATGATTTAATTATAACACATTCCCTAAGGCGACAGTAGAGCAGAACTGTCTCTCTAACTTACCATGGTAGTTTGTCCAAGTTACCATGGTAGTTTACTGAACTTCCCATGGGAGTTTGCCCAAGTCCTCATGGGAAGTTGTCGAAATCCCCATGGGAGTTTGCTCAAATCCTCATGGGAGTTTACCTAAATCCTCATGGGAGTTTGCCCAAATCCCCATGGGGATTTCAAGACAAGAAAAGGATGACCAATTCACGGCATCAAAAGACCTTAAAAGGCAAGCCTTTCAGCTCGCCTCTTGTCTAGTACCAAACGCTTCCTGTCAGCAGGAGTTGTCAACTGTCTCCCCAGCTGCTTGATCAGGCTTAACCGGATTTCTTTTCAATGAAAAATGGTCAGGCACATAGTCAACCCCACCTTTGACAAAAGGGTTGCAACGCAAAAGCCGCGCCATGCCCATCAATAAACCGCGCAAACCGTGTTTTTGAATGGCAACAATCATATAGTTTGAGCAAGTCGGATGATACCGGCAAGCCCTCGGCAACAAAGGAGAAATAACTTTTTGATAGACTCTAACCGGTGCAATCAAGACCTGCAGCATTAGTTTTTGCATCATCACCTTTCTAAACCTTGAGTTTAATCACAAATTTCGTCCCTTGAGGTTGGTTATCTTGAATCTCAATCCTCCCACCACAGGCATCAATAATCTGTTTAGCAAGAGATAATCCTAGACCAAAGCCACCTGTTTGACGCGTTCTCGCCTTATCTACACGGTAAAAGCGGTCGAATACTTGCTTTTTATCCGCATCAGAAATTCCATAACCCTGATCAACTGTCGTAATCGTCAGCAGTTGCCCCACTTTTTCAACCGTGATACTAATCGCAGTTTGCGGCTCAGAATACTTGACCGCATTGTCAAATAAAATCGTTAAGACTTGCTTGATTAAGCTCTCGTCTAGTTTAATCTTTTCTTCAAAGGTCACAAAACTGTTAAACTGTCTATCCGAGTTTTCAGCCAGTAGCCGATAGTTCTCGAAAATATGCTCAAAGTAGCTTTTATCGACATCGCTTAGCTCAACTGTTAGCCCATCATCTCGCTTAGCTAGATTGAGCAAATTAGTCGTCAGCAACCGCATATTTCTGACTTCAGCTAAACTTTGAGATATATTTTCACTTTCATCAATAATACTGGCTGTTGGTCTGCGAAATAACAGCTCTAGGCGATTTTGCAAGATTGCCAAAGGTGTTCTCAATTCATGACTGGCATTTTCGACAAAACTTTTCTGCTTTTCATAGGCCGCAAGCACTGGTCTTTGTGACCACTTGGACAGATAGATACTTGCCAGCAATGAAATCAACCAAAAGCTGACCATGGTTGTCAAAATCACAAACCGACTTCGCGATAAACTTTCTGATAGTTGGTTGACGTTGACAAAAACCTGTACATAGGCGATATTGGTCGTCACGTCCTTACCAAAATTAGCTTTGAGTAACTTGGTCCGATAGAGGAGCGTGTCCCCCGAGTCCAATCGAATGCTTGTTGTCCACAACTTGCCCAGATAGGCCTTTTTTAAGGTCATCTGCGCTGCAAGTGTCGCCGTCCCTAGATCAGTCTTAGGGTTTAAAATGTTGCCATTTTTATCATAAAAGATCGCTGTAAGATTGGGAGAAAAGCCAATCTTTTGATTCGGAGTTCCTGTTACATCCGAGTCAGTCGACTGATTTTGAACGAGATTATCCGTATTATCCCGCAAAGCCATCGTCATCAGCAACACAGGATTTTTGCTCAATCTCTCAATTGATTCATCTGTTGTCTTGTAAATCCCATTTGTCAAGGTTTGCAAAATGATCGCTGACAAAGCCACGAAGATCAAAGTAAAGACAACAAAAAAATGCAAGAATTGTTTCCGATCAAATCGGAACAAGTGATGATTTGCGACGCGATTAAAGATTCTCCTCATCGTTTTCTCCGTTCTCTCCACATTCTTTTCTTGTCTCAGCACTGTCGCTTATTTTAACATATAACCCGAATTGCGCAAGGTGACAAGATTATCCGCAAACTCACTCCCTTTAAGCTTTTTACGCAATTTTGACATATAGACCTCAACCACCGTAATCGTTGTATCACTATCAAAGCCCCAGATGCGATCGAAGATCTGTTCTTTGGGCAAAATGACATTGCGATTTTGTAAAAAATAAAGCAACAAATCAAATTCTTTCCCGAGAATATCGACTGGCTGACCAGATACTAAGACTTGGTTATTCGACGTATTGACGACTAAGGTCTCGCCATATCTGACCGTAGACGTATCCTCAATCTTGCCGATACGTTTGAGCAACGCCTGAATCCGTGCCTTTAATTCCTCCAGATAGAAGGGTTTGGTCAGATAATCATCTGCCCCAATATCAAAGCCATGCATCTTATCATCTAGGCTTTCTTTGGCTGTCATGATCAAGACAGGTGTTTTAATCCCCTCAGCACGCAGTTCCGATAACAATTCAAAACCGTTCTTTTCCGGCAACATCAAGTCTAACAGAATCATATCATAGATATTGGACTGGGCTTCAAACAAGCCCTCCTCGCCATCAAAAACCTGCACCACATCCGCAAAGTTTTCCAAAAAATCATAAACTGAATTGGATAAAGAGAGATCATCTTCCACTAATAGTATTTTTATCATCGCCACGCCTCCTGAGTGCTATTTGCTTTATATTTTACACTATTTTACATGATAAGACTTAAGAAAACCATAAAGCGCCCGACAAAGCTGAACAATCACATGAGAAAGATGACTGATTTAGAGGTGCCCTTAATCTACAACTAAAAAGCTGTCCTTGCAACAGCTTAGACAGCTTTGGTCGATTCACGTACCTTCAACTCAAAAGGAACGGTTACTTTTTCACGGTAATCCTCTGGATATGCTAATAAATGCACTAGCTTTTGAACAGAACGATGGCCGAGTTGCGTGATATTGATGTCAAAAGTCGTCAAATAAGGATGAATCAAACTGGCAAAAATCGAGTTATTAAAAGAAATAACTGAAATATCTTGGGGAACAGCAATGCCCTGTTCCGACAAACGCTGGATGACCTTAATGGCTAAAATATCATCTAGGACAACTAATGCCGTCGCCTCTCCAATCTCAAACTCTTCTGTCGTTCGGAGCAATTGACCCGTCAAACCCAGCGCCTGAACTTTCGTGCTAAAGCCAAGATAGCGCTCGTGAAAGACTTCCCCCGAGTCAACATTGCTGACAAAAGCTATCCTTTTATGACCTAGGCTTGCTAGATATTGTGTCGCTTCCGAGCCCATCAGTTTATTATCGTTGTCAACAGCAGTAATCTCATTGGCACGTTCAACGGGTGTGCCGACCACAACAAATGGGATGCCATCTGCTAAGAGATAATTCCTCACATCATCTGCTTCCCCTGCATAGAGTAGAATAAAGCCATCTACTCTTTTTTCTTGATACATCACTTGGACTTGACTGAGCAAGGTATCATTTGAATAGCCGGATGCAATTGACACTGTAATCTCATTTTGACGTGCTTCTTCATTGATCGCTGTCAAAATTTTCATAAAGAAAGGTTGCTCTGACTTGTTTTCAACAGGCGGAAAGACAACACCAATAGCGCCTGCTTTACCACTCGCCAACATTTGCGCAGCAGAATTACGTGAATAGCCTAACTCAGCCATGGCTTTTTGGACTTTTTCTTTTGTCTTGTCAGAAATAGCCGGATGATCATGAATCGCTCGACTGACAGTTGACGGATTAACTCCCGCACGTTTTGCAACATCTTTGATTGTAACTGCCATTTTCCCTCCTTCTATCTATTTAGTATAACTTTATGCAATCGGTTTCTTTATTTCATTGTCCCATAAAGCAATCAATTTATCAAACGTCACCTTTCTTTAATTTGATAAATCGTCCCAGCATGATACGCTTCCCATTTTTTGAGGACGATATGCCCGAAATCTGGCAACCTCTCACTACCAGGGGCACTCTGTGTTTCAAAGGTTATACCAGCATGGTTGACCATCTGTTTTCCCCGAAAGTTTAATTTTTCCTGACCGAAATTCATGGTAAAGACGACAACAGCGCTCTGATTGGTTTGGATTGTAAGTTCAAATTTACCATCTGGACTTACCAAATGTCCTGCACTTGATGGCTCCGTCAAAAAGAAAGGATGATCAAGACCATCAAATTGTCTGATTTGAACATCGTGACTTTTTTCAACTTTTCTAAGTTTTGAAGGGGTTCTGAAATCAAAATCACTCAAAGCAACCGATGCTTTCCTTCCAGTTGGTAGACCATTTGCTGCTAAAACAGCATATTCATCTGATGATAACTGTAAAGTATGATCAAATATCGTTTGCCCAACATCGCCAGTCAGATTAAAATAAACATGATTAGTCGGGTTAAAGAGCGTATCAGCAGTTGTCGTCGCATCAAATATCACCGTCCACCGAGTTTCTTCATCAAAGCGGTGGGTAACATCAACCGTCAACTCCCCTGGAAAGCCATGTTCAAAGGCTTTCGAGACATAGCGAAAGGTTATTTGTCCAAAATGTTCCTCTATCTTTGTCTCAACTACCTCAAAATAACGCGACTCAAATCCCGGTGTCCCACCGTGGAGAGTAAAACCAGCTGGATGATTTTTGGAAAACTGATAGTCTTTTCCCGAAATATTAGCCGTTCCATCTTTGATGCGACCTGCCACCCGACCGATCGTTGCACCGATATGAGGGGTTATTTGATAGTCTAAAAAGCGATCAAAGCCAAGCACCATCTGCCGATTCCCAACGACAAAGCTTACGATTCTAGCCCCAAAATTTGACAGCTCAATATAATTTCCTGCACCATTTGTTAACCGATAAAGTTGTGCCTCTCCAAAAGGCTCTTGTTTGAGTTGTATCATATGCTGACCTCCACTAATACACCAAAATGATCACTGACAATCGGATAGTTGTCCCCATCAAATACAACTTCATAGCGGTTGACCGTGCCTTGACTGATAAAAATATAATCAATTCGTTTATTGGAGCTATCTTTTCCCCAACCATCAATCGCCTTTTTAACCGTAAATTCTCCGATTTCAATCTGTGCCTCTAAGAAAGCGTCCTGTAAGGTGGCTGTTCTGACTAACTCATAGCCTTCGTTTCTAACAGCTGCATCATTGTTGAAATCTCCCAGTAAAAACTGTGTTTTCTTCTGGTCAAAATTTTCTAGCGTCCTCTGCCATTCACTCGCAAACCCTTCCTGCCACCAAGAATAATGAACTGCATACACTTGCACCCCTGAAATTTCAGCCTGCAATATTTGTCGCCGATGATAATCGACATAGCGATCATTTTCAGAAACGAGAACACTCTTAACACTGTCAAATGGTACCCGACTCAAAATTGCGACACCTTCATCAAATCGGTCATAACCAATGTGACTCGTTGCGTAGGTCCAATAATACGCCAAGCCTTGGCTTCTCAGCTCCGAAGTCAAGCGATAAGCAAAATTATCCGACTTAATCAGTGGTGGCTCGTTTGTGATAGGTTGATAAAAATCATCCGGTGTCAGCGTCGCCGCTGTTAAAGTCTGATTAACTTCTTGGAGTGAAATAATATCTGGTCGCGTTTGTACCAACATCTTGACTAACTGATACAGCTTGACTTCAAAGTCTGTCTCCATATAACTATGCGTGTTTAAGGTCAATAATTTCATCATAATCTATCCTCTCTACGAGATTACTTTGTAATCTCATAAAAACTCGACTTGCGGTCAAGCGGGGTAATTCGCGAACTTTCGTCTGCGAAAAGCCTTTTTAATTGACAAAAGGGCTTACGCCCCTTTGTTTTTGCCATCTTATCTCTTATCAAAACCGAGACTAGGCTTTAAAGTTACCCACAACCTCTCCTGATTTTACGATACCTGTTGTCGTCAGATTGAACTCAGCGACTGCTGTCATATTGGTCAAGGCAACGACTATCGTTGCTGCCTTACCACCAGCTTTAATCTTATCAAGGTCAGCTGTTGCTATAGATTCACCGGCTTTGATGACTTGACCTGTATCCACTAATACTTCAAAAGGTTGCGTTTTAAGTTCAACTGTATCCAGCCCAATATGAACTAACACATCAACGCCATTAGCTGTCGTAATACCAAGGGCATGCTTGGTTGGGAAGATACTAGAAATCTGTCCTGAAACAGGTGAATTCACTGTCACTTTCCCATCTGTTTGACTTGGATTCACGCCAAAACCATCACCCATCATTTTTTGTGAAAAGACGGGGTCTGCGACTTGTTCAATCGCGATGACTTCACCATCTACGACATTCAACAGTGTTTCTTGCGTTAATTTTTCAGGAATAAACTCATTGATTTGTTGGGCAGTATTTGCTGCTGTTTCTACTTTGGCAGTCAAAGTCGTCTTAGGAATGGTAACACCACTATCCAACGCATCTTGAATATCTGACTTCAAGACGTCAGCTTTCGGTCCGTAAATCGCTTGAACACCTGCACCTTTTCTGACAAGTCCCATTGCGCCTGCCTGTTTCCATTCACTTTCATCACCGACATCTTCAGGATCTTTGACCGTCACACGAAGTCGTGTCATACAAGCATCCACATCTACGATGTTCTCTTTACCCCCTAAAAGATTGACGATATTGATAATCTGAGGATCAAGACCACTAGCATCCTTTGCGACAGCGGTCGGCTGATCACTTGTCTCATTGTCATCATAATTGCCATTACGACCCGGTGTCGCATAGTTGAACTTTTTGATCATAAAGTTAGCAATGAAGTAAGTGGCAATGCCAAAAACAATCGTAGTAATAATGAAGTGAACTAAATCAAGACCAAGTCCAGCTTTTAGGGCAATAGGAAGGCGTGTCAACAACTCGACATTCCCAAAAGAGTGGAGCCGTTCTGTCCAAAAATCTGCTGAAGCAAAGGCCAGACCTTGAATCACGGCATACACACCATAAAGCGGCATCGCCACAAACATAAACATATACTCAAGTGGCTCTGTAACACCTGTCAAAAAGACTGCAATAGCCGCCGCAATAATCATTGACGCATATTTTTTCTTCTTATCTGGGTCAACATTTTTGATCATAGCAGCTGAAACGCCCATCAGAATCCCAGATGCCCCAATCATTTGTCCGACTTTGAAACGTGCCGGTGTAATGCTTGTCAATAAATGTTGATAAGCACTTGTGTCGCCTGTATCTTTAAAATGAACCAAGTCTGTCGCCCAAGCCAACCATAATGGATCTTGGCCAAAGACTTTGCTACCTGCATTCGCACCTGTCAAAATTTCATAAGTCCCACCTAACTGTGTATAGTTGACAGGAATCGTCAGCATATGATGCAAACCAAATGGTAATAACAGCCGCTCCAAGGTCCCATAGAGGAAAGGTGCTAAAAACGGTGCCGAATCCTTTGATGTCGCTAACCATTGACCAAAGTTATTGATACCCGTTTGCACAAGTGGCCAGAAGAAGGCAAGCACAATAGCTGTCACAGTTGAATAAAGCACCACGACAAATGGGACAAAACGTTTCCCATTGAAAAATGACAAGGCATCAGGTAAACGACGGAAATTATAATATTTATTGTAAGCATTAGCCCCAATAAACCCAGCGATGATGCCGACAAAGACACCCATATTCAGCGCAGGTGCTTCAAGCACACTTGTGAAGTAGCCATTGACTGCTATCTTCGCCCCCCAGAGGGTTTTGACAGTGGCATCTGCATCTGACAACATCGCAGTCGAAACACCGAAAATCGCACCTGTAATCCGATTGAGCAAGATAAAGGCGATACCTGATGCAAATGCACCACCAGCCTTTTCTTTTGCCCACGAACCACCAATAGCAAGGGCAAATAGTAAATGGAGATTGGTAATAATCGCCCAACCGATTTGTGCCATGACCGAGCCAATCGTCACAAGCCACATCGCCTTAGCATCAATCAAGGTAATTGCATTGCCTAGACTAATCATAATCCCAGCTGCTGGCATAACTGCCACAACAACCATCAAGGCTTTCCCAAACTTTTGCCAAAACTCAAAACTAAGTAATCCTTTTAGCTTATCTTTCATCTTTTTCTTCCTTCTTATCTTGCCAAACTTTTTCTAAGAATGACAAGGTCAATTCTGACGTATCAGCAACGATTGCAATATCATGTCCTAACACATCTGGACTCCCGACACCGATCGGCAATGCTTTTGCAGCTTTAATCGCCTCAATGCCTGAATAAGCATCTTCAATACCGATTGCTGCCTCGATATCCACACCGACGCCTGCTGCGGCAGCCAAGAAAATATCTGGTGCCGGCTTACTTGCGGCTACTTTTGCAGGATCCGCAATCGCATCAAAATAATCAGTCAACTGCATTTGATTCAGTAAAAATGGTCCATTCTTTGAGGCAGACGCCAAGGCAATTTTGATGCCGTTTTGACGCAGAGCCTGCAATAAGTTTAAAATCCCCGGATAGACATCTTGAGGAGAAACCGCTTGAATCATTTCAACGTAATGGTCATTTTTACGTTTTGCCAGCTCCGCAAATGCTTCTGGTGTAAACTCATGTTCTCGACCACCATGCGCCAAGATTCGTCGTAAAGATTCTTCACGTGAGACGCCTTTGAGATTTTCATTGAACTTGCGATCAATCGTGATGCCAATCGTCTTAGCCAGCTTTTCCCAAGCTAAAAAATGGTACTCTGCCGTGTCGGTAATCACACCGTCCAAATCAAACAAAACTGCTTTAAACATACTAAGCCCCTACTTTCATCGTATAAATCGCCTGATCGGCAGCTAAAGTCACCAATTTTCCGTAAAGCGCCAGACTCAGACCATCGCCAGATAGCAAGGTGACACGCACCTCTTCCCCAACTTGAATTTTCAACAGATTACCACGGTAGTTGATGTGGAACGTGTAACCCGTCCAATCACTTGGTAAGAATGGCGCAAAGCTCAATTTACCACCCCATGTTTTCATTTGTGCAAAGCCTTGCACAATCGCTAACCAAGAGCCTGTCATTGACGTGATGTGTAAGCCATCTTCGGTATCGTTGTTGTAGTTATCCAAGTCAAGACGCGCTGTCCGCTCATACATTTCGACTGCCTTGGCTTCTTTACCCAGCTCAGCCGCTAGGATGGCATGAATTGACGGGGAAAGTGAGCTTTCATGCACGGTCATTGGTTCGTAAAAATCAAAATTACGACGTTTTTCTTCCAACGTAAACCGATCCCCAAAGAAGTAAATGCCCTGCAAGACATCTGCTTGCTTAATAAATGGTGAGCGCAGAATCTTATCCCATGACCAATTTTGATTGAGCGGTAAATCAGATGCTGCCAAAGCTGAAACTGGTCGAATATCCTTGTCTAAGAACCCATCGTGCTGAACAAAGACACCTTCTTTTTCATCATAGGGATAGTACATCTTATCTACGATGTCAGCCCACTTGGTTAACTCTGCTTCAGAAACTGCCAAGTCTGGTCGTGGATGTGCCGCCAAACTTTCAGCTGTGTAAGCTAATACCCAAGCCGCTAATGTATTCGTGTACCAGTTATTGTTGATATTGTTTTCATATTCATTTGGTCCCGTGACACCATGAATCATATAGCGGTCGTTTCGGGCTGAATAATGAACACGGTCTGCCCAAAAACGTGCCACTTCGACTAAGACATCAAGCCCCTCATGTGCCAAGTAAGTGTCATCGCCAGTATAATTAGTATAGTTATAAATGGCATAAGGAATGGCACCGTTTCGGTGGATTTCTTCAAAGGTAATCTCCCATTCATTATGGCATTCGACACCTGTAAAGGTCACCATCGGATACAAAGCACCTTTGAGGCCTTGTTGCCGAGCATTGTGCTGTGCTTCTGGCAATTGTCTGCGGCGATATTTGAGTAGATTTTTAGTTACATTTTGATCTGCTAGCGACAGGTAAAGTGGTACAGCGTAGGCTTCTGTATCCCAGTAAGTCGCACCACCATATTTTTCACCTGTGAAACCTTTTGGCCCGATGTTTAGGCGTTCATCTTCCCCATAGTAAGTTGAAAAGAGTTGGAAAAGATTAAATCGGATACCTTGTTGTGCTTCGTCAGCGCCTTCGATCACAACATCTGCGATTTCCCAACGTTTAGCCCAAGCTGCCACTTGCGCTTGATGCAACTGCGCATAAGTTTTAGCCTGTACTTTTTGGTTCACGATCGTATCATTGCCAGCAATCACTGCGGCTAGACCGTCATAGTCTCGACTTGTTGTGACCACCACCCGTTTTTCAAAGGTCAAGCTTGTTTCTGAGGCCAATGTCTTTTCATACACATCGGTAACCGATTTGGCAGCAGTCTCTTGCGCCACCCGCTCAAAATCACCTGCAAAGGTTTGACTTGTGACAACGGTGAATTGGTCAATGCCAAATGGGTTAGGAATTGTTTGCGTTGCGATAAATGAGCCATCGCTCTGGTTTGACTTATCTAGCACTTGCCAAAATTGTTCATCATAGTTGGCATCTTCATTTTTGACATCCGCATCAATCACTGAGGCGATGCGGATTTGATGCGCCTGACCATCCAGATTTTCAAAACTAAATCTAAAAACCGCAAGCTCTTGGATATCTGCTGAGAAAAATCGCTCAGCTAAGACACGAACGCCACCAACCTCATAGCCATAGCTTAGTGTACCTGTCGCCATGTTAAGGGAAATCGTGAAATTCTCGATTGGCGTCACTGCCAAGTCAACCTCAACCCCATCAATCAACAAGTTGATTTTAGCAATATTCAGGGCATTAATCGCCTTACCAAAATATTCTGGATAGCCATTCTTCCACCAGCCGACACGGGTTTTATCTGGATACCAAACCCCCGCCAAGTAGAAACCTTGGTGACTATCGCCCGAATAAGTTTCTGAAAAATTTCCTCGCATCCCCATGTAACCATTGCCAATCGCCGTTAGAGACTCTTGCAGTCTACGGTCGGCAACTTCGAGTGTGTTAGAGTTGATTTCCCATGGATCAATGGCCATGATACGTTTGGTTTGTTTCATCGTTATCTCCTTATTTTATGCTTGCAATTTTGCATAACATATCGCCTAAAATGCAATCGTTTTCATCTTTCATTCTATCACGCAACCGTTTGCACGTCAAGCGCTTTTTGCTGCTTTTTTTCAAAGATAGCACAGCAAACGGACCCCCTTACGGTCTGCTCTACTCCTTATCTGATATAACTAAAATCTTACGCTTAAAAGGGAGACACCTCAGCCTATTGATTACTTTGTGGCGTTTGGTTGAATTTGTTGCCAACTTTGGTATCGCACTAGCCACCTATTTTTTTAAAGTCAACACACACTGATCAAGCCTTTCTTTTAGCCAAAAAAAATTTTTTTATTTATTTTCACACAACCGCCCCCTTTTTTTCGTATAAGATAGTAGGGCCAAAAAAAGGAATTGGCTCTCAAATGTGGCATCAGCCACTTTGACACTTTATATCATGGAGGATATCCTATGCAAACTAAGCACCAAACTCAAATTCCAGATTATGTCTTGGAAGAAGTTCAAGACATGATCAACAAAGCTAACGCCCTGTTAGCCCCCTATCAAGTCGTTATGACACCAAAAGAACGACTTCGCCTGCCCAGAATGGGCAACAAAACACTCAGTTTTGTGGCAAAAGCGCTCGACTATGCGCAGCAATATCCACAATATTGTCCGACTTATTTAAACCTTTCGGACTTTGTGATTGATATGGCAGATGCGACAAAATTACGGCGGGTACTCATCATCTCCCAACAATTGAGTGCTACCCTTGACAACACTGTCGTGGTTTCTGGTAGCGAAGCCTTTCAAGCCGCATTGATTTTTTACCAAGCTATCAAAGCTGCGGCTAACCAAGGTGTCCCCGGCGCTAAGGAAGTTTATCTGGAACTGAAAGAACGGTTCCCTCAAGCAAGTAAAAAACGTGCTGACTTAAACGACTAATCTCTCAATCACGAAAGCAGTTCCCTCAATGTTGGGGGAGCTGCTTTTTGACTTGTTCCGACATTTTTTCAGCTGGTCGTGACTATCTTTGAAATAATCGGAACTTACTTTTTGTTAGTCGCAACATAGTTTTTAGTGGTCATGACATAGTTTTTGTTAGTCGCAACATAGTTTTTAGTGGTCGTAACATAGTTTTTAGTAGTCGCGACATAGTTTTTAGTGGTCATGACATAGTTTTTAGTAGTCATGACTTACTTTTTATTAGTCGCAACATAGTTTTTGATAGTCGCGACATAATTTTTGGTAGTTGCGACTTAGTTTTTAGTAGTCACGACTTACTTTTTGTTAGTCGCGACATAGTTTTTGGTAGTCGCAACATACTTTTTGCTAGTCGCAACATAGTTTTTAGTAGTCACGACTTACTTTTTGATAGTCGTGACATAGTTTTTGGTAGTTGCGATATACTTTTTGATAGTCACGACATGCTTTTTGCTAGTCGAGACATACTTTTTGCTAGTCGAGATGTACTTTTTGATGGTTGCGAGATGCTTTTTGATAGTCTCGACTATCTGATCGTTGCCTGTGACTAAAGTCGAGATGCTTGCAACCAGCTTTTTGAAACTCACGGCTATCTTTTAGATACCCACGCTCAACTTTAAAATACCAACGATCAGCTTTTTCCTAACTGAGTCCTGCTTCTGCTTAGAATTTGACAGACAAAAGACACCTGTCTCAACCGACAGGTGTCTTAGATTAAGCGTCAACATTGCCGCTTGGCATATTTGAGTTGGAAAGAGAGCAATCTTGCGACTGCCTTTCCACTCAATCGTTCTCTCGCTGGCAGTCTAGCCGGCTAGACCAGCCTCGACTACCAGCTGCCAGCCTGCAATTCCCGCTCTATTGCTTGCGATAAATGTGATAACCCCACGGTCTGAGCACCATCAGTGACGTCGTTGGAACAGAGTGATTGGTCAAGACATCCCAATAGTGATCGAGGGGCGTCTCAAAAGTCACCGCCGTGGCTTTTGGAGACAGGTTGGTCACAATCAAAAACTCCTCTCGTTCATATGCCATCACAGTCGGGTGCGAGGGCAATAAGAACTTGATTGACCCTTCCGAAATCGCAGAATAGTCATGGCGAAGTTGGATTAAAAACCGATAGAGTGCCAAGATGGAGTCTGGGTCTTTTTCAGCCCGAGCCACATTTTTCTCCTGATAGTTTGGATTGACCGCTAGCCACGGTGTCCCCGTGGAAAATCCTGCGTTTTCCGTGTTGTCCCATTGCATTGGTGTCCGAGAATGGTCGCGAGATGTTTGCGTGGCAGCTTTTAGCGCCTGCGCTTTCGACAGCCCTTCTGCTAGTTTTTCTTGATAGAGATAAATCGTATCGGTCGCATTGACTTGCGAAATATCCGTATAGTCAAAGTTCGTCATGCCGATTTCCTGACCTTGATAGATAAACGGTGTCCCACGCAAAAGCATATAGGCGACCGCCAGTGCTTTGGCAGATGCCTCTGTACCGTCACCCATGACATCAATCACGCGCGGTTGATCATGATTTTCCAGATAAGGTGCATTCCAACCACGTGCCAGCAGATCATTTTGCCAGCGCATCACGGTCTCTTTGTAATGCAAGATATCCGCCTTGCCCTGCGCATCTTTAAACGTATGCTCCAACTCAAAAATCATATCAATATAACCCTGATCGTCCGTCCAATCAGGCGCCTGCTGACTGGAGACACCACTTGCCTCCCCAACCGTCAAGGCATCATAAGCATCAAAAATAGCTTTAAGGTCACGCATATACCCCTCAATACCTGTGACATTCATAAAAGGTTCCCACGGGTCATTGCCATCTAAGGATTTTATCTTAAAATCCCACGGTGCTTTTTCCAGATGGCTAATGGCATCTAGTCTAAAGCCGTCAATCCCTTGCGTCAGCCACCAACGCACCATCTCATAAATAGCCTCACGCACTTTGGGGTTGTGCCAATTAAGATCAGGTTGCTCTTTGGCAAAGACATGGAAATAAGCCTCCCCTGTGACCTCATCAATCGTCCAAGTACTCCCACCGAAAAAAGATTGCCAGTCATTCGGTAAGTGTTCAGGTGTTGCTGGCTGCCAATGGTAGTAGTCTCGATAAGGGTTGTCCTTAGATTTCCGGCTTTCAATAAACCACGGGTGCTGATCCGACGTATGATTGACCACCAAGTCCATGATGATTTTCATGTCGCGTGCGTGTGCCTGCGCAATCAAGGCTTTTAAATCAGCCATCGTCCCAAAACGCGCTTCATCTAGGGCGTAATAATCCGAAATATCATAACCACCGTCAAATTGGGGACTTTTGTAAATCGGATTAATCCAAATAAAGTCAATCCCCAAGTCTTTGAGATAAGGTAACTTTTCAATAATCCCCTTAATATCGCCAATCCCATCACCATTTGTATCACGAAATGATTTGGGATAGATTTGATAACCGACGGCTTGTTGGTACCAGTTACTTTTCATGGCTACATTCCTTTCTTTCAAGATCGACACACATCACTTGACTGCCACGGCAAAGGCATCCCACGGCGCTAAGTCAACCTGACTCAAGTCATCAGGAAATGATCGGTTCGCAATCATCTCTTTTTCTGCAACAAAGTCACTCTTGAAAATAGCTGGGTCATCAGAAAAATTGACAACCACCAGATACCGCTGCCCTTCAAAATGGCGGAGATAGGCAAAAATAGACTCGGACGTTTCTAATAACTGATAATCGCCATAAACTAGCCAGTCATTTTGCTTGCGTAGCGCAATCAAGCGCTGATAGGTATAGAAAATCGAGGTCTTGTCTGCCAATGCTGCCGCTACATTGATTGTCTGGTAATTCTCATTGACCGCAAGCCACGGTTGACCTGTTGTGAAACCTGCCTGTTCAGTCATATCCCATTGCATTGGTGTGCGAGCATTGTCTCGCCCAACGGCACGAATACTTGCCATGATCGCCTCTGGCTGATAGCCTTGTGCCAAGCGTTCAGCATACAGATTCAGCGATTCAATATCGGCAACCTGTGAGATGTCCTCAAAGTCATAATTGGTCATGCCGATTTCTTCGCCTTGATAGATAAAAGGCGTGCCCCGCATTAGATGCAATAAGATCGCAAACGCTTTAGCTGATTGCACCCGATAACTGCCAGTATTGCCCCAGATAGAAATCGCACGTGGTAAGTCATGATTGTTCCAAAAAAGCGAGTTCCAACCGGCACCGACAGGCAGTTCCGTCTGCCACTTGGATAAAACAGTTTTGAATTTTCCTTTATCTAACGCTATCAGATCCCATTTGGGCGCATCTGGTGCATGTGATAGACCGACATGTTCAAACTGAAAAACCATTGACAGTTCTTGACGTTCTGGCGCTGAGTATTGCTTAGCAATCTCAGGTGTTGCGCCCCAAGTCTCGCCGACCGTCAGCAAATCCCGTTCTCCAAATGTCGCTTGATTCATCTCGTGGAGATAGTCATGAAGTTTGGGACCATTACCCGTAATCCTCGCATCTGGGACTTTACCAATCAAGTCAATCACATCCATGCGAAAGCCGCCAACGCCTTTGTCAATCCAAAAGTTCATCATGTCATAAACTGCTTGTCGCACTTGCGCATTTTCCCAATTAAGATCAGGCTGTTTCTTCGAGAAGAGATGGAGATAATATTGACCACTCGGTTCATCAAATTCCCAAGCCGAACCTGAAAAGGCTGAGGTCAAGTCGTTCGGTTGATCCCGCCAAATATAGTAATCACGAAAAGGATTGGCTTTCGATTGTCTCGCTTCGACAAACCAAGCGTGTTCATCCGAGGTATGATTGACGACCAAATCCATGATAATCCTAATCCCCTGTGCTTTGGCTTGCGCTAACAACTCTTCCATGTCTGCCATACTACCAAAAACAGCGGCAATGTTTTCATAGTCCGAAATATCATAGCCATTGTCATCCATTGGACTGGCATAAACTGGGCTCAACCAGATGGCTGTGATACCCAACGTTTTGAGATAGCCAAGACGGCTGGTAATGCCTTTGATATCCCCAATGCCATCGCCATCTGAGTCTTGAAAACTACGAGGATAGACTTGGTAAACGACGGCGCTTTGCCACCATTTTCTTTCAATTGTCATCGTGTTATAAACTCCTTTAAACCGGCTTATCAACCGCAAACCAGTTGGTCGTTCGACTTGCGAATTTGGCATCCTTGATGCGCAAGAACCCCAAGACACAAAGAGACGAAGCTGTCCGATCTTTAAAACCATTTATAAGCTAGCTCAACTATTGGTCAAACTCACAACAAAGCCCTCGGGTTGTAGCTGGTTAGCCTTTAATTTGTTAGCCAATAGCACCTGTTCTGAGCCGTGGGCAAGCGTATAGGCTTTGTCACTGGCGTTAAAGACAGCTGTCAGCTTTTGGCCTGCAATCGCACGGGTCAGGCTCACGACATCACCCTCAACCTGCCAGTTGAGATCGCCATCTACCAAGACCGTCAGTTGATCTTTCCTGAGCTGAATCAAAGCTTTCATGAAGGCATACATCTCATGGTCTTGATAAGCCTTGCGCCATTCCATTGGTTTCCGGTTATCTGGATCATTGCCACCAGTCATCCCGTACTCGCTACCATAATAAATATCTGGCGTCCCTTGTTGGAGGAACATAAAGGTGTACATTTGTTTGACAATCTCTTTATTTCCCTTAGCCAGATTGAGAATACGTGGCGCATCATGCGAATCCAGCAAATTATACATCATCTGATTGGTTTGATCCCGATTGAGCATCAGTTGCGTGTTCAGTTTGCTAATCATTGCCTCTGCACTAATCTTTCTTTTGGCAAAATAATCAATGATTGAGCCTGTAAAGGCATAATTCATGACACCATTAAACTCATCACCATTGAGCCAAGACTGCGCACTTGTCCAGATTTCCCCTAACACATAGAAGTCTGGGTCTAGCGCTGTGACTACTTGATAAAATCTTTTCCAAAAATGATGATCGACTTCATTAGCGACATCAATCCGCCAAGCATCAATGCCAAATTCTCGAATCCAATAAGTTGCAATCTCTAGCAGATAGTCTTGAACTTCTGGATTGGCTGTATTAAGCTTGGGCATATGAGGCGTAAAGGCAAAGGTCTCATAAGTCGTATCGTGTGCAAGTTCAAAATTATCAGTCGGCGTATAAGTTGCCGGCCATGTTCTGACATGAAACCAATCCGCATATTGAGACTTCTGACCATTTTTCAGAACATCCTGCCATTGCGGACTTTCGTCTCCGATATGATTAAAGACAGCATCCAGCATGATTCTAATGCCTCGTGCATGTGCCTGATCAACCAATGCTTTGAAATCATCTTTTGTCCCAAAATGTGGATCAATTTCAAAATAGTTTTGTGTATCATATTTATGATTGGTTGGTGCTTCAAAAATCGGATTGAGATAGATCCCATTGATTCCTAAATCCACCAAGTGATCCAAATGGTCAATCACGCCACGCAAATCTCCACCATAAAAGGCATCACGTGTCGGCTGATCCTCGGGTTGCCAAGGTAAAGTGCCTTCGTTATCATTGGATGGATCACCATTAGCAAAACGTTCAGGGAAAATCTGATACCAAATTGTTTCTTTGACCCATTGCGGTGCTTTGAACCGATCAATTTCTTGAAAATAAGGCATCTTAAAATAAGCATTGGAACCCATCAGACCACTATCTGATTCAGCTTCGTCTGCTGTAAGTTCAATTGGCACTGCCTCAAAACCTTGATCACCATAAAAGACAGATGCTCCAGACTGGTCTGTGATGATAAAGCCATAATTCAAGCGATTGTAGGGTGCCTCTAGCTCAGCCAGCCAATATTGATGAGTAGCTGTCGCCAGTCCTTGCGTCATCTCAACATCTGCTGACTTATGCCAGACACCATTGGCTGAATGATCATAAGGATCGCCAGAGACGACAATAATTTGGGCAATATCGTCAAGTCCTGTCCGCACTCGAACGCGCATTTTAGTCGCTGTATAAAGATAAGCATATTCTGATTCGGGTCGATGGTAGATTGCTGCTTGGTTCATAGGAGTCCTCCTTTAGTAGATATCGTCGTTTATGATAGGATACAAGGTCATTTTAACACAAAAAAAATATATTGCAATCGTTTGCGCAACTTTCTTTAAATTCTTCTGTGGCGTGACGAGGTGCAAAGCTTTAAATTGATGATTAAAGGCGACCTTTTCTAGGTTTCAACTCTCTTCAAAAACACTGACTTGCACCCACAAAACCTTATCATTCTTCATGTTTAACAAGTCTTGAGATAAACTTTCAAAACTATTTAAAAAAAATTCAAAAAAAGGCTTGACATTTCGTGGAAACGGTTGCATAATAGACCTTGTAACTAAACAAACGTTTTCGCAAGTATTGAGTTTTGCGACTTAGACCTCTGAAAGTAGTTCTAGGGATTCGGTCACAATACTCAAACATTTTATGGAGGAAATTATGAAAACATTTAAAAAATCTTTATTAGTCGGTGCAACGCTTGGTGCTGCTGTCCTAACACTTGCTGCTTGTGGTGCCAAAAAAGACGACACGTCTTCAAAAGATCCTGGGAAGACAACCATTAAACTTTGGGTCACAACTGACTCTAAGAAATTCTACACCAAAGCACTTGCTGATTTCAAAAAAGAAAATCCTGACGTAGCTATCAATGTCATCGAAACTGAAGACGCTAAAGCCCAAGAAAACGTTAAAAAAGACCCTTCTAAAGCTGCGAGACTGCTGAAAAACTAGCCAACCTACTTTACCATTTCACAAAAACACTGTGACCATAACCCTTTACAGTGTTTTTGTTATATACTAGAAGCATGATAAAACTTCAAGAAGAATTGAT
>JAISXW010000016.1 GCA_031270325.1 Streptococcaceae bacterium
AGACAGACAGACAGACAGACAGACAGACAGACAGACAGACAGACAGACAGACAGACAGACAGACAGACAGACAGACAGACAGACAGACAGCGGTAAAACTGTCCTTTTCGTGATAGATCAAAAACTGAACCTCCGAGGCAGACCGAAAGGTCTGCCTCGGGTGGGTTCAGTTTTTTGGTTTTTTCAGGATTGTGAGTCGGGGCGGTCGTTGCGTTTTGAGCCAATGTTTCTCCAAATCAGAGCAATATCCTAGCTAAAAGGTAGGGGGTTCTACCTAAAAGGTAGAAAGTTCAACCTAAAAGGTAAGAAGTCCTAGCTAAAGGGTATGAAGTTTAACCTAAAAGGTAGGAAGTTCAACCTAAAAGGTAGGATGTTCTACCTAAAGGGTAGCAAGTTTAACCTAAGAGGTAGCAAGTTCTACCTAAAAGGTACAATCTTCTACTAAATCAGCGGAAAGTTTCTCCAAGTCAGGGCAATGTTTTCCTAAATCAGTGGAAAGCTCGCCAGCTCTCCACTTCACTAAAGCACTTCACAACGTACATAAACAAGCAAAAGATAAGAGGTAACTGATATGGCATATCGAAACTATAAACATGAAAGCAAAAAACGCAATCGCAGTCGGGCTTTGAGCCTGACAGGTATCTTTTTGCTCGTGGCGAGTCAGGTGTTGACGGCTGTCGTGCCGTTGTTGTTGCTTTTTCCGGATCGGATCGTGGCTGCCACGACCCCTGCGCAAGCGCCGGTCATCAAGAAGAACACGGCTCATACCAGTCTTTACATCCAGTCGTCTGACGCTTATCAGCGTCAAGTCCGTGAGGTAATCCAAGCCGAGTCGATTGACGGTGGGGTCTTGAGCTACCGCTGGTATCTGCTCACATCGGCGCAAAAAGAGGCCAACAGCGCCAACAATGGCTACTGGTCAGACGGGGAAAAGGCAAGTCACAGCTATGGTAAGCAATCTGTCACCTCCAACGTCCTTGATGCCATCACACCAACCGCTGTGGGCATTTACTATACCTACTGCGAGGTTACGAACACTAATAGCGACTACCAGACCAACACGGTCAAGAGCGCCTTGCTCAAGCTCGATGTGCGGGCAAACAAAACTGGAGACAAAGTCGCTGCAGGCGTGACGGATGATGATATTTCCAATCCCGAAATACCGACTCAGATCGAAAACTCAGACTTTTCCCAATATCGTGGCACGAGTATGCGTCAAACTACTGCTGCATCTTTTCCAAATCGGGCGGATTTGAGTTACTGGGATACAACAGGTTTTTATAATGGGCATAGCTATCGAAACTATGCTATTACAACGACCGGCTCAGGAAATACCTCTATAACGGCTGGGTCTGGTAATTTTCAGATTGACACCGAATCAACACCACAACACAGTGGTAATGGCTATAATGTGAATAACGCCCCTTACTTGTATTATGTAAATGGTCAAAAAAATCATAAATTTGTAGATTTAAAAGTAGCAGGTATGTTATCGCTTTATCAAAATTTTTCCAGCGTTCCCGGAAAAATCTATGAATGGTCCTTTAATAATTGGTCAAATGATAACCCAGCAGTCGCAGGGATGGATAAAGACATCGTAGCCATGATCTTGAGTCCAAGTAAGTTTGCGGAAACGGACTATACGGCAGACGCCAGCCTGATTAACCGTTATTATGCAGGGGCATTGAGCAACTATGCAGGGGATGACCGCTTCTTAGCGAATAATAGCTTAGCTAGTAGTGTCGGGCAAGCCGTATATGCTAATAATGCAGAATACACTAAAAACCTTGGGAGCTTCCCTTATGGCATTGACGGAATTGGTCAATGGGAGGTGCGAGATGGTCTGAATGATGTTGTCACGGCAGGGACAGCGTATAGCACAGGTATTGGTACAGGTACGTCAAACTTCAACTCCCAATTCACAACCAATTATTTTGCGGATGCCATTCGCTCCTACCTTTATAACTATGATGCGACATCCCGAACAGCCTACACTAACAAACAAACACTGAAAGCCGATACAGATGCCCTTAGAAGTGGAATGAATGCTAACGCAATCGCAAGCAAGATTAACGGCGATTCAGCCACGTATCGTAATAAAGCCAAAACTTTTAAATACGGGCAAGATACTGTAACTGCCTTTCTGTCGAGTGACTGGTGGAGTCAAGACGGCGATGATAAGGGCGTGGCAGTTAGTGGCGCAACAGCTATTGGTACTAACCCTCAAATCAATCACAATGTCGTGACTAAAAAGGGTTACATGACGATTCCCGAGGGACAAGGTGCGTCAGTCCTCGCTTTTACAGCGTTGGGGATTAGTGATAATAACAATGACGACATGGTTAATGATATCGTCTTCAAACCCCTTGAAAAACCTCAAATCAAAACCCACCAAACGGTCACGACCAACGCCATCCAAGTCACCACCAAGGAAGACTACGCCTACGGTCTCTTGGATGTCTCTCAAGGCTATGCCCAACGGATTGCCAATCCAACGGCTGACTTTGGCGGAACAGCCATCAGCCCAGATAGTGATGGCTGGGTTAAACCAAGCAGTGCCGGTACATTGAGCTTTAACAATCTCGAAGTTGGTCGCTCTTATCGGGTTGTCGCCATCCCAGTCGGTGCGATCCAAGATGTCGCCAACCACACGCCGCTTGATGTGATTGACCCTGATGCCTACAAGGACATCACCATGCCCTTGGCTAAGAACATGACCGGGACGGTTGTCGAAAAAGACGCTCAACAAGTTGGTGAGATTCGCATCAAAAACGCCAGCCTGACCTCAGTCTATGCGATTCTGGCAGATGACAATGGCGCTCCTCAAACAAACAGCGCCCTTAAAACATGGATGAACCCAACCGCCGAAGGCACGATCGTCTTTAAAGACCTGCCACTAGACCCTGACAAAAACCAAACAACTTTCTGGGTTGTCGTCAAACCCGAAGCCTTCTTCAACTATGACTATCAAATGGCGGCTTATTCAGTCGTTGACGGTGGCTTGATTGCCGTGCCGATGACCATCTACCACGGTCCAGCCTACTATGCCTTGATCAAACCCGAGGTAGCACGAGCCAATAAAGACGGCACGACCGACACGATTACGGTGACGCGTGATAATGATTATCGCAATGATCTTGACCCAAGCGACCCGTCCTACATCACGACCTTCATTGACGGTCAAGCGATTGTCTTCTTTGACCCTGTGACCTTAGAAGTGATCAAAGGCTTTGATGTCAATAACAAGTCAAGCGCTAGTCTTGATGTACCAAAAGATAAAGATGTCGCAGTCGCCTTGGTCAATGCGAGTACATTTGACGGGGCTAACTTCGTCAGCGGCGAGTACACCGAAAGCTTAACCGCCTACGCCGCCCCAGAGGACATTTTCGTCCACTATGGCGTAGAAAAAATCGGTATCCCCGATAGCAATGGCTTCTACTACATGCCAGCGACTCTTGACTATCATTTCAAAGATCAGGAGTATGTCCAAGGGGTCGGAATTGGTGTGGGAATCTCGGAGATCTTGGATCAAGCCACTACGACAACTGCCGATCGGACGGTGCACTATACCAAGCACTTCGATCATACTAAGGATGTCGGAGTCGCAAAGACCCTGACCTTCCCAGAACGTCCAGTTGGCCCAACTGTGGGGACCACCGGCAGTGAAGATGTCAAAATCGACTATCCGGCTGAAACCCTCACGGCCAATGTCGCCAATATTAAAGTCCGTTCCACAGCGGAACATTCGACCTTAAAGGACTTGACGCAAGGGAGTGCGGTCGCCTTGAATAATGCGGATCTGATTGGTTGGCAAGAAATCAGATCCCATGACCTGAGTTTCGTCACCGGTTCAACTGCTACGAGCTTCCAATCATTCCCAAGTGACTACACCCTGTTAGCTAAGGGGACCGCACCAATTGTCGCTGCGGCCAGTGTGAATGGTACTAACTTGGACCTATCAGGGATCACCGTGGGTGGTCACGTTGTGGCAAGTGGCGATTATGAATACCAGCTCAAAGGCACAGGGGCTTGGAGCCCTGTCACGGTCACAGCTGGTGCGACCTCGATTCCTGGGTATCAAGAAGATGATTGGTACTACCTGAGGCGCAAAGCGACGGTGGATGCCCCAGCTAGTATGCGGGTCACCGTCCAAGCAGGGGAAGTTGCCATTACTTGGATCGAAGAACCCCGCATCTATGATGACGGGAAAGACATCATGGGTAAAATTACCATCACCAACCATGGTACAGAAGACGCAACCTTTGATGTCAATGCCTTTACCTTGGCACCGATTAATCCTCTTCAGCTAGCAGCAGACTTTAAAATCGTAGGCGAACCGACCGGACTAGAAACCTTAGCGGCAGGCGCATCTAATACCTATACCATCAAGTGCATTAACAATACCACCCCACTTGATGCTGGGATGCATGATGCCAGTCTGACCTTTAGTTATACACAGGGTGGTCAAGCCCATACCGCCTATGCCATGCTCAAAACCACGATTGCCAAGGCGAAGTGGGGTATACCAAGCTTACCGACGAAAGCCGCGGTTGAAGCGGGGACCGGTGGCAACAGCGTCACAGATACCAGCATCACCTTACCAATCTTGACTGAGCTAAACAAAGATGGCGACGGACATGACATTCCTGGCAGCTACAAGTACGAATTCCGGGTGAATATGACCGGTAGCGAATGGTCAGGAGCAGAACCGCCAAGAACTTGGGGAAGCAGTGGTTTGACACCAGCGATGGGCTATACGGTTAAGCTGTGTCAGGCACCTGACGATAACCATTTCGCCTCGGACCCAGTCGACGTCACCTACTACACTCGCTATGCGACGCCAACCTTAGCTGATTTGCATATTAACTACACCAATGAAAGCTATAACCTGTCAACGCAAGATGGTAGTTATGATTTCAAGATTAATGAGATCGACCAGCTTAGCACCGGCAGTTTCACGGACTTGCTTAATGCCAACAATGCCGCTGGCTTTAGCATCGAGCTGAAGAAAAACGCCCATGGCGAGGTTCCAGAGAGTGCGACCTTTGAGACGAGCTTGAAACGCCCCGCTTCGCCGACCATCACCAAAAGTGACGTGACGGTCTATCGTCAGAGCTTTGATGGTCAACTCATCAATGCCGGGTCTGAGACAATCGAGTATCGACACAAGGGGGCCGGTTTCTACCAGACGGCTAACGGCAATACCCAAGCTAACAATGTCATTAGTGGGGAGTACGAGGTCAGAACCCAAGCCACAGCAAGCACCTTCGCCTCCTTACCGGTCGAAGTTAGTGTCGATGCCAGTGGCTATCGCGTTGAGGTTGATGTGAACACGGACGAGGCTGTCACCATGCCAATGGGCTGGCCCCAAAGTAGTGGCAGAGTCTATGGCAAGACCCAACTAGCAAGTGAAGCCTTGACTCGGGCCAATACGGCCCCTGACCCCCGGGAGGGAGGGCAGGTGAATGCTTGGTTGATTCGTAAAACCACAAAATACGGGCCTGAATATACAGCTGATCTTGTCCCGGTTGGCGTGAATTATACGACCTTGCATACGTATGCCGATGATGACGGGGTGGTTCGCTATGTGGTCAACTGGATTCATGTGCCAACTTATACAGTCACGATTCCAACAACCGTCTCAGCCAATCACGCCGATGAGACAACGCAAGTTAACATGACGATCACAGCTGCACACATGGCGGACAATGAGAAACAACTCAAAATCTCAACCGAAGACAGTCTCGATGTCACGCTAGCAGGCGCAACCTTAACGATTGACACCAGCGAAATCTTCGGCATCACCAATAAAAATCAACTCATCGTCCAAGACGTCAACAATAAGACCCAAACCCTGACCCTCAAACGTGCCAACGAAACACCGAAATACTCAGGCATTTACACCGGCACGCTGACCTTTGAGATTGATGTGGAAGATAAAATCGAGTGACAGCAAAGCACTCAACAGCGCTACCCTACAACCCTGCCTTATAGGTCAAACCGCATAGACGTTGATAAGCCGAATAAATCAAAACCGAAGGGACGAACCTAGTGCCTTCGGTTTTTTTGTGGCACTTGTTCTATTATTTGTGGCACTTGTTCTATATTTTGTAGAACCCGTTCTATTATTTGTAGAACTCGTTCTATTTTTTGTAGAACCCGTTCTATTTTTAGTAGAACTCGTTCTATTATTTATAGAACTCGTTCTATTTTTTATAGAACTGGTTCTATTTTTTATAGAACTCGTTCTATTATTTGTAGAATTGGTTCTATTTTTTATAGAACTCGTTCTATTATTTATAGAACTCGTTCTATTATTTGTGGAACTCGTTCTATATTTAGTAGAACTCGTTCTATTTTTTGTGGCACTTGTTCTATTATTTGTAGAACTCGTTCTATTTTTTGTAGAACTTGTTCAATTATTGGGGGATGTCAGATGACTTTCCGCTTATCATGGGGTGTCTCAGACTAAGCCGTTAAGCAAAAAGACTATGCTTCAGGCGTTTGTCGTTTAGTTTCTAGCTCAAGGAAAAATCAAAGTCATGGATATGGTATAATGATAGGGATATGACAACAAGCCATCAGCTTGTGGGCTTAGTAGTTAATTGTTAGGTCTTGACGTGCTGAGTTAGCAAAAGGAGAAAATATGACAACTGTGAAACTTTCAAATCAGCTTTTAGAGGTAGCAATCGACACATTTGGTGCGGAGCTACAGTCGATTCAAAAAGATAAGATAGAGTATCTTTGGCAAGGGGATCCTGATTTTTGGGCACGCAGAGCGCCTGTTTTATTTCCAATCGTTGGTAAGTTAAAAAACGGGACTTACGTCTATCAGGATGAGACTTTTGAGCTGACTGGTCATGGCTTTGCTCGTGATACAGCCTTTGAATTATTAACGAGTGACGAGGATGAAGCGATCTTTGAACTCAAGGCCAGCAAGGAGACAAAGGCTGTCTATCCCTTTGAGTTTCGTCTGAGGATTACCTATCGTTTGATTGGCAATCAGCTCACAGTCAAATGGGAAGTGAAAAATCAAGACGAAAAGGCTCTGTTTTTTGGCATAGGTGCGCATCCAGCTTTTAATGTGCCGCTTGAAAAAGGACAGTTTGAAGATTATCACTTGACCATCAGTCCGGCACAAGCCCGTCAATTTATCCCTTTGGATGTTGAGACTGGGACATTGAAATTAAGTCAAAAACAAGTGCGCACGGCTCAGACTTTCCAGTTGTCTCACGACTTATTCGACCAAGATGCTTTGATTTTTGAGACACCTGAGGCGACAGAAGTTGTCTTGCGCAATTCGATTGACGATCGTGCGGTTAAAATAACTTGGGAGGATATGCCTTTTGTGGGACTTTGGAGTCCTTATCCGGCTCAAGCGCCCTTTGTTTGTATTGAGCCGTGGTGTGGCATTGCTGATGATGAAAATACGGACGGTGATTTCACAACGAAATTTGGGATTAACAGCCTAGCGCCAGGGAAGAAGTTTAAAGCACGTTATACGATTACCATTGATTAGGGCAAGCTATCGTTAGGCAGGATGCTGCATCACTTTTATTTTGGCAGTTCATAGCAAAAATAATGTGCAGTGATTAAAAAACGATATAACGTAGGCGTGATATTTAAGGATAAAACGTGTTAAAATAGAAACCATTATAAACAAAAAGGGGGAAGGTATGACAGAGTTATCTGGTGACAAACTACCAAAAATTGATACCATTTTATCTCATATCGGGATTAATCATGATGAAGCAACGGGTGCTTTGATTTCGCCGATTCATTTTTCGACGACTTATCAACATCCTGAATTTGGCCAATCCACTGGGTTTGATTATACTCGGACGAAAAATCCCACGCGGACTAACTTAGAAGAAGCATTAGCTGCGATTGAGCAAGGCGAATTTGCGATTGCGACTAGCTCGGGTATGGCTGCGATTGTCCTAGCCTTTGAAATCTTTCCGACAGGCTCAAAAGTTGTGGCATCACGTGATTTATATGGCGGCTCTTTTCGGTGGTTCAATGACCAACAGCGCCGTGGCGTGTTTGACTTTACTTATGTGAATACAGAAGCAGAAATGCTGGCTGCGATTACAGCGGAAACGGATATTGTCTATATCGAAACACCGACCAATCCGTTGATGATTGAAGTAGATATAAAAAAGGTGGCACAAAAAGCGCATCAAAATGGTGCGAAAGTGATTGTGGATAATACCTTTTATACACCGATATATCAGCAACCACTGGCTTTATCGGCAGACATTGTCGTTCATTCTGCGACAAAATATTTAGCTGGGCACAATGATGTCTTAGCGGGTGCAGTGATTGTCAAGGATCAGGCATTATACGAGCAATTAATTTATCAACTCAATACGACTGGGCCAGTCCTATCTCCTTTTGATAGTTATTTGGTCATGAGGGGATTAAAAACCTTGTCTTTGCGGATGAAGCGTGCCACAGAAAATGCGACCGCAATCGTGGCTTTCTTAGCCCAGCATCCTGCCGTAGCAGAAGTCCTCTATCCCGGTCTGGGGGGGATGATCTCCTTTAAAGTAACAGATCAAGAAAAGATTCCAGCGCTGATCAATCGGTTAGAGCTGATTACTTTTGCGGAAAGTCTGGGCGGTGTTGAATCCTTGATTACCTATCCAACGACACAGACCCATGCTGATATTCCGGCAGAAGTTCGGGCGAGTTATGGCTTGACGGATGATTTGCTTCGATTATCCATTGGTATCGAAGACTCCGCTGATTTAATTGAAGATTTGGCAAATGCCTTGAAAGTGTGAGCATAGATGACGACACAATACGATTTTACAAATGCACCCCAACGGCTAGGGAATCATTCAGTCAAATGGCGAGAAACGGAAACAGATCCTGACTTGTTACCCATGTGGATTGCGGATATGGATTTTAAAACATTTCCTGAGATGACAGCGGCGATTAAAAAGTTCGCTGATTATGGCGTCTATGGTTATGCCTATCCAGCGCCATGTCTCTATGAGGCAATCGTGGCTTGGGAAAAAAGCCAGCACGGCTATTCGATTAGCAGTGATCAGATTATTTTGACAGATGGTGTCGTGCCAGCTATATCCCTCAGTATTCAAGCCTTTACTGAGGTGGGAGATGCGGTCTTGATTCATACACCACTTTATCCGCCGTTTGCTCGGTCGATTAGACTCAATCATCGTAAGCTCGTGACCAATCCTCTCATTGAGCAAGATGGTCACTTTGTCATTGATTTTGAGCAATTAGAACGGGATATCGTGGCACATGATGTCAAACTTTATGCCTTTTGTAGTCCGCACAATCCGGGAGGTCGTGTCTGGACGGCAGCAGAATTGATCAAGGTTGCGGAACTTTGCAAGAAACATCAGGTCATTTTGATTTCAGATGAAATTCATCAGGACTTGGCACTCTTTGGTCATCAACATCATAGTATCAATACGGTCGGTGATTATGGTGAGTTTGCGATTGTCTTGACCAGTGCGACCAAAACATTCAATATTGCAGGAACGAAAAATGCGTTTACGATGATTGAGAACGAGACACTGAGGAAGAAATTTCAAAGACAACAACTCGCTAATAATCAACACGAAGTGTCGACACTGGGCATGCTTGCGACAGAAGTCGCATTGACGTCTGGAGAACCGTGGCTCAAGGAATTGAAACAAGTCTTGGAAACCAACATCAACTTTTTAGTTGAGTATCTTGCCAAACATGCGCCGCGCGTGAAAGTCATGAAACCAGAGGGTAGCTATTTGGTCTGGCTAGACTTTAGAGACTATGGTCTGTCTGATGAAGCGCTACATCAGCTCTTGCATGATCAGGCGAAAGTCATCTTGAATGCGGGTGCTAGTTTCGGCCCTGAAGGAAAAGGACACGCACGCTTCAATACCGCCGCACCTTTTGAATTGATTAAATTAGCAGCAGAGCGGATTGTATCCGTCTTACCGGAGTGATACCTACTATCTCATTAGCAGAGGTTCTGTTCCGAGTTTTGACTCAAAACGGCGTGATGACACGTTTTACAATCTGCGATTTCCAAGCTAAGATGCGAGCCTAAGGTCTCGCATCTTGTCTTTGTACCACAGCTGTTTTGAGTCAAAGTGACAAACTCAGTTAGGTCAATTCAACTCTTGAACGTAGACCGCCGGTTCATCAGATATCTGCTACTAAGCCCTTAAATCATTCTCTTGCCTTTGCCGTGATACTCGGCGTACATCTGGCAAGGGAATGGTTTTTTTGCTATAATGTAGAAGAATAAATTATCAGAAAGTTGGTGCATTATATGGGAAAATTTCAAGTCGTGACACATCCGCTGATTCAGCATAAGTTGACGATTTTACGTCAAACGTCAACAGGAACGAAAGAGTTTCGTGAACTTGTCAATGAAATTGCGATGCTTTTGGGCTATGAAATTTCACGCGAATTACCGCTTGAAGATGTTGAGATCGAAACGCCGATTACTCGAACTGTTCAAAAGACTTTGTCCGGTAAAAAATTAGCGATTGTTCCGATTCTACGTGCCGGTATTGGCATGGTGGACGGGATTTTATCCTTAGTACCAGCGGCAAAGGTTGGGCATATCGGCATGTATCGGGATGAAGAGACTTTGCAACCGGTTGAATATCTGGTCAAATTACCAGAGGATATTGATCAACGTCAAATCTTTGTTGTCGATCCGATGTTGGCAACAGGAGGCTCAGCAATTCTTGCCATTGATTCGCTTAAAAAACGCGGAGCGGGTGCAGCTAATATTAAATTTGTCTGTCTAGTTGCAGCGCCAGAGGGGGTCAAAGCCTTGCAAGAAGCGCACCCTGATATTGATGTCTACACGGCAGCCCTAGATGAAAAATTAAACGAGCACGGCTACATTGTCCCAGGATTGGGAGATGCGGGGGATCGACTATTTGGCACTAAATAAACTATTGGAACAGCTCAAGGTTGTTTTAGCACATTTTGACGAGAACAGGACTTACTTGGGGGACGGCTATTATCGCCTACAAGACTTTGGGGCTGGTGTCTATGAGATTGAATATTCAATTGCGGGCTTTTGTGGCACATTTGAGTCTCAGCCAGCGATTAAGTTTCAAGTCGATTTTGACTCGCAAGCGATCACTTTCTTATTCTATCGAGACATGGTCGCTCATCCAATCAAATTCTTTAAGCCAGAGACAGAAGCTGACCAAGCGTTTGTTGCCGAGGCTTTTGAACACTTGTTGGCTAAGTTTTACCAACACAAAGGGTAATCCTGACATCAGCATGAGGCTGGTGTTTTTGATTGCGCAAAAGCCACAGGATAGAGCTTGCCTTTCAAATGTCACCTTCGGTGGTCATCAGACATCATCCGCCAATCTGATATCAAGTCAAAGGTTAAAACCTTTCAGGTGGTCGTCCTGTGCAAAAGACGAAAAAATTCTTTGCTTTTGTTTGTTTTGATGTTATAATGTTGAAATGAGTTAATGCCATGAACCCCTCCTTTTAAAATTGCGGAGGAGGTGTTTCAAACGTGCCTTGACACGATATGAATTTACTTAAACGGAGTTAATAGTGAAAAGAATAAATGTAAAACGGCTGTTGATTGGTAAACCTTTGAAGTCAACGGATGATGATAGTCACTTACTGACGAAAATTCAGGCACTTGCGATGTTATCTAGTGATGCCTTGTCATCTATTGCTTACGGGACGGAGCAGATTGTGACCGTTCTCTTGACCTTGTCTGCGGCAGCGATTTGGTACAGTTTGCCGATTGCGGCGCTGGTTCTGGTCCTCTTGGCAGCTCTGACCTTGAGCTATCGTCAAATCATTCATGCCTACCCACAAGGTGGCGGCGCTTATATCGTCTCAACGGAAAACTTAGGTGCCAATGCCGGTCTGATTGCCGGTGGGAGCCTCTTGGTTGACTATATGCTGACCGTTGCTGTATCCGTCTCGTCTGGGGCAGATGCGATTACCTCGGCGCTCCCCTCGCTCCATCCCTATAATCTGCTGATTTCTGTGGTCTTGGTGCTAGCCTTGATGTTGATGAATCTTCGGGGGCTGCGAGAATCAGCCAGCTTCTTACTGATCCCTGTTTACACCTTTGTCGCCGCAACGATTTTGCTGTTAGTGGTCGGTGTTTTCAAGGTCTTGACGGGCGATTTAGCTTACCATGCGACCAGTCATATCGGGGCTGCTGTACCGGGGATTTCCGTGATTCTTTTGCTCAAAGCCTTCTCTAGTGGGTCGGCTAGTTTGACCGGGGTTGAGGCGATTTCAAATGCCGTGCCATTCTTTAAGAAACCAAAATCACGCAATGCCGCTGGCACGCTAGTCTTGATGGCGCTGATCTTGGGCGTGTTCTTCTCAGGGATTACCTTTCTCAACTATTATCTGGGCGTGATTCCTAATCTTCATGCGACCGTACTGTCGCAAGTGGCACATCAGGTCTTTGGCTATCATGGGATCGGTCATTTCTTGTTCTACGTCTTTCAATTTTCAACGGCGATGATCTTGGCGGTCGCAGCCAATACAGGTTTTTCAGCCTTTCCAATGTTAAGTTACAACTTGGCTAAAAATAAATACATGCCGCATATGTATATGGAGAAAGGTGCGAGACTAGGCTATTCTAATGGGATTATCAGCCTCGCTGCCGGCGCTGTGATTTTGCTCCTCATTTTTAAAGGGTCGACAGAACGGCTCATTCCCCTCTATTCAATCGGGGTATTCTTGCCATTTGCCCTCTCGCAAATCGGCATGGTCGTCAAATGGCGGCGTGAGGCAGGTAAAAAATTCTGGCGGCAAGCCATTTCAAATATCATCGGTGCAGCGATTTCAGCAATTATCGTCCTGATCTTGCTAATCTTCCGACTTCCAGTGATCTGGCCGTTTTTCGTCATCATGCCAGTCTTGATGGGCATCTTCTATGCCATCAAGCGGCACTACACCGAAGTTGCCCACCAACTTCGCCTAGAAGACGAAGTGGTCAAGCATACTTATACAGGGAATACAGTCATTGTCTTGATTGGTAATGTGACCAATGTGGCAGTCGGTGCCATGAGTTATGCCCAGTCAATCGGCTCGGACGTGCTGGCAGTCCACGTGTCAACCAAAGATACGATTGATAAGGACAAAGAAGTCGAGGCAGAGTTTAAAAAACTCTACCCAACAGTCCGCTTTTCGATTGTCGAGTCGAGCTATCGGGATATTGTCAAACCCGTGATTCGCTATGTCGATCTGGTGTCCAAGTCTGCTGAGAAGAAGAACCATACAATCACAGTCATCGTGCCGCAGTTCGTGCCTAAACACTCTTGGCAAAACATTCTGCACAATCAAATGTCTGTTCGGATGCGTTTCTATCTGAGCTGGCGAGATAATGTGGTCGTCTCGAATTACTCCTATCATCTGAAAAAATAACTCCCAAGCACCTAGTTCGCTCTTTCAAAGGCGCTGGGTGTTTTTATTTTGGCAAGGGTTGTGGCTGGATCGAATCAGGACATGGCAGCATGAACGGGTCTTTCCTTCCGAGACCAAATCCGCATGCCACTCAGGCAAGAGGCTGTTTCAATCTGCAGTCGGTAGACTTCACGACAAGCGCATGAAATAATTTAACACTTTGGGGCGTCATTGTATTTGCAGATAAGGTCTGATCATGTCGGGGGCTACGTTCAGGGCTAAACCTTTGATTTCATACGAGCCCTCACGCAAGTGTCAATAGCTTAACCACACGTTGCCCCCTCAGTCAGATGAATTTTGTTGGTGAAGTGGAGAGTCTTGGCTAAAAACAGCTGTGGCATAGAGCTAACTGACGAGACCTTAGGCGTGACAGTTAGCTGGAAAAGCGGAACTTTAGAGGCGTGTCACCACGCTGTTTTGAGCCCAATATTGGAATGGAAGTTTCCGCGATCTCGTGATTGCGCCATGCGGTTGTCGTTGGCAGGTTTGTCCGTGGTTTGTCCTGCTTGGGTGCAGTGTGTTATAATGTAGAAATGAAAAAATTGATCCTCATAAGTTTAGGTGCTTTAGCTGTTTTGTCTGTCGTGGTCGGGGCGTATGTCATCTATGCCTATTGTCAATACCATCGCATTCCGGACCGTCAGCCTTTGTCTGTCAAGCAAACGGCAAGCCCAGAGCAAGTCACAACGGGCAAGACCTATAAGATGATGACCTTTAACATTGGCTATGCGGCCTATCCGGCTGATTATAGCTTTTTTATGGACGGTGGCAAGGAGGTGCGCGCGCGTTCTAAGGCGGATGTCTTGGCGAACCTCAAGGAGAGTAATCGGCTGATTGCGGCTGAAAATCCTGACTTCGTCAACCTACAAGAAGTCGATTATGAGGGAGATCGGTCGTTCAAAGTTGATGAACCTGCCTATTTCACATCTCGGAATCCCAACTATACCAGTGTCTTTGCCAATAACTATGACTCAGCCTATCTCTTTTACCCGATTACAGAGCCGATCGGCAAGGCGAAGTCTGGTCTCCTGACCCTGTCAAAAGGCGAGGTCAAGGGGGCGACCCGCTTTAGTCTGCCGATCGAGACCAATATCAAAAAATTCTTCGACCTTGACCGTGCCTTTAGTGTCAGTGAGCTTCCCGTTAGCAATGGCAAGACGCTCTATCTCTACAATGTGCACATGTCAGCCTTCATCAAGGATCAAGTGATCCAAAAGGCACAGCTGACCAAGCTCTTTGGTCATATGGCAGCACAGGCGAAGTCAGGAGACTATGTCATCTGTGGCGGCGACTACAACCATGTTCTGTCGGGGCAAGCGCACCCTGAGTTGACCTGGATGAAGCCTTTTCCGACAGCGGACTTGGCAGACAGTCTGCGGGTGGTCGCACCGACTAATGCCCCCTCTGTCCGCAGCAATGATATAGCCTATGGCGAACATAGCACACTGGGTGTGATTGACGGCTTTTTGGTCACGGATAATATCAAAGCTTTGAGCATTCAGACCGTTCAAAACAACTTTAAATCCAGCGATCACAATCCTGTGACGATGACCTTTGAACTATTACCCTAAAGAAAGGCTAGTATGCTAAGACTGACACAGATTAAACTCTCGATCCATGATGACTTGTCGGCAATCCAGCAGCAAGTCCTCAAAAGACTCCGGATTCAACCGAGTGACCTCCTAGAGTTGAGGATTTATAAGGAATCGATTGACGCCCGAAAGGCTGGCGATATCTATTTTATCTATACCGTGGATGTTGGGGTTAAAGATGAAACCAAGTTCTTGACAGGCAAGATCAAACACCTTGCTCCGACACCTGATTTGGCCTATCAAGCGCCTAAGCTCAAGCATGGGACTCAACCGCTGACACATCGCCCAGTCGTCATTGGGTTCGGTCCGGCAGGGATGTATGCGGCGCTCTTGCTGGCGCAGCAGGGGTATCGCCCGCTTGTTTTGGAACGGGGGGAGGCGGTCGATGACAGGGTGCGGTCGATTGAGGCCTTTTGGCAGCAAGGGCAGCTTAATCCTAACTCCAATGTCCAGTTTGGCGAGGGCGGTGCGGGGACTTTTTCTGATGGCAAGCTGACCAGTCGGGGCAAAGATTTGCGAGGCCGTCAGGTGTTGGCAGAGTTGGTCAAGGCAGGTGCGCCCGAGGAGATTCTCTATCAGGCACACCCCCATGTCGGCACGGATTTATTGCGGGATATTGTCAAGCGGATTCGCCAAGAAATCATTGCGCTGGGCGGCGAGGTGCGCTTTCAGGCGCAGGTCAAACAGTTCAAGAGTGTGTCCGGTCGCTTGCAGGCGGTCGTCCTGACATCTGGCGAGCTGATCGAGACTGAGCAGGCGATTCTAGCCATTGGGCACAGTGCCAGAGATACCTTTAGCGAGCTTGATGCCGCAGGGGTTGAGATGACAGCTAAACCCTTTGCGGTCGGTGTTCGGATTGAGCATCCTCAGACAGTGATCGACCAAGCGCAGTACAAGACCTTTGCCGGTCACGCCAGACTGGGTGCTGCCGAGTATCGCCTGACCTACAAGGCGAGCAATGGGCGTGGTGTCTATACTTTTTGTATGTGTCCGGGCGGGCTTGTCGTACCCTCTAGCTCAGAGGCGGGGCATTTGGTGACCAATGGCATGAGTGAACACGCCAGAGATCAAAAGAATGCCAATAGTGGCCTATTAGTCCAAGTGTTTCCAGAGGACTTTGGGAGTGCGGGTGCGTTGGCGGGGATTGACTTCCAGCGTGCTTTGGAGCAGAAAGCTTTTGCCTTAGGCGGCGGGACTTACCAAGCTCCAGCCCAATTGGTCGGTGACTTTCTCAAGGGGCAGCCGTCAACGGCAATGGGGTCTGTGACCCCGAGTTATGCGCTAGGCGTTGTGCCGACTGATTTGACGAGGTTATTTCCCGACTACATCACGGCGGCTTTGAAAGAAGCCTTGATCGGCTTGGATCATAAACTCCACGGCTTTGCTATGGCTGATGCGGTGCTGACGGCAGTCGAGTCTCGCTCGTCATCGCCCTTGCGGATCAACCGTGACCAGACCAGTTTGCAGTCTGTCTCGGTCAAAGGGCTCTATCCCAGTGGCGAGGGCGCAGGTTTCGCCGGCGGAATCGTCTCGGCGGCGATTGATGGCTTAAAGTGTGCCGAGTCGCTGATCAGTGCATTTGCCCCGATGGTATGATGAGCGTATAGGGGAAACTCTGTTTTAAAGCTAAAAAGTCCTCGAAAAGTAACGAATGAAAACATTTGCTCACGATCTTTGCTTATTTGTAGTATAATAGACTTAAATAAGGAGGTATTGAGTATGATGAATCCAAAATTTGTTGAGCATGATGAAGATGTTGTCATTCTAACCCAAAATGAATATGATGAAATATTGCGTGAAAATGAGCGCTTGAAAGCACAAGTGAAATTTGGTAGTGAAATTGAAAAAGGTTACGTTTCTCTCATTAAACATAAACCAATCCCTTTGAATAAAGTTTTGGAAAATATGGGGTGGGTTAATTAGTGAGCAAGGAAGTTGAGTTTTCTATTGAAGCTCAGGAAGATTTAGCACGATTGGAAGCATTTCTGATCACTCAAGCAAGTTCAAGAGTTTTACAGAGATTTAAACAAGAATTTTTGAGAGCAGCCGCTATGCTTTCAGATGAATTGACTGAGTTTCCATATGTAGAGGGAAAAGAACCGTTGAGAAAAATGATTCATTGGAAGTATCTGTACTTTCATTTGGAATTAGCTGATAGAGTAACGGTTGTTCGTATTTTTTCAAAAAAAGAAGATTGGGTAAATGAATTACAATTAGCTGATTAAATAAAGTTAGTCGTTTTTTATTGAACAGCACCTGAAAAGTTTACCGATACAACTATTTTGAGACAGCTTGATTGCTGTTTTTTTGTTTTGTGCTGTCTAATTGTTGCCTTCTGTGGGTTGGCTCAAAAGTGCGTGACGACCCGCTCTGCACTCTGCGATTTTCGAGCTAAGCGGCGAGCCTGAGGCCTTGCCGTTTGTCTTTATGCCACAGCGCTTTTGAGCCAAAATGCCCCACGCCACTTGGTGTGGGGAGCTTGGTTGTGCTTTGGTTCAACCCTAGCTCTCTTTTAACGAGGCTGTCCTTGCTTTCAGTGACACTCGTTTCATTATTTGTAGAACGAGTTCTATTATTTGTAGAACGAGTTCTATTATTTGTAGAACGAGTTCTATTATTTGTAGAACGAGTTCTATTATTTGTAGAACGAGTTCTATTATTTGTAGAA
>JAISXW010000021.1 GCA_031270325.1 Streptococcaceae bacterium
AAATAATAGAACTCGTTCTACAAATAATAGAACTCGTTCTACAAATAATAGAACTCGTTCTACAAATAATAGAACTCGTTCTACAAATAATAGAACTCGTTCTACAAATAATAGAACTGAGTCTACAAAACATAGAACTGCTCCCATTCAAAGTGAGGATAGTTTGACATAGTCAGTGCCGTTCCGAGCTTTGGCTTAAATTGGCGGTGGGTTCTCCTGCAAGTCTGGTCTCCGAAGATTCAAAAATCATCAAATCACACTAAAAGGCAACCGATGCTCATGTGGTATCGAGTGCCTTTTTGATAGGGTCATGTGATTGCCTGCTTACTTTTAGGTGTCCTCACTTTTAGTAAGGTTGCCATCCCGATCATCAGATGGTGTAGGCAATCTGCTATCAAGCAAAAGTGTCAGCTGGCCCATAGCTAACCAAAGGCAAAACAGACATTTTTTGGTAGAATAAAGACATGAAAAAATTAAAGATTGCCTATGTTGGTTTTGGTAAGTCAACCAACCGTTATCATATTCCCTATCTTTTGCAGCGTGAGAGGTTTGAGATTGCCCGTGTGGTGACGCCGACTTTGATGAAAAATCCTCAAGCTCAGCTGGCGCTTGAGGCGAAGGGGACGGTGTTCTCGACAGGGATTGAGGATATTATTGATGATGAGACGTTAGACCTCGTGGTTGTTGTCACGCCTGCACAGACGCATTTTGCCTTAGCCAAACAATTACTAGAAGCTGGGAAAAACGTCTTGCTGGATAAGCCGGCTGTTGCCACAGTAGCTGAGATGGAGACTCTGGTTCAGCTCGCATCTGATCAAGACCTCTTTTTTATGCCTTTCCAGAATCGCCGCTTCGATAGTGACTTTTTAACGGTCAAGAAAGTCATTGAGCGGGGGTATCTCGGTCGACTGATTGACATTCAGGTGCACATGGATCATTTTCGACCCCATGCACCACAGGGGAGTGGGGCGGCTCTGGACGGTGCTTTTTATGGTCACGGAGTTCATTTGGTCGATCAAATGGTTGCTTTATTCGGCAAACCTGAGCGTGTCCATTACGATATTAGGCGGACTCGCTTGCTTGATAGCCCGGTCGATGATCATTTTGCGGTTGATTTGTTTTATCCAAACCAGTTCAAAGCCAGTGTTCATGCGACTGAGTTAGCCCTTGTTCCTTATCCCAAGTGGCTGATTCAAGGAACCAAAGGAACTTTTATCAAGCAAGATGTAGACCAGCAGGAAAATGATCTCAAAGTCGGGATCATGCCAGGTGTTTCAGGCTTTGGTCAGGATAGTCCGCAAGCCTATGGTCAGCTGACCTATCTCAATCAAAACGGCGATCGGATCGAGAAAACGATCCCGTCTGAACGAGGGGACTATGGTCGGGTCTATGATGCGATTTATGAAACCTTAGTCAATGGCACAGAAAAAGTTGTCAGTGATGCGCAAATGTTACAAGTAATCGAAATTTTAGAAGGTGGGTTTAAAAATGGTTAGAATTCAAGATGATTTATTTGAAGCAGTCAATGCCGAGTGGCTGGATAAGACAGAGATTCCAGCAGACCGTCCGAGGATTGCGGCGTTCGATGAGTTGGTCATTAATAATGAAAAAACGTTAATGACTGACTTTGCGACGATTACAGAATTTGATGAACCAGTCATGAATGCCTTTGCTAAGTTCTATAAAAAAGCAGGTGACTTTGTCGAACGGTTCGAGTTTGGGACAGAACCGGTCAAACCTGAGATTGATAAACTACTAGCGATCACAGATTTTGAGACGCTGACCACTCAGTTTGCAGACTTGATTTTGAACTCACAGGTGCCGGTTCCCTTTGGTTTGTCTGTTGATACGGATATGAAAGACGCTGTTCACTATGCGCTGACCTTTTCTGGTGCGGGCTTGATTTTGCCAGACACGACTTATTATGCGCCTGAACATCCGCGCAAGGCGGAATTGCTAGCCTTTTACACGGAGAATACGATTGACATATTAAAAGCTTTTGGATTTTCAGCTGATGATGCCAAGACAAACGTCGCCAATACGATTGCCTTTGATGCCATCCTCGCCCAATATGTCAATACATCAGAAGAATGGGCGAAATATGCCGAGCTTTACAATCCGGTTGTCATTGAGGACTTTACTTCAAAATTGACGACTGTGCCATTTGCCTCAATTATTGAGACGTTAGTCGGTAGCTTGCCAGAAAAAGTCGTGGTCTATGAAAAACGGTTCTATGAACACTTTGACCAGATTGTTAATGCGGCAAATTTTGAGCTGATGAAGTCTTGGATGTTAGTCAAGTTGATTCGGAGCGCAACGCATTATCTATCTGATGAGTTGCGGATTTTAGGGAGTGAGTTCTCGCGTCAAGTCTCTGGTACGTCTGAAGCAAGAAGTCAAGAGAAGCACGCTTTTGATTTGGCAACGGAACAGTATTCACAAGCCGTTGGTCTCTACTATGGTCACAAGTATTTTGGCGAGGCAGCGAAAGCAGATGTCAAACGCATGACGTCTGAGATGATAAAAGTCTATCAAGAACGGTTGAATACCAATACTTGGTTAAGTCGTGCCACGATTGATAAAGCCATCAAAAAGCTAGATGCCATGACGATTTTTATCGGCTTTCCTGATCAATTACCAGAAATCTACAAGCAATTCACGGTTAATCACGATAGCATTTACAGTCATATTGCTCGGTTTAACGTGGTGCGTAGCCATCGTCATTATGAAAAATTCCATGAAGATGTTGACAAGACCGAGTGGCATATGCCAGCTCACATGGTCAACGCTTACTTCAGCCCTGATAGCAATACCATCGTTTTCCCAGCAGCGATTTTACAGCAACCTTTTTATTCAGCGACTGAGCAAACGCCAAGCCAAAATTATGGCGGGATTGGCGCAGTCATTGCCCATGAAATCTCTCATGCTTTTGACAATAATGGGGCGCTCTTTGATGAATTTGGCAATATGAACAATTGGTGGACGGACGAAGACTTCAAAGCCTTTGAAGCCAAACAAGAGCTGATGATCGCAGAGTTTGACGGCTTGGAGATTGCGGGGGCTAAGGTCAATGGCAAGCTTGTGGTTTCTGAAAACATCGCTGATGCTGGCGGTTTGACAGCAGCTATGACAGCCGCACTTAGAGAACCAGAACCTGATTTGACCGCTTTCTTTACTCAGTGGGGGGAGATTTGGCGCCTCAAAGCATCAGAAGCCTATCAACAAATGCTACTGTCTATGGATGTTCATGCACCGGGAAAACTTCGTGCTAATGTGCAAGCAAGTAACCTAGATGAGTTCTTTGAAACCTTTAATGTCAAAGTCGGAGATGGCATGTGGCGTGACCCAGCAGCACGTGTCAAGATTTGGTAAAAACATCATGAAATCTAGTAAAGTGTGAGCAAGCCTCATGCTTTTTTGTTGCGTTAATCGTTGCGAGAGTGTTAGATGGCAAATATAATTAGTTCATGTTTTTCTAATTTCACAAAAAAGAGTATAATAAAAGGAAATAGACATTTTGTAGGTTAATGGAGGACTGGTAATGGCAACGATTGACAACTATCAAATAGATGAGATTAAGAAAGCGAATCCCTTGTTTTCGGCGATTCGGACCACGGTTGAGACGGCTTTTTATGCTAATAATGTCACAAAAGTGACATCGGTGATGCAGGCCTATGAGATTGCCAAGAAGACGACAGGGACGATTATTACCGATCTGCCGATTTATCGTCCAACCGAACAAGGCTTGCCTGAAGATAGCAAGGTGCTTGTTTTTAATGATGGCGAAGTCGTTGGTCGGACATCTGCTGCCAGAAAAATCATTGGTCAACCTGGTGTTGATACCGATCATTTTGCCCGTCTTGTCCGCGAGGCAGTTTTTGCCATCGGTCAAAGAGAGGTTTATACGACAGAAGTTTATGTTGGTTTGGATCAAGAGTTTATGCTGAAAAGTCATCTGTTATTACCAGCTAATTATGCCAATACCATCCTGAGTTACATGCTCAATTTCCAACATTTGACACCAGATTATCAGGAGATGTATGCCCAGTCTAAGTCATATCAGACAGGCGATTTATATGTATTTGGCGATCCGGATTGGCAGCATCCAGATTATCCTGATGGGTTGGCGCTATTTGATCCCCAACACAATGTTGCCGTGATTTTAGGCTTGCGCTATTTTGGAGAATATAAGAAAGCAACGCTGACTTTGGCATGGCGGACGGCACATGTCAATGACTATATTGCTTGTCATGGTGGGATGAAACAGTATATCTTGCCTAATGGTAATAAATTTACAATGGCAGCCTTTGGCTTGTCGGGTTCTGGAAAGTCAACGATTACTCTAGCTAAAAATGAGAGCAAATATCAGGTTACTGTGTTGCATGATGATGCATTTATCATCAACCACAGGGATGGCTCGAGTATTGCCCTAGAACCTGCTTATTTCGATAAAACACAAGACTATCCGATGGCCAATGAAAAGGTGAAGTATTTCTTGACGTGTCAAAATATTGGCGTGACGCTCGATACCTCTGGCAAGAAAGTTCTGGTGACAGAAGATATCCGCAATGGCAATGGTCGTGCAGTTAAGTCTAAATTTGTGACCCCTAACCGCGTCAATCGGATCAAGGAAAAGATTAATGCGGTCTATTGGATCATGCAAGACGAAAGCCTGCCGCCTGTTGTTAAAGTCAACGATCCCAATTTAGCAGCTATTTTTGGTTTGACTTTGGCGACCAAACGTTCGACTGCAGAGAATATCGTTGGCGATGTCGATGTTAATGAAATTGTCATTGAACCTTTCGCCAATCCATTTCGTTCTTATGCACTAGGCGAAGATTTTGAAGCCTTTAAAAAACTCTTTGAGGATAAGGACATTGACTGCTATATCCTCAACACCGGCTATTTTAATGGAGCAAAGGTAAAACCTCAGCATACTTTAGGAGCCATTGAAGCAATTATTGATGGGATTGGTAATTTTGTGCCATTTGGACCAATCGAAGGTTTGTCCTACCTCCCTATCGAACATCTGAATCCTGATTTCGAACATGAAGGCTACGTCTCGTCGCTTAAAGCAAGCATGACCGAGAGGCTACGCTTTATTGAAGCCAAGAAAATCGAACTAGGCGGCTATCACAGCCTACCACTAGGCACCGAAGAAGCCTTGAAAAAAATTCTAGTAGCTCTAGGTTAAGGGAGCGGAGATAACTATTTGCACAAAGGTTATTGTGGAAAAGTAAGCAAAAAAAGTTGACAAACGCCACAAGATTTGGTAGTATAATACAGTACCTCACGAGGAGATAGCCGAACGATGCTGCAGAAAAACAAAAAAGTTTAAAAAAGCAGTTGACAAAGCAAAAGAGATTTGATAGACTTAAAT
>JAISXW010000003.1 GCA_031270325.1 Streptococcaceae bacterium
AAAGCCAACAAGCTGAACCCAAACCAAACGTCGCCTTCTGCCTCAGCAAGTTCGGTTTTCGATCACTTACCCAGCGAACAAGCTTACCATTGTCTGTCTGTCTGTCTGTCTGTCTGTCTGTCTGTCTGTCTGTCTGTCTGTCTAAGCATAAGTTGCCTCTTTCTGCTTGTCAAGTCTTATGTCTATCTATTGCTAGTATTCCCTACTAATTTATTACCAGTTTAACGCTTTCATTTTAATTTGTCAAGAAATAAATGAGATTACAGACAAATCTCATTTCACACTTTCCTCATAACCGTACTATAACGCTTTTAGCACTACTCAGATGAAACTCATCAAAGCCAAGAAAACCAAAACTCACTAAAGATAAATCCCACCAAAAGTCCGATTCAACCTTCATCAAAAATCACTTAAATCTCCAAAAACAAGACCGGCATCTTGCGATTGTCTAATTTAACTATACAATTATAGGTGCGCTCGCTGACAAAACAAACTACGATTCGACAAACTTGACAAACAAACCGAACTGGGCTAGAATAAAGGTATAAAAAAGGAACGTGCTGATACACGTCCCCCTTGTAGAACCGTGTAAGACGGTAGCAAGTTATAACGTAAAAAATAACCGTTTAACTAGCCAAAGTTAAAGAACGGTTATTTTTTTTCGTCTTCTTTCAGCACTGTGACAACCAAGCCGATCAAAGCAATGGTAAACATACCGAAGCTCAGTAGGACTTGAATCATCTCGTACGCGGACAAACAAGCATCTCCTTTCTCCAGATTTCAACGCTTACATACATAAGCATCACCACCTTTCCGGGATAGCCACCGTCTTAATTTTTCTACAATTTTAGTATAGCACATTCACCAGACAATGTCTGAGTGACGATGAGGTTTATTTTGTGTCAACTCTGACAGTTATCAACCTAGCTAAACTGTTCTAAAATGAAACTGACCTTACTTTTAGTGGAACTATCCTCGCTTTAACGATCAACTGTCATGAGCAGCTATTGGGCTGAATATCATATAAACTGCTCTTATTATGGCTTTAAGCGCATTCTCGACCTTATCAAGTCCAAATATGACTTTCAGAACCCCAGCACTGCAGTTAACAAACCAAACACATCTCAAATCCGGCACAAAATAAACTTCGCCTATCATCTGAATCTTGGGTGTTGTCAGCATTAAGCATGATGACACAACCGTATGAATAGCTCTCGTATTCTTGACTTAAACTGTAAAGCACCTTATAATAAACTATATGAAAAGAAAACAACCTAAAAAGAAAGTCGGCATCATTTTTGCCTTACTCATTGTCATAGTCGCTGCAATTGCCATCGTGCTCGTGCTCAAACCTTTTAACAAAAAAGAAACGGCTGCCGGACCAATTAAAGTTGATCCTGCCAAAAGTGCGGCACAATCCTATAATTTTGGAAAAATTCTGATTAAAAATGGGAATTTTCAAGACAATCGACAAATATAAGACCTTCTTGTCTTTAGAAATAGAATAGATAAACATGAAAAAAAATAAAAAACGCTCAGAACACCCTAACAAACTAAGCAAGAACAAGAAACTAAAACTCCCCCTACTACTCACAATAGTTGGTTTAATCTTGATTGCTTTTGGTGTGACTTATGTCCTGACCAAAGATAAGCAAACAAAAAACGCTGCGCCCGAACCAGATAAAACAACTGCTAAAAACACTGTCGTGTCCTCCTCTCATGTCTCCATTGCCCCTGCTTCTGAAGTAGAAGATACGGGAGAAGCTGGCTGGGTACAAGTCAAGTCGAAAACCAAACTTGAGAAATTCACTGATTTATCAGTGAAAGGGGTCACCATCTATCGCGCTAACAATCCTAAGGTACTAAAAACAGCAGCGGCACAAGTACCTGGAACTTTCATGATGGCGGACATGATTGCCAAATATCCTGACTCTCTCATTATGAACACTTCTGGCTTTGACTTCAATACGGGACAAATCGTCGGCTTCCAAATCAATAACGGCCAACTGTTCTCCAATTGGTCCAATACTGAATATGGGAGCGCAGCTTTTGTCATCAACAAAGATGGTTCTGCTAATGGCTATGATTTAAGAACACCTGCAACTGATATTCTGGAAAAAGGTGCCCAACAAAGTTATGGCTTTGGTAGCATTCTTATCAAAGATGGTGTCGTCTTACCAGATGACGGTTCTGTCAATTGGATGATTCATTCCTATATTGGCAATGATGCAGACAACAATATCTACTTGATTATTTCCGATACCAGTGTTGGTTACAACGGTACCATGGCAGCGGTAGCCCATCTCAAACTTCAAAACCTTGTCGTCTTAGACGGCGGTGGCTCCTCTCAGATGTCTTTAAATGGGAAAACCCTCTTTGCTAGTCAAGATGGTCGTCCAGTTGCCGATTTCATCATCCTTCGCTAAAGTTAGAGACTCCCTAATAAAGCATTGCCAAAATCAAAAAGAACTGATCGGATTTCATCTATCCCATCAGTTCTTTTTTTGATTTTATCTACCTAACTAGATTACTCGTTTAAAGCTTCTACAATCCGTTCACGTGCTTTCGTGATTTGTTCTTCAGGTAGAATGTCCTTTTCTTTGCCATCAATTCGCGTCTTACTTGTTTTCAGATTTTCTTTGGTAATCTGACCTAGAACACCATTGTAGTCGAACCCTAATATTTGGAGTTCATCAAAAGCAAAATCAGTTTTGATATTGTCGCTAAAAGCATCTACAAACTTTTTATAGTTCAGTACGGTGCTTATCGACTTCATTTTAGGGATAACTGCCATCAAAGCGCTTTGCTCGCGATTAACCAACTCTTTCTCAGCAGTTGCCTCATCCTCATCCTCGCCCACCACCTTGGTCAGAAATGCTTTGACCTCGTCTGTCGTTTTCAAAGTCAAAGTCCTAGGCTTAAATTGATAACCATTGGCGATAAAATTTGTCTCATTTGCGACCTCAATCCCACCAACTGCTTCAACAAACTCACCTAGACCACCCATGTCAAAAGTTACATAGCGGGAAATCTCTACAGCTAAAAGATTTTGAAGGGCATCTATTTCACCAGCTACACCTTTACTACCATATAAGTTTTTTAAGGTTGTCTTTTCAGATTCGAGATAGATATCCCGATTTAAGCTAATCACAGTTGTTTTATTTTGCTTAGGATTCACTGTTAGGACCAAAATATCATTTGCCACCTTATCATCTACTCCTAAAAACAAGAAAGTAAATGAAGATTTATTCTTTAAATTAGGTAACTGCGCTTGCGTTTGACGCTCAATTGTTTGATAAGCATGATTCGATGCTTTTTTTATGTCCAGATAAACCTTTCCATAAATAGCACCGCCAATCAAAATCAAAAATAGCACCGCCAAACCAATGATTTTCAGCACCCGGTATTTTTTTTTCTTTTCTTTTTTTGGCTTAACACGTTTTTCAGGGCTACGATCAGCACGTCGTCGTCTTGTTTCCATAGTGGTTAAGCTCCTTTTTTAATTTTTCCAGACCAACTTTTAATTCCTGTTTTAAGGATAAAAATATTTGTATAACCGGCTTTTTTTAGTTTTAAAGCCGCACGGACAGCTAGAACTGGCTTACCATCTTCATAAAAGAGAATGGCTTTATCCTTACGGATAGCAGAAATACTCTGATCAAACTGCGAAAAAGGTAAGTTCCTTGCGCCCAAAATATGCGCCCGACGAAAAGTCGAGGACTCTCTCAGATCAATCAATTGCCCACCAATCATTTGTTCAGAAAATGCCGTCTCATCTACTATCTTAGCAACAGACTTAATCCGAAACTTATTGAGTGTCGGATAGCTGAACAGGCCAATAATTACCAAAAGTAATACTAAATTAATCCACCACATGTTTAAACACCCTCTGTTTCAGCAAATTTCAAGGCTAGACTTGCTGCCCCGATAATACCCGCATCATTGCCTAACTCAGCAATTTTAATCTTCGTTGAGTTACGGACTTGTGGGAAAGTATAAAGATTGAAATACTTTTCAATCCGCGCCCGCAAGAATTCGCCTGCGGCAGACACGCCACCGCCGATGACGATAGCAGCCGGATTGAGCGTATTGCCCAGATTTCCCACTGCCAAGCCAAGATATTGACTGACGGTTTCAACGACTGAATCAGCAAATTTATCTCCTGATTCTGCTGCAATAAAGATGTCTTTTGAAGTCACTGCATCACCATTATCAATAGCTGCTTTAATCAATGATTCGCCTTCATAAGCTTCCGCAAGTTTGCGTGCCACACGAACGACACCTGTCGCTGAAGCAACTGTTTCAAGACACCCTTTTTTACCACAAGTACACGCAAAAGCATCTTCGCTCGTATCAACCGTCACATGACCAATCTCTCCGCCAGCACCTGCGACACCATGAATCAATCGACCCGCTGCAATGATACCACCGCCAACACCAGTTCCCAATGTCATGAAAATAACATCCGGATTATTGTCTCCAGCACCGACCCATCGCTCACCGAGCGCCGCAACATTGGCATCGTTGTCAATTGCAAATGGCAAACCAACACCAGCTTCGACAGCTGCCCCAACTTCTTGCAAGGTTTCCCAACCAAGATTATAGGCGCCAATCACTGTATTGTTGATGACATCGACAGAGCCAGGCGACCCCATCCCAATACCGAGGAAGTCGCTTTTGTCAAGTTGGTATAAGGCCAAACGGTGATTGATTGAGTCAATCATATCAGGAACAATGTGTTGTCCGTTCCCAATAATATTGGTCTCAATCGCCCATTTGTCTTGAATTTCACCAGTTGCTGTCAAAATACCAAATTTAATCGTTGTTCCACCAAGATCAATCCCGATAATTTTTTTCGTCATGAATCTTTTTCTCACTTTCAAGTCTATGTTCTCGCCGCAAAATCAATTCTGCGGTAAAGTAGTCGTTCTCATCTGGAATTAAGCCGGCATCATGTAATGTTTTGAGTTCTTGTGCCATAAAAAAGATGGCATCAAGTCGATCACTCAAGAGATTGATATACCCACGCTTTTTGAGAAATTCCTGAACATCATATAAAGTTTTCATCCTTTCACATTCTATCATAGTTTGAAAACATTTTCAAACACGAGGCATGCGCTTCCACGACAAGCGCAAGAATTACCAGACATTTCAGTTCCCTTCCGACCATCTGTGCTCGCTGCCATGACTGCAACAAATAAAAAAAGCTATCGCCGAGGATAGCTTTGGTAAAGATGCTTACTAAATTAAGATAAGCCGGGTGCCAAGCCTAGCTCAGACTCTAACATCCAAATCGTTTTTTCAATATCACCTTTGGCATCTGCGAATAGACCATTTGTGACATCGTCATCCTCTTCATCAGTAGCATGAACACCATCTTGGAAAAGGTCTGACAAATATTTGTAGGCATCGACCACTTCTGTCAAACGTTCTTCTGTTGATTTATCCCAAGTTGCAGGTTCAAGTTTGATTTTTGATAGCTCATCAAATTCTTTCAACGTTGAAACTGGTGAGCCACCAATCGTAATCAAACGTTCTGATAACTCATCCAAATGCGCATTCAAGCCGTCCATCAAATCATCCATTTTAGGATGCAATTTCATGAATCCTGGACCACGTAAATACCAGTGAACTTGATGAACCAAAGCTGATGCTTTTGATAAATCGGCAACGGATTGATTTAAAACAGCTTTTGTTTTTTCTCTAGACATATAACTTCTCCTTCATTTAGACACTTGCAAAATTTCAAGTGTATTGTGATGGTCAATAAAGGCCAGCTCCCAAAACTAAACTTCTTATCAAAAGAAAAGCGACGTTTTTGAACGGCCCTAAAGTATACTTCCAACGGTTGAGGCTTGATGACAACTCGCTAACCCCTGCCACATAAGCTACTTTTTCCTTGATCTTGATACAGTTTCATTATAAGCAAAAAGATAAGGATAAGCAACTATTTGAATTATTTTTCCCAGTCTTTTTCGTATAAGAAAGTATGGCTAATTTATTTTGTTTTATCATCGGAACTGTTCTGGGGTCATTTTGGGGGTTGCTGATTGATCGTTTCCCACATGACTCTATCTTATTGCCCAGATCTCATTGCGATAACTGTCATCAGCTCCTTGCTTATCGCGATTTGATTCCCATTTTGTCTCAGATACTGAGTCACTCTAAATGCCGGCACTGTCAAGTTCGGATTCCTTATTGGTATGCTGGTTTAGAGTTGCTTTGGGGTTGCCTTTTGCTCATCGGCTGGTCAGGCTATGTCGACCTTCCCGTCTTTTTGTTTTACCTCGCTTCTGTCGGCTTGATTGGCTTTGACCTCAAAAGCCATGCCTTTCCTCTCATTATCTGGCTTGTCTTTTTCATCGCCCTATTCTTGACGACACCCTTCAATCTCCTCGTCTTTTCCTGTCTCATCCTTGCTTGCTTAACAGAGCTATACTCCCTGAAGATAGGCAGCGGAGATTGGCTTTATCTGGCATTGATGAGCTTTAGTGTTGATTTTTATCACTTAACACTCTGTGTCTTGCTTGCCAGTGTCATCGGTATTGCGTCTTATCTCTTCAAGTGCCAAGAAAAAACGGCCGAAGTTCCTTTCCTACCGTTTTTATTTCTAGGTTACCTTCTCACATTACTACTCGCACCATTCATCTGATGACACGACTTTAAAATCCTGTGACCGTGACGCCTAAAAGGCGAATACCGCTGCCATTGATTAGGTCTGCGACTAATCTCTTAGCGGATTGCTCAATAGTCGTCACATCATTAACTTTTTCATCTAAAGATAGGCGTTTGGTCAAGGTCCTAAAGTCAGCATAGCGCACCTTGATGACAACGATTTTCCCCTTCAACTCTTTTTCCTGTAAACTGGTCGCCACTTTCTGAGCTAAATGACTGATTTCTGTCTCGATATCGGCTTCTAAATAGAGGAGTTTGCCATAGGTTTTCTCTTTACCGACAGATTTTCGGAGGCGATTGGCTTTGACGGGAGCATGGTGGATGCCATTTGCCTTGAGATACAGCTCCCAACCCATCACACCTAATTTTTCAGCTAACAACTGGGGCGACTGTTCTTGAATATCGCGCCCCTTTGTCACGCCTAAAGCTGCTAATTTTTCAGCGGTTTTAGCGCCCACACCATGAAACTGTTCTACTGGTAAGTCAGCGATAAACTCTAATGCCTCCTCTGGCTGAATCAAGCTCAAGCCACGAGGTTTTTTCAGATCGGAGGCGATCTTAGCTAAGAACTTATTATAGGAAACACCGGCAGAGCTGGTTAGGTGCAGCTCCTGAAAGATGTCATGCTGGATCATTTTGGCAATTTTAACTGCGCTTGTCGCCCCGATCTTATTGACCGTCACGTCCAGATAGGCTTCGTCCAGCGCCATTCCCTCGACTTGATCGGTATAACGATGGAAAATCTCGTGCATCTGGTGCGAGACTTCCTGATAATGCGCATAATTCCCAGACACAAAGATTGCATGCGGACAAAGCTCGTAGGCTTCCTGAGCTGACATGGCAGAGTGAATCCCATACTGGCGAGCGATATAGTTGGCAGTCGACACAACCCCACGCCCACCAGTCTCCAAAGGATTTCTGGCAATGACGATCGGCTTGCCTTTCAACTTCGGATGATCACGCTCTTCAATCGACGCAAAAAAGGCATCCATATCAATATGAATGATTTTTCGACTCGTATCATTGATCAGCGGGAAGATTAACATAAGGCTAGTTTATCACTTTTCCTAAAGACCAACAACTCCTATCCACTCAAGCACACAACACTGATTGAACACGCTAAATCCAACCCCCATGCGGCTAGGTATGGTATGTACTAGGCAGTACTTTGACAAGTCTTCTCATGCGTTTGGACAAGAACAAGCACACCCACAAAAACACCCTGAGTGTAGGTGGAGAAGGTTGACTCAAAACAGCTTAGCTCGGAAATCGCAGATTGGAAAGCGTGTCCCCGCGCAGTTTTGAGACAAGCATCGCAACGAAACGGGTCAACCACCACACCAGTTCGAGAGTAATCTCGCAAGGCAAGAAAATCCGCCCTAGCAAGACTCGTAAAACTCCCATGGGAAGTTGCTCAAATCCCCATGGGAGTTTTACTAAATCCCCATGAGAGTTTTGCAAAATTCCCATGGGAGTTTTGCCAACTGCTCTTGACGACTTGACAAAAAGCTCATGGGCTTTTCGGGAAATACTGAACACATCCACAAAAAACACCCCTGAGTGGAGGGAGTTGACTCAAAAAAAGCTGTGGGCAACAAACAAGCTGAGAGACCTCAGGCTCGCAGCTTAGCTGGAAAAGCGAAGCTTTGGAGGCGGGTCCCCACGCGCTTTTGAGCCAACCCTCGCAACGCAACGTGGCAGCCACCACACCAGTTCGAGACCAATCTCACAAGACAAGGAAAAAGCCCCTAGCAAGACTCGGACAACTTACCATGGTAGTTTGCCTAAATTACCATGGAAGTTTGTCCAACTTACCATGGAAGTTTGTCCAACTTACCATGGAGGTTTGCCTAACTTACCATGGAAGTTTAACTAAATTACCATGGTAGTTTGTCCAACTTACCATGGGGATTTGCATAACTTACCATGGGAAGTTTGGAGGGTAACTCTAAGGTCACAGAGGTAGCTATCAAATCAAACCAAAAAAACCATCCGAAGATAGCTTTTGCCGCTTTGACCCTCACAGCCAAACTTATTTATACAATGATTTAGACTTGCCATACCACCACTTAAAGAAATGTTTCTGCAGCCACGGTTGAAGCCATTTATCTAAACCAAATGACCGACCTGAGCCATTCATCAAAGCGATGGCCACAAAGATGAACCAGATATTCACCCAATAGAACATACCAGAGAGCGAAAACATAACTGTCAAGGCTGCTGTCGCAGCGGCTGCGAGCCAAGTAAAGGCACCGACAATCAGCGCAAAGGCCAAGGCCACCTCAACGATTGACATGAATTTCTGCATCAACAGTGCCACTTCTTTATTAGGAATCATGACTTTAAAGACGGGTTCTAGCCAATGTGGGACTTTATCCAGCACTGCCATTGGTTCGTGACCGTAGGAGTAGGACAAACCAAACTCGGCTGCTGATTGAGTCGCCTCTGCTGCACCCGAAGTCGCAGCGCCACTCGCTGCTGCTGTCGTATCTGCTGCGCCAGTAGAAGCACCTGCAGCAACATCCGCTGTCTCTTTGAGCCAAGCAAATGGGAAGTGTAAGTCATTGGTAAACCAAGACCCCTTGCCAAACCAAGTCGAAGGGTGCAAGAGTTGCCCATCTCCGATCCATTTTGTAGAGGCTTCAGTCAGCCAAACAAGCCCATAAAAGATTCGTAAAGGAACTGACCACAGGACATTACCCAGACGAGAAGTGTGACCACGGAACAAGTTGCGATTGTTAGGCGTATGGAAGAACTCATTTTTCAGATAAGTGAAGAAATACCAAAGACTGCCGATTTGCAAGGTATAGAGAATGTAGATTAAATGCTTGACAGCCATGGCAAAGAAGCCTGACAAATGGAGTTTGCCCATCAGAGATGCGACACCCCATTTAGAACCGACAGAGACCATCGTGCCTTGATATTTGCCGACAAACTGGTGCTTATCGCCACCCTTAATCGCTGCGATAATGTTATCAGCCGCCGTGTGTGCCGTCTGTTCTGCTGCCTCTACGATTTGTGGTGTCGGACGACCTGTCGCTTCTTCGATAAAGCCTGAAACATCCCCTGCCACATAAACGCCTTGGTCTTCAAACCCGATTGCTTCCATGTAGGCATTGGCCGTCAAGCGATGACCGCGTTCCGATTCAGCCAAGCCGTATGCTTGCGCTTGCGTATTGCCCTGAACACCCGTTGTCCAAATCAGCGTGTGAGTCGGGATGTCGGCACCATCTTTGATTTTGATATGATCTGATGCCACTTCTGTAATCGTCTGGTTTAACAGCAAGTTGACATTTTTCTTGCCCAGATACGTCACAACCTTATCCGCATCCGCACGATCCAGCGTGTTGAGAATCGTTGGCATCATTTCAACGACATTTAAACTAATCTCTGCTTCGTCTAACTTATAGTCACGTGCCACAACCTTGCGCCAGTCGATCAGCTCCCCAACCATCTCAATTCCAGTAAAGCCTGAGCCTGCCACAACGAAGTTAAGCATGGCTTTGCGCTTGGCATCATCATGCTCAAGAGAGGCTTTTTCAACGATTGCTTCCAAGTGCCGTTTGATTTTGAGTGCATCTGCCATTGACCACAGGGTAAAGGCATGGTCTTTAACACCCGGCACACCAAAGTCATTTGGCTCGCCACCAATCGCCACAATCACATAATCATAGGCCAGTGTGCCACTGGATTTGGTCGTAACTGTTTTGCCTGCCTGATCCAAACCAAGGACTTCATCCGTCAAGATTTGGACATTCTTACGGTGAGCAAATAATTTGTGCAAATCATACTGGGCATTGGTAAAAGGCACCCGCCCCGCTGCAACTTCGTGCAGTTGGGTCATCATGGTATGATAGCTGTGCTTATCAATCAATGTGATCTCTGCTTCATTTTTTAACTTTTTCGACAAGGTCTTTGTCGCCTTAATACCGGCAAAGCCAGCACCAATCACAATAATTTTTTTCTTAGACATACAAGGTCTCCTAAATCATAATAAATTCAATCAGCTTTGTGCGCTAGACACCTTATTATTATAGCGTTTTCATACTAGAATGTAAACCCGCCAACCTAGGTACACCACGGTCGTTTCATAAATTATGCATGACTTCAAGCAATTTGACCTCATTCATCAATGATTGCAAGAGACTCTTTTTAACACTTATTTTACTACCTATCTGCTTCAAATAAGTGCGAT
>JAISXW010000034.1 GCA_031270325.1 Streptococcaceae bacterium
CGTTTAGCCATTTCATTTGGTTTAATCAATATAGACACCTACACGTTTAACTTTCTGTGTCTATATTATATACTTTTTTCTACATTTGACTATTTATGGGCTCACTGTTTATGTTCTCCTTTGATTGAATTTGGCTTTTTCAGCCATCTCTAACGTCAACCCATCAGAGAGTCGCCGTCTAGGTCGTACGATCGTGTCAGCGTCAAACAGGCCGATAATCGCTGTCACTGATTTTCTAGGGATCATCAAATAAGTCTCCGTCAAACTAATTCCAAGTTGTCTGTCGGCAGCTAAAGTGGTCAAGAATTGCGGCTGAACCATTAAGGACAAATCCCCATACCCCGGAGAAAATCTGCGATTCAGCTCATAGTTCGAAAACTCGGCCGCAAGTTCAACTTCTGCTAAATCACAGACTTTTTCGATATAGGCGGCACAAGCTGCATCTAAAACCAAACCTTTAGTCAGCTCAGATGATTGATAAAGCCTGATTTGTCGGTCGACTTCGACACCTAAGGTAACAGCTAATAAAACGATTTTAGTCGCTTGTTTTAACTGCTGGTAAAGGTGTGTCGATGTCAAGACCAAGTCCGTCCCTGTGACATGGATTGCTGACTTTTCAGCATCTAGGGTAAAGTCATAGACCTGATAAAGATAGCGAGCATTAGCAATCTCTTGCACTTCTAGCATCATCTGATCAACGAGCTCAGAGACCTCATCCGTCAAGGCTTGCTTGCGCCGATACCCTAAATAACGCAAAATTTCTGACTTATCTAAAGGTAGATACTGCATAAAGTCCCCATTCTTTTTAAATCTACCTTGAATTATATCATATTTCACAACTCCGATAACCGACATCACCGCACTTTTCCTGAGAATGTCACATTGCTCATCAAAACAGCGCGTCATCCGACCAACTAAAAAACAGCCAAGATTGACTGTTTTCAAAAGATGATGTGTTTATTTAGACTTGATATAGTTGATACCGTCTGCTTTTGGTGCTGCGGATTTGCCAAAGAAAACGGCCAAGATAACGATAGTCATCACATAAGGGGCAATTTGGAGATAGACGACTGGCCACTCTTTGATGACTGGCAACTGACCGCCAATCACAGCAAGCGACTGAGACAGACCAAAGAATAAACTGGCTAACATCGCACCAATCGGTTTCCATTTGCCAAAAATCATGGCTGCCATGGCGATAAAGCCTTGCCCAGCAATCGTTGCCCCTGAGAAATTAACCGAGATTGATTGGGCGAAAATCGCCCCACCCATGCCACCCAGCAAGCCGGAAATCATAATTCCTGCATAACGCATCAGATAGACATTAATTCCGAGCGTATCCGCTGCTTGTGGATGTTCCCCGACTGAGCGCAAACGCAAACCGAAACGGGTCTTAAAGATGATAAAGTGGGCGATAAAAGCGACAACAATCGCCAGATAACCGACTAACGATGTCTTGCTAAAGAAAATATCTCCAATGACAGGGAGTTTAGCTAAAATAGGAAAATCAAAGTAACCAAATGAGCGTTGAATATTGTCTGTTTGTCCCTTGCCATAAAAGGCTTTGACCAAAAAGACGGCAAGGGCTGGCGCCATCAAGTTCAGCACCGTTCCAGAGATGATGTGATCCGCTCGGAAATTAACAGTAGCGACCGCATGCAAGAGCGAAAAGATGAGGCCAATCAGACCGCCAAATAAGGTCGCAAGCCACGGTGTTGCCGCGCCAAAAGTACTGGCAAAAGTCAAGTTAAAGACAATCCCAGAAAAGGCGCCCATGACCATGATGCCCTCAAGTCCGACATTGACCACACCTGAACGTTCCGAAAAGGTCCCACCAAGACTGGTAAAAATCAAGGGTGTCGCATAGATCAACATTGATGACACCAATAATTGTAATATCGCTACTATCATACCTGACCTCCGTTCACATCTTTTTTCTTGAATTGAAACTCCGGTAAAACTTGATCAATGACAAATTTAATCCCAACAAAGAAGATAATCGCTGCAATCACGACAGACACAATCTCTGATGGAATCCCTGTCACTGTCATACCGGGCGCACCGACCTTGAGCACTGAAAAGAGGGCTGCCGCAAAGAAGATGCCGATAGCTGAACTTTGTCCTAACAAGGCAACCGCCATCCCATCAAACCCGATTGGCAGGCTAGTGGTCTGGACGAAGAAGTTTTGGAAGGTGCCTAGCCCTTCGCAGACACCGCCCAAACCAGCAAGCGCACCTGAGATGAGCATGGCTGTCAAAACCGTTCGTTTGGCTGAAATCCCCGCATACTCTGAGGCATGAGGATTGAGCCCGACAGCACGAATCTCAAAGCCCAGCGTTGTCCACTTAAATAGCATCATAAACACGAGCAAGGCGATAATCGCGATAAAAATACCAATGTTCAAACGAGAGTTATCCGTCAACTGCGACAAGAAATCAGTCCGAAATGTCGCATTACTGCCAACAGTTGTTGTACTATCTTTGGACTGCATGATTGTTTTGCCGCCTACTTTTAGCTTATCCCAGACATTATGGACAATATGCGTGCTGATAAAGAGGACGACATAATTCATCATAATCGTCACGATGACTTCACTCGTTCCGAAGAAAGCCTTGAGCAGACCGGGAATCATGGCAATGATCGCACCGGCTAACATCCCAATCAGAATCACAGCCGGAATCATCAGGAGACGAGGCAAGTCAGGATGTGTCAGAGCAAACCAGACAGCTGCTAACCAGCCCGCCAGTGCTTGACCAGACATGCCGATATTAAATAAACCAGCACGACTGGCGACAGCAAAAGATAGCGCCGTTAAAATCAAGGGGCCCATACTCCGAAAAATTTCGCCGATTGATTTGGCACTACCGAAGGCAGCACTTAATAAATCTTCATAGCCCCAGAGTGGATTGTAACCAAAAGCCAGCATGATCACTGCCCCTAAAAGAAAGCCAAACAAGACGGCAATCAGTGGGACTAACGTTTTTTTGAGATTAAAATGTGTCATCAGTTTACCTGTCCTCCTACCATCAAGACACCAAGTGCTTTTATGTCTGTCTCTTCGGGTTTCACAATGCCTTGAATCTTGCCATCATGAATGACCGCAATTCGATCCGAGACATTAAGGAGTTCATCTAGCTCAAAGCTCACGACCAGAACTGCACACCCCTCATCACGTGCCTGAATCAAACGTTTGTGAATATATTCAATGGCACCGACATCAAGCCCACGCGTCGGTTGACTGACAATCAGTAGTTTGGGTTCTCGATCAATTTCTCTAGCAACAATCGCCTTTTGCTGATTGCCTCCTGATAGTGACCGAGCAGTATTCAGCTCACTAGAGGCGCGAACATCAAACTCTGCCATCAGCTCACGTGCATGATGATTAATTTTAGGATAATTGAGTAAGCCAAATTGACTAAAAGGCGCTTGATAGTAAGTTTGCAGCGCCATGTTTTCTGCCACTGACATCTCCAGCACTAAGCCATCACGATGCCGATTTTCAGGCACATGACTGACCCCAATTTCTGTAATCTTTCGAGGTTGGAGATTGGTGACCGTTTGACCATTGATTATCACTTGACCGCTTTCGACTTTACGCAGCCCAGCAATCGCCTGAATCAATTCCGTTTGACCATTGCCATCAATCCCAGCAATGCCGACGACTTCACCGGCACGCACTGATAAGGACAAGCCTTTGACCGCTTGTACACCACGAGTTTCATTAACCACCAGATTGTCAATCTCTAAGACAACCTCCTGTGGTTGCGCTACTGATTTTTCTGTGACAAATGATACGCTGTGGCCTACCATCATCTCTGCAAGCTCATGATTGGATTGACCAGAAACTTCTGTCGTGGCGATCGACTGCCCCCGACGAATCACAGTAACCCGATCGGCTACGGCACGTATCTCATCAAGTTTATGGGTAATCAGAATGATTGACTTGCCTTCATTAGCCAGCTTTCTCAAAATCGCCATCAATTCCTCAATTTCTGCCGGCGTCAAAACCGCTGTCGGCTCATCAAAGATAATAATATCTGCGCCACGATAAAGCGTTTTGAGAATTTCAACACGTTGCTCCTGACCGACTGAAATATCCGCTATTTTAGCTTGAGGCGTGACAACCAACCCATACTTTTCAGACAAAGCTTGAATTTCTTGTTCAGCTTTTTTGATGTCTAGGGTCAGACCTTTGGTCGTTTCATTGCCCAAAATAATATTTTCAGCGACTGTAAAAGCATCAATCAACATAAAATGCTGATAAACCATCCCAATCCCCAACTCACGCGCACGAGATGGCGACGTAATCGCTTGTGGCTGACCATTAATCCAGATCTCTCCTTCTGTTGGTTCAAGTAAGCCAGAAAGCATATTCATCAATGTCGATTTACCGGCACCATTCTCTCCTAAAAGCGCATGAATTTCGCCTTTACGCACCTCAAGATTAATCCGATCATTTGCGACAAATGTCCCAAAAACCTTGGTGACCTGACGCATTTCAATAACGTTTTCTACCATAAGATTGACTTTCTATTTATTTGATTAGTCTTTATTATACCAAAAAAAGCGCCCATTCGCCGATTGTCTTTTCCACCGTGCTTTTGAGTCAAACCGTAAGCATTCACTTGGTGTCTTTTGGCCTACTGGTAAGTTTATTGCTTTAGTCCAAGACCTCAGATAATGACGCACTGATTCCTTCCCCACCTGCCTTATTTAAAACAAATCCGGCATTACTTTCAATGTATAATTATTCAAAAAACAAATCTGTTTCCTGTGCTAATCACGATAACCGAGGATGCTTTATATGAACCTGTTTTTCGGAATATTCACTTGTCTTTCACATGTGTTAAGAGACACTTTTGCTAACTATAACATCCTGTTTCATACATTTTTTGTGTATACAAAGGCAATAGCTTGATATGGGTGCAAAATATTATCCGTATAGCTTGAATAATTATTGATGAGAATCTCACTGTTGTCAAACTCAGCTAGGCGCTCAAATGCCACCTCTTGATTTGAGAAATTATTGACGACAAGTAGTCGACGGTTTTCAAACTCACGGATAAAGGCATAAATGTGCGGAGAATCTTGATAAGCTGCCTGATAATCGCCATCTGAAATCAAAGTGTCTGCTTTACGCAAGGCAATCAGCTTTTGGTAAAAGCTAAAAATCTCACCATCCTTGTCATTCGCAACATTGATCTCCGCATGATTGCCCGTCGCTAACCAAGGCGTCCCCGTCGAAAATCCTGCATTTACCGTATTATCCCACTGCATCGGCGTCCGTGAATTATCCCTTGCTTTGAGTTGGATGATTTCAAATGCTTGTTCGGGAGTGTGCCCATTTGCAGATAAAAATTGATAGGCATTCTTGGCTTCAATATCGACATAATCCGTCATGCTTTGAAAGTCAGGATCCAACATCCCAATTTCCTCTCCCATATAGAGATAAGGTGTGCCACGGCTGAGATGAATACAAGCTGCCAACATCGTCGCCCCCTTAATTCGGAAGTTTTTGTAATCGATGAATCGGTTAAGCGCACGAGGTTGGTCGTGATTGTTCCAAAAGAGTGCATTCCAGCCCTGACCCTCACTCATATCTTGCCCCCAAGTATGGAAAAGGTGTTTCAATTGTTCAAAATCGACAGGGGCTTTCGTCCATTTTTGCCCATCAGCATAGTCGACTTTAAGATGGTGGAAATTAAATGTCATGCTTAATTCATGGCGATCGGGTCGACTATACAGGATACAATTCTCAATCGTCGTCGAACTCATCTCGCCTACCGTGACACTCGCAGTATCCTGACCAAAACTTGCCGCATTTAGCAACTGCAAATACTCATGAGTTAGCGGCTTATCCGTGTATTCTGCCTTACCGTCATTGACCGGATTATTTTTAAGCAACTGATCTTTACCAATCAAGTTAATGACATCAAACCGAAAGCCATGAACCCCTTTATCACGCCAAAAATTAACTACTTCAAACAAAGCCTGACGCACATGCTCATTACGCCAATTCAAATCTGCCTGCGTCACATCAAAAAGATGGAGATAGTATTTTCCAGTATCGCCAAATGGTGCCCAAGCACTGCCACCAAATTTAGATACCCAATCCGTTGGCTCGTCTTGGATAAAAAAGAAGTCTTGATAATAGGCATCCCCAGCTAAAGCTTTTTGAAACCACTCGTGTTCTGTTGAGACATGATTGAGAACCATATCAAGCATGACGTCAATCCCTCGCTTTTTCCCCTCTGCTATCAGCTGTTCAAAATCTGCCATGGTGCCAAAGGTTGGATCAATTGCCACATAGTTTGAAATATCATAGCCATTGTCACGTTGTGGGCTAGGATAGATGGGGTTAAGCCAAATCATATCAACACCAAGCTCGACCAAGTAGTCTAGCTTGCTGATAATACCCCGAATATCTCCGATACCATTCCCTGTCGTATCCAGATAGGATTTCGGATAAATCTGATAAATTACTTTATTTTTAAATGTCATAGGTGTTAGTCCTTTAAAGATCAAAAGGGCGCTACCTTTCGGTTTGCCCTTTTTGATTATACAGAAGGTGATCACTAAGCGCCACTTGCTCACCGCCCGTCTAACGACCGGATAAAGCTGACGTGTGGCGTGATGCCTTTAAATTCTAGTTGCTGTCAAAATGTCGTCTCCTACGGTCAATGTGCGTGGTAATGTCCCCACTGTATCAGGTTGAAAAATATCTTGATTCGTCACGATAACAGGCGTTTCAACAATGAAACCTTGACCTTTAATCAGATCAATATCAAAAGTTAATAACTTTTGCTCCCGTGTCACGTGGTCTCCTTGATTGACAAAGGTTTCAAATCCCTGACCAGCTAATTTGACAGTATCCATCCCAATGTGAATTAAGACCTCGACACCTTCGTCAGAAATCAAGCCAATCGCATGTTTACTCGGAAAAATAGCAGAAACGATACCATCGAACGGTGCGACCAGAAGTCCCTCAGATGGCTCGATTAACACACCTTGCCCCATGATACCTTGACTAAAAACTGCGTCAGTTGCCGTAGATAATTCCCGCACTTCTCCTTTTAGGGGGCTCGTTACCTTGACCAATGTACCTTGTGGAATTTCCGTTTTAGCTGCGTTTTGCGCACCGCCCAGATTGGCAGTATCAGTGTTCACATCACCTAAGCCTGCACCAATACGATCTAATTTGTTGAAAATCCCTGCTTGACGGAAGAAAATAGTTAAGATAATTGGTACCACAATGGCAAGCACCATTGGCAGAAGAAATTTCAACATATCCTCACCACGAATGGCTAAGATACCCGGTAAACCACCAACACCAATCGAGTTTGCCCGAATGCCCATGAGCGTCGACGTCATACCTGCAATGCCTGACCCAATCATAGCAGCGATAAAAGGATAGACATATTTCAAGTTAATCCCGAACATGGCTGGTTCAGTAACCCCTAACCAAGCTGAAATCGTTGAAGGAACTGAAATTTCTGCTTCTTTTTTGTTCTTTTTGTGTAGCAAATAAACCGCAAATACAGAAGCACCTTGGGCAATATTCGATAGGTCAATCAACGGCCAAAGGTTAGTTGAGCCGAAGTCAGCGATGAGTTGAGAATCGATGGCAAGCGTTGTATGATGTAGTCCTGTAATCACAAGGGGGGCATAGAGGATGCCGAAGATCCCACCAAACAACCAAGAGAAAGAGGAAGTCAAACCGGTGTTCACGATAAAAGAGATCCCCTGACCGATTTTCCAACCGATAGGACCAATCATAGCATGTGCCGCGATAATCGTTGGCAGTAGCGCAAACAAGGGGACAAAAATCATCGACACGGCTTCCGGAATATGTTTGCGGAAGAATTTTTCAAGATAAGCTAATAGGAAACCAGCTGCCATAGCAGGGATAACTTGGGCTTGATATCCGATTTTATCCATGGTAAAGAAGCCAAAGTCCCAAGACCAGTTTTTAGCTATCTCTGCTGCAGACGTGCTATTCACCGCATAAGCATTGAGCAGCTGTGGTGAAACGAGCGTAATTCCTAGGACAATCCCCAAGATCTGTGTCGTCCCCATTTTACGGGTCACTGCCCAAGTAATCCCAACTGGTAGAAAATGAAAGATAGCTTCTCCGGGTAACCAAAGGAAACTGTTGACACCATTCCAAAATGGTGAAACTTGTGTAATCGTGTTATAAACAGGCTGTCCTTCTGATGTCACCTGCTTAACGCCATCAACAACTGCTTGCCCAAGCGCTTGAATTTGCACGCCCTCAAGGATATTCCGAAAGCCTAGAATAAGACCACCGACAATAATTGCTGGCAGGAGCGGTGTGAAGATTTCTGATAATGTCCCAACCAATCTCTGAACCACGTTTTGGTTCGTTTTGGCAGCTGCTTTTGCTGCCTCCTTTGATACACCTTCGATACCACTGACATCAGAGAAGTCATTGTAGAAAGTCGCAACATCATTACCGATGATAACTTGAAACTGTCCTGCATTGGTAAACATCCCTTTTGTGGTCGGGATATTTTCGATTCTCTTTTTATCCGCTTTTTCATCATCATTTAGTACAAAGCGCATCCGCGTCGCACAATGTGTGACCGCAGCGATATTCGCCCGCCCCCCAATTGCCTCTAGCAATTCTTCAGCTTCTTTTTCAAATTTTCCCATTTGAGTCTCCTTTAATCATCCTAATCCAACCATCAAAAACGGTTAGACTGCTCCCAAATCCTACAACTTGTACGTACAAGTTTCTACAATTCTATTTTATCACAAAAAATAATAATTCGCAACCGCTTTCTTTATTTTATCAAAAATGTTGCTTTTGCAATGTTTGGTTTTGTGGAGGTTTCGTAAGCTGTCTTGTGATTTGCCGCTTACATTCAAACCAAAAAAGACTGACAGAGTCTTTGAACTCCTGTCAGTCTTTATTAATTGATACTGCCTACAAAACACTCCCTCCTTTTGATACACGACCAAGCGCAAATAAATGTTTTTAGTAGTCATAGTCAAAACGCAAGTTTTCAATCAAAATAGTGTAACAAAATAGCTTGATTTCTCTCCTCAAACGCCTCATAATGCGTTGAAACCATGACCTGCTCTTGCGCGTTTTCATCTAAATAGCGTGCTACCTGCGTGGCTGCATTTATGGCATCTGTTAAACAAGTGGCCAACATATAATTTTTGCCAGTATAATGTCCTAGATCTCCTACAACAAAAAGACCCGCAATCTTTGTCTTGGTATCAGAGCTGATCTTAATAAAATCGTGACCATTTCTGTCAATCGTATCAAGAGCAAAATTTTCAAATGTAATGGTGTTGGCCTCACGATTAGCGCCTAGATGCACCATTACCTCAGAGACCTCAAGCCTACAATCATTAGACAAAACAACAGTTGTAATTCGCTCTTCTTTCACGACGACATCTCTAAGTGAGAGACCTGATAAAACTGTGACATTTTCTAAAAATTGGTTTTGCTTGGGAATCTCCTTTTTTTTTGGTAACTAAGATGACAGCCTTGGCTATTTTTGGAGTAAACTCACATAGTCAGCTAGACTATCTGGATTCCCATATAATAAAACAGTCTGATCAGCATAGTCTTTAAAATCAATGATCTCACTGACAAGGTAATGAAGGTTGCAATAATCATCAGCTACATCTAATTTTAATTTTCTAGGTTGGATAATACCCAACGAAGAAGCAAGTATCACGGTTTTTGCCTGATAAACTGTCCCATGCTGTGTTGTCAAACGAAACCCATCAGATTGTTTCTCAATAGCTGTCACTTTCTGATTTAATACAACCTCAGGAGAAAATTGTTGAGACTCTTGAAGTATGTTTACCGCAATATCACTACCAAGTTTTCCTTGTGCACCACCAACGTCCCAAATCAAACGTTCTTGATAAAGTAGCATCTTCCCACCTAGTGACTCACGTGCTTCGAGTATTTTTACTTTAAGTTGGCGCATGCCGCAACAAAAGCTGCTGTAAAGTCCCGCAGGACCTGCACCAATAATGATCACATCATACTCAACTTCTGACATAACGACTCCTTAGCCCTTATTTGGCAAGTTCAGGATATAGTTCTTTAGCAAATGCCTCAAATCCAGCAAGTGATTGATAGCTATACCCCCACATGTAATTGTAATCAACGACATAGATTTGTTTGTTTTTGACCGCTTTTAAGCCGGAAACTTTTTCATTAGTATATAAACTATCCGCCATTTTTTGTGCAGCATCACTCTCACCCCATTTTGGAATAATTAAGACATCTGGATCTGCTTCTATGACTGCTTCTGTACTCACTTCGCCAGATGGGACATCATAGGCTTCTTTTAAACCAACCATCTTAAACAAACTTAGACTGAATGCATCACCTGTCAAAGCGTATCCTGTTACCTTATCAGGATCATTTGAAAAAATAAGGGAGAACGTTTGTGCTTTTTTAGCAGATTTGACATCAGCTTTAAGTTTAGCTTCCCTTTCTTTCAGCTCAGCTTTAAAACTATCGGCTTTAGTTTTAACATCAAAAATTTGACCGAGATGATCAATATCCTCATAAATTGAATCAAAAGTTCCACCAGATGTGGACGTTTTCATAATATAGGTCGGAATATTCATCTCGTTTAGGGATTCAACTGTGCCAACGCCCCATTCAGATTTTTCAAATAAATCGCCACGACCAAAGACAAAGTCTGGATCAACAGATAAGGCAGTTTCCTGTGAGATATAACTCTCACCTAGATTTTTAAGTTTATCAAATTCTTTTTCGACAGATGTATCTTTGTCCCCAAACACCGCACCCACGCCTGCAATGGATTCTTCAAGTCCCAAATGAAGCAATAATTCAGCCATTGGGCGCGTAGTAACAACGACTTTTTTTGGCGCCTGTGTAAAGGTTTGCGTACTTTCTGGCCAAGAGACGACACCATCCTCTTTAGATGCTGCCCCTTTTTTAAAGTTTTTAATGGTCAATGGATATGACGTTTGCGTCTTACTAGCTGCCTTATCCGTTGACTGTTCTGATTTTTGACTGCCACAAGCAACTAAAGCTAATGCTGTTACACTAAGCGTCATCAATATTCCTAATTTTTTCATTTTTTTCATTCTATATCACTTTCTTTTTTAAATTGAATAATGAAAAGCCAATTTATGCGTAATTGGATTTTCATAAATTTGGCATTGTACCTGATAAATTTCAGTAATCAATGCCTCCGTCAAAACTTCCTCGGGAACTCCCTGTGCGATTAACTCCCCATCTTTTAAAGCATAAATATAGTCACAATAGTCAGCAGTCAGCTCTAAATCATGCAGGGCAACAAATGTCGTGATATTTAAATCTTTGACTGCCGTTAAAATTTCTAATTGATACCGAATATCTAAATGGTTAGTTGTTTCATCCAAAATCATGATTTTAGGCTCTTGTGCGATGGTGCGTGCCAAAATAACTCGTTGTTTTTCACCACCAGATAAAGATAGATAGCTTCTATCCTTATAATTCATCAAGTTGGTTCTCAGAAGTGCCTCCTGAACACGTTGATAATCATAAAGGGTATCTGCTTCCATCATTTTTTTATGAGGTGTACGCCCTAATAAGACCATCTGTTCGACAGTTAAATCAAAATTAAGTTCATTAAACTGACCGACAACTCCCAAATGTTCCGCTATTTTTTTATTAGGTGCTTTTAAAACATCCAAATCATCTAAATATATCGTACCTTGTGTGGGTGCAATGCTCTTATAAATACTTTTTAATAAAGTAGATTTTCCAGAACCATTAGCACCAATGAGCCCAACTGTTTTTTTATCTGGAACTTCCAAGGAGACATTGCGCACGATTTTTTGATGCGCTACCTCTACCTCAATCTGATGAATCGTTAATTTCATGTTCACCCCCCAAAACTGTAACCTTTTTTAACAATAATATAAAGAAATAAAGGCGCACCAATCATGGCTGTAATAATACCTATCGGTAATTCAACATTGTGAATTAAAATTCGAGAAATTAAATCCGCCCAAATCATAAATAAAGCACCACAAACTGCTGTTAAGGGTAAGGTTCTCTTATGATCACTGCCAAATAATCCTCGAATAATATGTGGGATAATTAAGCCGACAAATCCAATCATACCAGAGTTTGCGACAACAAGTCCTGTAATCAAAGAAGTTAATCCCATATATATGCGACGATATTTTCCAAGTGACACACCTAATGTAATCGCCGCCTCATCTCCTAACAGCATGACATTTAAGATTCTTGATTGTGTCAAAAAGAAAATAAGCACAGCTAATATTGGTAGAGTGAGCATCCCGAGTTTAGACCACGTTGCCGATGCTAAGCTACCCATTAACCAAAATTGAATCGTTTTAATCCCTTCTGAGTTGCCAGCCATGTAAACAATCAAATTCGATACAGAGCCTAGCAGGCTACTGACAATGGATCCTGATAAAACTAGCTTGACACTTGTCATTCTACCACCAATACTAGACAGAAATAAAACGGATAATGTTGCTAGCATGGCACCTGCAAAAGCACCTAAGCTTACACCAAATTGAGATAAAACTGAACTTGAACCAAATCCTACTAAGATTGCAAAAGTTGCACCTAAAGAAGAACCAGACGAAATTCCTAATATATACGGATCAGCCAATGGATTTTGAACAACAGCTTGCATCACAGTACCACACAAAGCAAGACCAAGACCAACAAAAATAGCTAAACAGATTCTAGGCATTCTGATAAACCAAATGATATTGACAAAAGAAACAGGTAAATCTTTGATATCTCCTAACAAACCCCGACTCATTTTATTAGCTAAGATGCGACCAACATCCCAAAAAGAAATCTCGGCTTGTCCGTTACTAACTGATATTATCATCGAGACAAAAATGATTAATAAAAACAAGACAACCCAAAAAGAAATCGATAGTTTCTGTTTATTAGCTATCGTAAGCATTTCTTCCTCCTTTCAATTTTCTTTATTTAAAAACTATTTAAGTATAACTAAACTTTACCAAAATGTAAAGACTTTTTTACTTTTCTCCGCGACAAACGCATGAAATTGTTTGAACACATGGGCTTATCCTTGTATTTGCAGACAAGGTCTGATCTGCGGAGCTGTATTCAGGGAAAAACTTTTGACCTGACATGAACCATCAGGCATATGTCAAAAATTTAGCCATACGCCGCTCCTCAGTCTCAGTTAAACGAATTTTATTGTGACGTGGTGCGCTTTGACTCAAACGGCTGTGGCATAGTGTGGCATAGAGTAAACTGTCGAGACCTTAGCTCGACAGTTAGCTTTTTAAAAGGTGTTCAACGCCGTACAAGCTTAGAAAAATGCTGTCATCGAGCGTAGTGCGGACATTTTATCTAGTTATCTAGTTTGCTGTAGCTTTGAAGTTGCCGCTTTAGTACTTTAATAGCTTACGAAAATGGACTAGGCAATGTCCCTTAGCGGTTTAGCCTTTTAGATCTTGCGCTTGATTAGCCGGATTCTGAAATCGCAGGTTGGAACGCATGTCGCTACGACATTTTGAGACAATGATTGAAACAGAACCTCCGCTATCTCGTGTTTGCTTCATGCCTTTGTCGTGGTTTTTCGTATCGTCACAAACACATGAAAATGATTTCTCCCTCCTGTCACTTGAGTTATCCTGATTTTTAGAAGAAAAATCAGGACCTGCCAGAAACGAAACTTTCTTGACAGTTAATCTGAGTTATCCTGATAACTCAATCAAATTTTTATGGTAGTTTCCTTGAATTATCTAGGTGTTTCACTCCTGTTCCGATAGTAGTTTATTCAACTCATCTCATTGTTTAGATACCTACTTCAAAGCAATTGACTTGTTGGCGAGATATACTTCCCCACTCTCTTAAAAAATGACTAAAAAAACAGCCAGAAGGCTGCACAGACTGAAAAAAAAAAGGCTTTCCCACATTCGGTCAAGCAAAAAAAACTTGTCTTTTACTTAAGGGCATCTCTAATAACTGGATTTTCGATCTGTGAAGTAGAGTTCTTGACTGACAAGGCGATTTGACGAAAGCCATGTGGTTGAGGAGGTCAACGACGTCAGGTAAGAAATCTATCCACAGGCGGAACGATGAGTTATTAGAGGTGCCCTTAAGCTATTGAACTTTTGGATGAAAACTCAAGCTTTTTTCCAGACAAATCTTTTTATCCTATTAAGCCACCTTACCTAGGTGCTACAGGTCTCACTGCCAATGTCCCGACAAAATTTGCTCGACCGCATAAGCTACACCATTTTCAGTATTGGTGCGTGTGACATGTTGTGCTATTTCTTTGACTTCCGCCTCAGCATTTTCCATTGCAATGCCAAGCCCAGCAGCTTTGATCATACTCATATCATTAAAATTATCCCCTAGTGCCGCAACATTTTCTAAGGCTATGCCATGCATCTCGGCTACCTTTTGAAGAGATTGACCTTTTTGAGCGGCCAAATGATTGACCTCGATATTATTAGCACCTGATGACGTCACAAATAGACCCGATAGTTGTGCAAGCTCGGTCTTAGCAAGTAACAAGGCTGGATCGTCAATCTGACTCATAGCAAATATTTTGATGACCGTCAGATTCGGATTTTCAAGCACACGATCAAAGTTGTCAATAGCATTGATGGGCAAAGTTGCCATATGACTTTCAGCAATTTCAAAAGCCTCTGCCTCTGATAAATTGGGCGCTGTACTTTTTAGCCACTGGGCCACACTGGCAAGTCTGGTCTCAATATTTTCAGTAAAGCCACCCTGATCTGTGAATAATTCAAAATAAATCCGATGATCCCGTAAAATAGCCATCACAGCTGCTAATTTGTCAGCTTCAATCCCCACTGTGAGCAAATTATTACCCTTTTGATCAAAGATCTGAGCACCGTTTGATGTCACAAACCAACAGTGGATATCCGCACCATGCAAAATAGGTGCTGCTTCCTCAATCGAGCGACCAGTCGCAACGACAACTGTCAAACCCGCCGCTTGCGCCTTTTTAATCGCTGAAATATTTTCTAACGACATTTCCATTTCATCATTAAGCAATGTCCCGTCCATGTCTGACACAATCATTTGAATCATCGTTTCCCCTCCCAAACAGTTCCCCTACATTTTATCATATTCCCAAGTAATTTCTGGTAAAATGAAGATATGAAAAAATATGAACGCATTTTACAAGATTTAGAAAACAAGATCACAACTAAGACTTACAAAGAAAGGGATTTGCTCCCCAGTGAAAACGTCCTCGTCAACCACTATGCCGCAAGTCGTTCTACTATTAGGCAAGCATTAAAAATATTGGAAGAAAAAGGACTGATTCAAAAGCAAAAGGGGCGTGGTTCTGTTGTGATTGCTTCTGATAAGCTTAATTTCCCAATTTCTGGTTTAACTAGCTACAAAGAATTACAGCAATCACTAGGGTTTGAAAGTGTCACAGAAGTCATCTATTTTGAACAAGAGATTGTTGATCCAGCACTAGCCACTCGTACACACTTTGAAATTGGCACGCACGTTTGGCATCTTTTACGTCTGAGAAAAATCAACGGCCAAGCCGTCGTCCTTGACCGTGACTTTATCAAATATGACCTTGCTCCCAACATGACCCGAGCCGATGTTACTGACTCGCTTTATGCCTATCTCGAAACGCAAGCTAAAATTGAGATTTCATTTGCCAAAAAAGAAATCTCAATTGACTTGATTAACGATGAAGATCGGGTGCATTTAGATTTAAACCAGCTGGATCGCCACATTGTCAGTATCAAAAGTCATGTCTTTTTGAGTGATGCCAGTATGTTCCAATACACTGAAAGTCGACATCAAGTCGATAAATTCCGATTTACTGAATTTGCCAGACGTCAAAAACACTAGAATAGCCCTAGTGGATCTCCAAGTGATTCTCAAAAACAGATTGCTCTCATTATTCAAAAATTGTAATTCCTTTTCTTTGCACTCGCCTTCTCTTTAACTTATACTGAAATTGTTAGGATTGATAACTTGAAAGGGTATCTCTATCAAAAAAGAAAAAGGAAGGCATTACCATGAAAACTGTTATTATCGGATCAAATCACGCAGGCATCGCAACTGCCAACACACTTCTTGATCATTATCCTGAGCAAGAAGTGGTCTTGATTGACCGCAATTCAAACTTGAGCTACCTCGGCTGTGGCACAGCACTTTGGGTCGGCCGACAAATTGATGGCTATCAAGACCTCTTTTATACAAATGAAGCCGAATTTAGAAAAAAAGGGGCAAAACTCTTCATGTCCTCAACTGTGACTCAAATTGATTTCAAGGCTAAGATCGTTTATTTTGAAACTGAATCTGGCGACAAATCTCAAGAAAGCTATGACAAACTCGTGTTGGCGACAGGCAGCAAGCCCATCATCCCCAACATTCCTGGTAAGACGCTAGAAGGCATTCATTTTCTAAAACTTTTCCAAGAAGGGCTTGAGGTTGATCAAGATATGTCACGAGAAGATGTCAAGACCGTTGCGGTTATCGGGGCTGGTTATATTGGTGTCGAAATTGCAGAGGCTGCCAAACGCCGTGGCAAACAGGTACTTTTGTTTGACGCCATGCCGACCTCTCTCGCAGCTTATTACGACCCTGAATTTGCACAAGGTATGGATGAGACGTTGGCAACACATGGCATTGACCTACATTTCGGCGAACTTGCGACTGCCTACAAAGGCAAGCAACGGGTTGAGCAACTGGTGACAGACAAAGGTACTTATGAGGTTGATATGGTCATCAATGCCATCGGCTTCACAGCCAATGCTGAGCTTGGTCGTGACCATCTGCAAACTTTCGCAAACGGCGCTTACTTGGTAGATCAACATCAACAAACAAGTGATGCCAATGTTTACGCTGTTGGCGATTGTGCGACGATTTATTCCAATGCACTCCAAGCAACAACCTATATTGCACTGGCAACCAATGCGGTGCGCAGTGGGATTATTGCTGGTCACAATATCGGTGGCACAGTCCTAGATGCCATCGGCGTTCAGGGCAGTAATGGGATTTCTATTTTCGGCTACAATATGGTATCAACCGGTCTATCCGTGACAGCAGCTGAAAAAGCTGGTATGGCCGTCTCCTTTACCGACTTTGAAGATCTGCAAAAGCCTGGTTTTATCAAGGAAAATGCCCTCGTTCAAATTCGTATCGTTTACGAAAAAGTTTCTCGCCGTGTGGTTGGGGCGCAACTCGCCTCTAGCCATGACATCTCTGCCACCATTCACATGTTCAGCCTAGCAATTCAAGAACAAGTGACCATTGATAAGTTGAAATTATTGGATATCTTCTTCTTGCCGCATTTCAACCAACCTTACAACTACATCACGATGGCAGCGCTTGGTGCTAAATAAACCTCTAGACGAAGAAAAAAGACGAAACAAGGCATTTAACCCATCAAAAAAACCTAGGATGACAGGCTTGTCTCCTAGGGTTTTGGTTTCCTTACTTTTTGAGCCGACCTGAATGCTTAGTCAATGCCAATTTCGTCACGAACAATGGCTACAATCGTATCGACATAGTCGTCAACTTCGGTACTTGTCGGTGCTTCTGCCATCACACGCAGTAGCGGTTCAGTCCCACTCGGGCGCACCAGAATCCGACCGTTGCCAGCCATCTTTTCTTCCATCTCAGCAATCACTTGCGCAATAGCCGGCACTTCCATCGCCTTACTTTTCATCTCATTGGCTACCCGAACATTGACTAATTTCTGAGGATAAATCGTCACCTGTGCTGCCAATTCGGATAGTTTTTTCCTAGTTTCACGCATCACTTTAATCAGCAAAATCGCCGACGCTTGCCCGTCTCCAGTCGTGTTGTGATCAAGAAAGACAAGGTGCCCTGACTGCTCCCCACCAAAATTGTAGTCATTTTTCTTCATTTCTTCAACAACGTAGCGGTCACCTACTGCTGTAATCACACTGTCAATCTGCTCTGCTGCTAGAGCTTTATGAAAGCCTAAATTAGACATCACTGTTGTGACGATTGTATTTTTCGCCAACTGGCCTTTTTCTTGCAGGTATTTGCCGATGATAAACATAATCTTATCGCCATCAACAATCTCCCCAGTCTCGTCCACTGCGATCAACCGATCCCCATCACCATCGAAGGCAAGACCGATATCCGAACCGTTTGCGACAACCGCCTTAGCCAGACTTTCTGGATGTGTCGACCCAACGCCCAAGTTAATGTTTAACCCATCAGGATTTTCCCCGATGACCGATATCTTTGCTGATAAATCACTGAAAACCGTTCGAGCACTCGTATAAGTCGCACCATTGGCTGTATCAAGCGTGATCTTAAACCCATCGAAACTCCCTTCTGCAATGCCCTTCAAAAATTCATCATACTTGCGAATGGCTTGCGCATAATCATGCAAGACACCCAAGCCCTCAGCAGATGGTCGAGGGAGCGTATCCTCTGGGGCATCTAACAAGGCTTCAATCTCAAGCTCTTGACTATCTTCTAGCTTAAAGCCATCACTTCCGAAAAACTTGATGCCATTGTCCAACGCAGGATTGTGACTGGCAGAAATCATCACGCCAGCAGATACTTGATCCTTTTTGACTAGATAAGCCACACCGGGTGTCGCAATTACGCCCAGATCATAGACTTCAATCCCGACACTCAGGAGACCTGAAATCAATGACAAGCCTAACATCTGACCTGAAATTCGCGTATCACGTGCGACATAAACCTTTGGTGTGCCGTTTTCGTGTTGCGAGAGGACATAGCCACCGAATCGACCGAGTTTAAAGGCGAGTTCTGGTGTTAGCTCCACATTTGCCTCACCACGTACACCATCAGTTCCAAAATACTTACCCATTTTTGATTCTCTCTTTTCTATTTTTTATGATTACGATGCGCCTTGCTTCTTGACCGGTGTCACGGTAACCTCGATCACATTAGGAGACGTCTTGACATTATCTGCCGAAAGCGGCACCTTGACGACTGTTTCTTTTGTAATGTTGGTCACATCAATATTCGCTGTAATTGACGAGACCTTGTCAATAAACTTCTGCTCACCCGAAACGTCTGCTGTCTCTTTAGCGAGTTTGAAGGTGAAGTCATCAATTGAACTATCTTTTTTCCCCATGATTTTACCGACGATGGGGACAGTTTTGGTCGGTAGTTCAACATCAACTTTCATATTGACAGCCGCTGGAGATAGGGTCGCCGGCAAGATCTTACCAGTCTTATCGACTGCTTGCAGACTGACCTTCCCAGAGTAGTCATTATCCAAAATCACATCACTTGGTAAGACCGCTTGAATCTTATCAATTTGATTGATAAGTGAGGCACCTGATGTGACACTGACCGTGTTGCTATCAATGCTGATGTTTTTAATGCGATAGCCTGTTGGCAATAGTTTCTCAGGTACAACTGGTGTAATGTCAAAGGTCTTAACAGCTTTTTTCTCAATCGTCACAGAGATATTCCCTGGATCAACTTGGGCATTGACACCTGTCGCTAACTCGACCACGCGCACGGGGACTTCCACTGTGCCTTCTTTCAACTTGGTCAAGTCGGCAACGAGATGAAAACTTCGCGTATCTTTAGACTTCTCAGCATTGAGCCTGACCAGATTATAGGATGTCAGGTAAACGCTAGCACTCCCATCATAACCGGAAACAAAGTAACGCTCACTATCGTATTTCAGCTCAATCGGCACATCGTAGAGGGTAACCGAATGCGTTTCGGAGCTATTCGTGCGCGCATTTGAAGTCTTCAATATGACCGCATTGGCATTGAAAAAGAGGACCAATGCAAAAAAGAGACTCACAAGCACATAGACGAGTTTGGATGAAAAGAAATCCTTATTTTTCATTTGCTTGTCCTTTCTTAGCGGTCAGTTTCTTCCAAAAGTTACCCGACTTGTTGGTTGCGTTGGCCTCCTCTAGGTTTTTGATCAGAAAATCATGAAACTCGCTTTTGGATAAGTCCGAATAGAACTCACCATTAGCCGTAATCGACATCCCGCCTGTTTCTTCAGAAACAATCAGCGTCATCGCATCTGACACTTCGGATATGCCGATTGCCGCACGGTGTCGTGTGCCAAATTCTTTGGAGATATTGCCATTTTCTGTCAAAGGCAGGTAGGCCGATGTGACAGCGATTTTATCTTCTTGGATAATCACTGCACCATCATGGAGCGGGGTATTGGGGATAAAAATATTGATCAAAAGTTCTGCTGTAATATCAGCATCCAACTTAATCCCAGTCGAGACGTATTCTTCCAATGTCTGAGACTGCTCGATCACAATCAAGGCACCGATTTTACGCTCGCTCATATAATCAAAGGCTTTTTCATAGGCTTTGATATGGCTGTTCTTTCTTAGGCTGTCGTTTAAAAAGCCAGCACTTAAGAGATTCGTCGTGCGCCCAAGACTTTCGAGGCCACGGCGAATCTCTGGTTGAAAGATAATGACAACCGCAATCACACCATAGGTCACGACTTGATTGAGCAACCACTCGACCGTGCCTAAGCCCAGCCAACCGCTGACGATTTTAAGCAGGATAAATAAAAGCACACCTCGCACCAGTGTCATCATCTTGGTGCCTTGGAGACTTCTCAAAGCCATATAAATCAAGAGCGTCACCAAACTGATGTCCACAATGGCAATCAAAAGCCGCCACGGCGTGAGGTTCAGTTGGATTATTTCTTGCCAATACTGGAGATTGAAAATTTGATTGAAATCATTCATAGTCCTATTCTACCATTTTTGCGGGCTTTTAGTAGCTAAAACGCCACAGCAAGCCGATCCATTCACGAATGGGCGGAACAGTTTGGCTGGATAGGCCATTTGCAGACAAGGTTTGGTGTCAGGGCTTGGGCTTCTAGGGAGAAACTTTTGCTGCTGAGCACCAAATTTTTTTTACACTCAGTCTGAATTTTTTTTGCACTCAGTCTAAAATTTTTTTACACTCAGTCTAAAATTTTTTTACACTCAGTCTAAAATTTTTTTACACTCAGTCTAAAATTTTTTTACACTCAGTCTAAAATTTTTTTACACTCAGT
>JAISXW010000026.1 GCA_031270325.1 Streptococcaceae bacterium
TTTGAAAAACTATCAATTGCAATCATATCGTAAGAAATCTTTGAAGGCGTTGATGTTACGACCACTCATGAAAAATCAGGTTTTAGTAGACTTTTTAACAATCCATGAGATTACCGTGCTCGCACGGAGCCAACAAAACCAGAAATAACTTTAAGTTTGAAATTAGCTTGAGCTAAGTTAAGGTTAAGCTACCTTTGTTATACTAAGACCATCTTAAAACTAAGGAGAATAACATGGATTTTATCAGACGTGCTTGGTTATTTACCAAGGCAAAAATTGGGCGAACGGTGCTTTTGATTGTGACTTTTTCGGCTATTTTGATTTTTGTGCTATCTGGACTTGTGATTAATAATTCAGCCAATCAATCAATTGAAAACGCCAAGAAAGAAACCGGCGCAACGGTGACTTTAGCGGTTAATCGAGAAGCGATGATGAAAAAGGCACGTGAAAGTCAGGCAGAATCAACTGACGGACAAAGTCGGGCAACGATTGAAATGACACCGGTCAACTTAAGCGATGCGACAGCCATTGCCAAATTGTCAGGCGTCAAATCATATAACTTCACTAAAGATGCTGTTGCTGTCAAAGATAGCATTGAGCCAATCGCAAGTTCGGCTTCTCAAACAGAGGACAGCACTAGCGAGACGTCACAAGCAAATGCTGAAGCAGGTCGTGGGGGGCCTGGTGGCGCTGGTGGTATTGAAAAAGTTAATGTCAATCAAGGCGACTTTACAGTCACTGGGACGAATAACTTACAGACCGTCACTGATTTTTCATCTGGCACCAATAAAATCACGAGTGGTCGTGCTTTGACAACAGCAGATGAAAAGACCAACAATGTCGTCATCGAAGAGGATTTGGCAACAGCCAATAGCCTCAAAGTCGGCGCAACTTTTACCATTAAAGATACCGCTGATAAGGCTTATACGATGACAGTCGTCGGGATTTACAAATCTAGTGCGAGTGCCGACAGTATGGCGATGAATTTCTCATTCATGAATGTCAGCAATAAACTTTATACCAGTTTAACCTTTGCTAATACATTAGCCAGGACAACCGATACGATCGAGAGTGCGACCTACAACCTATCTGATCCAGCTAAAAGTGCAGCCTTTGTCAAAGCTGCCAACAAGCTGATTGATACTGATACCTATACCTTAACAAGTAACGATGCGGTTTATCAGCAAATGCTGACACCACTGAACAATGTCGCAAAATTCGCAAGAAACATTGTCTTGCTTGTGGCGACAGCGGGGACGATTATCCTGACTTTGATTGTCATGCTGACCATTCGTGAGCGCCGTGGCGAGATTGGCATTCTCATGAGTATGGGAGAAAAACGCCTTAAAATCATCGGACAATTCTTTGTGGAACTTTTGATTGTCATGCTAGTGGCGGTCGGTATTGCGAGTGCGACAGGTAATGTCGTCGGTAATGTGATTGGAAGCCAGTTGTTGAGTAGTCAAACTGCGAAAACGACCGAAAGCAGCACGACGCCAGCGCAACCAGGTGGCGAGCAGCCACCAACTGCCCGAGGAAATGGTGGACAAGCCGGTCAACGTGGCGGCAATCCATTTAACCAAAGTCAGACCCAAATCAAAGCCATTGATAAATTAAAAGTTAAAATGACCGGGCAACAACTTGTGATTTTAGCCGGCATTGCCTTAGGAATTATCGGTTTTGCCATCATTATCGCCAGTCTAGGTATTATCCGACTCAACCCGAAAGAAATTTTGACAGGAGCATAAGATATGACACTTACAATCGAAAATTTAACCTACTATTACACACACAATGCCGATGATTATCTGTTTAAAGATGTCACTGAAAGCTTTGACGAAGGTGTTGTCTATGCGATTCTCGGTAGCTCTGGAAGCGGCAAGACGACCTTGCTTTCCTTATTGGCAGGATTAGAGACGCCAAAAGGCGGTGTCGTCAAGTTTGATGATGTCGACATCAAGAAACAGGGCTTGACCAAATACCGCCTGCATACCGTCTCGACTGTCTTTCAGTCTTACAATCTTTTGACTTACATGAGCGCCTATCAAAATGTAAAGACCGCCATCAATATCTCAGGCGTATCCTATCCAGACGAAAAGCAAGCCATCATTGATATTTTTGATAAGGTCGGCTTGGGCGAGGATTTGATCTACAAACCGGTCATGCAACTTTCAGGCGGTCAGCAGCAACGGGTCGCCATTGCGCGAAGTCTCGTGACCCAGTCGCAAATCATTATCGCAGATGAACCCACAGGTAATCTGGACGAACAGACAACACGGGAAATCGTTAAAATCTTTCAAACCATTGCCCATCAAGAAAACAAAATCGTCATCATCGTCACCCATGAAAGTGACGTGGCAACCGCAAGCGATGTCGTCTTTGAATTAAAAGACCGGCAGTTTAAAAAGAAAACAGCGTGAGGGTTAAGCCACGAGTTAGGACGAATCTTAAAACCTCCAAACTCTACTGACAACCGAGCTGCCACACTGCAACAACAACAGACTTGTTAAAGGAGGAGACGGACAGGAAAGCCACGCACCAGACTGTCATTACCAACAGGACGCATCAAAAAAAATCAGATCAGCTAGGACAACCGACTTAGCTGATCTGATTTTTGAGTGTCAGAGATTAAAATATTCATACTTCGCCAATTCACGTAGATCATAGGGCGTGTCTTGATACACCGCGTAGTTCAGCCAGTTTGAGAAAAATAAACTCGCCGCACTGGACCAAGTCATTTTGGGCTTTTGTGTCGGATCATCATTGGGATAATAATGCTCTGGCACGACTTCTTCTCCCAGTGTAACTTTGTCCCGCTGATATTCAAAGTCCAGCGTCATCCGATCATACTCTAAATGCCCAAAACAATAGATTTCACGGAGATTTTTCTTGCTCGCAACTGCCAGACCCGATAGCTCTCCATCAGATAAGACCTCAAAATCATGCGGGAGTTCATGGGCATAGTTTTCGGTAGTGCGAGAATGCGGTGCTAAGTAATCATCATCAAATCCCCGAAACAGCACATGTTTGGAATTGGTTACGGTCTGATGATACACACCCCACAATTTTTCAGCCAAATCATGTTTGCCGATTCCATAACGTGCATAGAGTCCAGCTTGCGCTCCCCAACAAATATGTAAACTCGAATAGACGTGTGACCTAGACCAGTCCAAAATATCATGGAGTTCTTGCCAATAATCGACAGCTTCAAATGGCAAATTTTCAACAGGTGCGCCGGTCACAATCATACCATCATAATACTCTGCTTCAATCTCATCAAACCGTTTATAAAAAGTGTCCAAATGATTTTGTGTAATATTTTTAGATTTATGCGTCGCCATCTGTAAAAAATCGACATTGATTTGCAAAGGTGTATTGGATAAGAGTGCTAGGAGTTGGGTTTCTGTGACCATTTTCCGAGGCATGAGATTAATCACCAAAATTCTAAGTGACCGAATATCTTGCTGAACAGCTCGTGCTTCATCCATGACGAAAATATTATCGGCTTCTAGTAATTTAACAGCCGGCAGCTGTTGATTGACTTTGACAGGCATCCTATCCCTCCTTTCTCAAGACCTTGCGACGACAGCCAAGGTTTTTTCTTGTCATTCTTTTTTATATTTTATCACGTTTGCCCCATCTTTAAAACACTTGACCGTCGCATTCAGTCCAAAAAAGAAGGATGCAAACGCTAGTGCTTTGCAACCTATCCTTACCTCGTCTCATTTAGGGCTTGATAGAGGGGAAACAAGGCCTCAAATGTTGCTAAAATATAGTCCCGAGGCGCATTTTGCCAAATCTCCGAATCCCGTGGGATGATCCGCCCAATCTCTAATTCCCCCTTTTTGACATCATGCAAGCGTTGAATCCCTGCGGCTAACCCCTCAGTGACAGGGAAAACATCAGCTTTGGTATGATCCAAGCTATAAACAAAATCATCAGGAAAACTTTGGTGTGCCGCTAGATAATTGGCATAATCCGTCCGCTTGGGCGGGTTATCAATAATAGCTAGATAGATAAAAACATAGTCAGGCCAAATGCCTAGTTGTAAATGGGCTTGAGATTTGTAGCCTTTTTTATGATCGGAAATCGCCGACCAAGTACTTTCTGGGGCATATTTTGTCCGTCTCCGATGTTGCGCAATATGAACAAAGCACGCCTGTCCAGTAACTGCCGTCAAGCGTTCGGCGACATCACCCATGATCTCCGAAAAGATCGGTTGAATCTCTGAGCGAATCGCAGCCATTCTCGGCGCTAAACCCGCAATCTCAAATACCTCAAAGGTCTGATCATTAAAACAATTCATGGAAATCCTACCAATCTAAGACTTTGTTGATGACTTCAGTCTGCTCAGGCTTGATAGACGATCTCGCCATCACAAATCGTATAAGCAATTACACCTTGTAAATGCTGGTCGATAAAAGGCGTATTGCTGGCTTTTGAAGCAAAATCATCCGCCACTTGGCGCACGGCATCAGCATCAAAAATAACAAGATCTGCTGGACCATTCTCTGCTAAATAGCCTGCATCAAAGCGATAAAGCTGGGCTGGATTGATCGTCATCTTTTCAAGCAATGCCATTAAAGACAGATGTCCCGGAGCAACAAGATGGGTCAAACCAAGCGAAAGTGACGTTTCTAAACCTGTCATTCCTGACGGTGCTTTGATAATGTCTTGCGCTTTTTCTGCCTCTGTGTGCGGCGCATGGTCCGTGGCGATGACATCAATCGTGCCGTCCTGCAAGCCAGCAATCAATTTTTTAATATCTGATTCACGGCGGAGGGGCGGATTGAGCTTGGCTTTTGTGCCATGCGTTAAGATCGCCGCCTCAGTGATTGAAAAATGCTGAGGCGTCACTTCGGCACTGACATGAGCACCTAATGACTTGGCAAAACGCACGACATCTACTGACTCACCCGATGACAAATGTTGAAAGTTGACACGCGCTTTGGTATCAAGCGCCAACATGGCATCACGGGCGACCATGCTATATTCAGACACTGCCGGAGCGCCTGTGACACCACATTTGTGAGCAACTGCGCCATCATTAATCCCGAGAACACCCGTCAACTGAGGGTCTTCTTCATGAAGTGACAAGATCGTATCAAACTTTGCGGCAGCCTGCATGGCAGCACGCACCCGCCCAGCATCTGTAAAGGGAATCCCATCATCAGAAAAGCCAACTGCCCCCGCTGCTAACAAGGCTTCAAAATCCGTCAAGTTTTGACCATCAAATCCCTTAGTAATTGTCGCCACGCTTTTGACATGAATCGCCTCCCGATTGGCAGATGCCAAGACCTCGGTCAAGGTCTCAACGGTTGAGACCGTCGGATTAGTATTCGCCATCATCACGACCGTCGTAAAGCCACCTCGTGCCGCAGCCAGACTCCCTGTGTGGATATCTTCCTTATGCGTTTGACCGGGTTCACGAAAATGAACATGGACATCAATCAAGCCCGGTGCGACAATTTTGCCTGTCGCATCAATGACTGTCGCAGCTTCAGCCGATAGATTGGCACCAATCTTAACAATTTTATGCCCATCAATCATAATATCAGCCTGACCATCAAATGCTGTTTTAGGATCAATGACCCGACCATTTTTTATTAGTTTCATTTTCAGTCTTCCTTTGTACCTTACCTTAACTGCCTTAACAAGCTAGCTCCTGCCAGCTGCTCAACAGTATTAATCTTGCCAAGTCACTTGATTTTCTTTGAACTTTTTCAGTAATTGTAAGTCAGCCGTATCGACATAGCCAATCTCTTTGGCAAGTTCGATCAAATCCGAATAAGTTGACAAGGTCAACAAAGGCAGATTCGCCTGTTTGAAATTCTCGATCCCTCGTGGTAACTCATAAGTAAAGATTGCTGCCACACCTAAGACATCAGCGCCCTCACGACGTGCTGCCTCAGCTGTGCCAATCACAGACCCACCCGTTGAAATCAGGTCTTCAATAATCACCATTTTTTGTCCTTTGGTAATCCGACCTTCGATCTGGTTGCCTGCACCGTGATCTTTGGCTTTGGAACGGATATAAACCATTGGTAGATCCAGAATTTCCGCGACCCATGCCGCATGGGGGACACCACCTGTCGCTGCGCCAGCAATCACTTCAACCTCTGGAAAAGTTGCCCGAATCCGCTCAGCAAAGCCCTGAGCAATCCGACGACGAACTTGCGGGTAGGAAATGGTAATCCGGTTATCTGTATAAATCGGCGACTGAATCCCACTCGCCCAAGTAAAAGGATTCTGAGGCTGAAGGAAGACCGCCTCAATCGTCAATAAGTCTCTAGCAATCGCACGTGATAATGTTTGCATCATGTTCTCTCTTTCAATCTAATCTTCTACCATTCTATCACAATTATCCGCAATTTTAAAAAATGCTCGCTAGCAAGATAGGGATTGCGCTAACTAAGATACTACTTGAGTCCAGTTTTGCTAAGCATTAGCGAGTTGAGACTGAGACTAAGCCGGTCATTACCAGAGTTTTGCTGATAACAGACGTGATGATCAAACGATTTTAAAAAAAAGAATAAAAAAAATAAAAAAAGTTTGCGCAAACTTTTCTTTTTTTGCGTATATAAAGATAGGGGGAATTAATGACACTCTCCCCCTCCCAGCATTTGCTGAGAGGCCAGCTGAAATTTTAGAAGGAGACCCTTTACTTATGGTTACAAGACACCATCAACAGATCCCAGCCGATGTGATGTATGACACACAAGAGCTGCTGGACAAAATCGACCGGATGATGAGTCCTTATCTTTTGACTTTAACCGCAAAAGAACGGCAAGAAATGACGAAAATGGGCAACAAATCACTCAGTTTTGTGGAAAAAGCGTATGATTACGCAACCAAATACCCCCATCTCTATCCTGCTTATCTCAACCTCGCAGACTTTGCCATTGACAAAGCAGATGCGACAGGCCTACGCCAAATCATTATCAGTGTTCGCCAATTATGTGACGACCTCGAATCAACGGCCATGCTAGCAGGCTCTGAATCTTTCCAAAACTCACTAGCTTTTTACCGCAGCAGCAAGGACGCAGCAACACGCAATGTCCCCGGTGCTAGTGAAGTTTACAGTGATTTAAAAGAGAGATTTCCAGGTAAGAAGAAAAGAAAAGCTCAACCAGCTGTTCCAGACATTAAAAAATAAGTCATATGAGGCATCTGCTTTGATTGAGCCAGCCGCTCTCGAGTTTGAGGGCGGCTTTTTTGCGTGTTGGAGAGTATCAGTCAGACGGTTAAGGCATTTAACTTAGTTACGGTGAGTTCTGAACTCGGTATTCCTAGTTCAGAATAGCAAGTTCGGAGTTCAGAATAGCAAAGTCCGAGTTCAAAATAGGAAAGTCCAAGTTCAGAATAGCAAATTCCGAGTTCAAAATAGGAAAGTCCGAGTTCGGAAGAGCAAGTTCTGAGTTCAAAATAGGAAAGTCCGAGTTCAGAATAGCAAGTTCCGAGTTCAAAATAGGAAAGTCCAAGTTCAGAATAGCAAAGTCCGAGTTCAGAATAGCAAGTTCCGAGTTCAAAATAGCAAAGTCCGAGTTCGGAAGAGCAAGTTCTGAGTTCAAAATAGGAAAGTCCGAGTTCAGAACTAGAAAGGTCTAGTAAAAAAACAGAAAGTCCGAGTTCAGAACTAGAAAGTTCGAGTCCAAAACTCGGACTCCGGAGTTCAAACTAGCAAAGAGCGTGTCCGGAACCTCCGCTATCATGCTTGAGAATCCGAAAACTTTGAAAGCCTTGCTAGCTCGTGATTTTTTCATGCGTTTGTCGCTGTATTCGCCTACTCCTGCCACACCTCACACCCCATCCAATCAAAAAAACTTAAGCTTGTGTAAGCGGCGACTCCAATCGTCAACCTTTTACAATAGCTTAAGTTTTTCAATAGCGCCACAAGAGCGGCTAGAAGTATGCGTTTATTTGATTTCAAAGTCAATCTTGTCTCGCCCGTGTGGTGCTTGCCAATTGGTCCATTGGATCAGCTCTGGTCCTTTGGGCAATATCTTTTGGTGTGCCTCTGTCGGATCGATATGTGTCGAGAGGAAGTAATGCGTTTTGATCGCTTCAAAGTCGGTCGTATCGCCAAAGCCGTAAGTTTGATAGAGGTCACGCGCATAAGCCCAGAGATTTGGAAAATCAATCAGCCGATTCCGATTACAATTAAAGGCTGAGTAGTAGGCGACATCAAAACGCGCCAAAGTTGTGTAGAGCCGGACATCAGAATCGGTCAAGCGATCGCCGTGGAGATAACGGCGCTTAGCTAGCCGTTCTTCTAGCCAGTCCAAGCGGGCAAAAAGGCGATCATAAGCCTTTTCGTAGGCCTCTTGAGAGCGAGCGAATCCCGCGCGATAGACACCATTGTTGACTTCGAGGAAGATAATATCGTTAAGTTCACGAATATCCTGTTCTAAATCTTCCGGTAACAAGTCTGGTGCATCCGCACGATGAAAAGCCTGCCACGCTTTCTCAAAATAATAGGTCAGGTGGTGGTAATCATTTTCGACGACCTTTTTGCTTGCAATATCGACCAGTGCTGGCACGGTCGGGCGTTTGCCGGCTTTAAGATAACCCGGCTCAGCATTTTCATAGACTTCGCCGACATACTGCACATCTAAGACTGGATCACGGCCGGCTTTATCTAAGGTAAATGCCCAGTCAATATGATCCACTGCTGGTCGCAAGGGATCTGCTGTCCCCAAAGAAATCACGGCTTCCAATCCCAAAAGTTTGCGAACAATCACCGTCCGATGTGCCCAGGGGCAGACGGGCGACCAAAGCAGTCGGTATTTTCCCGCTTGGACGGGTAACTGACCTTCTCCTGAGCCAAAGCTTGCTGTGAAAGTATTCGTTTGTCGGACGAAACGACCATTTGCTGCGACTTCGACTGAGTTTTGACTAGTAAAATCCTGCTCAGTCTGAAACTCGCCGTCAAGATCCTGTCGGTTTACTGGTGTTGCTGTCATGTTGCCAACCTTTCTAGCAAGGCAAAGGCACTCGCCACATAGTAATCGACTGCAACAGGAATCGTCTCGTCTTTTACCGTCATATTAGAAAAGTGAAGTCCCGGACTGCCCGGTGCATTGCTGCCGATAAAGGCAAAGACACCGGGGATGCGTTCTTGATAAGTGGCGAAATCTTCGCCACCATTGGACGCCTCGGGGACAACGACATCCTCGTGCCATTTTTGTGTTGTCTTGAAGATAAAGTCAGTTAATTCGGGGTCATTGTAAGTCACATTAGGCCCTAAAATCCACGAAATCTCTGCTGTCACGTCATAGGCTGCGGCCACGTGTGTCACAATATCGTAGAATCGTTGCTTGGCAAAGGCACGATCAGCCTTGTCAAAGGTCCGAATCGTCCCCTCAAATATCGCCTTATCTGGCAAGACATTCCATGTATTCCCCGCTTCGACATGGGTCACAGAGAGGACGACCGCATTTTGAGGGTTGATCTGACGTGCCACAAACTGTTGCAGGCTTGAAATAATGGCAGAGGTTGCGACAATCGTATCTGCTCCCTCGTGCGGATGCGCCGCATGAGAACCGATACCCTTCACGGTCACGTAAAACTGGTCAACGGCTGCCATAATCCCTTTTTCTCGGATACCAATCTGACCAACGGGCAAGGTAGGCATATTATGATAGCCGATAATCGCCTGCACGTCAGCTAAAACACCTGTCGCCAGAATATCATCTGCCCCAAAATGACCTTCTTCAGCATGCTGGAAAATCAATTTAACCGTGCCTTTTATCTCAGACTCCCGATTTTTAAGAATTTTGGCAGCACCGAGTAAACTTGTTTGGTGCAAATCATGACCGCAAGCGTGCATGACCCCTTCAGTTTTGGAGGCAAAGGCTAGCCCAGTGTTCTCGACAATCGGTAGGGCGTCAATATCTGCCCGCAAGGCAATCACAGGCTGTCCTGAACCAATCTGGGCAACTAATCCCGTCTTTAGACCTGTATCCAAAATATGAATCCCTAAATCTTCCAGATAGTGCTTTAAATATTGCGTGGTCTTAACTTCTTGTCCTGACAATTCAGGATGCTCGTGGATATAATGGCGAATTGCCACCAACTCGTCGTAATGTTCTGATGAAATCGTCATTGCTGTTATTCCTATCTAGTGTGTGAGTTGGATCAGTTTAAGCACCGCTCACGCCTTTAGCTGCAGCAAAAGCCTGAACCAAGTCCTCAATCAAATCAACTTTGTTTTCAATGCCAACTGCTAGGCGCAATAAGCGGTCGGTGATTCCTGTACGTGATAATAACTCAGCATCAAAGGATTGATGGCTCATGGTGATCACGTGTTCGATTAGGCTCTCGACACCTCCCAGACTCGCAGCCAATTCAAATCGTGTCAAACTGCTCAAAAAAGTCTTCATGTCATAGTTGTCAGCCAAGTCAAATGAGATGACCGCACCAACGCCTGTTGCCTGATATTCTTGAATATCAGCCTCATCACGCGAGTGACAGCCGGCAAAGTAAACCCGTTTGGCACCATCATGAATGGTCAGGAAGTCAATCAAGGCGAGGGTATTGACTTCTTGCCGATCTAGTCGAACGGCTAAAGTTTTTATCCCCCGAATTAGCGAATAAGCATCAAAGGGGGCTAGGCTCGCACCTTGTGTCGCTTGGAAAAAGTTGATTTTCCCGGCTAAAGTCGCATCATTTGTGATTGCTACACCTGCAATCACATCTGCATGACCGCTAAAGTACTTGGTCGCCGAATAGACCACCAAATCTGCGCCATAGGCTAGCGGTTTTTGATAATACGGCGTCAAAAAGGTATTGTCAACGGCAACAATCGCACCATGTTGATGGGCTAAATCACTGATCCGTTTAATATCGGTCACACGTAACAAGGGATTGGCGGGTGTCTCGATAAAAATCCCTTTCACATTCTCCTTTAACTCATTATCGGTTATTTGATTTAAATCGTCAATCAAATCAAACTCGATCTGATACTGGGTCAGATACTGACGGACATAGGCATAAGTCCCACCGTAGATTGACGCATTTAAGAGCAGCTTATCGCCCGGCTCAAATAAGCTAAAAAAGCTTGAAATGGCAGCCATTCCTGATGAAAAGGCATAGGCAAATTCTGCGTCTTCTATCTTTGCGAGTAGGCGCTCCAGCTGTGAACGTGTCGGATTATGAGCGCGAGAATACTGAAAAGCTCCGAAAGCATCAATATTGTCTTGGGCATAGGTCGTTGTCAGATAAATTGGTGGCACGACCGCTTTTTCAGGATTATCATGGGCTGAAACGCCAGTGACGACCAACGTATCTAACTTTTCTTTGATGTTGATTATGTCTTTATTCTTAGTCATGATTTGATTATAGCTCAAAATAAAAAAAGCCGTGATACCAATAACTAATCACGGCTTTCGACTTATGAGATTGCAACCTTTCCTTCTGACAAACGAATCAAGACCAAATCCAAGAGAAAGCTTTTATTGCCTTGACCTGATTTGATTTGATAATCTGTGTCAATCAATTGTTGCATGGCATAGGCTAAAAATGCTTGACTTTTGGCACGAGCTGGCCCGATTAAAAATTTAAACCGGTAGGGATTGAGTTTCAAAAACTGAATCACTTGTTGGTTGTTGTATTTCTTGGCAAGCAAGAGCTTAATCAGATAATAAAGACGAAAATTATTGCTCAGAATTGCTAGGATTTTGATTTCATCTTCCCCTTGCAAGACCAAATCTGCGACCAATGCCCTTGCAGCAGTGAGCTGCCCCTGCAAAATCAAATCTGTAAGGTCAAAAATATTGTCAGCCAGAGATTTGGGGACTGCAGCGTGGACATCTTCTAATGTCAGTGTTTTACCTTTGGCATAGGTCTTAACCATGTCGATATTTTGTCTGATAATCGCAAAGTTAGCATTGGATTTTTCAATGATGAGGTCTAGCACATCTGCCTTTAATCCGGAATCCGCCATGAAATACTTGCGTAATTCAATTGGCTTTAGGTCCTGTGCATCTAGGCTGAAGGCAGATTTCTTGAGCTTCTTGACAATCCGCCGCTTGCCGTCCAATTTTCCATGTAAAACGAGGATTAACTTCGTGGATTGGAGCGGATTGTCGATAAAGTTTTCCAGCCGACTGAGCTGGCTTTCAGTCCAGACTGACTTTTTGGCCGTTGTCAATTCCCAAAGGTTTTCAAAAACGACAAGCATCTCATCTCCAAAAAAAGGCAGACTTTCGAGTTCTTCTAGTGCCACATCTGCCGCCGTCTCCGTTAGGTCGAAATAGGCCTGTGACAAATCAGTTGAGTCAAAATTGACTTTCTTTAAGAGTTGCGCTTTGAGCTCAGAAATAATCTCCTCATTTTCTCCAGAAATGAGAGTTATTTGGGGAAGGGCAGTGGCTGATAGACTTGCTAGCGTGTCAAATACGGTCATGGCTATCTCCTTCCGCCAGCACCTCATCGTCCTGAGCTGGTGGTGTCAGCAAGACTTTGCGAGGTTTGGTACCTTCTGCTGGTCCAATCACACCTGCTGCACCCAGCTCCTCCATGATTCGTGTTGCCCGATTAAAGCCGACCGATAGGCGACGTTGGAGCATTGATGCCGAGGCTTTTTGATGTTCGATAACTAGCTGTTTGGCTTGCTCAAACAAGGGATCGCCAGACGTTGTCTCACTGGCTGAACCATTGCCATCAAAGGTACGCAGTTCATCTTCTGCGCTTTCACCGGGATCAAAGGTCTCATCATAGTCCGAACTGGCTTGTTTTTTGATAAAGGCAACCACACTGGCAACATCATCATCTGATAAAAAAGCGCCCTGCAAGCGTTGGGGATGATTGTCATCAATCGGTTTAAAGAGCATGTCCCCCCGACCGAGTAATTTCTCAGCGCCATTGCCGTCCAAGATCGTCCGAGAGTCTGTCCCTGATGACACAGCAAAGGCCACACGACTCGGAACATTAGCCTTGATCAACCCACTGATGACATCGACTGATGGCCGTTGGGTCGCAAGGATCATGTGAATCCCAGCAGCTCGTGCTTTTTGACCGATTCGGATAATGGCATCTTCGACTTCCTTAGAGGCAACCATCATCAAGTCGGATAATTCATCTACAATGACGACAATCAAGGGTAGCGTCTGCTGCTTTTCTTGATTGTCAGCATTATATCGTTCGACTTTAGCATTATAGCCTTCGATATTTCTTGAGCCGACCCGCCGGAATAGTTCATAACGATTTTCCATCTCGTCTACCACTTTTTGCAGGGCTCTCGCTGCCTTTCGTGGATTGGTCACGACAGGAATCAACAGATGAGGAATGTCATTGTAAACATCTAATTCGACCATTTTGGGATCGACCATGAGAAACTTGACTTGACTCGGTAGTGCCTTCATCAAAATACTCGTAATGATCCCATTTACAGCGACTGATTTACCTGAACCCGTCGAACCCGCCACTAGAATATGTGGCATTTTAGCCAGATTGAAGGTTTTGATTGTCCCATCTACTGCCTTACCCAATGGGACTTCCAAAAGTTGCGTTGGATCTGTCTGGGCGCTTTCCCACATCTCACGAAAGCCGACCATCGCAACTTCTCCGTTAGGAATCTCGATCCCCACGACTGATTTACCAGGGATAGGCGCTTCTATCCGAACGTCTTTGGCTGCCAGAGCAAGCGCCAGATCATCTTGCAGATTGAGAATACGACTGACCTTGACACCCGTGGCTGGTTTGATTTCGTATTTGGAAACTGAAGGGCCGACAACCGCAGATTCAACGGTCGCTTGAATACCAAAACTCTTAAAGGTGGTCTCTAATATTTTGATATTATGTTGCACATTTTTCCGTTCATTTGTCTGATTTTTGATAGGTATCGGTGCCAGTAAAGACGCATCCGGCAACCGATAATGCGGCATGTCCGACTGGTCTGCAAAATTAATCGCTAACTGGTCACCCGACTCATCTGCGGTGTCTGGCGCTTGATCTGACGGCATGACGATTTCAGCTTCTTTGTAGGGCAAGAAATCATAAGGAACTGCTGGGTCAATTGAGGAGAGACTGACAGGCGTTTCAGACGGAGACTCGAGATCATCTGCTACCGGATCTTGTGCCATTTTGGTTTGGGCTAAGCGCTCTTGCCGTTTAGCCCGATTAGCCATCAGCCTTTCTTTCATCTTGCCCACCACCCTTTGCCAAAGTTTAGGTGCTAACAAATAAAAGCCGATGAGACCGAAAAGCGTTGCTAATAGATAGACCCCCGTAGCTGAAAAGAGGAGTTTGAGAGGTTGGTAAACCGCATGGCCAACTAGCCCGCCACCTAGAAAAGCGGTCACTTTGAACTTAGTCACTTGCTCTGAAACAATCTGCCAAGTTTGAGCTGTGCCAACTTGTTGGTCAAAATAGGCCTGAAAGGCTAGAAGAACTGACAGACTGAGCAGCACCACACCAAAGATAGATTGGCGGTGCTGGCTGATAAAGCCTTTTTTAAAGGCAGCTAAACTCATCGCTAGGACTGTCAAGGCAATGCCTAGATAGGCTGTGCTGCCGATCACTAATCTAATCAGATTATAAAGCGTGATACCGACAACACCCAATCGTGTTGCCGCCAAAATCAGCAAAAAAAGCCCAACGAAAAAGGCAATCACCTTTCGCTGTTTAGCTTGTGCTGCAAGTTCCTTTTGAGTCGGCGGTCGTTTGGTCTTAGACGGTCGTTTAGCTGCCGATTTTCTTTGTGTTTTCTTTACCATAATTGTTATCATTATACCATAAATTGAGGTTAAGTCAGGTTAAGATTGAGGCTTACTTCTGCTACCCACGACAAGCGCATGAAACAACCGCCTGACATGATCGCAATAGCCTTAAAAGCTAACCAAGCACCTGCGTGATAGCGGAGATTCCGTTTCGATGTTTGTCCTCAACCCCTCCCGCACTCTTTTTACTTGCGCCAACCTGCGATTTCCGAGCTAAGATGCCCTTGTGATTTTGAGCCAAGGCCCTCCACGCCACGACAAACTTGGTCTGACTAAAAGTGAGGGCAGCTTCACTAAAAGCGAGGACAGCCTCTCTAAAAGTGAGGACAACGGCGCTCAGCGCCATACAAACTTAGAAAAAAGACGTAAGCGAACGTAGTTTTGGAGGCGTTAAGACAACAGTCGGAACGGGATCACCGCTATCTCGTGATTGCTTCATATATTTGTCCTGCCGATTGGACTCAGTATCTGAACTTTATCCTAAAATCATGTATACTAGCTTTATGACAACTATAAAAAACACTTACCATGCCATCGCTTTCTTTGATCTGGATGGCACACTTTTAAATGCGCAAAGTCAGCTGGATGATGATGTCAGCCAAGCCCTCCACCAAATTCGTCGCAATGGTGTGCTACCTGTCATTGCGACTGGTCGTGGTCATTTTGAACTCGAAACCCTGATGGCGCAGTCTGGCATTAACAGTGCCGTAGCGATGAATGGTCAATTTATTATCGTTGAGGGCAAAACGATCCATCGTGAAGCAATGCCAACAGATGCCATTGTACGACTCAAGGAGTTGGCAGCTGCCAAAGATCAGGCACTCGCCTTTTATGACAAGGATCACTACTGGGTTTCAGAGATGACTCCTCTGGTCCAATCTGCCTATGGCTATACTGATGCACCCCTCCCTGTTGTTCATGACACACGCCACCTGACCCATGAGGTTAATATGCTGCTGACTTTTACGACCCAAGCCTCAGATGTCGCTTACTATCGCCAACATCTCCCAGAATTTGATTACTTCAAAAACACCCCTTTTTCGATTGACATCGTTAATGCCGGGGTAAATAAGGGAACAGGGATCCAAAAAGTTATCGACTTGCTTGGTTTCACAGGTGAGACCTATGGCTTTGGGGATGGCTCCAATGACTTGGCGCTACTAAAAGCCGTCGATCATGCGACCGCCATGGCCAACGGCCTACCAGAACTCAAAGCAATCGCTGATTTCGTCACAACAGCTAACACCGACCACGGTATTGTGACTGCCTTTAAGCATTGGGGCTTGCTCTAAACCGAGACTACTCCTCCTTAGACACCTGTCATGACACTTTTAGTCAACAAAACAACCGTCGATTACTGTCGACGGTTGTTTGATAGCCTGATTACATCAAGGATTGGGCTGCGGTAATAATTGATAATTTATAGACATCTTCTTCATTGGAGCCACGGGACAAGTCAGAAACAGGTTTGTTCAAGCCTTGAAGAATTGGGCCAATGGCTTCAAAGTTGCCCAAGCGTTGCGCAATTTTATAGCCAATATTGCCAGATTGTAAATCCGGAAAGACAAAGACTGAGGCATTGCCAGCGACTTTAGAATCTGGGAATTTCAGGCGACCAACCTCCGGCACAAAGGCCGCATCAAACTGCATCTCGCCATCAATTTTCAAATCTGGGCGCAATGTTTGTGCGATCTTAGTCGCCTCTACAACCTTGGTCACGTCATCTGAGGCACCCGAACCATTGGTCGAAAAACTAAGCATCGCAACACGAGGGTCAATATCAAACAAAGCTGCTGTGCCTGCTGAATCAATGGCAATTTCTGCCAATTCCTGCGCACCGGGATTAATGTTAATCGCACAATCGCTGAAGATATATTTTTCTTGACCATAGGCACGGACCATGAGGAAAGCGCCAGATGTCCGTGAAATCCCCGGTTTTGTCTTAATGATTTGCAGGGCAGGCCGAACCGTATCGGCTGTCGAATGAATGGCACCTGATACCAGACCATCAGCCTCCCCCATATAAACCAACATTGTGCCAAAGTAGTTCACGTCTAGTAAAATCTCACGCGCCTTTTCTTCGGTCACCTTGCCACCACGTCGAGCGACAAAAGCGGCAACCATTTCATCAAAACGCTCATAATTTGTTGGGTCAATAATGGTAAACAGGGATGACTGCAAGCCACGACTGCGCAGTGTCTCTGAAACTTCAGCGACATTACCTAAGAGAATCGGTGTCAATAACTGCTCTGCCTGTAAGCGATACGCTGCCCCCAGAATCCGCTGCTCAATCCCTTCTGGAAAAACTATTTTTAAATTTTTCCCCGCTATCTTTGCCTTGAGGCCGTCAAACAAATCGTTTTTCATGAAATATGCTTCCTTTAATTATTTTTAGTTTAACGACATTATAGCACAGACCACAAAGTTTTGTAAACGGTTACCTTGTTAAAATTCACAAACTTTATGTACCAAACCTCCTAACACCATTTCCGATGTGGGTAGCTCGGTTGCCTTTTACTGAAGGCTCAAGCCTAGAAAAACAATTGGTGCTTAGCACCAAAATAATCGCTACTTAGCACTAAAATAATTGCTGCTTAGCACCAAAATAATTGCTGCTTAGCACCAAAATAATTGCTGCTTAGCACCAAAATAATTGCTGCTTAGCACCAAAATAATTGCTGCTTAGCACCAAAATAATTG